>NZ_BLZO01000079.1 GCF_014132355.1 Okeania sp. KiyG1
GAAGCTTGTATCCAAGCTCGTAACGAAGGTCGTAACCTCTTCAAAGAAGGTGGCGATGTTATCCGTGAAGCTGCTAAGTGGTCTCCTGATTTGGCCGTTGCTTGCGAACTATGGAAAGAAATCAAGTTCGAGTTCGAGGCAATGGATACCCTCTAAGTCTGTCTTTGAGATGTGGGATTTTAGATTTTAGATGGCAATTCTGAAATAGATATGTCAAACTTGTCTGCTAAGGATTTAAAAAGCGTTCAGCTTTCAGCGTTCAGCATTCAGCTTTTTATTCTTAAAATTTGGCTGCTGGACTAGCAGTGTCAGTCTGTGGAGCGACCGTAAGACCAGAAAGAGGTTTGGCCTCGGAGGCAGGTGCTAGGAAGCAGAAAGTCCTGAGTCGCGAGGTTTAGGAATCCCGCGTTGTCGCGCCATGCACAACGTCGGGAGGATGTCAAGTGGACTATCCACGCTGATTGCTAGTTAATCAATCCTTTATCTAAAATCTAAATTCTAACAACAATATTCAGGCTGGGGTCAAAAATGGATATTAAAAAAGTTGCGAAAGATACTGCAAAGGTACTGACGAGCTACCTGACCTATCAAGCTGTGCGGAATGTAACTGCTCAGTTACGAGAGACAAACCCTCCCTTAGCAATTTGGTTAAGTGGTTTTTCCTCAACAGGCAAAATTCAAGATGGAGAAGCTTATCTACAAGAGTTACTCCAGGAAAATAAAGAATTAGCATTTAGAGTGATGACCGTTCGAGAGCATTTAGCAGAGGAAGTGACTGAGTATTTACCAGAGATGGTTCGCAGTGGTATTCAGAAAGATAATATGGAACATCGCCGTCGGTATCTCGAGAAGATAACGCAACTAGAAATAGCAGACCCTAGTTTAGATCCAGAGCAACAAACAGATTAGCCACGAAAATTTGCGGTTAAAATAGCAGTCAGCACCTCAGGGGTCAGCGGTCAGCTCTCAAGGCATAAAATGGGGGATACTCAAGAGAGCCGCTCCGCGTCTACAAACCCCCATCAACGTACACCACTAATTTTTCAAATAAATATAGTGGGGGACGCCGAACCCGCCGATTTTAGCTGATAGCTGATAGCTGATAGCTGATAGCTTGTTAAAAATTCCTCCACGGAGAGACCGGGGGGCTGAGATATAAAATCTTGATTGATTCAAAATTTGGCTCCCTTGCACATTGTATTAAACAGTAAAAAAACATGAGAACATTACCAAAAGAGCGTCGTTACGAAACCCTTTCCTATTTGCCTCCTCTGACAGATATGCAAACTCGTAAACAACTTGGGTATATTCTAGAGCAAGGTTTCATCGCTGGTGTAGAATTCAGCGAGTCTTCTGCACCAGAAATGCACTACTGGACTTTGTGGAAGTTACCTCTATTCCATGCCAAAACAGTTGAAGAAGTTTTGATGGAAATTGATGCTTGCCGCTCTGAAAATCCTGATTGTTTTATCCGCGTGATGGGTTTTGATAACGTGAAGCAGTGTCAAGTATTGAGCTTCATCGTACACAAGCCTAATCAAAGAAGATACTAAATTCATCGCTAAATTAATTTAGTATAGTGGGGTAGGCAATAGTCTGTCCCACTGTTTTTTTGGGATTTTGTCCGGTAGCGATCGCCTCACTCTGAAACGAGACTTTCTACTTTTCTCCTGACATAAATTTTATAGACCGCGACTGATATAGCGCTACGCGCAAGGCAACAGGCAACAGGCAATAGGGGAATACAAAAGGGCTTCAGTTTCTATTCATGTCCTAACCTTAATGCATAGCGCTATATCAACTAGGGCAAAATGTACAAATAAATTTGTACTATAACTTTTCGAGCTAAAATGGAACTTATACCACAAAAAGTTGAAATTAGCACCCAAAATATCGCTTATTATAAAAGTTCAGGTAAGGGGCTTGTAACTGTTGGCTAAGATCTGGTATTATCTATAAAAATCTGGGATTATCTGTTTTATGTTACTTGGATATCATACTGAACTACACCCCACAAAAGTGCAAAAAACATTACTGGCTAAACACGCTGGTGTCGCCCGTCATGCTTATAATTGGGGACTATGGTTAACTAGGAACATCCTTAATCACAATTCTAATAATCCTGGTAGTAAACTAAAATTTCCCACATCTATCGACCTGCATAAACTTTTGGTAGCAATGGTTAAACCTAATAACTATTGGTATTATGAAGTATCTAAATGTGCGCCTCAATATGCTTTGAGATATTTATCAGAGGCTTGGAGGCGTTGCTTTAGTAAAGTGTCAGCTCAACCTAAATTTAAGAAAAAAGGTAGAGACGATAGTTTTACTTTAGATGGTTCAATATCAGTAGGTTTTAATCAGATAAAACTACCTCGAATTGGATGGATTAAAACTTATGAAATTTTGCCAGATAATGTAAATCCTAAATCTGTAACTATTAGCAGGAAAGCTGATAGATGGTTTATTAGTTTCAAAATGGAAAGGACACCCCAAATTAGTGAGAAATCAGTAGATGTAGTTGGCGTAGACTTAGGAATTAAAACTTTGGCAACATTGTCAACAGGGGAAGTATTTGATGGCTCTAAATCGAAAAAAAAGTTAGAATCTAAACTATCACGACTGCAATACCTAAACAGGCATAAAACCAAGTTTTCCAAGAACTGGAAAAAAGCACAGGTAAAAATAGCCAGACTACACAAAAAGGTGGCTGATATCAGGAAAGATGACATAAATAAACTAACGACCTATTTGGCTAAAAACCACAGTCAAATAGTAATAGAAGACTTAAATGTATCAGGAATGATGTCAAATCATAAGTTGGCTAAGGCTGTTGGGTCCATGGGTTTTTACGAGTTTCGTAGACAGTTAGAATACAAGTGTGAGTTATATGGTTCTGAGTTAATCATCGTTGATAGATGGTTTCCCAGTTCTAAAACCTGTAGTAGGTGTGGAACAGTCAAAGAGTCTTTGTTGTTATCAGAGCGTATTTTTAATTGCGAATGCTGCAATTTTAGCTGTGATAGAGACTTGAATGCAGCGTTAAATTTAGCTATGGCGGTCAGTTCGACCGTGACAGCTTGTGGACTGGATAACGCCGACGTTGCCAGAATGAAGCAGGAATAGAACAGATAATCATAGATTTATATAGATTATCATAGGTTTCTAAGAACGGTATAAATACTATTATGGAAAAAAATATTATTAGAGCAAGAACATAAAGCAACAGGATCGAAGTTTTTTTTAGCTTTTATGGCAAATAGTCATATCAAGTACTTAATCAAGCTTGCTCAAGACGAAAGTTTAATAGATTTACTTGGTTGGAATACATTCTTTAATCCTCATGATACGGAAGAATTTATAGAGGCAATTTCAAGTTACGCTTTCCCCTATTCTCGCAAAAGTCGGCCTATACCATTTGGAATTTGCCTAGAGCCATAAAATTTTCCCATTGGATATGTAGTATTAAAAGGCTTAAACATGGATTTGTTAACTGCTGAAATTGGTATAGCAATTCTGGATGAAAAATATAGAAATAAAGGATACGGACCCCTAGCATTCAAACGACTAATTATTTATGCATTCCAGGAATTAAATATTCAAACAATTGGAGGCGTAATTTTGTTATCAAATAACAGGTCAATTAATATGTTTAAAAATCTCGGTTTTGTAGTCAGAGAAATTATGTACAAATCATGGCCAATGCCTAACGGAGATTTAGCAGATATGGTATTGATGGAATTGAAAAATGATAGTATTACGCGCCAGAAGTAAGAGAAAATGGCCATTTACTCCCTACAGCCAGACATGATATAACTTGTGCATTATTAAATTTGATATAATTAATCGGAATAAATTCATCAATTCCCTCACTCGGTTTATGACTGCTAACACTCCTGTTGTCAAACCTATTAGTCAAATACAACTTGCTGCTGGAAGTGTTATGACTATTCCTAATATCAACTGGCAAGAATTTGAATTAATTTTGCAAGAATTGGGAGAAAAACGTGCTGCTAAAATCGCTTATAGCAACAACACTTTAAAAATTATGGTTCCTCTACCAGAACATGAAATTTCTAAGGATTTAATTTCTGATGTTATCAAAATTTTATTGAAAAAACAGGTCAAAAGTATCAATCTTTCGCATCAACTACTTTTAAAAAGGAAGGTGCAGCAGGAGTTGAACCTGATGCTAGCTTTTATATTCAAAATTATCAAAAAATAATCGGTATTCGCCGACTACAGTCAGACGACCCACCTCCAGATTTAGCTATTGAAATAGATCTGACATCGAAGACAACTATTGATGCTTATGAAGATATTGCAGTACCGGAACTATGGATTTATGATAACGGAAAACTGACTATTTATTTGTTGAGAAATGGCAAATATTTCCTATCTAATATTAGTGCTATTTTTCCCGAAATACCTATTACTCAGATTGTTCCTAACATTGTTGAACGTGCTTGGCTAGTAGGAAGTTTTCAGGCATTAGAAGAATTGGAAAATATGATGATTACTGATGATTTTTGAGTGAAGTAAGCAATATCTGTATTAACTATTTTTCTGAATGTTATATATTATTGTCTTTGGCATTAAAAATTTTACAGCGTTTTTCATTTCAGTAGACCACAGTAGGGGCGTTAACGATAGTTATGCGAAGCAAATGGCATTTGCGCTCCGTAGAGCTGCCGCTTTACATGTCGCGGAGCGTTAACGGAGTTATGCGGTAGCAAAACGCCCTTACAGGGTTTTGGCTATGACGAATGTGGTTTATCAATCAGCAAAAGCGCTGTAAAATAGCAGGAGGAAATAGTAGCTTTAATATAGATTATAGATAAATTTTTAAGCTTAATTTCCTCCTTTATTGTTATTTTAATTCATCTGGGTCGATACCCATTTCCCGTAATTTTTCAGCTAAAAGTTGTGAACGTTTTTTTTCTGACTCTAAAGCTGTTTCTTTCTGTTGTAACTGCTCATCTTTCTGTTGTAACTGTTCATCTTTTTGTTGTAGCTGCTGGGCAATTTCTCCATAACTAGAGAAAACTTCACCATTGGGACGATAAAGTTTTAACTCTTCCCCAGACATATCAAAGCGAATACCCAACCTCGGACTTACCCAATCATCCATCGACTCTATTATATCTAGATTTCCCTCTAAGCACGAAAAACCACTTAATTCATTTTTATCGGGGTCATAAATATAGTATTCTTCGACTCCGTGGCGGTTATAAAATAACAACTTTTTATTCATTTCTTTTTGAGTATTGCTAGGAGATAAAATTTCAAATACTACCTGTGGTGCAATATTATTTTCCTCCCATTGTTTATAAGAACCTCTATCTCCCTTCGGTACTCCAAAAATTACCATCACATCAGGAGCTTGAGTAATTTTCGGATTTCCTTGTTGTGGATACCAGAGTAAATCTCCTGCCACAAATACCATTTCATCATCAGCAAATAACCAATCTAAATTACCGTGAATAATAGTTATCCAACGAAATTGTTTTGTATTATCTGCCATGGGTTGACCATCACTTTCTGGATAAATAATAGTTGATTGTTTTTCAGATTCTAGTTGAGAAACCATTGTTACTTCCATGATAATTTCTGCTTTTAATTAGGGTTTGCGTATGGAAAGTATGAGTGGTAGGGGTAGGAGACAATCCACCCCTCGCCCCTCCCCTCCCAACCCACCCTAACCCCTCCCAGGAGGGGAGGGGAGGAGGGGAGACAGGAGACAGGAGACAACCCACCCCTAACCCCTCCCAGGAGGGGAAGGACAGGATAAATGGAAATTATAGAGGAGGTAGTCGGGTATATTTGTCCCAAGATTTTTCTGCCATAATCATCCCAAAATACTAGCTTTATGCAGCTCTTTAGACCGAAACAGGCGCACTTTTTAAAGGCAAAAAAAGGCTGAAATCAATATCTGTCTGTGCTTTGAGATTTAATCAGCAAGCCCTAATTAGAACGCTAATTCTATAGCAATTCCTCAATGAGCGATCGCCAATTCATCAAAGAGGAGAAGGAAATAAAAATAGTAGCTTAATCTTTAATTTCCTCCCTCGAATTCTATTTTAATTCATCTGGTTCTATACCCATTTCCCGTAACTTTGCAACTAAAAGTTCTAACTGTTCATCTTTCTGCTGTAACTGTTCATCTTTCTGCTGTAACTGCTCATCTTTCTGCTGTAACTGCTCATCTTTCTGCTGTAACTGCTCCTTGATTTGTTCTATACCTTGAAAAATCTCCCCATTCGGAAGATAAAGTTGTAATTCTTCCCCAGACATATCAAAGCGAATACCCAACCTCGGACTTTCCCAATTATCCATTGAGTCTATGACATCTAAATCTTCCCCAGAACGCAAAAAACCACTTAATTGATTTTTATCGGGGTCATAAATATAGTATTCTTCTACTCCGTGACGGTTATAAAACAACAACTTTTTACTCATTTCTTTTTGAGTATTGCTAGGAGACAATATCTCAAATACTACCTGGGGTGCAATATTATTTTCTTCCCATTGTTTATAAGAACCTCTATCTCCCTTCGGTACTCCAAAAATTACCATCACATCAGGAGCTTGAGTAATTTTTGGATTTCCTTCTACCGGATACCAAAGTAAATCTCCTGCCACAAACACCATTTCATCATTGGCAAATAACCAACTTAAATTACCATGAATAACTGTTATCCAACGAAATTGTTTAGTATTATCTGCCATGGGTTGACCATCACTTTCTGGATAAATAATAGTTGATTGTTTTTCAGATTCTAGTTGAGAAACCATCTTACCTCCCATAAAAATTTAAACTTTTATATCACGTCTGGATAATCAGTTATAAAAAAACTTTCTCTCTTATTTTCTTTCCTTTCTTACTCCAAAATGTAAGTATTCAACCGAACATGATATTAATCATAGTTCGATCGTTCCCAGATAATTTTGGGAAAAAATCATCTAAACTAAAGCAGCAGAAATAAGTTCATTTGCTATATCAAAATTAGCTGTCACATTCTGCACATCATCAAGGTCGTCAAGAGCATCCATTAACTTCAGGAGCGATCGCGCCTGGTCTGGATCTGTCACCTCAACAGTATTACTAGCAATCCACCGAAACTCTACCTCACTCACATCAAAGCCTTTACCTCGTAGCATCTGACTAAGATTTTCCAAATTAGTAGTTTCAGTAAATACCTCTGCACCTTGAAAATCTTCTTCAGAAATCATTTCATAATATTCCGCTTCCCCTTCAACAGATGCTTCCAATAACTCATCCTCATCAACAGACCCTGTAATAACCACCACACCCTTGTGGTCAAACATCCAACTGACGCAACCAGTCTCACCTAGATTACCCCCATTTTTAGTAAACGCACTTCTGAGGTCTGCTGCTGTACGGTTACGATTATCTGTAAGTCCCTCAATCAGAATCGCTACACCACCTGGCCCATAACCTTCATAACGAATCTCCTCCAGTTCATTACCATCATTGAACTGACCAGAACCTTTAGCGATCGCCCGCTCAATATTATCATTAGGAATACCTGCCACCTTTGCCTTATCTATCGCTGTACGCAACTGAAAATTACCTGCCGGATCGGCCCCACTACGAGCAGCAACAATGATCTGGCGAGAAATTTTAGCGAAAACCTTGCCTTTAACAGCATCAACTCTAGCTTTTTGGCGTTTAATATTCGCCCATTTACTGTGTCCTGCCATAAAATCAAATAGTGTCAAAAAAATACATTTTCATCAGTAATTTTGATAACTATTCACAGGCAAAAAAATCCTGGTAGAATAGTTATCAAGCTCCTATAAAAATTGTATTTTAACGCTTTTTACTGAAAAATTAAGATTTAAAGCCTCTCCATTCATGGAGAAAAAGCGGTCAAGGGAGGGCGTTAGCGGAGCTTGACGTTAGTCAATGCCATTCGCCCCTACAGATGGCATTTTCAAGGTGAATTTGCCTAAGTCCTGTAATTATTAATTATTAATTATTAATTATTAATTGTTGAAGGCTTTCCTCAAAACTCACCTACAAGGTTAAACAAACCTGATATTGGTTTCCATATTATCCAGGTGAGAAGTATCGCCACTTAATTCCATCACCCATTGTTGTTTTTCACGAACAATTTTAACTAAACAACAAAGAGAGGCTTTAATTTCCATCTTAGCAATTTCACCTACTAACCCTGCAGCAGTGCCAATAACTGAAGCTCCGTGCCCCAGTAATAAAATATTTTCTGTGGGAAACTGTGCCACTAGATTTTGAGTAGTTTCTCCAGCACGCTTCATACAAGCTTCCCAAGTTTCAGGATATTGGGGAGTACCTGCATTGTAAGAAAGATCGATTCTGTTGTAAGTTTTGGCCATTACTTCTAGAGATAGAGTTGTTAAACTAAGCCAGTTTGTTACCAAACCGACTCGTCTTCAGAACCGGACGTGAGACTTTCACCTCATCACGGCTCCTCTCTTAAACGTCCCTTGTCATGGGTACATCCTGCATCAGAGTTAACATATCGTCAATCCATATATAATTTTCAGGTAAGTCCTGTGGCTTAAATTTTGGATATGTCTTTTTGTATGATGCAGTTTTACTGTCGTGGCAATGTCGGTGCAACAGTTGTTTATTCTTATATGTGTTGTCACCACCTTTAGACCTTGGTTTTATATGGTCAACTTCAATTAGGTCAGTTGGTCTAAAGGTTAGTCCACAAGATGCGCATTTATTCTTTTGCCGTTTTAACAGCGTTGTGACTTCTTTCCTTACGCCTGGGTATTTACCGATTCTATTACTCCAATAAGTCCAGTCGCCGTCATAAGGGGATTTATTACCTTTAACTTTGATGTGCCTTATAATAGGAACATCTGAGTGTCGGTTTAGTATATATTCGCCGTCATTAAGTAACCAATTTATGGTTCCTTTGCAGCGAGGGAAATACTTATCTTTAACCCATTTAGCCGACTTATTTGGATGCCTTCTACTTACCCATCTCCATAGTCTTATCCATAGGAGATTATCTATTTTACTGAATATCTCTTTACTGACTACGGTTGAGAAGTAGTTAGCCCATCCTCTAATTACCGGATTTAATTTAGCTATTAAAGCTTTAGTAGGAGCGGTTTTGTTCTTATCACATATATCCGCAAGTTTCCGATAATGAGTTTTTATACTCTTAGAGGATGGTTTAATCAGCGTTTTAAATCCTTGTTTGGTTGACTTGGCCTTCCATTGCCTGATTGTGAATCCTAAGAAGTCAAATCCGGGTTTATTTCCTTCATATTCTTCCAAGGTGTGGGCAATTTTGGTTTTCTCTGGTTTTAGTTCTAATCCTACCTGGTTTAACCATTCCTGTATTACGGCTTTTGCTTGTAGCACTACTTTGATGTCTTCGTGTAGGATAACAAAGTCATCAGCATAGCGTATTAAAGTTAAGGACTCTTTCTTTTGTCTTTTTTTGTACTTTTCCCCATTATCGTTTCGGATATCTAGGGTTTTGGCAAATTCCATTAGCCTTTCTTCCATACCGTGTAGGGCGATGTTTGCTAGTAAGGGCGATATTACCCCTCCCTGTGGTGTACCTTCCACAGATTCTAGGAATTGATTATTGTCAATCACTCCAGACTTTAACCATTGTTTGATTAACCGTCTGTAGGGAGATTGACCTATCTTTCCTAGAAGTGCATCATGGTTAATTCGGTCAAAACACTTTGATATATCGGCATCTAGTACATATTTTGGTTTTTGCTTGATGCTTTTGTAGATGGCCTCAATGGCATCATGTGTTGACCACCGGAAAAGACCATAGCTATTAGGTTCAAAACGTGCCTCCCACTCTGGTTCCATACCTAACTTAACCAAGGCTTGTAACGCACGGTCGTACATTGTTGGAATTCCAAGAGGTCTCTTTTCATCCCTCCCTGGTTTTGGTATATAGACTCTGCGGGTCGGGCTTGCTTTGAGGTGTCGTGATGCGAGTAGGTTCACCAAGTTTAGTCGCTGCATTGGAGGTAGGTTTTTAATACCATCTACCCCGGCAGTTTTCTTCCCTGGTTATCCTGTGTCACGCGCCTAACAGCTAGCAACCTAGCATAATAGCTTTTCAAAAGAAGTTTTTGGTATCTGCGCATCTTGCGGAGTTCGCCACTCATGGATGCTTTGTAAATCAATTTTTGTAATCGGAACACAGATTTCTCTACCTTCTTCCAGTCAATATCCCTCCATTTAAGGTTAGGATTGATTGAAATTTGTGAAGGTATGTCCTCTGTATCCCGTGCTACGCTTAAAAAGCGAGTGCGTAATTCTGAGGTCTCCTCAGAATGTAAGACGCACTCAAGAAATGGCTTAGGATTTCCTAATCTTCTTTTTAGTGTCTGAGCTTTGTTCATTACTATTCATTGCCTTACATTACGTCTAACAGTGGATACGTCTGCAAATTAATGCTTCTTATCCAATCCTACTCTCCCTTTGACCTACAACCGTTGTGCAGATTGACCTTGAATGGCTTCCTAAGTTCTCGACCTATATTCTTAGGTGTCTTAGGGAGGTTTCCTCGTTCCCTTATTCCTTTATTACGGCTGATTTAGTGGGGTAAAATCTCCCGGAGGGTTCGGTATGATTGTTGATAATCTCGCCAAAATAGGATTATCCATTGACCCCCTGACTTTCGTCCTACACTCCATAGCTACCTTTGGAGCGGTTCTGCTTAACGAGAGTTTAATTACCTTCCTATTCGTCCACTTATCAGCCTTTGCTCGCGGTATCGTTCCTCGGTAACTGGTATTTTCCCGCTTTTAGACCAGCTTCGGAGATTGATGTTCAGTCTCTACCCGTGGCCTATGCTGTCAACCCAACAACAAGGCGGATGGAATTTCACCATCAAGGTAATAAGAGTTTTCCAATGACTGAATATTTTACCTCCTTTAGGATTAGTCACGGAAGGCCATTTATATCTAGTTTCCTAGCTTAGTAGCCAACGAGTCGCACTCTGGCATAGCAGGCATCCATTCTGGATTTAACCATTCACAAAGGCCCCAATCTAATTTAATCGGTAAATCAAGAATTTCTGCTACTTCATTGGCAGTTTGTACAGTTCGCAGAAAGGGGGAGGAAAAAATTTGAGTGATATTTTCCCCAACTAAACGGTTTGCCAGTTGTTTGGCTTGAATCACACCATCATCCGACAGATGAGGATCATATGGTCTTTCAGCAGTATTAAACCATTCGGGGTTTACGAAGTCGATGCGGTTTCCGTGCCTTGCTATCCAGACTGTTTGTTGAAACATAGGTTCATCTGTTGCAGATTGCAATTTTAAATATATAGCAATTACAGCGCAATTCATTAGACTTTTTGCAGAAGTCAGGGAATAGGGGTGCAACCCAGCGTTGGCGACAGACGCAAGGGGTTATATCCCGGCGTTTTGCTCCGCAACATATAAAGCAGAGCGGCTCTGTCAAGAGCTGGTCCACTCGCCATGGAAACGCCGACCAAGAGAGGAAATGCTGACCAAGAGAGGGAATAGGGACGATTTTTCTTCCTACCTCGTCTATAATTCCCATTTCTCCTGATATCAAATCCGTTTAATTGGACATAAAAAAATTCTTCAATCGTGATAACTGCTAAATCTTTGTAATTCTCTCTCCTCCTGACTTCCCCTCCCTCCTGGGAGGGGTTAGGAGTGGGTTGGGAGGGGAGGGGCGAGGGGTGGGTTGGGAGGGGGAGGGGCGAGGGGTGGGTTGACTCCTCCTGACTTAACCATTCTATAACTGTTTAACCGGATTTGATATGACTTCTAACTTCTAACTTCTGACTTCTAACTTCTGACTTCTGACTTCTAAGTCCTCCCCTTACCAAAAGACTTTTTCAGCAAACCCTAGATATGCTGTGTCTTTACAAAATCTTCATAAAACTTTTCAGTATCTTAACCGTATCTTTACACAAAAAGACCGAAATAACTGCTAATGTATAGATAAATAAATATAAGTATTAACTTATTTGTTAATGATTATTTTATTGGTTTGTGTGTTGTAATTAGTTTAAGCTTCCTCAAGGAGAGGAGGCTATTTTTTTTGATACCCTGAAATACTTTTTTAGCTAAACCGTCGAGAAGCCTGCGCGCGAAATTTTAAATTTGGTGTGAGATTAATCGGCGGTAAGCGTAAAATCTGATTGCGAAGCTAGGCGTGTAGTTTTTCGATCTGCAAAAAGGGCAGCGGGGTATCCCGTCCTTAAAGCACGCGCTTGTCCTATGCAATAGCAGGACTGCGAAGCGAGAGAGCTTAAACTATACCGAATGGTTAGTGTGGGAGTATGTCACATGAAGTCCTATTGATTTTGGTAGTGAGTATTTATACAGTTTCGCTTACCGAAAAATTGTGGTATAAAGTCTCCCTTTTTAAAGGGATATAAAGCGGTCGAGAGATGGCGAGGTCTGGGAGCCATATCCATCAGACCAAGAGAAAAAGAAGATTCCGTATTTTCAAGCCTCCTTATTACAGAAGGTACTGTTAGCGTAGCTCCTCCGGAGGAGGCTAACTGATAACTGTTAACTGTTAACTGAAATGACTACATCCGCCTACATAATATCCACCTTAACTCTACAGGTGGTCTACCATTAGCTAGAGGAAATATATCTTTACCAGTAGCCCAACTTTCAAACCAACTTGTAGGAGGCCAAGCTGTTTGAGGCAGATGTTGACGTTCATATTCTATAACTAACTCATTAGAAACGATCGCCAAGGGTAAACCATGCATCGCCGTTGCAAATTCCTTAGCAGTGAACAAACTGGACCAAGATAACTGTGCCATCTCTCGGACTAAATCATCCGGTACATACCCATCTACAGTTAAAAATATATTGAACAGAAGCATACCACCAGGACAAATAAAATCAGACATTTTTGCCAGAAATAACCGTAGTTGCTCTACATCGCGAAAATGAGAAACTACTTCTGTAGCGATCGCCAACTGATAAAAAGCTGGCTGCATTCGTGTCAGTGGGTCAAGAATATCTCCCTTAACCACATTCATAGATAAATTTTCTGTAGCGATCGCCGTTTGCAACTGTTCAATAAAAGCAGGCGTTAACTCTAAAACATCTACATCATGACCTTTTCGTGCCAGAGGTAAAGCATTCCTACCCGTTCCCCCACCCACATCTAATATTTTTAATGAAGTATTTTTACGAAATTCTGCCACAGTTGCTAATACTCTAGCATCAGGGTGAGAACCAAACAAGGGAGGCTTTCTCTTCTCTACCCAAGACTCGTACTGTTCCCCTAAAGTTGGGCTACGAACAGTTACTTGGCAAGCCATACCTTTTTTGGGAGGCTTCACTAATTCATACTGAATAACTAATATTGAAGTTGAAGAAACATTAAACCCCTCTGCCAACTTCCTTTCCATCATTTGACGCAATTGTAGTTGTCTTTCCTTGGGCATTGGTCTACCCAGGTGAGAAAACAAGCTTTCTACAATATTTGTATAATGCTCAAGCATACCAGGCAGACATGGAAATGCCAACTCACCACGTCCTGAAATATGGCTATCAAGCTTATATATAACAGCTTTTTTCAGAATATCTGGAGAAGTTACAAGTGGCAGTTGGTCACTTATTGATAATGTCTGTTCGTGGTTCATCAGCAGATTATGCTTTAATTAGTTTTTTTGATAGTCTAGTACAATTTCATAGATTACTGTACCTGTCTTAACCTTGAATCCTACTGGTATTGGGCGATTGTCAACAAAGGGGACTAAACCAATCTTTGGTAAATTTATACAAAAACGACTGTTGGCATTTTTGACGGGTATGGTATTTGATAACTGAGGGTGACAGAATGAATTATAGTAATGCTTTCCTTTTAATTTCGGCCTCCCACTGGTTTTACCGTTTTTGTCAGGTAAGGCACAAGTTATCCATAGTAGTTTGTACACGCTGAACAACATCCTGTAAAACCTGGGAGTGTATGGATTTGTATTCCCGAAATTGCTTTTGAGTTTGTGCTAGGTCTGCTAACTGTACTGTTTCCCAAACTACATAACCATTTATGATATTAGGATGCTTATCACCTTTTTTCGTTACTGGATTGCCATCACTGTCTTTCTTTCTGCCATGCCGTGTTTGTGTTCTAAATTCGGGGATATGCATGAGAAATTCGTTGTAGGGACGCCCTTATGCAACGTCCCTACTACTGAAACATTTAGAGGACAGACATTTATTGGTGTGCGCGTTGCTTCAAACCAGTTTAACCTTTGAGCCAAACGATAATTATATTGTATTCTTGCCAATTCTAGCCAACGCCGCAATAATAACCCCTTGACTTTTATGAGGCTTGAGCTTGTACTTATACTTCAGTAGCATCCTAGAATCGACCTTTATATCTACATTGGCTATTATATCAAAAATCAGGACAAGCTACACACATCAGTGCCCGGCTTTCCCATAGGACGCGCTCATTGAAAATTACAGCGCGGGACTTCCCGCCGGGGGAGTTAATTAAAAGATAAATTGTCGATTCCGACAGTATCGCTTCCAATCATCTCGATGCGTTTAACTCCCTCAAGCTTGCTCAAGTCAAAAGTAGTTAAGGATGCATCTGCCCGAGTTGAGCTTGGGAAAGAATTTGAGTAGAGGCTTTCTCCCTTGGAGTTCGAGACTTCTAATGTTATTCCTTGACCAAAGTCAATATCGGCAACAAATAAACAGACATTATTTACAGGCTGACTAAAATCAATAACCCTGCTATAGTTAGATCCGCGAAGACTACCCCGCGCACCTGGTTCGGTCAAAAAGCGACCGTTAAAATTGACTCTATCGGAGGAGATGACCTGGTTTGGGCCAGCAGAGCCACTAAATCCACCCCTGGAGGAACCTACTTCAATGACGTTCAGGCCCTCAAATGAAACCGTAACCACACCACTAGAGATTGGTTCAGCAGCTGCATTTAATGACTCGGCAGAGTTAAAGTCAATCAAGTTAGCTTTGGGACCATCGTCACAGGGCGCATCCGGAGCAATAGTTTCCACCAGACTCACTGCATCAATGAAAGTACCCACAGCATCGGATATCTCATTGAGATTATCAAAGCTTAGACGGGTGTTATTGCTAGTAGCTTTGAGGTCGTAGGCATAAACCTCCCATTCTGTATCAGTTGCTGTTTTACTGAGATTGGCAACTACAGTATCTCCCCAACGGACATTCAGCTTGTTCTCAGAAGCGTTAGGGTTAGCCTTGAATGCAAAGCTGAGTTTGTAGGTTTTGCCCGCTTCAGTGGGAATATCCTGATAAATTCCACTCACTGCAAAGCTGTCGAGTTCTACAACCTGTGACCCATCTGAGGGCTGGGTGATGAATTTATTATTAATTTCGATGGTGGGGCCAGCAAATAAATCCCACCCGGTAATTGACCTGTTGAAGCCGACAAAGTTAGTGACTACGGGTGTTTCAAAGCTACCATTGACGACTAAGTTTGTTTCGGCCGCCAGCGCCTGATTTGGACTAATATTTACGCAGGTAAATGCCAGTAGCACTGACATGACCCATGCTAGTATTCGTTTCATATTTATTAGTGGTCTCCCATGTGAGTTGTTTAATATCTTACAGCTCCGAATCTAGCACAAAAAAAGTTACTCTCAAGAATAAATTTTTTTTTCTTGAATCACTCTATTGTTACAACACCAGTAATTTTAGCCCATCAATTTTGACCTAAAATATTCTATTATATCAAGTAACATTAATTAACCGCAATGTAGGGACGTTCCATGGAACGTCCCTACCAGGTTGGGTAAAGATTGTTTATTACAGTTATTTAATGAGACATGATCAGGACTTACGCAGGCGAACCCCCCAAACCCGGTTTCTCGTAGACGTTTACTGTTTAAAACAACGATACTTAGGACATGAATGCCAACGCTCTGATAAGCTTTTAGGAACTTTATTGAAGCATTCCCAACAATGTTGAGATGTACCTTTTGGGTTTACGCGTGATAATTCTTTTACCTAACTTCCAGGCAACATACTCTAAAACATCAAGAAATTGATAGTGGCTGCATCCTGTAAAGATTTATTTAGTCCTGACTTAGCTGATTGACCATTGGGCAGGAATTGAGCATTATCACCTAATTTAGCTTTGCAACGTCGGACTAAATTTGATATCTGCAAATCTTCGCGCGAAAATTACGCTCACATCACTGAACAAATGGTAAGCCAGTTTGAATTGCCAGTCCAGTCGCTGTCTAGCTATAAGTTGGTGCAGTTTTGCTATTTTGCCCTTGAGTATTTTCCATGCCTTAGAAAGCTTTTGATTTCTTAGCTAATCTCACCTGAAGTTTAGATAATCTATGTTCACAGAGCCTAAAAAACTTAGGAACTTCTATAAACTCACGATCGCTAGTCACAGCATAGTGCAACAAACCTACAAGCCTGGCGTGAAACCATTGCTGGTTAATGGGAAGCCACTAAAAAGTGTCAATCAACTGTATAATAAGCGTAAAGCCAAGTACCAAAGCCATCTCAAAGGGAACATAAAAACCAGCCGTAAGATTAAAGCATTGAGTTATCATAGAAATCGTTTTGTGGAGAATTACCTGCATAACACCAGCAAGTTAGTTGTCAATTATTTAGTGAGTAATCAGATTGGTACTGTAGTTATAGGCCAAAATGATAACTGGAAACAAGGAACAAATATAGGCAAAAAAAACAACCAAAATTTCACTCAAATACCTCATTCTCAGCTAGTAAAACAGATAACTTATAAGTGTATGTTAGCAGGAATTAAAGTGATTGAAACTGAAAGATTGTTACACCAGTAAAACTTCTGCACTTGACCTGGAATTGCCCTGTAAGCATGAATTGTATGTGGGAAAACGAGTAAAACGGGGTTTGTTTAGAAGTTCAACAGGTAAAGCGATCAATGCCGATATTAATGGCAGTATATGCGATAATCAGAAAGAAATTCCCAGAGGCATTAACTGCCGAGGGAATAGTGAGCTGCGCCGAGAGCGCCAGTATTGGTTAATCCAATATCAAGATAAAAGCTGTTTCATTTTTCTACAGTTTTTTTCGTACGGTAGTTAAAAATATTTTCTACTCCCTACTCCCCCACTCCCCACTCCCCACTCCCTACTCCCTACTCCCTACTTAAATTAATTAGTGCCTCCAAGAACTATTTCTGGAAATTTTGATTGAACTTCTGTAAATGGCCGTCTTCTGCCCTCTTCTTGCCAGTAGTTAATTACCTCAGTCGCTTGATTGAGAAGATCCACCCGGTCAGATTCATTAATCCAATGTTTGGCTTCTATTTCTTTTCTTAATTCTTCCCAAGCATCATTGCGAGGCCAGAAAAAGTAACAAGTTAAGGGGCTAGTACCATTTCCTACCACTTGATCTACCGCAAGTGCTACATTATCTTCTAACCAAACTACTTTAAGTATGAATTTGGACAATTTACCTCCAGAGCCAATATTAGGCTAATTTCAAAACTTTGCACAATATTTAATCGTACCACGGAAATTGAGTGATGGACAAAGCAATTTTAGTTTTTGACATTGATGGTGTAATTCGGAATGTTGGAGGGTCTTATCGACGGGCGATCGTAGATACGGTACAGCATTTTACATCCGGCGCTTTTTGCCCCACTTTGACAGATATTGACCAACTAAAATCTGAGGGTGTTTGGAATAATGACTGGGAGGCTTCACAAGAGTTAATTTATCGGTATTTTGAAGGCCAAGGTCAAAAAAGGGAGGATGTTGGTTTAGATTATCAAAAGTTAGTGGCTTTTTTTCAGTCTCGTTATCGAGGTCCCAATGAAGATAATTGGACTGGTTATATTTGTACTGAACCGTTGTTGGTAAGTTCTGATTATTTTCAGAGACTGACCGCAGCAGGATTTTCTTGGGGATTTTTTAGTGGGGCAATGCGGGCAGAAATTGCTTATGTTTTGGAGGGTAAGTTAGGGTTGAGTTCCCCTGTAGTGGTGGCAATGGAGGATGGACCGGGAAAACCTGACCCCACTGGGTTGTTTGCAGTATTGGAGACATTGGAAAAACAGCATGGTTTAACTGAAAATCTACCTGTGATTTATGCTGGCGATACAGTGGGAGATATGTATACGGTGGAGAATGCTCGTCTAGCAATGCCGTCGAGAAGTTGGGTAGGGGTGGGTGTGTTGCCTCCCCATGTGCAGGAAAGTCAGACAAGGCGAGAGACTTATAGTACAAAACTATTGGAGGCAGGGGCAAAAGTGGTTTTGAGTAATGTTGAAGAATTGTCTGAAGAGGCGATCGCTCGGGCTTTGTTGAAGAAGGAAGAAGGAAGAAGGAAGAAGGAAGAAGGAAAAGGTTGATGGGGACTCAAACCCCAACTAATTGTAAACACCCTATACACGGCGGGGTATTAAACCCAAAAGAAAAGGCGTTGAAGAAGGAAGAAGGAAAAGGTTGATGGGGACTCAAACCCCAACTAATTGTAAACACCCTATACACGGCGGGGTATTAAACCCAAAAGAAAAGGCGTTGAAGAAGGAAGAAGGAAGAAGGAGTGCGGTTCGTTTGACCTAATGAGCTTTTATGTAAGTTAGGCCAGTCCCGAAACTAGGGATAACTCTAGTAGTCATGCAGGTTGAATTCCTGCCCTCTGAGATGCAGAGTGACTCTGAAGTTCAGGATTCCAAGGTAACAACTTGGTCTCTCGGTGCATGGATTTAAAGCCGTAAAACTAGAAGGTTTTGTCTGGTTATCACGGCCAAGGAAGTTGCATGCATGTTAACGCACAGTCAATCTAGTATAACCGCTCGTTACCTTCGATTGGTGAAATTAAGCCTGACACACCAAGCCCAAAATGGGAAGCCTCACACAACTGGTAACGTAGTCCTTCGACGTTATCGCATCCAGTTAGAGGTCGGGTGATACTAGGAGCCTAAGTGCAACGAGAAATGATACTAGGGAACGAAGTAAGCCCTTTGAGACTCTCAGCTTTCGACCACTGAGTAGGGAAAGTTTAACTAATGTCTTTTAGGGATCAGGAAACTCCTGCGAAGCAAGCCTGGAGTAATGTTCAGGATATGCAGACGTGGGGAGACATTGCAGGTAGCCGTGAAACTGAAATTGTATCAAGCCAAAACGCAAACTCCGGGGTGAGTAGGCTCAATTCGAGAGTAGGAGACTCTTGTCAAGGAAAATCTCCAGGCATAAAGCCGAAGAGCAGCGAAAACCGAGGCCAACAAACGTGGACAAACCTTGAAATACAGGTGCTAAATTAGGTGTAACCAACCTTGAATAATCCTGCAATGTTAGGAGCCGTGTGAGCTGGAAACTCTCACGCACGGTTTTGTAGTAGAGGTGAGGGATAGCGATATCCCCATCGACTACATCAGAAGGAAGAAGGAAAAGGTTGATGGGGACTCAAACCCCAACTAATTGTAAACACCCTATACACGGCGGGGTATTAAACCCAAAAGAAAAGGCGTTGAAGAAGGAAGAAGGAAGAAGGAAGAAGGAAGAAGAAAAAGGTTGATGGGGACTCAAACCCCAACTAATTGTAAACACCCTATACACGGCGGGGTATTAAACCCAAAAGAAAAGGCGTTGAAGAAGGAAGAAGGAAGAAGGAAGAAGGAAGAAGAAAAAGGTTGATGGGGACTCAAACCCCAACTAATTGTAAACAGCCTATACACGGCGGGGTATTAAACCCAAAAGAAAAGGCGTTGCTGAAATATAATGGTAAGTAGCTGAAGATAAAATTGAAAAACTTATGTTTTGCGTTGATACTTAATCTAAGAATCATTACAACTCAGCAACGCCAAAGAAAAACATAAATCATCATAAAAATTCGGTAATTGGGAAACCAGCCAGTTAATATTAGGGCTAGAGCAAAACTACGAGCAACTGTAACTGATTCAATGAACTTCATTAAATATAAACTAAGCTAACAAATCGTCGATAAATAAGTCAATTTTCATTTTAGAAAGATGTTGCATCACGACAATATGAGCTAAAGAACCCTGAGTAGCTAATTGCCACTTCTGACAAATCTTGATTGATGGCTTGTCAAATACAACCGTAGTTGAAAAATCATTTAAAAAAGGCTTGTACCCAATCTCTTCTAGACGTTTATACAAATACCGAGCATTTTCTAAACAAGTCGAAACTTCTCCAGCAAACTGTTGACCTCTGGTCATAATAGCATACCAAAGAAATAAGCAAGCAAGTCCACTACGAGAACCTGTAATAGTTGTATCATTACAGCCAATATATTCAATTTGATGTTTGATTTTGTCAGTATAAATTTTACGAGTTAAAACAATTCCATAAGGAATAGGAGAACCAAAAAATTTATGACCACTAACAGCAATACTACCAATGGGATAATCCTGAAAACTAATTTTTGGTGCTGTTTCCATGAAAGGTAATAACATTCCTCCTAATGCACCATCACAATGAATATAAAAAGGAATTTTTAGCTTTTCTAAAATATCAACTGTTGGTTCTATTCGATCCACTGCTCCTCTCATTGTGGTGCCTAAATTGAGATTGAGAATAACACTATGATTTGTTCGTTTTGATATTTCTTGCTTGAGATGTTCGTAATCTATTTCCCCATTAGGTTGAGAGTTAATAACTACATGAGGTATTTTCAACATACAGGCAGCTTTGGCAATGGAATAATGAGTATCTTTCGAGGAGTAGAGAATTGCATCAGGGAGTAACTCTCTACCTAAAAACATACCATAGATATTTCCTTCCGTACCACAACTGGTAACGTATCCCCACTCTGCTTCTAGATGATAAAGTTCAGCTAACCAAGAAATACATTGTTGCTCAATATTTTTGTCTTGAATATACCAGTATCCAGACTCCCACGGATCGCCTAAATTATTGATTAGATATTGAAAAAAAGGTATCAGAGGGGTGTAATTAAAATTAAGATTGAGTGGATAACCAATGAAAAATTCTGTAGACTCAGCAATACTTTTTTCTAAATTCTTCAACAATTCTTGTTGTTCTGGGAGAGGAGATGAAAATCTTGTCGCATAGGTGTTGTTATTGATAGGATTTAAATTTTCCCTGACATTACTTAAATTTTTCATAGTGCTTAAGTACTGATTTTGAATTGCTTGTTGTTGAGTAGTTAAATCTTGACTTTTAGTTTTGGCAGAGCTTTGTTGTTCTCACTCAGTTTATATTGTGGCTTCTGTAAATATTTAGCTAAACTAAGAGCGTGCTATAACTACTATCTATATGAGTTATATGAAATCATGATTACATAAGTTTGTCAAGACATAAAATTATGATGACTACGCCAAATCAAGTTTTAACAGTAGTTGTACATAAAAACCAGAGAAAAACTTAAGATTTGGAGGTAGATCGACAACTTGAAAAAATGGGGTTACACAACTAAGGATAAAGTACTTGTGGGGTAAGTACCCTATGGATTTTGTTACAGTCAGTGATTGCGATCGCATGGGTAGACCCCCCAAAGACTATCATCCTAATGGGGAGATGGGGACCCACCCCTAATATAGAATCCGGTTGAATAGTTATTGTATAGTTGGGAGTATGGGAGTAGGGGAGTGGGGGAGTAGGGGAGATTAAATATTTAAGTAATTATAGAATTATCAACATATACTATATAACCTCCCAGGAGGGGAATGTGGGGAGATGGTGAATCTGGAGGCAAATTTCCACCTTTTTTGGGCGTTGCTGATTCTAGGTATGATGCAAGCCCCCCTAGCCCCCCAAAATTGGGGGGAATAAAACTCTAAAAGTCCCCCAAAATTGGGGTATTTAGGGGGCTTGACCAGAACCAAACAATCGCACATTCATCCTTCAATTTAGCAACGCCCTTTTTTGCTGCGAACAGCTTACTGTAAACCACCGGAAACAAAACCTGCCCAATAATAAGGGTTAATAAAGGGATAGTCTTTATCACATAACAACGCCAGGTTATTTTTCATTTTCACAACCAGTTTTTTATTTTCCTCTGTCTCAATATTCTGCAAATGCGCCTCTAGTTGCTGCCGATACTTATCATTAAGTTGTTTTCCTGTCAAGTTGCGCAAATCAGTTTGAGCTTTGTGTAATGCTTGCGGGCGGGTGTATTCTGGGTTTTGCCGATGTTCATAATAAAACAAACAAAATAGTGCTGTTGCGAAATCATCCACCGCCCATAATGTACTGACTACACTCTGAGCGCCTGCACTCAGGAAACCTGCTGCAATAGTTAGAATATCGTCGTTAGCTTTGCTGACTGTGAGATTGGTTTCGCAACAGGAGAGGAAGACATCGGTTAATTCTGGTAAACGCCAGGTAAACAGATCCCCAAGGGTGACTTCCCCATCAAATAAATGTAGTTTTGAGTCTAGGGGGTTTATTAAGTCGGCGCTAGCGTGATGACTGGAATGGAGAAACTGTACTTGTTTTGTGAGTTGACGGTAGTTGTTGACTGTTGCTTGTTGATATTGGAGGCGGTGGTGTTTGGAGACTTGGAACATTTGGGCGAGGTTTTGACATTCGTATCCGGTGAAAATGAGGTCGCCTGTGGCGTTTTCCACAATACCCATTTTTTGGGAGTAAGTGCTTTTCTTGCGGTTGTCGCAATAGCTAAGTATTTGGCAACTGGGTATGACTCGCAGGCGGAATAGATCGCTGAGATAGATGGGTTTAGTTTCGGGTGTTTTTGGTTTGTCGGCAGGTGGTGAGGTAGTTTTGTTGCCAGTGGGAATAGAGAGTCGAGTATTTTCAAATTCCCTTGTCGATCCCCCTTCCGTCCCCCTTAAAAAGGGGGAAACTGAATCAGATCCCCCTTCCGTCCCCCTTGAAAAGGGGGAGACCGAATCTTCGTCACCCCCCTTACCAAGGACTGAATCTTCATAGCCCCCCTTGGTAAGGCAGGGCTAATTCATTGTCGCCAGAGAAAAATATTGAGGAGTACAATGATTGTTGTCAAGTATTGAGTTAAGCTAACTATTCTCAATATTAGGGCTTAGATAGAAATGAACTTATTACAAATATTGGCCCAATTACCAGATTTTCGAGCTGCTAGAGGGAGACGTTATCCATTATGGTTAGTATTACTGTTAGTAATTATGGGTACAATGAGCGGTTGTTTCTCCTATTGTGCCCTAGAAGATTTTGCTCGTCGTCATCATCTGGCATTACAGCAACAACTAGAGCTATCGCCTTTGAGTTTTCCAACTGAAGTCTACATTTCGGCGAATTATGACCAGAATTGATTTTGCTCAATTAGCTCAAGTATTCAATCAATGGGCTCAACACCAAATAACAATTCAAGAGGCCGAATGGTTAGCAGTGGACGGTAAGAGTATTAGGTCTACTGTCAGTGACTGTTATGGTTCTTACCAAGACTTTGTCAATGTTGTTTCTGTGTTCAGTAATTGTCAAGGAGTACCTGTAGCCATAGAACAATTTCACGTGGGAAGAAAGTAGTGAAATTGCTGTTGTCCAAGCCATATTGGCTAGTTTAAACCTTGAAGGAGTAGTTTTTAGTTGCGATGCTTTACATTGTCAAAAAAAAACCGTCAAGTTAATCATTGACAGAGGTAACCATTACACAATAGCAGTCAAGGGTAATCAAAAAAAAACTGTACCAGCAAGTACAACTAACAACTGAACAAACACAACCAAGTAGTGTTGATATATCAGAAGATAGATCTAGAAATCGTGTGGTTTGTAGAACAGTGTCTGTGTTTAATAATCTGTTGGGAATTAGCTCTGAGTGGGAAGGAATTAAGTCTGTGATTAGAGTTGAGCGTCAGGGTACACGAGCAAGTGTTGACTATTATCAAACAGCTTACTACATTAGCAGTCTGAAATTAAGTGCAGCAGAATTTGCAGTAGGAATTCAGGGACATTGGGGAATTGAGAATCGACTACATTGGGTTAAAGATGTAGTGTTTCGAGAGGACACAAGTCTAATTCGGCACTCTCAAGCTGCTGCTAATTTTTCTGTGATTCGTCAGTTGGCGATCGCTATCTGTCGCCTTCATGGTTATTCTTCCCTCACTACTGCGATTCGTACCATTGCTCACGATTTGGAGCAGATTTTTCTGATGATTATAAATCTAGAACTGTAGTCATTGAGAATTGAAATTGGCCCATACACAGAACCTCACTCCCCCCTAGTTTTCGATTTCAATAGTTCTGGTATTGGCGATCGCGACTGATATTAGCGATCGCGACTGAGTCTGTGACATAAATTTTTCCTGTATAAGTATGATAATTTAGGGGAAAAGACTATGAAATACTTGACAATATGGCCAAACTTGTACTCCTCAATATTTTTCTCTGGCGACAATGAATTAGCCCTGCCCTTGGTAAGGGGGGTTGGGGGGATCTCTCCTCCACCGGGAGTCAGGGAGACATCCACAGGCAAAGCAGCAAACGGAATTTGATGTAGAGCTAGATGAGGCACAATAATTAATTCTTTGATACCGCTCAGATGTTGGGTAATAAGTTGATTCAGTTGCAAGCTTTGGGAGAGTTGTTGGAGAAATGTTTCCATGTTTTCACGCCATTCTTGATTTTTATTATTTCTGTAGTCATCGTAGGGATTTAACCAGTTTATGACTATCCAGTCTTGCAACGTCTCAAAACCCTGACTTTTGCAAGTGAAAAGTTGAACATCCTGCCGACCCACGATAAATATATAAGTATTATCTTTAGTAGTGTAAAAACTTAATATCGCGGTCTCCTTGTCCTTAATTAATTCTCGCATTTGATCAATACTTAGGGGGTCTACCTGC
Organism: Okeania sp. KiyG1; assembly: GCF_014132355.1. Taxonomy (GTDB): domain Bacteria; phylum Cyanobacteriota; class Cyanobacteriia; order Cyanobacteriales; family Microcoleaceae; genus Okeania. The sequence continues at coordinate 24,770 of NZ_BLZO01000079.1, forward strand.
AACTGACGTGCCAATACTGGATCATACTCACGAATCTCTCGCCAAACTTGTTGCCGTTTTGTCTCTTTTTCTTCAATTTCTGCCAATCTTTGCTCTGCCTCTATCCCACTGTCGCAACGGTCAAACCGACTATTTGCAGTAGCAAGTTGTTTCCTATCGTCGGAAGTGGAGCGACGGAGGTTATATAGAAGTTGTTGCAGGTGATAATATTCTTCTAGGAGTTGAGGCGGTATTTCGGCATTTGGGTAAAGGTATTTACTTGCCATTAATTCTACTACCATGCGGGAGCGGGAACGCTCGGCATATTCTACCGCTTTATCGTATTCCTTGAGGTTGACAAAGCATTGAACGATATTTAGGTAGACTACGATGGCATCTTCCAGGATTTTTTGGCGGCGATCGTCATCTTGAGACCAACTGCGACTAAGTTCGACTGCAGTTATAGCTTTTTCGTAGGCAGCAATGGCAGGTCGCCATTTGCCTTCATTAAAGTAGAGTTTGCCTAGACCCTTGGAAGTATTGAGGCATTGAATCGGATCTGCTTCGGGGGTGTAAACTTCCAATGCCAGATTAAATGCAGCAATAGCATTTTCCAGATTCTGTGCCCGGTCACCTCTGATTCTTTCATTGTAGGCAACACCTAGATTGTTTTGAGTCCTTGCCCAATCATAGGGGAAATCTTTTTTAGTGTGAACTTCCAACGCTAGATTATGTGCAGCAATAGCATTTTCCAAATTCTGTGATCGGTCGCCTCTAATTCTGTCACTGTAGGCATAGCCTAGATTATTTTGAGTTAATGCCCAATCATAGGGGAAATCTTTTTTAGTGTGAACTTCCAACGCTAGATTATGTGCAGCAATAGCATCTTCCAGATTCTGTGATCGGTCGCCTCTAATTCTGTCACTGTAGGCAACACCTAGATTGTTTTGAGTGCTTGCCCAATCATAAGAGAAATCTTTTTTAGTGTGAACTTCCAACGCCCGGTTAAATGCAGCAATAGCATTTTCCAAATTCTGTGCCCGGTTGCCTCTGATTCTATTTCTGTAGGCATTGCCTAAATTATTTTGAGTCCTTGCCCAATAGATGAGGAGGTCTTTTTTGGTACGAACTTCCAACGCCTGGCTAAATGCAGCAATAGCATTTTCCAAATTCTGTGACTGGTCGCCTCTAATCCTTTTCCAGTATGCATTACCTAGATTATTTTGAGTGCTTGCCCACTCATCTGGGAAATCTTTTTTGGTGTGAACTTCCAATGCCTGGCTAAATGCAGCAATAGCATTTTCCAAATTCTGTGCCCGGTCACCACTGATTCTGTCACTGTAGGCATTGCCTAAATTATGTTGAATCCTTGCCCACTCATCGGGAAAATCTTTTTTGGTGTGAACTTCCAATGCCAGATTAAATGCAGTAATAGCATTTTCTAGATTCTGTGCCTGGTCGCCTCTAATCCTTTTCCAGTATGCATTACCTAGATTATTTTGAGTCGTTGCCCACTCATCTGGGAAATCTTTTTTGGTGTAAACTTCTAAAGCCAGATTAAATGCAGCAATAGCATTTTCCAAATTCTGTGCCCGGTCGCCACTGATTCTTTCATTGTAGGCAACACCTAGATTGTTTTGAGTGCTTGCCCAATCATAAGAGAAATCTTTTTTAGTGTGAACTTCCAACGCCCGGTTAAATGCAGCAATAGCATTTTCCAAATTCTGTGCCCGGTCGCCTCTGATTCTATTTCTGTATGCAAGACCCAGATTGTTTTGAGTCTCCACCCAATCATCGGGGAAATCTTTTTTGGTGTAAACTTCTAAAGCCAGATTAAATGCAGCAATAGCATTTTCCAGATTCTGTGCCCGGTCGCCACTGATTCTGTCTCTGTAGGCAAGACCCAGATTGTTTTGAGTCTCCACCCAATCATCGGGGAAATCTTTTTTAGTGTAAACTTCTAAAGCCAGATTAAATGCAGCAATAGCATTTTCCAGATTCTGTGCCCGGTCGCCTCTGATTCTATTTCTGTAGGCATAGCCTAGATTTTTTTGAATTTTTGCCCAATTGTTCGGGAAATCTTTTTTAGTGTAAACTTCCAAAGCCAGATTAAAGGCAGCAATAGCATTTTCCAGATTCTGTGCCCGGTCGCCACTAATTCTGTTATTGTAGGCATTGCCTAGATTGTTTTGAGTCGCTGCCCAATTTGCCTGATTACTCTTGCGGGTAAATACTTTTAGCACCGCTTCGTAACCAGCAATCGCGATTTCCATGTTATTTCCTTTGTTGTCGAGTGAGAAGTTGCTGAGGCGGTTGCTGAAATAAAAAATGGTACTGGCGATGACCGTTGCTGTGTCTGTTTCTACTTCCGAAAATTTAGCTGCTGCCCAGTATCGTAATACATCAGCAAAGTTATCGTCGAGTTTGTCTAGGTTTGCTTGCAAGAGTGGGTAGATAACTTTGGGGTCGCCGTTACTGTCGGCAGTTGCTTGTAGTACCTCAATTAAAAAGTTAAATTGTTCGTCCATTTTTCTTCAATTTGTTGTTGGTATTCCAAAGGGTCTATACTAAGTTTTATGGTACCTGCATACTTAGCTAAATCCACATTTTTTGCTTCTATTTTTAACTGAGCAATAGCTAACAACTTTTCAATTTCTTGCCAGTCTTCATAATCAATCAAAACTGCTACAGGCCGCATAGTTTCATCAGTAACTATTTTCTTCTTAAAATCCCGCATAATTTTCTCTTATCCATTAATAAACTGTTCAAATATATTATCCCACTACTTCAACTTCCTGAGCATAAACCCGCCAGTTATTTTGCTTTTCCAATTCTTTCCATAAATCCTGCATTCTTTCGGGATTCAAATCTGGTGCTATCTCTTCCTCATTAGGTTTTAACCATTCTAAATCTAGAGGTTTTTCGAGAGCGATCGCTACAAATTTTTCTACTCCTACTTCGTTAAAAGTAAACCGACATCCTAACTGATAAGTCAAACTTTCTTTTTGTGGCAAAAGCCGAATTTTTTCCAACTCATAATTAATAGCAAAAGCTTGAGAAGGGCAAACCACACACCGACTCACAACTCCCTGATTTAACAACAGTAAATAACCATCAGATTCGGGCAAATTAATAAATGCCCAATAAGGCTTTTCTAAACTCAGCTTTAAGGGTTTATTATCAGCTACTTCAGGAATATGTAATTTATCTACTTCTGCCACATCATCTGCAAAATTAATCCAATCCCTATTTTTATCTGCCTGCTTTTCTAAACATGGCAAAAAATTCACCTCAACCCACCGAGGAAATTGATAATCCCATAACCATTGATAAAGACTTTTCCAAAAATCCTTACCCCGGCCTGGATTTTTGATGAAATTAACTTTTTCTTCTCCTATATCTGCCATAATTACCTCTGAATATTCAACCAACAGACAATCTCTAACTTGGCTAGATATTCTTTGAATCGTACTTGTTAAATTTCCCCATCCTTGAGTTTTCAAAATTTGACAAATACTTGTTTTCTCTGCTTCTTCCTTGTCATTGCCATTCTTATTTTCTAAACGATAATTATCTGGATGATATCTTAACTTGAAAAATTCCCCTTGAACTGTGGGATTACCATTTTCTCTTGGAAATAAACCATCCGCAATTTCACTGATAAACTCTGAGTGTAATTTTGTAATCTGCATATTAGCTCCAAAGAATAGATATAGCAATTCCTACAGTTATGAGGTACATTTACAATCCCCCTAAATCCCCCTTGGAAAGGGAGACTTTTTGTTGGCTCCCCCCTTTCTCAGGGCAGCGGGGGGATATAAAACTGTACTTCACAAATTAAAGAACCGCTACAGATTAAAAGTTGGTCGGTATGGAATAGCAGTTAACGTCTCAAACCTCCAGCATAAACCAGAGGTACTGATAACTGAAATAACCTATATAACTAATAACAATTATATCAACATAATTTCCATAAAAAAACTCCTGAAAGGAGATTAGCTATTTACTGCTATTTGCTGTAATTTTGTGTAATTTAACAGGATTTAAGTGAATTTAATTTGATTCAATTTGATTTAATTTAAAGCCCAAAATAGTTATTTCAAACTAATGACATCCCGCTGCAAACCAGGCTAAATTAGTATCAGTTGAATCCAGAGATAAACCAATGAACGAACATCAACTTGCCAAAAAATTTTCCAACAAAGAAAACACACAATCGCCAATCAATATGAAAGATTTTTTACAGCATCAAATACCCGCAGAAACAAACCAAGCATTACAAGCAGAATTGTCAAAAATTCCCCTAGACTTGGAAAATATCACAGAAGAAAAGCTCCAGCAACTAGGTCAAATTATTCAACAACTATTACCAGAAGAGATTTTGCAAAGCTTCAAGCAACTAACCAAACCTCACGGTTTACCTTTTTTAGTCATTCATAATTTACCAATAGACGAGAAACTAGGTAAACCACCAGTTGATGGCAAACGTCCTCAGCACAAAACTACTGACATTAGTGAGAAAATTTTGCTCGGTATTAGCGCTGTCAGTGGTTTACTACCACTAGCTTATAAACAAGAAAAAGGAGTGCTAGTGCAAGAAATTACACCAGTCCCCGGTAAAGAGCGATCGCTCTCAAATGAAGGTTCCGTCTCATTAGGTTATCACACAGATGAGGCTATCTTGAAGCGATGTTATCGTCCAGAGTTTCTGTTTTTACTAGGATTAATCATGATTCAAATACACCTACCTATATTGCAGAACTCAACAAAGCATTCGCAGAACTTAGTCCGCGTCACCGACACCTCCTACAGCAACCTCTGTTTCGAGTTGAACTGCCAGGGTCTTTTAACTTGTGGAATGGAAAAGTAATTCAAAGTGAGTTGCGTCCCCTAGTTACAGAAAATCACAATGGCGAATTAGAAATAGCAGCAAAGCTCTATGCAATCAAGAGTATAACTAAGGAAGCAAAAACTGCAGTCGATGCTTTGATCGATGTTTTGCCCTACGTTAGTCAAGCAATAATATTGGAGCGAGGAGATATGCTTTTATTTGATAATAGTAAATGTCTCCACGGACGTGCTGCTATTTCTCAGACAGGCGATCGTTGGTTGCAACGTTTGTTTTGCCGTCGTTCCTTAATGGATATACGTCGAGCTACAGACTGCGATAATGGCTTCGTTTTTGATATCAAGTTTCTAGTATTAGAGTAATTTGATCGGGACTTATATCATGTTTCCCCTCCAGGGGAGCTACGCTATCGAAAGAGCTGTATTATGTTATTATCTTGGTTTGTTGGGTTGCGCTGTCGCTTAACCCAACCTACTCACACTATTTTTGTTGGGTTGCGCTGTCGCTTAACCCAACCTACTTTTTATCTTATTATCTTGGTTTTTGTTGGGTTGCGAAGTGCGCTTAACCCAACCTACTTTTTATTCTCTGCCAATATTGCTGTCAAAAATCAGCTTTTCTGAAGACCCCCACATTTGGTCATAAATTCCCGCTTTTACATAACGATGAAAACTAGAGTATTCCCAATATGACGGAGCAGTTACTAATCTATGATGTACTGGATTATAATGAATATATTCGACATGATTAGCAAAATCGGGATCGCTTTGAATTTGATGTTCCCAAAACCTACGTTGCCAAACAGCTTTTTCTCCTTTATTTTGTCGAGATGTTGAAATTTTTCCCTGATATTGAGAATGGCATTGACGACTAAAATAACTTTTAATTAACCGCCAACGAGTAGAAAAGTTTGCATCATTTTCAGGTAACGTCCAAAGAGAATGAATATGGTCTGGCAAGATGACAATAGCATCTATTTTAAATGGATGTTTTTGCATCACATATCGAAAAGCTTTTCGTAGTAAATCTATGTTTTCCGGTTCGCACAAAATTTTCTGGCGGTTGTATGTCACTACTGTAAAAAAATAGGTTGCTCCTGGTGTTTTTGCCCGACGATATTCCATAAAGTTCAAATAATATTTGTTAATTTTGTAGGTTGGGTTGAGCGCAGAGAAACCCAACATGATGTCAGTTAATTTTGTAGGTTGGGTTGAGCGCAGAGAAACCCAACATGATGTCAGTTAATTTTGTAGGTTGGGTTGAGCGCAGAGAAACCCAACATGATGTCAGTTTTTCTTAGCGATCGCTAACCAAATATAAAAGTATTATTTTGGTTGATGTTGGGTTGCGAGATACGCTTAACCCAACCTACTAACTACTGATTATTTTGGTTGATGTTGGGTTGCGCTGCCACTTAACCCAACCTACTAACTACTGATTATTTTGGTTGATGTTGGGTTGCGAGATACGCTTAACCCAACCTACTGACTACTACTTCAATTAACTAGGTTCTGGAATTGTGATATCTATTGAAGTAATTTTCAGATCGTTTCCGAGACTACTCAGAGGTGGTTGAATTGCTTCTTTGTTGCCCACCACTAAAGTTACAATTTTATCTGGTTGCAAATATTTTTGAGCTACTCTTTGCACATCTTCAACAGTAATATTTTCTATTTCCTGGCGATAACGGAAAATGAAATCTTTAGGATAATCATAATATTCATATCTCATTAAACGGGATAAAGTTTGAGCTGGGTCTTGAAAGTTGAAAATAAATGAGTTGAGAGTTGAATCTTTGGCATGGGTGAGTTCCTCTTTTGTAATAGGTTGAGTGCGAATACGTTCAATTTCTTTATTAACAGATGTGATAAATGGCACAGTTGCATCCGAACGAGTTTCACCCCCAGCGATAAATACCCCTGGATAATCATAGTTAGGACTCCAATAAGCAGAAACTGAATAAGCTAAACCTTGACGCGATCGAATATTATTAAACAAGCGTCCCCCCAAACCATTAAGTACCTCATTCATGACGCTCAAAGCTGTATAATCAGGATTATCTAATTTTCCGCCTAAGTGACCCATTTGTACATAACTTTGAGTTAGCTGAGGTTGGTCAATAAAAAACATATCACCGACTTGAGCTTGACTAACATTTGGTAGAGGAGGTTTCACTGCTTTAATACTTGGTTGCCAGTTGCCAAATTGCTCTGTAATGAGCGATCGCATTTGTTTGGTCTGAAAATCTCCTACTACTCCCAAAATCATATTCTCAGGATGGAAATATTTGGCATAGAAATCAATTAAATCTGACTGGGAAATATTGTTGAGGGTTTCATATTCAACAGTTCGAGCATAAGGACTTTCTGTCCCATAAATCAATTTTTGGAACTCGCGACCAACAATAGATTCAGGGTCGTCATTCCGACGAGCAATTGCACCTTGCCATTGTTGTTTGGCAAACTCTAGTTTTGCTGGAGCAAATACGGGTTCGCGAATTACTTCGGTAAATAATCCAAATACTTCTGTCAAATCTTCAGTCAGGCAACTAAACCTGGCAATACCAGCAGTACTGCCGATTCCTGTTTCTACTACTGCTGCTTTTTGTTCGAGTATTTGATTTATTTTGTCAGGAGAATGTTGAGTTGTACCACCTGTACGCATGACAGTACCAGTTAAGTCTGCTAACCCTGTTTTATCTTCGGGTTCAAATCTTGAACCTGTCCGGAATATTGCTCTACCACCTATTAGGGGTAATTCATGGTCTTCCATGAGATAGACAACGATGCCATTATCCAGTTTAAAGCGAGTGTACTCCGGTAGTTCTAATTCTGGTAGTGGGGGAAATTCTAGTTCGGTATAATGTTTGGCTGGAGCTAGAGCTATGGCTGGTATTTGCCCTAATATAGCTAACAGCATTACTACGGCTAAAAATGCTGTGATGAAAATTTTGGATTTAGTAAGTTTTCTTTTGTAGTTAGAAAGCATTGTTTGTTTTGGTATGAAAGGGAATAGGGAATAGGGAATAGGGAATAGGGAATAGGGAATAGGGGCGTTGCTGATTATGGGTATGATTTTGCCCCCCTAGCCCCCCACCCATTGGGGGGGAATAAAACCCTAAAAGTCCCCCAAGATTGGGGGATGCGCGGGGGCGAAGGCGAGAACAAAACAATCGCACATTCATACTTCAATTCAGCAACGCCGGAATAGGGAATAGGGAATAGGGAACAGGGAATAGGGAACAGGGAATAGGGAATAGAGGGCGAATGCCATTCGCCCCTACTAGATATGACGCTTGGTGCGTAAGTCCTGTTCACTTTTGACTTTTGACTTTTGACTTCACTTGGGAAGTAGTCTGCCAATAGTACGGTTGTTGGCAACGAAAGTTTTTTTAGCCACACGCATAATATCTTCTGTGGTTACTGCATTAATGGCATCTAATTCTTTAAACAGATTTTGCCACGAACCAGTTTTAACTTCGTAGCTCAACAGAGCAGAAACCATTCCCGTATTAGAGTCAAGAGAGCGCAATAAACCTGCCCGTGCTTGAGTTTTCACCCTTTCTAATTCTTGCTGAGAAACTGGCTCTGTTTTCAATTTTTCAATTTCTGTCTGCAAAGCTGCTCCGACTTCATCTACATTACTATTTGGAGCAGTCATGGCATAAAATAGCATCAGATGTGGATATTTATCTCCTGGATAACTACCAGCTCCTCTTGCTACCAGAGCTATTTGCTGTTTCTCAACTAATGACTGATAGAGGCGAGAAGTACGACCATCACTCAAGATGCTAGTAATCATTTGATAAACTACATTGTCGGGATGATTTGTTGCAGGTCGGTGATAACCTTCTATATACCAAGGTTGAGATTGCAATTTCATTGTTACTTCCCCTGGTTCAGTTTGGGGAGGTTCGACAATATTAAGTTGTGGTGGTTTTTCTCTAGTTTCGTAGCGACCGAAGTAAATTTTTGCTAATTTTTTGACTTCTTTGGGATCGACATCTCCAACTATCCCTACTGTTAAGTTACTGGGAACATAATGAGTATCAAAAAAGTCACGCACGTTTTCTCTGCTTAAATTTTCGATATCTTCTTGATAACCAATAACAGGGCGACGGTAAGGATGAACTTGGAAAGCTTTAATTAAAAACTTTTCCAACAGTTGGGCAACGGGTGAATTTTCTGTGCGCGAGCGCCTCTCTTCGAGAATTACTTGTTTTTCTTTATAAAATTCTCTAAATACTGGTTCCAAAAATCTTTCTGACTCTAAGGACATCCATAATTCTAGTTTATTGGCAGGTAAACTGTAGAAGTATAGGGTGTAGTCTGCGGAGGTGGCAGCATTCATTCCTACTCCTCCTGCTTGTTGGACTATTTTGGAGAATTCATTTTGATTTACATATTGAGATGCCAACTTTTGAGTTGCTTCAAATTCTGTTAAAAGTTGGGTGACTTGTTCGGTTTTTTGATTGGCACTAGCTGTTTGAATTTCTGCAAATATCTTATCTAGTTTCTCTAAAGTTTGTTTTTCAGCTTGATAATCTTTTGTACCGATTTTTTTTGTACCTTTAAAAGCTAGATGTTCTAGGTAATGGGCCACACCTGTTTGACCGTCCGGTTCGTTCGCCCCACCAACATCAGCATAAATAGAAAAAGATATAACTGGGGCATTATGCCTTTCCAATACGATGAATTTCATGCCATTGTCGAGGCGAAATTCTGTTACTTTTTTGATTACTCGGTCTAGGTAAGGCTTAATTGATATTTTTTGGTCAGGAGTAGATTCCCGTGCTAAGGCCACATTTGCGGGAAGCCCAAACCAAAACAAACTGATGGTAATCAAGCAAAGACATAAGTTGAGCGATCGCTTTCGTAGTTGGGCCAATTCAAAGCTAGCATTCAAGAATTTAGAATTTAGAATTAAGAATTTAGAATTACCTCTTCTTATAAATAAGAGGATTGAAGCAAAGGATTTTTCTTCTTTTTTCTTCATGAATGGAGAGGCTTTATACCTAAATTTTTCGGTAATTATTTTTTTACACCAAGCTGGTAAGAAAGTTTGCATAAATATTAAAAATTTAATCCTTCGAGTTGAGTAGATTTTATCTCAGAGCTTTCTGTAAATAGTTCTATTTTGAGTTTACCTTTAAGAATTTGAAATTTTGACTTCCACATAGCAATGCTATTTGGACATATCTGCATAGGTAATTGAATTTTTGATTGGGCGACAATTAGGATTATATTCTGAAGTCTGAGATTTTGCGAATATTAGCGTAGGGTGCAACTTTTTCGATTATACAAAATAGCAGTCAGCAGTCAGCGGTCAGCGGTCAGCTATTTCAATTCTATAAAGCTGAAGTGCTGAGGTGCTGTTAGCTCCGCATTCCGCAGGAAATGCTTACATAAAATCTTTGTTAATTAATGCTTAAATTGCCAAATTATAAGGCTACAAATGGTTAAAGTAACATAAAATTTTTAACTATTATGAAAGTTTTAACTAAGTTGCCAACTTCGGAGATACAAACACGAACTAAGATATTACAAGCAGCTCAAAAATTGTTTGCTAAATCTGGATATGATGGTACTACGATTCGAGATTTGGCGAAAAAGGCAGGAGTTGCAGAAGGTACTTTGTTTCGTCATTTTACTAATAAAAAAGCGATTTTGATTGAGTTAGCTACGGAGGGTTGGGTAGAAATTCTCACAGATTTATTAACAGAATTAAGTGAGATGTCTAGTTATAAAGCTGTGGCACAAGTGATGCGCCGACGGATGTTGAATATGCGACCAAATACTGATATGATGAAGGTTTGTTTCTTGGAAGCACAATTTCATCCAGAGTTGAGGGATAAAATTCAATCGGAAGTTATTGAGAAAATGACTGACGTAACAGAGGCTTTTTTTACAACAGCAATGGAGCGGGGTGTATATCGTCAGATGAACCCGAAAATTGTAGCGCGGGTATTTTTAGGAATGTTTGCGATCGCAGGTTTTAGTCAACAAACTTTATTAGAACCTGATGCTACCCCCCAAGCAATGCAGGAAATGGCAGAGGGGTTAGCTGATATTTTCTTGAATGGTGTTTTAGCAGAAGTCAGAAATTAGAACTCAGAAGTCAGAAGTTAAATTCGTAGTAGGGAAGTTCCATAGAACGTTCCTACTATAAATCTACTACATTTATGAAGAAAATAAAAATAAAATATTTTCCTTAAGTTCAATCAAGAACCGTTTTAAGGATAGGTAATTATCCATTATCCATTGTTCATTATCAATTGTTGAACCTACCTTGTAAAAGTAATTTTCCTAATATTTTGCTAATATTCCAAGCATCATCTGCACCTCTATGATGAGTTCCTTCCAAGGGAATATCTAATAATTTTAAAGCATTTGCCATCCCTACTTCTTTGGGTAAAGCATGAACCAGAGCAAACAAATTTTTTACATTAATATGTCTAATGCCAAAAGGATATTTTATGTTTCTAGATAAACATTGTTTCTCAAACATATTTTTGTCGTAATTGCCCCAACTTGCCCAGACTCGTTCTAAAGATTCATATTTTTTCCGTAGTTTGAAACAAGCTTCGGAAAAAGTAATTCCTCGGTCAACTTCTGCTTGAGTTAAAGTTGTAAGTTGGGTACAAAATTCACTAATTTGGGAACATTCTGGTCTGACTAAAATACTTTCTTTTTCAATAGGTTTCGCTCTAGCTACATCAACAATACAAATCCCAATTTCAATTATTTCGCTTTCTTGTTCTGGTGGGGAATGTTCTTGCCAACAGGTAGCTTCAATATCAATAACAATAATCTTGTCTAGCTTAATAGTCATATTTCTCAGGAATCATATATCAGGGGTCATTTCAGTTATCAGTTATCAGTTATCAGTTATCAGTTACCTCTGGCTGTTTCGCAGCGTGACCTAGGAAACCCAGAGGCTTGAAATAATAAAATTTATTCTTTCTTGGTCGATTGGATATGTTGAGGGGACATCAGCATCCCACCCTACGGGAAGCTCCGCTTTTCATCCCCTTGAAAGGGGAGGCTTTGGACTTCATTTTTTGGTAACTTATACAGATTATACAAAATATTTTGAGTGCATAAGTTCAAATCATCAGAAACTATACTCAAATAGAACTTTTAGGAAAATATATTGTTAGTGCTGATCAGCATTAATACTAATTGAATAAGGTTAAAAATATAATATGGAGGTGTAAGGAGGATGAAAAATGGTTCCACCAATAACTACTGGACATTATGCAAAATTGATTTAACTAGCTCTGATGTGTCTGGTTCTCATAGAGGATATCGACAGGAGGTACTATTACCTGTTCAGAAACAATTTGAAATCTGGTTTCCGTCTATTGCTGAACTCAAAAAACTCTCCTCTCAAGATAACCGAAAAATTCAAGCTACTTTACTATCTCACTTTCGTTCTCAAAATTCTGCTTCTTCTAAGGAATGCAGCATAACAGCAGGACTTTCTTTACGTTGCTACATTTCCCATGCCATTGTTGACGCTTGTCAAAAACTGGTTCAAGAATTTGGCGATCGCTATCCTTTTCGCCTCCGAGATGTGTTGTACCTGGTACTCACTGATGATGGTAAGACAAAAAACATTAAGCAAGTTCAGGAAAACTCTCAGTCTTCTTACTCCTATTTCTGGGAGGAAATTCTGAGAAGTTTCAATCCCGATCAAGGTGGACTCTGGGGTTGGACTAATTTATGCACCCGTCGCCACTCAGAACTTACTCGAACGCTATGGGTAGAATTTGGTTTATCTTTAACTACTCCTTGGGCAAAACTAAATAAGATAAAGCGTTACCAAATGGAAGCTCTTTCACCTCAAGAACGGGATGTGGTAGAAGCGTTTCATGGGGTATATCGGCGCGACAGACGAGAACAGGGTGCAAGGGGCAAATGTCCTGAACCTTCTGAGTCTCAACTTCAGGAAATGCGCGATCGCCTTTTTCCCAGGGGAGTTTTATATAATTCTTCAGATGAACTACTTGAACAATTGAAAACTATTGCTCAGTTTCTACAGGAACAAATATTAAATCCAACTGAGATTTCACCACCCTCTAATACTTCAGCAATGGAACTTGAATTTCTAGACGAACATCGCGATCTAGCTCTTATGGATGCTATTGAGAGAGTGCTTTCTCAACGTTTGCATAAACTACAAAAAAGTGCTTGGTATAGTGAATTTGCTCCTGATTTTTTGCCTATGTTACGACTAATTTATTGTGAAAATAAATCTCAAAGTGAAGTAGCTCGGCAATTAAATATGAATAATCAATCTCAAGTTAGTCGCATCTTAAAACTTAAGCAAATGCTGAAGCAAATTCGAGAACAGGTAATGGAGAAAATGCTGCAAATTTTGTTAAAGAAAGCAGAGTTAAATTCCAGTCAAGGGGTTTTAGATGCAAATGCTCTTGATTCTTTAATTGAACTATTAAGTCGTTATTTAGATGAAACCGTTTTTATAGAGGCAGTTAAGGAAAATTCTACAGGGAGGAAATACAAAAAAATGACAAGTTTGTTTGCTGAAAAAATGCGCTATTATCTTAAGGATAGTCAGCTTATTTGACATAATAATAAGTAGTAAAATAACTACATTAATCATTCCATAGATTGCAAAGATAAAACTTAAAATTACAACAATAACTGGGAGCCTTAATATGACTGATTATAACCAAATAAACAGACTATATTACCAACAATTGCACTTAGAAACTATTGATTTAGAACCTGAAGATTTTGAGCAAGCAACTCTTTTGAGCGATCGCTTTAAGAACGAAGCCCAACAATGGCAAGCTTATGTGAAAATTTTGGGTTTATTAGCACTCAAAAAATGGTTGAGCGATCGCCATTTAACATTAGATAATCAAATTGAATCTTTGCCACCTCATCAAATTATCAGTTCGGAACCAATTTGCCCTCTGCAAGTCAATGGATTTACAGTTTGCTTACTGACAGATGAGAATATAGTAAATGAAGGAATTGAAATTCCTGATAAAATGATTAATACCCCAGAATTTGCTGCTCATTTCTATATCTTGATACAGGTTTCAGTAGAGGAGGAAGAAGCTATTTTAATTGGATTTATACGGCACGATCAATTCAAAAATCGGTCTTTACAAAAAAATGAAAGAGGAAATTATCCACTTTCTTTGACTCAACTAAATTATGACTCCAGCCACTTAATTTTAAATTTGAAATATTTGAATCCGGTAGCTATTAAACTTCCAGAAAAGACCTCGGATGAATCAAAATATTGGGAAAAATTAACAAGTTGGTTAGAAGGTATTTTTACAGAAACTTGGCAACCAGTGGAAGAGCTTATAAAAAATCGCAAACCGATTATACAAATGGCTTTCAGGTCATATCAAACAACAGAAAAATTATCTCCCAAAGTAGTTAAAAAATTTCTTCAACAATTCCAAATAACTGAAAAACCAAGAGACAAAACACAGGTAGATTTATCTCAACCTGAACTCTCAGACACAGAAGTAAATAAAGCTCTCGTACAGATTTTACAAACAACAGAAGATGAAGAAACACGCTGGCAAATTGCCGAATTGTTGTGGGAAATTAACCCTAGTCATCCAGCAGCAGGTGTACGTCGCGCTATCGATCTAGGAATGCAACTAGCAGGAGATCCGGTGGCACTAATGATAGCAATTTTACCCAAACCAAACCAAAGATTTGCTGTTCTTTCCAGAGTTTATCCTCTTCAAGACCAACGTTTTTTACCAGCAAATTTAAAACTAATTGGTTTAGATGAAATGGGGGAATCTTTATTTGAAATTCGTGCTAGACAACGAGATGATTATATTCAGTTCAAATTTACCGCCGATCCAGGCGATCGCTTTAGTCTTCAAGTTAGCCTTAATTCTGCTACTGTGACAAAGCACTTTATTATTTCAGTAAAATAGTAGGTTGGGTTAAGCGGTAGCGCAACCCAACAACAACGTCTAAAAATATTGGTCTGCAACAAGAATGTAGGGGCGAATGGCATTTGCTAACGCAAAGCTGCGCTAACGCCCTCTCTGGATATGGCATTTGCCCTCTCTGGATAAGCGTGTTCGTGCGTAAGTCCTGATAATATGATATTCTTGTGGAATTAAGATTAGGTGTTGGGTTTCCTGTCCTCAACCCAACCTACAAAGAGCAAATTTTGTGGTTATTAACTATTTAAACAAATATAATTTTAAAACTACAACAATTAATTAAGAATAATGCTTAAACAAGTTGTTATCAGAATAGAAGAAGGCAGTTTTGAATCAGGTTTTTCTGTTTCTCTAGAGTTTTGGCAAGATGATAAAATCATTGATAAAGAACTCGACTGTCCTAAATTGCCCGCTAACCCAGATTTTCCTATAGTTTATGATAAATGGAAAACATTTATACTGAGTTGGGATTAGAAAAACGAGCGATGGAGATTCCAGAAAAGCAAATCACCCATGTCTCCAGTATAGAAGGTTGTCAAAATGCCACTCTAACCCTAGAAGGTAATGCAAAAAATTGGTTGAGGGAACCTCAATTTGGAGATATTCGAGGGCGAATTATAGGAAGACTAAAAGATGGAACTTCAAATAAACCAGTACGAGTTATCATCGATACATCAAATTCTTATCTGCGTAAATTATCCTGGGATTGTTGGGACTTATTTCAGAAAAAGCGTTTTTTACCCCAGGCAGAATTTACCCTCTTGTCTCAATATTCTCAATTTAATCGACCAACAGAAACCTTGCAAAAACCAGTACAAATTCTGGCAATTTTTGGCAGCGATCAGGGGAGTTTAGAACTCAAGCAAGACCGGAAACTCATTGATAACTTAGAAAGACATGGAGCAAGTATTAAAGCTATTCCAGCGACAGAAAATTCGCTGACTTATGAAGAGCTATTTAATACTCTTTGGCAAGGAAATTGGGATATTATTTTTTATAGTGGGCACAGTGCTGCTGAGACTATTCAAATTGGTAATACTTTAGAGATACCAATCCATGCTTTAGGAGAAGCTTTAAAGGAAGCTGCTCCCAGAGTCAAGCTGGCAATTTTTAATTCCTGTGATGGACTCGGTATTGCCGAATATTTAGCTGATTTGGATATCCCCCATTTGATTGTGATGCGAGAACTTGTTCCCGATCTAGTAGCACAGCGTTTTTTGGAATATTTCCTAGACGAATTTACCCAAAGAAAACCTCTCCACGCCGCTGTTAGAAAAGCACGGAGACGTTTGCAACATCTAGAATTTCATCTTCCAAATAAATCGTTTTATCCCAGAGCATCTAAACTACCAGTCCTAATACAAAATCCTACTACACCTGAACTATATTGGCCTGAACCTGAACCTGAACCTGAACCCGAACGTCTAACGCGGCCGCCAATAGCACCCAAGCAGATAATACAGATAATTCTGTTTTTGTTGATTATCGCTGGTTTTTTGGGAATTTCTAAACTAATCCCTAAACCTGAAACCCTTGAAGATCAAATCAGTCAAGGTGAGGAAATTCTGGTAAAACTATTTTCACCACGAGATAAACAAAGGGGTGTAGAAGCAGTTGCTATATGTCAGAAACCCTGGAATCATTTTCTACCTATTTGGAAAAGTAATATTCGACAAGATTGGAGTGATTGTTTTGAAAGCAAAAAAAGTTATCGGGAGGCAGCAAGATATCTTCAGGAAAGCTGGGATAGAGAACGAAGAGATCCAGAAACTTTAATATATCTCAATAATGCAATTTTAGAAGCTACAGGAGCTGATTTCTATACCATTGCAGTTGTGGTTCCAGTTTTAGAGGATGAAACAGGGAAGAATGCAGAACTTGCTGAAGAAATCTTGCGGGGAGTAGCTCAAATGCAAACAGAAGTTAACTTGAGTTTAAAGGAAAAATTCTTTAATTTGACTTTACCAGGTGCAGATTTTCTAGAGTCTAAAAGCTTGAATGGAAAAGGTTTAAAAGTCATTATTGCTAATGATGCTAACAATGAGGAGCAAGCAAAGAAGGTTGCTAATACAATAGTTAAACAGTCAGAGATTCTAGGTGTTATTGGTCATTGGACCAGTGAGATGACGACTGCAACTGTAGATATATATGACCAAAATGAATTAGTAATAGTTTCCCCAGGTACAACCACTTCTGAACTCACCGACGATCCCCGACGGTTTTTCTTCCGAGTTACCACAAATAATTATCTACCTACAGATGCAGCGGTTGATGTTTTGATGAGTAATCTAGTGAATCAAAAAAGAGTTGCAATTTTTTATAACCCTGCTAGTCCGTATTCCAGTGATTACAAAAAACGATTTGAAGAAAAATTCTTAGAAAAAGTAGGAACAGAAGAAGACATTATTGATTCATTTGATATTTCTCAGCGTAATTTTGATGCTCAAAGCGCTATTCAAAAAATTAGAAACTCTGGGGAATTAGCAATTGTTTTAATACCAGATGGTCAAGTGAGTAATGCTCTAGATAATGCTCTGGAAATCATTAAAGAAAACGATGGTCAAAATTGGATGATAGGTAATTGGTCGGTTTATAGTCCGAAAACTTTGAATATTGGTCAATCTCAACTCTTAGAAAAACTGATTTTGACCGTTCCCTGGCATCCTCTAAGGAATCTAACGTCTTATTTTTCTCAGACCAGTAAGCGGCTTTGGGGAGGGTCTGTCAGTCCTCGCACAGTTTTGAGCTATGATGCTGCTCAGGTGCTAATTGAAGGGATTCGACAAAAACCTGATCGCTTAGGAATTCAGAAGAGATTAGCAGATGAAAGTTTCAATTTTGAGGGAGTAACAGGAAAAATCGAATTTCAACGAGGGACTGGCGATCGGCAAAAACTACCCTTTGAGTTAGTTAAGGTTGTTCCTTGTCCTACGAATAATGAGTACGGTTTCAAATTTATTCCTCTGGAGTTAACACCTGAAGCGGCAGAAGTGGTAGAGTCGGAATGTTCGGTTCCTGACTAATGTTCTTTTCCGATCAGTGCGCTATATCTAATCCGGTAGGATCAGTATTATTTAGTATTAAAAAGAAGAGTCTATATTGTAGGGGTGAATGGCCATTTACCCCTACCCATTGTATGACAATCAACGAAATTATATTACCCCACTAATAACTGATAATTTAAATGACTGATACTAAAATTTTACACCTAATTAACCGCCTTAGTTTCGGACCGACTCCAGGACAAGTTGAACAGATTAAAAATATTAGTATTGAAGTCTATATTCAATCTCAACTAAAACCTAATTCTATTCCCTATCCAAAACTATTAACTCAAAAGCTAGAATATCTCGATACATTGCCTCTCAAACCTGGTGAAATAATCACAGAATTACAAAAACTTCAACAAACAGGAAAAGAATTAAAGTTAGACCAAAGAGGATTAAATAGAATCAAAGGACGCTTTGAACAAAAGATTTTTTTACAAGCTAGTAAAGGACGTTTTCTCCGCACTCTAGAAAGTCCGCGTCACTTGGAAGAAGTTATGGTAGATTTTTGGTACAATCACTTCAATGTTTTTGGTCGTCAAGGATTAAATCGTTTATATTTCAGTTCTTACGAACAACAGGCAATTAGACCTCATGTTTTGGGAAAGTTTAGAGATTTATTAGGTGCTACTGCTCATCATCCAGCCATGTTAATTTACTTGGATAATTGGCGGAGTCATCGGGGAAAAATAAATGAAAATTATGCTAGAGAATTATTAGAATTACATACTTTAGGTGTGGATGGAGGCTATACTCAAGATGATATTATTGCTCTAGCAAAGATTTTTACTGGTTGGGGTTTACCTCCTAATACTAAAAGAGCTGAAGATATAGATGGATTTTATTTTGATGAAAAACGTCACGAACCGGGGAATAAATTTTTTCTCGGACAAACAATTAAAGAAAATGGCATGGCTGAAGGTGAAATTGCTTTAGATATTTTGGCTAGCCATCCTGCCACAGCTAAACATATTAGTTATAAATTAGCTCAAACTTTTGTATTAGACCAACCGCCAGAATCTTTAGTTAAAACTTTAGCTCAGATTTTTTTAGAGAGTGAAGGAGATATTTCTGAGGTATTAAAAACTCTCTTCAACAGTTCGGAATTTTGGCAAGTAGAAACACACAATACTAAATTTAAAAATCCCTATCATTTTGTAGCTTCTGCCATGAGAGCTATTGGTAACGAAGTTGATAATTTTCGACCTATTAATGGCATTTTAGACCAGTTAGGAATGCCTCTTTATGGTTGTGTTACTCCCGACGGTTATAAAAATACAAAAGAAGCATGGTTAACCTCAGATACAATGATTCGACGTAGTAGTTTAGCCGTACCTTTATCTGGTGGTTTATTGGGTAGAGGTAAACCTATTAGTGCAGAAAAATTAATGGCGACTTTGGGTAATAATTTTTCTGCTCAAACTCGTGCAGTAATTGAAAATAGTTCTCCTGAACTAAGGGCAGCATTAATTTTTGGTAGTCCTGAATTTATGAAGTATTAAACAATTAATAATTAATAATTAATAATTAATAATTACGTCTTGGAGTGCATCTCATGCAGCAGTTTCCAAAGCTATGAGGGTAAGCATTCAGCTGTCAGCTATTAGCCATCAGCTATTGCTTTTAGTTTTAGATAAAAGCTTTACTAATTTAGGCAGAATTTATACTTAAGGAGCCATGATTGAATAAGTTGTACAAATTTTATCTGGGATAAATTGTGAAATATAGCTTCCATTAAAAAAAACTGTTCAAGTTATTTTTACACGACTACTAACTATAAAAGCTGGCGCTCAACAGTCTATATTCATTAAAACCTCATCATGATAGCTGATAGCTGACTGCTAATAGCTGTTAGCTCCGCATTCCGCAGGAAATGCTTACCTATGAGGTACAGTTGTTTTTATTCTTTTCTGTTCCCTGTTCCCTGTTCCCTGTTCCCTGTTCCCTAAAAGCGATAAAATTTTGGCTTTATTCAAAATTGAGATGCACCCAAAAATTGAGCTTGTTGAATCCATTTTTGAACCAGATCGACAGTAGGACAAAGGTCACGTCTTTGCATAGTTGATACCTGTAATTTGAGGATTTGTTGGTGCAACCTGTGGATAGGTATTTGAGCTAGTTGAGTAACTGAAGCAATGCCAGCATGAAGCAGAAGTCCACAGTATTGACAGCCGATACTAGGAACTCTAGCTAAGTCTGCTAATGCTACCCATTTCTTGATATATTGAAGGTGAATTTGTAGTTGATTTGCTAGGGTTAATTTTTGCTGGGAAGTGTGAGTTATTTCTAGTAATTTTCTTGTAGTGGTAATGCCATATTCTATTAGTAATTCTTGATGTTGTTTACTTAAGCCTGGTAATTTTTTAATAGACCAGTTTTGAGATTTTATTGATTGTTTTTTTTGTATGATGTTCATGTTTATTTTTTCTATTTTTCGGCTTTAAATAATTAAATAATATCATGCCCGCTGGGGCGCGTTTGTGTAAAATCAAGGGTGAATATCTACAGGAAATTTACGTTTTTTCACACTTTTACAGCCCTTTTCAGATTGATAAACCACATCGTCATAACCAAAAACCTATAAGTGCGCAATACGGAGCTTTGCGGAACGCAAATGCCATTTGCTTCGCATAACTATCGTTAACGCCCCTACTGTGGTTTACTGAAATGAAAACCGCTGTAAGCCTTCTTCCCTCTTCCCTCTTCCTTCTTCCAACTTCGGTCTTCCTTCTTCCTTACTTCACTATACAATACCGATGCTACCGGACATGATATAATTAAACAATTCAGCTTTATTAGCCTCCCCTTGGCTGCGCCACGAGCTGTGGTTCTACAAGGGAAAAAAGCGGTCGTAGCGCAGCTTCCCGGAGAGTGGGATGGCGAGGAAACTTCGCCATATCCAATCTACCAAGAGAATAAATTTTTTCGGCGTTGGTCAATCTTCTCCCTAAAAGGGAGAGGTAACTATCCATTATCCATTATCCATTAATGAACTTACTCAGAAATATATTTAACTAATTGCTCTCTGGAGTGAGAATAACTATGATCAAAAATCAGATCTATTTCACTTCATGAACTTCAATTTTTTACATAAACGCTCGTGTTTTTTTGAGCTGCTTTAATACCTAAAGTAACCATTCGTGAAATCATAGTTATTAACTTTTCTCGAGCTAGTTCTTGTTGCCAAATCCATCCTTCTCTAGTAGTAGAATATAGAGGAGGGAGGCGATTGAGAGTATAAGCAATTACATCCACTTTATTAATAGTTCTTGATAGATCGTTGGGTAATACTTTAAGTTGCCGTTCTATTTCTACAGTTGCTAATGGAATCATAGCATTAAATTCATGTAATATAGGTTTTTGGCGATCGATTACTGCTTTATTATCCTTAAAAGATGGGTGGAGTGGAGTAGAAAAAATTTTATTGTTTCTTTGGGCTGCTTTAATACCTAAGCTAACTACTCTAGAAATCATATCCGCTAGTTTTTGTGACCGTTGCTGTTGCCATATTTTTCCTTTTTGTGTTGTAAAATACATCGGTGGTAATCTATTTAGACTATAGGCGGTAACATCAGCTTTATTGATAGAATCAACTATTTCTGGTGGTAATTTTTGTAACTGTTTTTCTATTTCTAAAATAGTTAGAGGTTCCATTGCATTACGAAAAGTTGAGGTTAAAAGTGACTGACTCATATAATTACTCCTGACGATCGAGTTTTAATTAGCATTATAAATAATC
Organism: Okeania sp. KiyG1; assembly: GCF_014132355.1. Classification (GTDB taxonomy): domain Bacteria; phylum Cyanobacteriota; class Cyanobacteriia; order Cyanobacteriales; family Microcoleaceae; genus Okeania. Next base: position 46,336 of record NZ_BLZO01000079.1, read on the forward strand.
ACGAGTTTTATGCACAAATGTTGTCTGCAATTTTCTTATACTATTTGATGGAAGTAATACATCGAGTGTGTAATATCAAATCCGCTCGGGTTCGGTATAGTAACTCTGATAAGTATACCGAATAAGTTACTAAAAAACTTCTAATATTCACTAATTACAGCGATTTTCATTTCAGTAAACCACAGTAGGGGCGTTAACGTAGTTATGCGTAGCAAATGACATTTGCGCTCCGCAAAGCTCCGAATGCCGCCCTTATAGGTTTTTGGGGCGTTGCTGAATTGAAGTATGAATGCGCGATTGTTTGGTTCTGATCAAGCCCCCGCGCATCCCCCGTGCATTGGGGGACTTTTAGAATTTTATTCCCCCCAAAATTGGGGGGCTAGGGGGGCTTGCATCATAGAATTTTATTCCCCCCAAAATTGGGGGGCTAGGGGGGCTTGCATCATACCCAGAATCAGCAACGCCGTTTTTGGTTATGACGATGTGGTTTATCAATCTGAAAAGGGCTGTAGGGGTTACTGATTAAATCTCAAAGCACTATTTTGATAAAGATTTTAGCCTTTTTAGGTCGAAAAAAGTACCTGGTATCACGTTGAGTTCGCTCAAAAAGTTAGCATTTATAGGCAGAATAATAGCAGAAAAATCACGATCAACAAATATATCCGACTATCTCCTAATTAATTCCTCGTTTCTCCTGTACGGGCGATTTCCGTTCCGGAATGCTCCGCAAACGCGTTTACGAAGTATTCCGTAGGAAATCGCCCCCACTCCCCTACTCCCCTACTCCCCCACTCCCTACTCCCCCACTCCCCCACTCCCCTGCTCCTTAAAAAGACTTTTTCAGCAAACCCTAATTATTTGTTGGGCTTAATTTTAATTTTTTAGTTAAAGTAAGCTTAAGATAAGATTATCTTGTTCGTATTAATACTCAAAAAAAATCTGCCCAACCGAGCAGACTTGTACTGTCAACATCTACTTTTTGGAGGTTTCTACCATCCTTCACTTCATCATACCAATATTGTGCATCTTAGTAATAATAGTTTAATTATTATTATATATTTATCAGAAACTATAATCATAATTGTGTTAAAGTGATGTTCAATAGAGGGTGTCACCCCTCATTTTGCCTAGTTAAAGCCATAATCAAAACAATCTAGAAGGGTAGCAAATTGATTTTTTTCGGGTTGTAAAACTGTATTTCTACTTAATAAAAATGCTTTTATTCCTATATTAATTGCACCCTGATAATCAGCAGTTAAACTATCTCCAATATGCACAACTTCTTCAATAGCACAACCACATTTTTGTAAAGCAGCGACAAATATTTTTTGATCGGGTTTAGCTGCTCCTACTTCTGTAGAGATAGTCACATTATCAAAAAAATCTGCTAACTTCAAAGCTAGCAAAACTGGATAAAGTCGAGAATCAAAATTAGATAAAACTGCTAACTTAATTCCACGATCGCGCCACTTTATTAATGCAGGTTTCACATCAGGGTAAACAAACCAAGGTGCAGCAGTAGCAAAATGATTGTAAAGTCCCCGAAAAAAAACTCTGAAATCAGAAAACTGCTCAAATACTCCTAGTTTTTTGTAAGTTGCAGTAGCGACCTCACACCACCACTCAAACTCCAATTCGGGTATTTTAGTAGACTCCACCCCAGGAAATGCCATGGGTGGAGCAGTTTTAAAACTTTCAAAAAAAGCTGCATTGACAGCGACAGGGGAAACATCAACACCCCACTGACTGGCAAACTGTTGATAAATCTCACCTACACTACCGCGTACACCAAATAAAGTACCTACAGCATCAAGCAAAATAACTTTAGTCATATTTAAGAAGTAAGAAGGAAGAATTCAATAATTAATAATTAATAATTAATAATTAATAATTAATAATTACCTCTCCTTGAAAGGAGGAAGGAGGAAGGAGGAAGTAAGAAGGAAGGAAAAACATTGATTGATTGATATTCCGTTGTTTGAGATATTTCATAAGTCAATAGCAGTAATGGCAGAAGAAGGAGGAAGTAAGAAGGAAGAAAAAACATTGATTATTGATGATATTCCGTTGTTTGAGATATTCCATAAGTCAATAGCAGTAATGACAGTTGCTATATATATCATTAAATGGTAGATCAGGACTTACGCAAATTGACTTTTAGAACACCATTTGTAGGGGCGAATGGCATTCGCCCTCCCTATATGTAGAGCCTCTGCGTAGGTCCTGTAGATAATACTATGTCTGGATGATTAAGTATAATAAAAATTTTCGACTGAAGCGGTCTTGAAGGAATATCCCAAATTTCTGCTCCGTTTCCAGTGTTAAACCTTAAATTTACACCTACCACCTACTACCTACTACCTAAGAACTTTATTAATTAGGGCGTGACCGATCTAATCTAAAAGCATTGACATATAAAGACAAGTGCCTTTTTGGGGTCGAATTGCAGTGGAAATTTTTCAGCTGTTGGTGCTCATGCAAGGAGCGTATTTTAGGCTCATAGTTGGGCAGAAAAATCACTCTTACAATTCTTACTCCTACCTACTCGCTCATTCCCCGTTCTTCCTGTCTTCCCCTCCCCTCCTGGGAGGGGGAGGGGTTAGGGTGGGTTTGGAGGGGGAGGGGCGAGGGGTGGGTTAAAAGACTTTTTCAGCAACCCCTAATTAATTGTTGAAAAACTTGATAGCGCCTCTTGAATAGGATTAACTATCCAGTTGAAAGCAACTTTCATTTGATGTTCCAAGGTTGGTAAGCGATACAAATAAACTAGACGTCTTGCCAAATGTGCTACCTGACCATCCAGTTTAATTCCTAAACTGGTAAGAGTCGCATTGTCAAGTCCCAATGCCATCATTTCACCCAATGCCTGATAGCGGAATGGTAACAAAGGTCGCCCACTCAGAGATGCCCAGATATTCCAGGCCACATAATCAGATTGTTGTATCGCTACTTGAGCAGTGGTGGGTACTTTTTGCCCGTCTGCATCTTGGCAGTCTGCTAAATCTCCGAGAGCAAAGATTTGTGTATTGTCTTGCACTTGTAGAGTTGCACTGGTGATAATTTGGTCGCGCTGATTTTTTTTCAATGGTAATGACTTGACTACTGGGGCGACTTTTGTACCCACTGTCCACAAAACAATATCTACAGGGATGGTATCAACTTGCCCTTTATACTTTAAGGAAATTTGATTAGTTTCAATAGACTCAATTTCTGTTTCTAAGTCAATCCAAATATTTCTTTCTGACAAAGCTTGAGAAGCTGCTTCCCGGTTAAATTCTGGGGATGTTCGCAAAATCATGTCACTAAGTTCTACTAATCTAATTCGCCCCCGCTCTTGCAAACGATCTGCTAATTTACAAGCTAATTCTACCCCGCTATAACCACCCCCGACGATGGCGACCCGAATTTTTTCCCGGTCTGATGCTTCTAAAATTCGTAACTTTTCTTGGAGACGGTAAGCATCATCAATGGTGCGGAATGGAATTGCATATTCGGCGACACCTGCGACCATGTCCATTGGCGTTTCACCTCCCATTGCTAAAACTAGGCGGTCATAACTGAATGCTTGACCGTTTTCTAGTTTTACTTGTTGTTGGTTGATGTCAATTTCAGAGACAACGCCTTGACAAAAACGGATGTTGGTGTTGGTGAATAACTCTTCAAATGGCGGAGCTATTTCCCAGGTTTGTAATTCCCCGGTCACAAGTTCATATAATAGTGGGGCAAAGAGGAAGCGATCGCGCTGGTCTATCAATATTATTTCGGGTTTTTCTGAAGGTTGCCAGGGAAACTGAATTAGGCGGAGGGCGGTATAAAGTCCACCAAACCCACCGCCCAGGATACAAATGCGCTGAGATTTTTCAGTCATAGTTAAGTAGGAGAAGTTAACATTAGGTTACTTTTTTATAGGATAGCAATATCGGAAGGCAGAAGGCAGAAGGCAGAAGGCAGAAGGCAGAAGGGTTAGAGAAGAAGGGCGAAAAACGTGGTGCATTCAGGACCGGATTTGGTATTATTAATTAATTCTTTCTACCTACTTTCCACGGAGGTTGCATGCAACGTCCCTACTATCTATTTGATGTCTAATAGACATAGGCGTGAAAATCAAAAATAAAATCAATTCTTACCCATAAATTATCAATTATTCCCCTCCACGGTCGGGGTTAGGGGTGGGTTCCCTGTTCCCTTATTCCCCTCCACGGTCGGGGTTAGGGGTGGGTTCCCTGTTCCCTGTTCCCTGTTCCCTGTTCCCTGTTCCCTCTTTTCTGGAGATGTCTAATAATTTAGATTAAAATATATAGCAGTCGAAGGAAAGGACGCGGACATTTCAAAAGTTTAAAACTCAGACAACGTAATACTTTTCCTTCTTCCTTCTTCCTTCTTCCTTCTTTCTTCTGCTATATCAGAGTTATCGAAGCTGAAAAATTGAGAAAATTATGATGAACAATTATTTTGAATTTGAGCAAGATTTTGTAGAATCTCTACGGTGTATTCCCATGATAGTCCGTTATAAATTAGATACCTGCGGAGTTAAGTTAAAATTGTCTCACTGGCATCAATTTAATCATTTAATTCGTCAAGAGATAGTGGATAAACCTTGCAGTACACCAGAAGAAATTAAAGATTATCGGGAGTGGCTAAATGAGTTAGTAATTCAACATACAGATACTCCTGCTAAAGAATTATCTATAGAACTAAATCCAGGTTGGATGGATGACACAAAAATTCCGGATATAGTTCAAAATAAAGCTCAAGAAACAGGTGTTGAAATTAAATTAGAACAATGGAAAAATCTAACTCCACTACAAAGATTTGTTTTGATTAAACTTAGTCGCCCAAGCCATGAAAATAAAAACTTTTTACCTGCTATTAAAGAGTTTCAACTGATATGATTTTGTAAGCATTTCCTAGGTCATGCTGTGCAAACAGCAGTCAGCACTTCAGCTATCAGCTATTAGCTCTTCAGCAATAATACTAGGCTTTTGTAGTAAGCTCTAATTAAACTTTATCTAAAACCAAAAACAATAGCTGATGGCTGACAGCTGACGGCTGATTGCTTACCTACTATAAGTCAATTAAGCCTAATGGGGGAAGAATTTCAATAATGCCCCCTTCAAAATCAACTACAGGAACAATTTCTTTGACAAAAGGGATTAAAAGATTTTGAGGAGGGGAAGATTTAGATTTTTTATGATGTTTTTTACGCCTACTTCTTCCACTTTCTTTTGGTGGTTTATCTTGAGTAACAGTTTCAGAAATAATAGGGGTATTTGTAGATATTTTTTCTACTTCTAACAAATCGTTTCCTGCTGAAATCATACTCACAACTTTACCAATAATTTCCCCATTTAATTGATTAATAACTGTCAAACCAATTAAGTCTGGTAGATAAAATTCATCCTCTGCTAGTTGGGGGCGATCGCCTCGTTGGACGAACAAATAACTATTCCGTAATGCTTCAGCTTGTTCGCGATTTTCAATACCTGCCAACTCTATCACATATAACTCTTTACCAGGAAGATAACGACCACCCAGTAACTCAATATCTTGGGGGTCCACCTGTCCTGGTTGTAATAACCATCTTTTTCCTGGTTCTAAGAATCTTTCTGGAAAGTCAGAGTTAGGATATACTCGTAACTCTCCTCTCAAACCTTGAGGGGCAACTATTCTACCAATTTCAATCCATTCAGACATTTTTAAGTCAAAAGTCAAAAGTTATAAAGTCAAAAGTCAAAAGTCAAAAGTCAAAAGTCAAAAGTTATAAAGTCAAAAGTCAAAAGTTTACTATTTCTATAATAGACATCTCCAATAATTAAAAATAAAGTCAATTATAGTACATAAATCATTAATTCTTTCCCCTCTACTTCCTACTCCCTCTTTTCTGGAGATGTCTAATGCTATAGATAGGAATATTATTAGTTTATAGCAGAAGAAAGAAGAAAGAAGGAACCAGATTGATATTATATTCTAGGTTTTATGCCAATTTTATATGAAGCTGTACAGAATTAGGTCTTAGGTATAAGACCAATTTTATGTGAGGTGGCACAGAATTATTTTTTCCTTCTTCCTTCTTGAAAAAATTGATTAATTTGTCTGTCTCGATCTACACTCAACCCCGATTGAGATATTATTCTATGCAACTTAGAAATGAATTTGGTATTAGAAGCTATGAGAATTATCAATATGGTAGAGTTTCGCAACAAGCAGATGTTAAAAAACCTCAGCAAAGGCTTACCAAAGTCTATTTCTATTTTGATTATAGTCCTAATATTCTCTATTAGTGGAAATTCTGCATATAGTCAAGGGGCAAAGGATAAAATTAGGGATAATTACCAACAAAAAAATGATTTAAAGTTATTATCTGCATTCTCAAAAAATAAAATTTTGGCAACTCATCCAATTGATAGTTTACTAGCTCAAAATCAGGAACAAGTAGCAGATTTTAAATTGAAAGAAGAAATTAGTATTCGCGTGCGAGAAGAGGTAGATTATACATTTCGTCATGCCACATCATTACTCAGTATTTTTTTGATTTTGTTGACTTTATTTCCTGCTTCTGCAGCAATTTGGGTTTGGTTTCTTCAGACAAAATTATCTAACAAAATTTTTATTACAGAGCAAGAAATTGAAAGTTTTAAATATGACACAATATCTCAGTTAAAAGAAATCGTCAATGAAGCTCAAATAATATTAGATGAACTGCAACAACAAAGTCAACAAGCTGACGAAAAAATAGAACAACTGCAAAAGGATACCTTGATTCAATATTCTGCAGCTCAAGCTGATAATTCTGAACCGTTAATGATGGCAAATGATTATGCGAAACAAGCAGATCAATTTTTCTTTGCTGGTAGACTCAAAGAAGCTGTTTCTGCTTACAATCAAGCTTTAAAAATTCATCCTGAAATGGCAGATACTTGGAATAATCGAGGGGTGGTATTGACAAGATTGAAGATGTATGAAGAGGCTATCGCTTCTTATGATAGAGCGTTACAAATTCGCGCTGATTATGCTGATGCCTGGAATAATCGTGGTGTTTCTTTAATAGAATTGCAGCATTATCAAGAGGCAATTAATTCTTTTGAGCAAGCAATTAAAGTTAAATCTGATTATGCTGATGCGTGGAATAACCGTGGTGTTTGTTTAGCAAAAATTCAAAAATATCAAGAGGCAGTTAAGTCTTATAATCAGGCAATTGCTATTAAAAATAATTATAGCGATGCCTGGAATAATCGAGGGGTTGCTTTGATGAAATTAGGTATTTATGGAGAGGCGATCGCTTGTTATGATAATGCAGCAAAAATTAAACCGGACTTTTTTAGTGCTTGGTATAATAAGGCTCGTTGTTGTGCTTTGAAAGGTGAAGTTGAAGCAGGTTTAAAAAGCTTGAAAAAAGCAATTAGTCTCAATCCTAGTAGATGCAAGGAAATGGCAAAAAATGAACCTGACTTTGAGGAGATTAGAAATAACGAACTATTTAAGAAATTGATTGATTAATAAGTAGTATATTTGAAGTTTCCAATCAACTTATTCCCTATTCTCTGTTCCCTGTTTCCTATTTCCTGTTCCCTGGAGATGTCTATTTATTTATAAGTATTCAACCGGAGATAATCTTAACAAATAGTTAAGCACCCGTATTGATTTTTATTGCTTAGTTGCAGAACTTTCTATTTTTTTAACATAAATACATTCATTCATTGTATAATCATCAATGATAAATAAATTTCTGTTGCTCCTGATGCAACCACAGTTCATTAATTGATAATGAATAATGAATAATGGATAATTACCTCTTTAACAATGGATAATGAACAATGGATAATGGATAATGAAAAGTATCTCTCATTATCAATTATCAATTATTCATTGGTAATGAGAGGCTTTAAACCGAATGGATTAATTATCAATGATAAATTATCAATTATCCATTGGTAAAATAGTTATATTAATTTGAAGAAAAATCTATGTCTGCTCAAAGTAAATTTTCCTGGCAAGAACGCTTTCAATATAAATTTGACAACTTTATGTCAAGGGGTGGATTTTCTGTATTTCTAGCATTGGTCTCTGCTTTTTTTGGGGCCTTTTTAGTAATGACTGTTCTACGTTATATTTCTGAGTGGCTATTCCCAAATACAGATTTAGAAAGCGATTTACTTTGGGATGTATTTGTTCAACTAATAGGTCTCAGAGACACTGGGGACGAAGCAAATTTCTCCACTAAAACTGTAGGGGTATTAACGATTTTTGTAGGTTTGGTACTTTTTTCTAGTTTAGTAGCTTTTATTACTCAAGAATTTGAATCACGACTGACTTTACTGAAAAAAGGTAAAAGCTTGGTAGTAGAAAAAAACCATACTTTAATTTTAGGTTTTAATGACAGAATTGTAGATATTATTACTGAGTTAGTAATAGCCAATGAATCAGAATCTGATGCAGTAGTTGTGATTTTATCAGAACAAGATAAAGAAAAAATGGATGATTTTCTCCGCGATAAATTAGGAGATTTAAAAACTACCAGAGTAGTTACTCGTAGTGGAACGGTAACAAATATAAATAATCTGAAGAAAGTAGGAGTTAAAGTCGCTAGATCGGTAGTTATTTTAAATGATGCTAAAGGTTCAGATCAAAAAGAATTGAAAAAATTATCTGATGCCAGAGTTGTCAAAACAATTTTAGCCACTGTAGCAGCTAATGAAGAAAAAAAATCATCTTTACCACCAATAGTAGCTGAAATTCACTCAGAACAATATCGTATTTTAGCTCAAAGCATTGCTCCTGAAGCTGTAACAACTTTAAATGAAGCTGATATTTTAGGTAGAATTTTAGTCCAAACTTCACGTTCGGTAGGGCTAGCAACGGTATACTTAAATGTAGTAGGTTTTGCTGGAAATGAAATTTATTTTTATCGTCCTGAATCTGATTGGCAACACCTCCGCTTTAGTGAATTACAATTTCACTTTTATCAAAGTATTCCTTTAGGTGTACAAGATAAAAATGGCAATGTAATTATCAAACCAGATAATAATTACAACTTAATAGATGCTGAATCAATAATTGTTTTGGCTGAAGATGACTCCCAAATTAAATTTTATCAAGAACCTTTCGTTAAACCTCAAGTTTTAGGTTATGTTGACTCCCAAAAAATTCTTGCTAGAGAAACAGAAAAACATTTAATTATTGGTTGGAGTTCAAAAACTAAAATCTGTCTCCAAGAATATGCTAAATATGTAATTGAAGGTTCAGAAATTAATCTAGTTACTCACGAATTAACACAAGAAATTGAAGATCAGTTTGATGAAATTCGCGATGCTTATCCTGAAGTTTTAATGCAAATTTGGAAAATAGATGTAGATGTTGTTGAAGAACTTAAAACACTCCGACCATATCAATATAACAGCATCTCAATTTTAGCCAGTAAAGGTAAAAACTCTGAAGAAGTAGATGCTAAAACTCTGACAATATTACTAGAAATTAGGCAAATATTTTTGCAATATACAGAGCAAACTGGAAACCCAGTTACAACTGAATTAGTAGTAGAGTTGGCTGACTCTGAAGAAACGGATCTGGTAATTAAAGCTGGGGTTCAAGACTTCCTACTGTCTAATCAATTTGTGTCGAAAATTTTAGCCCAGGTATCTCAAGAACCAGGAGTAATGTTAGTCTATCGTTATTTATTTTCGGCAGAAGGTAGCGAAATGTATATTAAACCTATAGAGCTTTTCTTCCCTCCTGAAAAACTTGGTAAATTATCTTTTGCTGACTGTGTATTTGCTGCTCAATCTCGTAATGAAATTTGTATTGGAGTGAAAATAGCTTCTCAATTTCAAGATAAAGAAAATAATTTTGGTATCTATATAGCGCCAAATTTAGATACTCAATTTGACTTAACTATTGAAGATGAACTAATTACCCTCGCTGAAGATGAAATTTGAAGATAGGAATAGGGAATTTGGGCGTTGCTGAAGCGCGTGTATCATAATTAGTCTTAATTACTTAGGACTCAGAAGTCAGGGGTCAGGAGTCAGGAGTCAGGAGTCAGGAGAGAAGAAAGAAGAAGAAACAGGAGTAGAAGGAGAAAGTTTTTTGCTCGCCCTCTTATCCGGACATGATATAGCCTTTCCCAAGCTAGTGAGGTACTTTTATTTTTCTTCCCTGTTGCCTGTTCCCTGTTGCCTAAAGCCTTTATCTGTCAATGCTTTGATAGTTAATCCGCAAACCCTAATTACTTCAATATTCAATCTCCACACCTTCCCGTCTCCTCATCTCCCCACCCCCCATCTCTATAATAAGTATTCACCGGATTTGATATTATCTGTGACGGGTTTAATACCTCACAGTCTACACGATGCTTAAAATTGTTTGGGGTTTGAATCCCCAATTAGACCTTTCCTAGGTCATGCTGCGCAAACAGCATAGCTGCCTTCTCCCTTCTTCAACACTTCTTCCTTCTTCCCTCTTACTTTTTCCTTGTTAACTATAATATAAGACAAATATAAAGTTTTACAAATAAAGGCCAAATATGCAAAATATGAATTTAGAGCAAATATCTGTCCAATTAGATAGTGAAAATTCTCGCGATCGCCTCCTTGCCCTGGCCCATCTAAGAGAAGTATCTGCGACTGAGGCAGTACCTTTGATAAAAAAAGTATTGAATGACCAAAATTTACCAGTACGCTCCATGGCAGTATTTGCCCTGGGTGTAAAACAGACAGAGGAATGCTACTCAATTTTAGTAGAACTGTTAGAAAAAGATGCAGATTATGGCATTCGTGCTGATGCTGCGGGGGCGTTAGGATATCTAGAAGATATTAGAGCTTTTGAACCCTTAGCGAGAGCATTTTATGAAGATACCAGTTGGTTAGTACGTTTCAGTGCCGCAGTTTCTCTGGGAAACCTGAAAGATCCACGCGCTCATGATTTATTGATCGAAGCTTTAGATAATCAGGAGATGGTGATACAACAAGCAGCGATCGCCGCTTTAGGAGAAATTGGAGACTTAGAAGCAGTAGAACATATTCTCAAGTTTGCTCTTTCAGAAGATTGGTTAATTCGCCAACGTTTAGCAGAAGCTTTAGGAAATATGCCTACTCCTAAGAGTATATCTGCCTTGAAATATTTAGAAAAAGATAGCCATTCTCAAGTATCTCAAGCAGCAAGCATATCTCTGCAACGTTTATCTACAAAAGAGAATAGTTAGCATATATAGCAATGAGCGCTGGTATATTTACAAATTGCAGCATTAGTCATGGCAAGAACGTAGGGGCAAATGGCTATTCACCCCTACTGACTTCAGATATACTCAGGTTTAGTTGCTGCTATAAAAACCATGCGATCGCTAAATTTCAAAACTGATTTATCCTGATATTTCTCTTCCATTTCCTTTAAACCTGCTGCTAATTCAGTATCATTAAATTCAGAAAGCAAAAACATATAACGATTTTCTACCATTTCAAAATACTGACTTTTTGGCAATTCTAAAGGGTACTCTATAATATCAGAATCGACAACAAAACCTACTTTTTGAAGTAAATCAATTAGTTCTTGATAGTGAGGTTGTTTTTTTTCGTACAATTCTAGTGCTTTAGCAAATAAAGGATACTCAATAGTGGGTGGTAAGAGCAATAACAAGAAAATTCCTCTAGGAGTTAGTCTTTGCCATAAATTCTGGAATAGTATAAATTTTTCCTCTATATAATGGATAGCTTCTTTTAAGAAAATTTTGTTATAAATTCCTGGTTTTTGAGAGAATTTTACTCCATCCATTTCTATGGGATTTAATCGACTATTTGCCGGAATTTTTTCTAGCATTTCAGCAGAAGGATCGACGCAAATAATCGGTTGCTGTAATTGAATGTGATTGATAATTTCTTTGCTATAAATTCCTGTTCCACAACCAATATCTACCAAAGTATCTGTGGGAGTTAGGTGTAGATATTCGATAATTTTTTGAGTTGTAAATTTAATATATTCAGGAGAGTATGACCAGAGATTATCGTAAATATTGGCGATATTTTTGTAATGATTTTCGGAAGTGTTATTCATAATAATTAATATTTTTGCTCAAATTTTTGACAAAGTTTTGATGGGTGCATCTCAATGCGTGAATAAAGCCAAAAAAATATTGCTTTTAGGCAACAGGCAACAGGCAGTGAATATATAGGAAAAAAGTATTTTTGCCAATATGATATGCACCCCTTTTGATATTATAAAGAATTTAATTCCTGTTGTAAAATTGCTAATAGTTGGGCTAAATTACCTGCAAGTCAAGCCTCTCGAACTAACCATAAACCAGAGAAATATTCACTATAAATAATACTTTTTTTATTGGGTTTAAGTTTAATATATTTCCCTTCTCTTAATTGTACCCACTCCCGTAATTAGAAAAATGTTAGCCACCTTTGAAGAACCTCTGACCTTAAAACAGCTAGCTCACAATTTAGAGTCTAGCAGTTCCGCCTTATCCCGTGGTTTTAAGGAGTTATTTGGTCTGAGTCCCAATAGTGAGTTAAGTTAGACGGAGTGTGGGGAGTATAGGGAGTGTGAGAAGAAATTAAAAAAATATATATCTTCACAATTATAATGCAGGACTACCAAATATTTCTGAAAGTTATATCATACCCGGTTCAATACTTATAAATAAATTATCTATTATACAAATATTTTTTCAAATCGAGGTTTTGTAGCTTTGTTATCCATCATAAAGATAAATTTATTAGCTCACAACAAAAGTATGTTTGTTTAATTTGGTATGATCTAGTTACAGATATATATCAATTACCTGAAGATGATTTTTAATACCCAAAAACTATTATCGTAAATTAGCAATTTTATTTACAGTTATTTTAATATTTTTCTCAGTGCTTGTAGACCAGCACCATCAAATGATCAATCTCGTATTGTTGTACCTACACCTAGTGATGCCTCTACTTTCAACTATCCATTAAATCAGTCAGCATATAATGTTTTTGGCTATCTATATGAGGGCTTAATTATTGAAAATGGCATCACAGGAGAATTGGAGCCAGGGTTAGCTGAATCCTGGAAAGTTTCTGATGATGGACAAACAATAGTTATTACTTTAAAAGAAGGGTTGAAGTGGTCAGATGGAGAACCTTTAACTGCTGATGATGTAGTTTTTTCTTATAATGAAATATACCTCAGTGATAAAATTCCTACTAGCTTTAAAGACATTCTCAGAATTGGCAAAAGTGGAGCTTTACCAGCAGTCAATAAAATCGATAATCTCCGTATAGAATTTTCTACACCAGAACCTTTTGCTCCTTTTATTAGATATGCTGGAGGATTACCTATTCTACCTATTCATGCATTAAAAGAATCAGTTCGTACTACTAACTCTAAAGGAGAATTAAACTATCTCACAAAATGGGGAACTGATACCCCGGTGAAGGAAATTATTAGTAATGGTATGTATCGCCTCAAAAGTTATACAGCAAATCAGCGAATTATTTTAGAAAAAAATCCATTTTACTGGCGTCAAGATGACCAAGGAAATAATTTACCTTATATTGAAAATATTGCCTGGCAAGTCATCGAAAATACAGATAATCAACTCTTAAATTTCCGTTCTGGTGAACTAGATACAATTGGGGTAGAGCCAGAAATGTTTCCCCTGTTGAAACGAGAAGAAAATCGTGGCCAGTATACTATTTATAATGGCGGTCCCACATCTGCTTCTAGCTTTATTTCTTTTAATTTGAATCAGGCAACAAATGCTCAAGGTCAACCATTTGTCAAACCCTTTAAATCTCGATGGTTTAATAATAAATCTTTTCGGCAAGCGATCGCCTATGCAATTAATAGGGAAGCAATGACCAATAATATATACCGTGGATTAGGTGCGCCCCAATATTCACCAATTCCGGTCACCAGTCCTTTTTATTTATCTCCAGAAGAAGGCTTAAAAGTTTACAATTATAACCCAGAAAAAGCCAAAGAACTTTTACTGAGTGTTGGCTTTAAATATAATCAAAACGGTGAATTATTAGACAGTGAAGGTAATCGAGTAGAATTTAATTTATTATCAAGTGCTGGTCGGAAAGTCAGAGAACAAATGGCAACACAAATTAATCAAGATTTAGCCAAAATAGGTATTAAGGTAAATATGCAGTTTCTCAGTTTTAATACTTATGTAGAAAGACTATCTTTATCCAGAGATTGGGAAGCTTATCTAGGAGGTTTTGGAGGAGGAGGTATTGAACCTCATGGTGGTTATAATATTTGGTCTGTTAATGGTAGATTACACACTTTTAATCAAGGACCTCAACCTGGAGAAGACAACATAGAAGGTTGGAAAATTAAGGATTGGGAACAAGAAATAGACAATCTTTATATTAGAGCTTCTCAAGTGTTAGATGAAGAAAAACGAAAAGAAATTTATGGTCAAGCACAGCAAATTATTGCTGAGGAATTACCTTTTATATATATGGTTAATCCTCTAGAATTTGAAGCTATAAGAAATCGGATTAAAGGAATTCAATATACTGAACTTGCTGGTGGTTTCTGGAATTTATATGAACTCCAAATTTCTGAGTAAAGAAGGAAGCAGGAAGAAGGAAGAAGGAAGCAGGAAGAAGGAAGAAGGAAGAAGGAAGAAGTAAGAAGGAAAAATCTTACGTTGTCTTATTTTTAAACTTTTGATTTATCCTAACCTTTCCTTCGACTTATAACTAAAAATAAAAAGTATACCTCTGTGAAATAGAAAGTCAAACAAATTATCTCAAGAAAAGAGGGAACAGGGATAAATAATTGACAATTTATAGATAATAATTGCTTTGATTTTTGATTTTTGGAGATGTCTAATATATCAATGATTAATTTATAGGACTTTGCAAAACGATTAGGTACAATGCTCAAAGCAATAAGTCAGTCTAGTGGACTAACACAGCTAAAACTGTGCAATAGATTTTTCTTTCTAGGTGTCTTTATCTCCCCTACTCCCCTACTCCCCTACTCCCCTACTCCCCTACTCCCCCACTTCCCTGCTCCCTACTCCCTACTCCCCTGCTCCCTACTCCCTACTCCCTACTCCCTACTCCCCTACTCCCTACTCCCTACTCCCTTATTTATTTAATTCTAATGAAATCAGAAGATTTAAAGCAATTATTAACAGCAATTTCTACAGGAGATGTAACTCCAGAGTCAGCTTTAGAAAAGCTCAAGAATTTTGACTTTGAAAATGTCGAAAACTTTGCCAAAATTGACCACCATAGAAATATTAGAACAGGTTTTCCTGAAGTTATTTGGGGACCAGGAAAAACACCAGAACAAATTGTGAAAATCATGGAGGTAATGAGGAAAAATAATCCTGTAGTAATGGCAACAAGAATTGAACCAGAAATTTATGAAGAATTGCAGGACAAAATTCCTGGTCTTTATTATTATCGAGATGCAAAAATCTGTGCAATTATCTCTGATTTTCCTACTCCAAAACATCAAGGTATAATTACAATTGTCAGTGCTGGTACTGCTGATTTAAAAGTAGGAGAAGAAGCAGCAGTTACAGCTAGTCTTTGTGGTTTTTCTGTAAAGCGACTTTGGGATGTAGGAGTAGCAGGAATACATCGTTTATTAAGCAATAAACATTTAATTGCAGAAGCGGATGTACTAATTGTAGTAGCAGGTATGGAAGGTGCTTTGCCTAGTGTAGTTGCAGGTTTAGCAGATTGTCCTGTTATTGCAGTACCTACAAGTGTAGGTTATGGAGCTAATTTTGATGGTTTAGCTCCACTATTAACAATGTTAAATTCTTGTGCGCCAGGAATAGGTGTTGTGAATATTGATAATGGTTTTGGAGCAGCTATTTTAGCAGGACAAATTATTAGGACAGGAGAGAAATTGGCTATTGAAAAAGGAAGAAGGAAGAAGGAATAAGGAATAAGGAATAAGGAAGAAGAAAGAAGGAAGAAGTGGATGGGGACTCAAACTCCAAGTGATTGTAAACACCCTGTAGAAGGCGGGGTGTTAAACAAAAAAAAATGATTAAAAATTTAGGTAGTTAGTAATAGCTGAAACGGCTTAAAAATTTATCTTTTAGGAGGAGTCAGGAGTCAGGAGGGAAGAAGAAGGAGTTGGAAGGTATAAGGAGGAGAAAGTTTTTTTGTCACGCTCTTATCCGGACATGATATTACACCATTTTGAAAAAAGAATGTTACAAATAATAAGCGCCATTAAAAGACTTTATCTAAAATGTCTATTAGACATCTCCAAAAATCAAAAATAAAATCAATTATCCCACACAAATTATCAATTCTTCCTCCAGGGAGGGGTTAGGGGTGGGTTGGGAGGGGTTAGGGTGGGTTGGGAGGGGAGGGGTTAGGGTGGGTTCTCTACTCCCTCTTTTCTGGAGATGTCTATTTGACGAAAAAGATAATTTACGACATCAAAACTGGCATTAAACCTATTCATTCTGACAACTGACAACTGACAACTGATAACTGATAACTGATAACTGAAATGAGCTATGCTAAATCAAATAAAAGAATTTCTGCATCTGACTTAGCTGTAATATAAACATCATTAATTTCGCTTAAAGCAGCACCATCACCTGCTTTTAAAGATAAATCATTAAGGTCTATTTCCCCACGAGCAACTTGAACCCATCCGTAACGTTCAGAATTAAAAGAATAAGAACAGCGATCGCCTTCTTTCAAAACACCTGCAAATAAATCAACATCCTGATTAATTTTTAGTGCGCCATTTCTACCATCTTTAGCAACTATTAAATTTAATTGACCAGAGTTTTTTTCTATATCAAAAGAACGTTGATTATATGTTGGTGTTAAACCTCTAGAATTTGGTAGTAACCAAATTTGTAAAAAGTGAACCTCCTCAGATTTTGAGTGATTATATTCACTATGCATAATTCCTGTACCCGTACTCGTATGTTGTACTTCTCCAGGATAAAGTACAGCACTATTTCCTGCACTATCTTTATGTTCTAATGCTCCTTCTAAAACATAAGTAATAATTTCCATATCTCGATGTCCATGAGTTCCGAAACCATTACTAGAAGAAACCCTATCTTCATTAATTACTCTGAGAGAACGAAACCCCATATATTCACGGTCAAAATAGTTGGCAAAAGAAAATGTATGATAAGTATCGAGCCAACCATGATTTGCGTGTCCTCTTGCTTCAGCTTTTCGTATATAAATCATTCTTACTACCTCCGATAACTTGATTTTTTTGTGAAAATTAAACTTGAATTACTGAGATTAATCTTGACTAATAAAAAAATTAATAACTAGGTTGAATAGCTGAAATTATTTGATAATTTATCAAAATAATTGGGTCTAAAACCCTGCCTTTTAAGGCGAAATATTTTTGGAGCGAAGCTCAAATCCCCTACTTCCCCTCCCCTCCTCGGAGGGGTTAGGGGTGGGTTAACTTCTGTAGGGGCGAATGGCCATTCGCCCCTACTGACTTCTGACTTCGTTAAGTTTGATTACTCCCAAATAATGTTGCATAATTGTGATTTTGCAGAAGTTAATTTTCAGTCAAAATAATTAGACTTCTTGCAGAAGTCAGGGAATAGGGAATAGGGAAATGAAATTGTTGATTTCAGATATTGAATTGATTGAATTAATACCTTTGCAAGAGGTCTATTGTTTGATTATGCAACAGTAACAAATAGACATCTCCAAAAATCAAAAATAAAATCAATTCTCACACATAAATTATCAATTATTTCTCCCTACTGCTGTACGGACGTTGCATGCAACTTCCCTACTGCCTACTCCCTCTTTTCTGGAGATGTCTAATGAGTATTTTATTTACAATTTAGCGTGAGTCCCATCACAATAAGGAGGATTATTAGTATACTTACAATTACAAAGTGCTACTGTTTTTTTCTCTGTTAACTCAAATGCCATAGGAGTAAACTCAGTTCCTGCATGGGAACCATCACAATATGGTTGCTTTTTGGATGCACCACATTTACACCAATAATAATTACCTACTTCAAGTTCTAAAACTACAGGTTTTTTATCTGCAATAATTGGTTCACTCATAATTTTTTTCTTTCTCTCTGGATACAAAATCTATAGAAATTCATGGCTTACACAAAATATCAAATCATACACCTTCTTTAGGGGGAAACGGCAGTTTACTCCTACTAGATATGCTCGTTCTCGTAAGTCCTGGAAATTAATAACTTAGATTTTGTTTTGACATTTATAATCTAGCTTAAGTCAAGTTAATATGTGTAGTATGCACTTTAAAGTCAGATAGTACCTAAAAAGATACTATGGGTAGAAGTAGTAGGTAGAGGAAAGCAACAATTTGAGATGAAAATTAAAAGTACAAATAAAAAGAAAAATTGTCCAGCAGAGATGGCTATTCAAGTAATTAGTGGACGTTGGAAACTTTTGATTCTCAGAGAATTATTTGATGGGGTCAAACGTTTCAATGAACTTCATCGTTCTCTGCAAGGTATAACTCACAAAATGCTTACCCAACAGTTGCGGGAAATGGAAGCAGATGGCATTGTTCATCGGGAAATTTATTTGCAGGTTCCTCCAAAAGTCGAATATTCTTTAACTTCTCTCGGAAAAAGTCTTAAACCAATGATTAATGAAATGCACCAATGGGGAATTGAACATCTGAATTCTGATCGGGAAAATGAAAATATAGATGAATAATTCCGTTCTACTAAACTTAATAATTAGTCATAAAAAAACTTTATCTTCTTAATAGACATCTCCTCCAAAAGAGGGAACAGGGAGAAATAATTGATGAATAAGAGTGGGATAATTGATTTGATATTTTGGCGTTGCTGATTATGGGTATGATTTTGCCCCCCGAGCAAGCCAAAATTGGGGGGAATAAAACTCTAAAAGTACCCCTTTATCCCCCTCCCGTCCCCCTTGGAAAGGGGGAAGCCAGATGTTGCTGCGCTTTTTGTTGAACGGGGGATTTAGGGGGCTTGGCCAGAACAAAAAAATCGCGCATTCATACTTCAATTCAGCAACGCCGATTTTTTATTATTGGAGATGTCTAATACCAAATTGATAAATGTTTGCTACAAATAGTTAAAGTATTTCTTATAATTCTGAATTCAGAAGTCAGAATGAATAGATTTAATACCATTTTTGGTTTTGTAAATTATTTTTTCGTCAAATAGACTTTTATATAAAGTCTTTTTATGCTGCTTATTATTCGTAACATTCTTTTTTCAAAATAGTATAATATAGTATTTCTCAGTAAGTGTGAGGCACACTGCTGAAGATCCCCCCTAACCCCCCTTGAGAAGCTATCCCTTATAAGGAACTCCTGAAAACCTTGTGTGACCCACCCCTAACCCCTCCGGTGGAGGGGAAGGGGAGTAGGGAGCAGGGGAGAAAGGAGAAAGAACCAATTTATATAGGAAAAACTACTTAAGTTATCAAGAAAAATCTACTTTTTAATACACTTTTTCTCTGGCAAAAATCTTTGGAAGGCTAATACATAACTTGTCGATTGTGTCAATTTTTATGTTAAGAAAGATGTTTATAAAGCATAGCTTGAGAAGGGGGGAAACTAGAAGTCCCACTTTTTCAGGGGTATTTAGCCCTTGAGAAGGGGGGAAACCAGAAGTCCCCCTTTTTAAGGGGGATTTAGGGGGATCGTTGGTTCACCTCACTGCTATATATTAAAACTCCCTCCCCTTCTCTGCTGACTCCTCCCTGATTATTTATAACTATTCAACCAGACATCATATTACTTATTAAAAGCAGAAGTTGGGAAAAGAATATTACTTCAAAACCCAACACCAAAAAATTATTTCGGCAACTTATATTGCCCTACAATTTTCTTCGCAAACTCTGGCACATGAGCCTCTAATTTTTCTGGATAATTCCGCTTCACATAAAGATAATTACGAGTGAAATGAGAATCAATAGAAAACCGCCCATATTCCAAACCTTTAGGACCAATTTTTTCAATTACAACTCCCATTAATTTTGCAGCCCACATCGGCAAAGTAACAGCTTGGTCATAAGCAGGAATACTTTGTTGAACAGCATTTTTTCTATCTCCCTGAGACATTACAGGTTGAGTATCTAACTGATTCATCACCAAATCTAACATTTCTTTTCCTGTCTCATTCCTAACAGTAATCCACTGCCAACCAAAAGGCGCTCCCATATATCCCACGACCAAATCTGCCAAACCATTTACATAGTCAAAACAACTCATACAAGAAGGAGCAAAAACATCTTTTAATTTCTTAGTATTTAACCCAAAAAATGGTACTTTTTCTATCGACCCATCCTCATGTTTAAAATGTACTCGAAAATCTTGCATAAATTCATAATGCACAACAGTTTCTGGTGACTTACTCGTAGTATCTAAGAACTTTTGCAAACCCTCTCTTGTGACATTATCCACACAAGGAGTTCCCAAAACATAGAGCTTTTCTAAACCTAATTGTTTTTCCACCGCTCGTAATGCTTGAATCTGACAACCAACCCCAATTACTAACAGTTTTTTCATCCCAGATTTTTCAATTTCTTCTAATACCGAAAGATTAGGAGAAAGAGTCGGTTTATTAACTTTTGCTGCCAATACTTCCTCTGGAGTCCGGGCAATAACTGGCATCGGTTGAAAGCGGTCTTCCTTAGTATTTTGCACACAGACAACACCTTCGACAATACCTTGATTGAGCATTTCACAGGCGATCGTACTCACAATACCAGTCCATTGTGCGCCTTCAATAGGTTGTTTTTTGCGAGCTGCCATCATATCTTGATGAACGCCAAAATAAGTCTCATTTTCATTATCTAGGTTGCGGGTACGTCCGTGAGTTTCTTGTTCGAGGTTGTCAAATTGTTGATTAAGAAATGCACAAGCATCCTTGACATAATGGATATAATATGTGTCGCACAAACCACATTCGCTACAGAGTTCTTTAGCGGGGCGACGGGCACCTGGTCTGAGTGCTTTAGCTTTCTTGTGTTTAGAGGTGTTTGGAGTTGAGATAGTCATTTCAGTTAACAGTTATTAGTTGTCAGTACCTCACCTCCAGTAATAGGGAGGTAAAGTTAGGAACTTTTATCTAGAATACCATTTTTCAGTTATCAGTTGAAATGTGGTTAAACAGTTGTAATTGCTACCAATTAGAGCTATAATCCAATATGGAAAAAATAGCCTTATCCAAAAGGAAAGAAGAAAAGTCTATGTCAACTTATAATAAAGTAGTAAGTCAAATTCACAGCCTCACCAAGGCAGAGCAACTTCGACTATTAGAAGAGTTAAAAGCAATAGTGGAGAACTCCATAGAAACAGAGATAGAAGAAGAACTCATTTTTCCCGCAGAAATAGCTTCCAGCGAAACTGCATGGCAAGATTACTTAGCAGGTAGCGATCGCGGCAAATCTCTCGAAGAACTAGAATTAGAATTATTTGGGAGGCAGCTTTTTCAGTTTTAGTTATAAGTTATCAGTATGGAAAGGTATCTAATATAAACCTGGTTTATATATTTTTATACTATAATATACTTTCAAAAATTCTCTTTTGGGTATTCTAATTTATGGTAAAACCATCTAAACAGACTTTATTAGCTGTGCTGAAAATAGCTCTGTTGTCTACTTCTTTGCCTTTAATAGTAACAAGTTTGTCTCCATTACACCCAAGCACTAAGCAAATTAATAGTCTAGTATTTGCCCAAGAAAATGTTGAACCTAGCCCTCAACCTACTGCTAGTCTTGAACCAAAAAAGACAAGTCAACCCACCGAACAAAAAACACAGGAAAATTCGGAAAATTCTGATGATGAGAAAGACTGGAAAGGGTGGTTAATTTTAATCCCTATGCTGGCGGGTTTGTATTTGGGAATTCTCTGGTTTCGCCCCCTATGGTTATTGCTGCTACCTGCGGAATTGAAGATACCGAAAACACCCAAAACCCCAGAAGTTAAAATACCTGTTGATATATTAGGTCTCAAGTATCGACCCAGGGTATTAGATGCTTGGGTTGAAAAACATCTGGAGACTTTTCAACAGAAGTTTCTAGAGAACGAAACTGTTGACGAGCGAAAAGATTATGTTTCACTTCCGGTTGAATTAAACAGTCAGGAAATTGATGAGCTGACAGCGGAAACATTAAGCGAACTTTTTAACAGAGAAAAGCGAGTGCGACTGTTAATTTGGGGTGAAGGAGGCTCAGGAAAAACAACTATTGCTTGTCAAATTGCTAAATGGGCAATGAAAAAACAGCATCAGTCTAAAGCTTTAGCCAAACATTTGATGTTACCAGTTTTAATAGAGAAGGAAATTGATAATACTGGAGATGGCATCAAACCGATAATGGAGGCAATAATGGCAGAAATTCAGGAGTTGATCGACAATGAACAAATGATAGTTGATGAATTATTAGTTAAACAACTCCTGCGACAGCGTCGAATTTTATTGATTGTAGATGGTTATTCGGAGCTGAGTCAAGAAACTCAAGATAAATTTAATCCTGAACCGAAAGAGTTTCCAGCAAATGCTTTAATTATCACTTCCAGAAGAGAGGAAGATTTCCGAGGTATCGACATCAAAATTGAGACTCTCAAGTTTGATGGAGGAACGTTAGCTTACTTTATCGAGCAGTATTTGAAGGAGCGCAATAAGTGGCATTTGTTTGAGGAAGATCAAGAAGAATTTTTACAGGAATGCGCTCAATTTGTACCTACTGTTGGGGAAGAGAAGAATATAACTGTTTGGCTGGCAAAGCTTTATGCTGAGAAGATGATTAATAGTAAGGAAAATAATTTTACCTCGGAGCGTTTTCTCAATAATATTCCCGATCTCATACTTAACTACTTAGAAAAGTTGAACCGTCAAGGTGAAAGAAAGACTAAGAGTGAATATCCTACCATTAAACAGGATGCTCAACTAATTGCTTGGAAATGTTTGGAGGAAAATTATAAACCATCCGATGTGAAGCGCAAAGAAGTAATTGAGGCTTTTCCAAGTTTGGAAATAGATGAAGCAGAAGACTGTCTTAATTATTTTGAGAAAGACTTGCGACTGCTTAAGCGTACTGGATATGGTCCAATAAAAGATAGAAAGAACATTCGCTTTGCTCTCGATCCGTTAGCAGAATATTTAGCTGCACTATATTTAGTACAGGAGAATAAGGATGATGAAGAAAAGTGGCGGGAGTTTCTGACAAAAGTAAAGAAAAAGTTGGGTGAGGCAGAAATTAAAGGCTTTTTGCTGGCAGTTAGAGATTGTTGTTTAGCAAAAGGTTCGGAGGTTAGAGTACCCAGATTTGTAGCAGATGAAATTGGCAAATTAGCAGGATTAGATTTAGAGGCTTTACAAAAAAAGTTAGAGATACAAAGGATTAAAAGATTTGTCCGCAATTTGTTTGCTCCAGGGGCGACGACAAAAGATAGGGTAGATGATCTGAAAAAAATCGAAGATAGTGGTTCGGCAGCTCAGTTTGTTGCTCTTGATATTATTAAATGTCTAAAAGATGACGATCAAAAAGTGCGTAAATCTGCTGCAAAGGCCTTGGGTAAGTTAGATAATTCTACTGAACCTGTTATACAAGCCCTATTAGGCAAATTTCAAGATACAGATTCAGACGTGCGCCTTTCTGCTGTAGAGGCGTTGGGTAACTTAGGTAATGCTTCTGAACTTTTGGTGAAAGCTATTTTAGCTTTACTTCAAGACGAAAATCTAGCGGTGCGCTTTTATGCTGTAGAAGCGTTGAAAAAACTAAGTAATGCTTCTGAACTTGTGGTAAAAACTCTTTTAACTTTACTTCAAGACAAAAATCTAGAGGTGCGTCGCTCTGCTGTAGAAGCGTTAGGCAACTTAGGCAATTCTTCTGAGTCTGTGGTGCAAGCCATTTTAGCTTTATTTCAAGATGAATATCCAGGATTACGCCGTTCTGCTGTAGAGGCATTGGGTAACTTGGGTAATGCTTCTGAACCTGTTGTGCAAGCTATTTTAGCTTTATTTCAAGATCAAGATACAAGGGTACGCTCTTCTGCTGTGGAAGCGTTGGGCAACTTAGGTAATACTTCTGAACCTGTAATGCAAGCTCTTTTAGCTTTACTTCAAGATAAACACCCAGACGTGCGTCGTTCTGCTGTAGAGGCATTGGGCAACTTAGGCAATGCTTCTGAATCTGTGGTGCAAGCACTGTCAAACTTAGTTCAAGATAGTGAACCGTTTGTACGTTACTTTGCTACCAAAGCATTAGAAAATTTAGGCAAGAATTCAGAAGATGAAAAGTAGAAAACCCAGTTGTTCGATTAATAAATATTTCACAGAAAAAAAATGATGAAATTAACAGAAATTAGACAAAAAGGATACGAAGCACTAATAGATTCATTAGGTGTAGTGGGAATGTTACGTTTTCTCCAAGAAATTGATGCAGGTTCCGGAGATTATACCAAGGAAAAATATCAATTAGAGGAACCTACATTTGAGGAATTTGAAGAGTTTATTCAACAAAAAAATCAGCTACAAGATGATAGTTCAGAAGTCAATTGTTCAGCACAAGAAGCATTAGATAAATTAGATAATACTTCAGAAGCAGTTGTGCAAACTCTATTAACTCTACTTCAAGATGAAAATTCAAGTATGCGTTTTTCTGCTGTAGAAGTGTTAGGCAAATTAAGCAATTCTTCAGAGCCAGTTGTGCAAGCTCTATTAACTCTACTTAAATATGATGATTCAACAGTGCGTTCTTCTTTAGTAGAGGTATTAGAAAAGTTAGATAATAGTTCAAAACCTACTTGATAGGGGAGTGGTAAACAGAATAATAATTATTATTAATACTATAGCAGTTCTTTAACCTATGAAGTACAGTTTTAGATCCCCCCTAACCCCCATTAGTAAGGGGGGAACCGCTAAAAAGGGGGAGTCTTCAAAGTCCCCCTTTTTAAGGGGGATTTAGGGGGATCGTGAATATACCTCATAACTATGGGAATTGCTATAAAAGGAGCCAACATCAAATGTCTTACAGCGATTTAACATTACCTAAAATCCAACAAGAATTTTCCTTAACAATCAATGAGCAAGTCGATTTTTTTGCCAATATACCAGAAGTTAAACCAAGCGATTTTTTAAAACAAACATTACAAAATAATTTACCATTAGCCTTAGCAATTAATACAGAAAAAGCCCGTTTCCTGACGGAATGCTCCGCAAACAGAAATGATTATTGCCCCGATTTTAATAGAATTCAGAAAAATCCTGAATAATCAAATTAGCCTGTTTTCCGGAACAGAATTTAACGTCGATACTGCCAGAGGATTAAACGGTACTTGTGACTTTCTCATTAGTCTAGACCCAGAACAACTATTTATTAAATCTCCAGTTTTTGCCATTGTAGAAACTAAAAAAGAAAACTTAAACGCCGGGTTAGGGCAATGTCTCGCAGAAATGATTGCAGCACAAATATTTAATCAACAACAAGGCAATCAAATTTCCACCATTTACGGTGTCGTCACCACTGGAAATATTTGGAAATTTTTAAAATTAGAAAATACAGAAGTTCACATCGATATAACTGAATATTTTATTAATAACTTAGAGAAAATCTTGGGAATTTTATCCCTGGGAATTAATAGTAATTTGCCCAACAAACAGCAAAATTTGTAGGGAGCATTAAACGGCGACAATTGAGATGATGAAAAGCATTTAACAATCCGTCGTCACGCACCGTTAAAGAATAAATTAATTGCTATAATGTCAAAAACAACCCCGGCAACTTGACCGAAATTAAAATTACTAATTTTTGACTCTAACAAAGAGGAAATTATAACATGGAAAAACTAAATTACCGTACGAATAAAACTGTAGAAAATCGTGACAACTTTTATCTTAATATTGGATTAACCAATACTGGCTGTACGGCACAGCTCACTATTCCCTCGGCAGTAAATGCCCCTGGGAATTTCTTTCTAATTATTTGAATACTACCATTAATGTCAGCATTAATCACTTTACCAGTTGCACTCCTGAATAAACCACGTTTGACTCGTTTACCTACATACAATTCATGCTGACAGGGCAATTCTAGGTCAAGTGCAGAAGTTTTACTGCTATAACTTTCTTCAGTCTCAATCACTTTAATTCCTGCTAACACACACTTATAAGTTATCTGTTTGACTAGCTTAGAATGTGGTATTTGAGTAAAATTTTGGTTATTTTTTTTGCCGATGTTTGCACCTTGTTTCCAATTATCATTTTTGCCTATGACTACAGTACCAATATTATTTGTGGTTAAATACTCAACCACTAATTTACTGGTGTTATGCAGATAATTCTCCACAAAACAATTTCGGTGATAGGTTAACGCTTCAATCTTACGGCTAGTTTTTTTCTGGCCCTTGAGAACACTTTGATATTTAGCTTTTCGCTTGTTGTAAAGCTGATTGGCGCTTTTTAGTGGCTTCCCATTAACAAGCAGAGGTTTCACACCAGGCTTGTTTGTAGCTAGAGCAACTAATCTATCAATCCCTAAATCTATTCCTCCTACATATGTAGACTCTATCCGTTGTTGTTCAGTTTTTTCACGCCACTACTTCAATTACATAGCAGCCAGTTGCAGGTACTATCCTCACTTCAACTACAGACTCAACCACTACAGGTATTTTGATATCACTCATAGATAAGTGACAAATACCGTCCTTTAGTGGTGCTTTATATACAGACTCTTTTGAGTAGATAACTACATTTCGGCCTTTGGTTTTGTCCTTATACTTTGGTATTTTGGGTTTACCTAGAAACCTTTGTGGATGTTTTGACCATTCTTTTATCGCTTGAAAATAGCCACGCCAAGTTGCCACCAAGCATTTTATTATTTGTTTTGAGACTTTAGTTGGCAAGGCTCTATAAGCATCACTCTCTTTGGTGGTGTGGTACAGTTTAGTTAGTGAGAGACTTTTACCAGTCGTGAAAAAATGCTGACGACAGTGATAGTTAGCCAAGTTATACAGGTTTTTTGACTTAAAAGCTAACTCATCACACACCCGCCAAAAGTTATGTGTTCGTCTAATTATATGTCTGTCAACAACAATCAATTGTGCACTAACCCTCAAATTTTGCTATAGTCACCTGTGACTACTATCATGGTCAAAATCATTCATTGCCTAAATTTAGGCTTTCTATTAACTATTTAATATTACAATACTTTTCTACATTTGACAACTATTTTCTACAGTTTAAGTTTAACAGTTAATTACCCCGAACTGGTGCAAAAAATTTTGACCGAAAGTTTCTTAGGAGAAGATATCTCTCCAGATACGGAAGTAGAAGCTGTTTTCGATACAGTGCGCGATCGCTATCTAGTCGTTAATTTAGGTTGGGACGACCACAAACGGGTATATGGTACCACAGTTCATGTGGATATTAAGGATGGGAAAATCTGGATACAACAAGATTGTACCGATATCGGCATTGCCGACGAGTTGTTAGCAGCAGGTGTACCCAAGACAGATATAGTTTTGGGTTTTCAATCTACCTATCGACGACAGTTTAGCGGGTTCGCTGTCGGTTAGGACTATAGCGCTACGCGCAAGTTAAAAGTTAAAAGTAATATCTGACTGAGTTTGAGCATTTAAAAATGTCCTAACCTATTTGCGTAGTGCTATCACTAATGAAGTAAAATAATAATGCAAGGAACGAGTTGGTTAGGACATAGACTAATTATGAATCTTAAATTAGGCAATGCTTTTCCCACTGTTGCCTGTTGCCTGCCATACAAGATTAAATTCCCCTCAAAAAACTTTCCCCTGGTAACGACAAATTCTGTAGTTTACTATTTACCCAATTTGCTGCTGCTAACCCAGAAGCGAAAGCACCCTCAATATTATCTCCTCCACACCAGTCACCTGCACCTACTAATGGCAACGGCAACTCTGTAGTCAGACAAGAAACAGCTAAAGGTTGACGACAAAAAGCATAACCCCACGGGTGTACTTGCAACCATTCTGGAGATTTTAACCATGGCATCAATTGTTGTGCTGTATACTCCAGTAATTCTTCCCCCACTGGTTGTAAGTCTTTGGCATCGAGGTAGGTAGTGGCAAATTTGGCATTGCTTTGAATGACAAATACAGGTTGAGTAGAATTGACGCGTTTACTGCTATCAACACCCACCCAAGCAAGATAGTCATCATTAGGAAAAGCGATCGCTCGCCACTCCGGTAAATTTTCCTGTAGAGCTGGAGAATATCCCGCCATCACAGTAATACAGGGGTCATATTCCACAAAACGCAAATTATTGAGAAATTCTGATGGCGTTTCCGCAACAGGTTTTTCTAAAATCATTAATGCTTGAGGTGCAGGAATAGCTACAACAACAGCTTTCGATATTACTTCTACAGGTTTTTCAGTCGCAACATCATTAGTAACTTCCAGACTCAGATGCCAGTTTTTCTCCACTGTTGGTTGCATAGTTTCCACTCGCCTACTAAACCAAACCTCTAAATTTTGGGCAAGAAATTTACCCACAGAGTTCATTCCCTGGGGCGCAATATAACAATCTTTGGTCAGAGGAAGTATTAGTCCCTGGGGTTGAGTTAGTTCATAAATTTTATCCGTCCAAAGTTGCAGAATGTGCTGGGAAGAAAGGCCATTTTTTTCTTTTTCTAGATAATTAATTAATTGTTGCAAAAATTTACCTGTGGGTTCAAGGTAACGTAGCCCATGATCTACACGAGTTCCTGATACTCGGCGAGTTGCCATCCGTCCCCCCGCTCCCCGAGACTTTTCCAGTACCACCACCGAATAACCAGCCTGCTGGAGTTGTTGAGCGCAGACTAAACCAGCCATACCAGCACCAATTACTGTAACATCAAATTGTTGCGATCCCATCATCATTTTCCTGGCGACAATAAATAGTTATGATATAATAGTCTGGGACTTAACCTTAATTCGGTAATTTGCCTCCCAAAACTAGAGTAATCAGGAGTTACGCAGAGACTATACATATAGCGAGGGCGAATGGTATTCGCCCCTACAGATGGTGGTTGAAAAGTAAATTTGCGTAAGTCCTGGTAAAATAACTAAGTCATGCTTCGTGGGTGTGGAGGAATATAAGTTGAATGAACTAAGAGCAGCACTAGAATTAGCAACAGAAGAGGAGTTACAGCAGTTAACAGAACTTTTGTTTGGGCGCGGGATTAATCCTTTGGATTATTTTCAGACTCCTCTACCCATAGATGTACAAAGTCGCGATCGCGATGCCTGGTTAGACGCCCTAGAGCAAAGATTTTGTTATCTGGTGGCAGATGGCATGACGGTATTACGAGGGCGGACTCAACAAATAACCTATCGGCAAGCTTTGATTAAAGTTTGTCGGTATCTGAAAATTTCCTACTCTCAAAAGCTTTCAACTATAGATTTAGAAGCAGAGGTATTTCTTCATGTTTTAGGTCAGGCATGGAAACGCCTACCAAAATCAGAACAAGAGGTCTTAAGCCAAAGTATATGTCGATCCCTGGCCGAATCTAATGTGCCTCAGCCTTTACCAATGTTCATACAAAAAAATCCATTAAGTTTACTATTAAAAGGTGGTAGTGCTTTGGCTGTGAGTTCGATTTTGAAACCTATTTTACTCAAGGAATTTGCCCGCCAGTTTGCTATTCATTTTGCTAAATATCAAGTGACAAAAGCAGCATTAGTTAGGGGTGGGGCAACCGCAGCAGCTCAGTTTCAAAATCACATAGCTATGCAAATGGCTAATCGAGGTATGGCCATAAGTGCAGCTCGTTATGGGGCAGCGCGGACAGCTTTAAGCTTTTTAGGCCCGATGTTGTGGACTTGGTTTTTGGCCGATTTGGGTTGGAGAGCGATCGCTACAAATTATGGTCGTGTGATTCCGGCTGTTTTTGTTTTGGCCCAAATTCGGTTGTTGAATTAGGTGGGCACACAAGGATTATGGCACGGATGTACGAATAATCGATCATATACCTCTCCAAAAATGCCAATTCGGTTGGAGAGCGAAGGATGCGTTATACTTTAGGTTTTATTTTAGAGTTATATAAAGCTCTAAAACAATTTAATTATTATTAGAACTATATACATATAGTTGAATAGAATAGCAGTTCAATTTAGTAATTAGAGAAAATTGCCATTAGAGTAATTGAACTAGAAAATAAAATTATAGTAGAAGAAATTTAAAATTATCAATCAATATCTATAAAGTGGCTCTATATTATAGAATGAGTAAAATACCAAACAAATCTATTGTTTGAATTACCAGTGTTTAGGAGAACAGAAATGAGTTTGAATATTCAAGGTATAGTTAGTTCTGTTAAAGAAGAGCTAGCTCCTCAGTTCGAGGAAAAATTACGCAGTCATTTAGTACAACAAGACCGAGAATGGTTAATCGAGCAAATTATACGTTTAACTTTAGATTCTTTATATATAAAAAGAAAGATATTAAAGCTATTCAAGAACAAAAAGCTCAAGAGAGGCTTTCAAGAATAGAACGCCTGAAAAATATGGCGCTAGATAGAGAAAAATTAGATAATTTCCTCAAAAAGCATGAAAAAACAGACCGAAATCACCTAATAGAAGCTGGATATTTAATTAATAATCCTCCAGAAAAAGGAACTGACTTAATAACAGAAAAATATCGGAGTAATCAGGGTAATGAATTACTTATTCTAGCTAAAGATGTGCTTTTTGCACTACTATTTGGGGATGAAAGTAATCATGTTAAATTTACGAGAATTGAACAGGAATTATTAACATTAACTGTGCCCAGATTTAAATCTGAATCATTAAATTTTATGAAGGCAACAACAGAAATTAGTGGTTTGGGAACCTGGCAAGATCCCGATAGTGTATCTAATGATTCACGGGCAGATAATATTATTTTGCAGGTCGAGTATGGAGAGGTAGAAGGAGAATTAATAGGCGATGGTATTGTAACTTCTTTAAGCTTAATTAATAATCTAGAAATTAATGAGCAAATTCTCTATGCAAGGATGATAAATGTTGAACAAAGTACCTTAATTACTTAAGTTTGTGAGGACTTACGCAAAATAAGATATTTCTGTCATTGCGTTAGCGCAGCTTTGCGACAGCAAACGACAGTGTTTGCGTTTTATGTACGTAGCAAAGCAGTCCGTTAGGATAGCATATCATATCAAATCCGGTAGCATCGGTGTAATTAGATGGGGAGATGGGGGGATGGGGGGATGGGGAGATGGGGACCCACCCCTAACCCCTCCCTGGAGGGGAGAAATATTTGGTAATCGTTGAAGATGGAACATTTTTTACGTGCCGAATTAAACGGATTTGATATCAAACCTAAAAATTTCCTTCCTGATGCGTAAGTCCTGCTTTGATTAAGTTAATGCTCT
The DNA here is from genome assembly GCF_014132355.1 of Okeania sp. KiyG1. GTDB lineage: Bacteria > Cyanobacteriota > Cyanobacteriia > Cyanobacteriales > Microcoleaceae > Okeania. The sequence goes on from NZ_BLZO01000079.1 coordinate 77,653, forward strand.
CCAATCATAAAATTTGTACAGACTCAGTTTTAATTTCTGACAAATTTATCAGTCTGGCATCATTTGTAAATAACTTAGCATTTAGTGACTGTGCTGTTGCTGCCACAATAGTATCAGGAAGTTTCAACTTGTAACTTTTGCGTAAAGCGATCGCTAAATCTTTGATCTAACTCTCAATACCAACTATTGTTATCTGAGCTAAAAAATTACTAATTTGTACTTCCTCAACAGGAGTTAAATTAGGATAAGACAGCAATTCTATTTCATCTCAAATCCGGTAGCATCGGTGTAATTAGATGGGGGGATGGGGGATGGGGGGATGGGGGGATGGGGGATGGGGACCCACCCTAACCCCTCCCTGGAGGGGAGAAATATTTGGTAATCGTTGAAGATGGAACATTCTTTACGTGCCGAATTAAACGGATTTGATCTCAGTAATTATAGAAACAAAATATCTAGCATTAGGCAAAGGGTTGACTAAGCGTCCACCTAAATAATACAAAACTACATTTGTCTCTAGCACAATTAAATTTTCTATCACTACCATTCATCCCTAATTTGTTGTTGATATTCCAAAGGGTCTATACTGAGTTTTATTGTGCCTGCATACTTAGCTAAATCTACATTTTGTGCTTCCGTTTTTAACTCAAAAGTCGCCAATAACTTTTCAATTTCTTGCCAGTCTTGATAGTCAATCAAAACTGCTACGGGACGCATAACTTCATCGGTAACTATTTTCTTCTTAAAGTTTCGCATAATTTTATCCTATCTTCCTATCTATAGATAAACTCTATTATTAACTTTCCCACGAATACTGTCAGGCCAAAATGGCAATATTGACTTAACTTTACTAGATTTAAAATTGACATATCTCTACCATACAGCGTTTTCATTTTAGTAGAGGCGCTGCATGCAACGTCCCTACAGGGTTATCATTTTTTAATGTAGTTCATTGACCTGAAAACTCTCTAGTAGCTCGTCTAAACTAAAATTTTGAGTAAAACCCAACGCTACGATCCCCCCCAACCCCCCGAGGATGCGGGGGGAGAGGTCTATATTGTCTAAAATTTACCCACATTTTCAAGCTAAACCTTTAGCGGGCAAGATGCCCGCACTACAAAATAAAACTAATTAAGCAGACATTGCATCTACTTTGACATGACGAACACTTGCTAAAGCTTCCACCAAACTACGAACCGCAGCTATCATTGCCACTTCATCATTGAGGCGGTTAATAGCAGAACCCACACCAACTCCGGCCGCACCTGCAGCAACAGCTAGGGTCGCAGTTACATTAGAAATGCCAGAAGCACACAATACAGGTACAGATACAGCACGAGAAATTTCATAAGCTGCCGCTAGAGTAGGGGCAGCTTTTTCAATTAACCCTAATGTTCCAGGATGAACAGGTTTAGCACTGACACCACCCTCAGTTTGAATAATATCAGCACCAGCTTTTACTAACTCAGTAGCTAGTTGTACTTGTTGGTCTAGTTCTAAAGTATGGGGAACAGTTACAGAAAGAGTAATATTAGGTAACAAGTCGCGAGTTTGTTGAGTTAACTGCAATACTTCCTCCGCTTCAAAGCGTATACCTTTGGCGTAGAAAGGATCGTAGTTACCAATTTCAATCAAATTAGCTCCTGCTTCTACTGCTGGCAAAAATCTAGTGGGTTCGATGGCAGAAACACAGATGGGCAAGTTAGTTAAACTGCGTGCCATTCGTACTAAATTAGGGTCGGCAGCAATATCAACGTAGGTTGCACCACCGAGGGTGGCAGCTTTGACAGTTGCTGCTACTCTGTTTGTATCAAAGTTAGTCAAACCACTAATAATTTTTAGAGCTTGGCCATTTTTCAATGCAGTTTGTAATCTAGATTCAGTCATCATTTTAGATTAATCCTTTTGCCGATCTTGTTCTCAACATTAATTTTGCCACGGAGACAGCAGTTATCGCTTAAGTTAAAAGTCAAAAGTTTTAAAAAGTCAAAAGTCTGAAAAAGTCAAAAGTCAAAAGTCAAAAATAAAAAGTCAAAAGTTTTAAGTACAGGACTTACGCAAATTGACTTTTAAGCCACCATCTGTAGGCAGGGCTAATTCTTTGTCGTAGCGAGAATATTCATAAGAAATACAAAAATTATGCAAATATACAAATCTCTCCATCTCC
>NZ_BLZO01000080.1 GCF_014132355.1 Okeania sp. KiyG1
CAATTCGACAGCTCCCCTACCTGAGTCCTACCTAACTAATATGATTATATAGCGATTTGTTGCAAACATTTATCAAATTGGTATAAGACCACCTTTTTCAGAGATTTCTTTTGGGCACTCAACTTTTAGCAGTTAGCCCCAGACTCAAAAGTTACTTACTGGTCTGGGGAACGAATCAAGCCTGACTAAATTCTAAACCATGATCTTTAGCATAACGCTCCATGAACCGCATAAAGCGGTCCCAATCTTCTTTAGATTTCATCACATGAAGTCCCTCCAGCCCTTTCGGCTGACCATTAACAAATCTGGCCTTAACTTCGCGACTGGTAATTTGGCCTTCTTCATCAATCATATACATTCCTGTAATATTGTCAGTAACATCCTGACCTAAAGCCTTGGGGTCCTCAAAAATAAATGTGGCCGTCCCCTGATTACCGCTACGAGAACGGGTTAGACGTACTTCTGGTATAGCCTCTTCATCAACACCTTGAATAAATTGAATTGCACTCATCAGTATCTTTATTAATCCTTAAGAAATCGTTAAAACATTATTATAAACACAATCCGATCGAGTTTCACGAACTAAGTATATTAGTAGTCGTGCAAAATAAATTTCCTAGTTGAGAGAGGGAACAGGGAACAGGGAACAGGGAACAGGGAACAGGAAACAGGAAGTCAATAGGATGTGTAATTAATTTTGCTTATGAACTTAAAAAAGTTAAAAAACATGGATTTGGCTAAAAATTTTAAATAACAATAATTTTATATCGATTGTTTAACTCTTATTAAGAGAAAGAATTTATGAGACTATTGCTGTAAGTTGGTATTAATAAAGTTCCGATTTAATAGCTCTAAATATTTACTCAATTAAATGGTATAAATATCTTTATATTTAACTTTATAGCGATTTTCACAAAGGTAGAATACAAAACTTATGCCTTCTGCTTTTCAGTTTATCATGCTGCACAAATAGCATAGCTGTCTTTCAGCCAAAGCCTCTGTATTCTATGTTAATTAAAACTTCTATAAATAGAGTTTTTTACACATCAATTTATTATAAAAATATCTAGAATAAGGTGCAATTCACGGTCTTAATTTAATAATAATTAATAGCTAAATTTGAATCTAAACCCTATTTTACCTATTTATTTTTCAGGTTTTCTGCAAAACTAAGATATTTTCACTAAATAGGGCTTGCTGATTAAATATCAAAGCACTGACAGATATTGATTTGCTGCCTTTTTTGATCGAAAAAAGTGCGCCTGCTTCGGTCTAAAGAGCTGTATAAAGCTAGTATTTTGGGATGATTATGGCAGAAAAATCTTGGAACAATTTTTACGACTACCTCCTCAATTAATTTCCATTTCTCCTGTCTCCTGTCTCCTGTCTCCTGTCTTCCCCTCCTGGGAGGGGCTAGGGGTGGGTTGTCTCCTACCCCTACCACTCATACTTTCCATACGCAAACCCTAAATAAAGTTGCTAGCTACTATCTACTACTAAAATACAATTATTTCATAGGCATAATTGTAATCAAATAAACCTATGAATATCTATAAATATAGACCTTATTAAATTTGATAATTTTCACTAATCAAATAAACGTTCTATATCATCTCCAGAAGAACCACCGCGACTAGAATTAACTCTCAAAGATTTTCCATCTTTAGACAAATCATAACTCAAAGGTTCAGTTTGAGAAATAAGGGCTTTACCCTCTTCTGCTAGAGATGTTGCTGGAGATTTGACCATTAAATCTTTTAGGGCTTCAATACGTTTAGGTACGGCGGGATGAGTAGTATCAAATTCAGCACCTGGAGTTTGCAGCAAAACATTCATTGCTCTTAAACAACCCTCTGGTTCAAAACCTGCCTTTGCTGAATACAAATATCCCTTTTCGTCAGCTTCTAATTCTCTTTTACGGCTTTCTTCAGCCAAAGTTTGTTCTAATTCTTCTTTTTTCTGAGCGACAATTTCATTGATTTTTTCTTGGCTAGCTTTAATGCGTTGACGACTAGCAGTGCCCAAAACAGCACCACCAACTCTCCCTGCTCTGCCTCCAAATACTCTGGCTGCAGTACCCCCAATGGACATACCAGTTGCCTCTGCTTGAGCATCCTGTTTTTCTGCCAGAACTTCTTGTTGAGCCTCTTGTTCAATTTTTTCGATCAAAGCAAGTTTTTCTGGTGTGGCCAAAGCTATGTGCCTTTCAGTATGATGTGCCATTTCGTGGGCTACTACACAAGCTATGGCAGAGGCATCTCCTACAAGTTGGTCTAGGATACCGTTGTACATGGCAATCAGATTAACTTCTGTAGCAAAGGCATTGATTTCATACTTGGGCAATATGATGATTCGCCAAGGTTTTTCGTCTAGTCCATTTGCTCTAGCAATACGGTCAACCATTCGATACAGTGCGTAAAGGTCATCAGGTAATTCTTGTTTGGCCTGTTCGTATATATTTTTTGGTTCTTCGGTGTCTTTTGTCTGTTCTGTTGGGGTAGAATTTTCTGAGGAAGTAGTGTTGGCCTTAACTGATAGTTGATTGTTTGGTAGTAGGAATGTGACTACTGCTAATGTGGCTAGTATAGTTTTAATTTTTAACATAATAAGTAGTTGTGCAAAATCAATTTCCTGGTTGAGAGAGGGAACAGGGAATAGGGAATAGGGAATAGGGAATAGGGAACAGGGAACCCACCCCTAACCCCTCCCAGGAGGGGAATAATTGATAATTTCTGGATAAGATTGGAGATATATAATAAAATGTGTAATTAATTTTGCATAAGCACTTATTTAAACCTAAAGTCAAAGGAATTTTTTTGCCTAAAGTAAAGTTAGCATCTATAAAAATTTTTGTTAAAACTAAGGCAAATAATTAAAATTAAGACAATGTTGATAGTTAGTTTTGTCTTGAAAAATTCAGAATAAACTTACTGATATAAAATGGTAAATGATGATTTGATCGGATTTATAGTTAGTTAGCAAAGCTATATTTTTACCCAAGATTTGAGGTAATCTATCTATTAATAGTTTATCATTAAAAGTTTATACTTAATAGCTTATTTAAGGTCATAATGATTGAAGTTGAGAAGTTAAGCAAAATTTATGGTTCAACCTCAGCAATTAAGGAGGTATCCTTTGCTGTACAACAAGGAGAAATATTGGGATTTTTAGGTCCGAATGGCGCAGGTAAAACTACAACAATGCGGATATTAGCTGGATATTTGCCTGCTACGAGCGGCACGGCTAAAATTGCTGGTTATGATGTCCATGAAGATTCTATGGCAGTACGACAATTGATTGGTTATCTACCAGAAATTCCGCCTTTGTATCCAGAAATGACTGTGGAAAGTTTTTTATTTTTTGTGACAAGAATAAAACGTGTTCCTGCGGGCGATCGCTCTTCTAAGGTTAAGGTGGCAATGAAGAGATGTGGATTATTAGATAAGCGGAAAATATTAATTAGAAAACTTTCTAAGGGTTATAAACAAAGGGTTGGTATTGCTCAAGCTTTGGTACATGACCCGCAAGTAATTATATTAGATGAACCTACTGTTGGTCTTGACCCTAGACAAATTATTGAAGTGAGAAATTTAATTAAAAGTTTGGCTAATGACCATACGATTATTTTATCTACTCATATTTTGCCGGAAGTTAGTATGACTTGTAATCGAGTGACGATTATTAATTATGGTGAAATTGTCGCTACAGGTAGTCCTGAAGAAATGAGTAATAAATCAGCAAGTGGGTGGGGATATGAAGTAGAAATTGAGGGAGAAAATCAGGCAATGGAAACAGGATTAAAATTATTAGCTGAAGTTCCGGGGGTTCAATCTCTAGAAAAAATTAAATCAGATAATGAAAGTCGCTTCAGAATACAAATAAAATCTCAACCAGATATGGAACCAGGAAAAGAAATTGCTAATACTATAATTTCTAATGGTTTGAATTTATGCGAATTGCGCCGAACTCGTGCTAGTTTAGAAGATGTTTTCTTAGGGTTAACTACAGGTGAAGCTTCTAAAAATTCATCGATTGAGGTATCAGCAAATTCTGTCATAAATAGAGTGAATAATGACCGAAATATTGAACTTCAGAAAAATCAAAATCCTCTTCCCGATCCTTGGCAAGATGTGACAGAAACAGATGATTGAAACCAAAATTCCCCACCACAAAATTAAGTCAAAAGTCAAAAGTCAAAAGTAAGAAATTAAGAAGTAAGAAATAAGTCAAAAGTCAAAAGTCAAAAGTCAAAAGTAAGAAATTAAGAAGTAAGAAATAGGAATAAAATTATAGTGGTCAATAGGTAAGCATTTCCTGCGGACTGCTTCCCTACGGGATGCTACGCAAACGCAAACAGCCGTCAGCAATCAGCTAGCCTCCTCCGGAGGAACTGCGTTAACAGCTATTGCTTTTGGTTTAAGATAAAAGCTTTATTAATTCTCTTACTACAAAAGTTGGCTCCTTTGCCATTAAAGTCTATATTAATTCAAACACTGTCTTTAAGGAGAGAATCTTGTTGCTGATAGCTGACAGCTAATAGCTGTTTGTGCAGCATTCCGCAGGAAATGCTTACGTCAATAGGAGTCAAGGATTAAGTAAATATTTATGCTTAATATTTAACTGAGAATTTGACTCCCGATCAAGGTAAATGAAGATAATTTATAAGGATATTAAGCAATGCTAGTAGTAATTAGCAATATTTTGGCAATCTACAGAAAAGAATTACAGGGATATTTTGCATCACCATTAGCTTATGCAATTACAGGAATATTTTGGCTATTGGGAGGATATTTTTTAGTTGCTATTTTGTTAGGACCGGATGGAATTATTCAACAAATTGCGACTAGAGACCAATTAGGAATTACTGAACCGCCAGTTGATGCACCATACGAATTTTTAAAAGCTTATCTGGGTATTATGGGTTCTCTTTCTTTGTTTTTACTGCCGATGTTATCTATGAGTTTATATGCAGAAGAAAGAAAAAGAGGAACTTTGGAATTATTAGCTACTTCTCCGATTACAAACTGGGCAGTAGCAACAGGAAAATTATTAGCTGTATTAACATTTTATATTTCTATGGTATTGCCATTATTAGGGTTGGAAGCTATTGCTATTGGTGCTGCTGAACCACCTATTTCGCCAGTGTTACTTTTGTTAGGACATGGAGGTTTAATATTACTAGCTGGAGCAGTATTATCATTAGGAATGTTTATTTCTTCTTTGACAGATAGTACAATTTTGTCTGCCATTCTTACCTTTGCATTAGTATTATTTTTGTGGGTAATTGATGTTGTAGCAAATAATGTTAGTGGTCCTTTAGCAGAAGCATTAAGACATTTATCAATGTTGACACATTACACTAATATTATTCAGGGACTTGTGGATACTAGCAGTATAATTATGTTGTTGAGTTATATTGTTTTGGGAGTATTTTTAACTGCTCAATCAATTGATGCTTTAAGGTTTCAGCGGTCTTAATTAGGAAGGAAGAGGGAAGAGGGAAGAAGGAAGAAGGGAAGAAGGGAAAGAAAGGTTCGTATTCCATTAGGACTCCATAAAACAGGAGGTAATATATGAATTAGTATCCCTAATTGTATAGTTAGAGGTATAAATTTATGGTCTTATGGTCTGTAATAGTTTACGGTAGAACCAAAGAAGCAGATTATCGTTTTCTGGCCATACCTGATGATTTTGGAACAGAAGAACAGAATTGGGCACGCAAATATATTCATGGGACTACAGTGAAGCGAGAGGAGTTACCGGGGAATCCTCGTTGGTCTCTATTTAAAAATCATAAGCATTGCGTTTTCGGCGTGACTTGTATGGTTAAAGAATTGATTGGTTCCGAGCGAGGGTATGAGTATATGACCAAGGGTCCTGGGGGGCGATCGCTCCATATTTTTGTTGGTTATGTTGCTCAGATAAACGAAGATTTTAATCCATTGAAAATTTTGCCTGACTTAGAAAACCTTGAATTTTTTAAGCCTAAGTCTTTATTAATATCTTTAGAAAAATCGTGGCATCTCAAAAATTACCAATTAATTGGCAGAAAGATTGATGAATATCCTTATAACTTAGAACTAAATTATTCTAGGGTGACAGAATCTACAGGTTATACTAATAAATCTATCCCCCCGGAATTTATCCCGTGTTTAGAAGGAGAAAATAGAACTTTTATTTGCCCTGATAGTCTAGAATATAGACAGAATTTGTGGGAGAATTGCTGTAAGTTTTTTGATTATCCACATCAACATACATCCCTCTCTCTTTGTCTAGGTCTTCCTCGAAAAAAAGATGTTTTAGAAGGACCGTTTTCAAATGCCACAACTTTTGACACAACTCAAAATATAAAGTTCTCTAAGTTACCTAAACGGAATTCAAATGTTATAAATGAACCCTCGAAAATTAGAGAACCTGACAATAGAAATGCTTCTAAGACAACACATAATTCATCATATTCTATTTCCAGGAGACGTCTTCCAATTCGGATGGTATTATTAATCTCAATTTCTATTGGTTTGGTACTTTTAGTTATCTGGAACAAATATACCTTAGCTATACAAATATTTATGAGTCTATTAGTTGGTTTGTATGTACAGCACGTTTCGGGCAAATAATGTACAGGGTAAATGGTGAAAATCATGTAGTGCGGGCATCTTGCCCGCGATAGGTGAACCTTATAACAATGGGAAGCGTTGTAATAATGAATGTTTCAAAGCACTATAACTACTGTTTTATTTGAGTAATATAAAATCCACTTAATCACTAATTTAATGAGACATAACACTTAGTTAGAATTAGGATTTACTGGTATCTTAAATTGGACAGGAGTTTCTTGAAGTTCAGAAAATCCAAAACCAAAATCTATCTCTTCCCCTATCTCTGCTTCCGAACTTTTTTGGCGTTTAATTTCTTTTTGTAGCCAATTTACGAGTTGATGATAATGTTCCGGTGGTACTACCCACTCGGTATTGTTGGTGTTTCTTACAACCCATGCTCTTCTTGGTTCTCTTAGTTTGTCAATAAATACTCGGATTGGATTGTGCATATTCTCATCTGTTCTATATTTTTGTGTCAGTGCTGAATAATTAATAATATGTGGTTCTACTTCTGAAATAGCATGGTAAAAATTGTTGAGAAAATTGGAACCTTTTCCTTTCACATTCAAAGTCACCAATTCTACCGCAGCTTGCAAATCCTCGTCTTCTGCTAGAAAAGACTCTCTACCAGCATTATTTACTTTGGCAAAGGATGTTCTAACCTCTCTAATAGAACTAGCAATAGAATTAGCAACAATAGCGACAGGAGAGCGACGTTCTTCCGGTGGTACCAACTTGGTAACAATTGACGTTCCCAACATAATTGCCATCCCATCTACTCCTACTGCAATTAACAAAGCTATGAGAGCAGCTTCCTCCTGATTCTTTACTTTAAGATATGGAGCAAGTAAGGAAATTTCCGCTCCTTCATCTATGTAGTCACCACGTTTTAATTCAGGATAATTATTACGAAATTCTTGTGGTGCAGAAGATAAAGCTTCTCCATCCTTTTGCAGGATATCCTGTGGTTTCAGGTTTTCGAGATTATATTCAAACAATGGACGCAGCTCATTAACTGTTTTCTGAAAATTTTCAGCTTTAATCTCTTTCTCCAGAGCTAGCTTATCTCGTTTCCTTGCTTCCTCTCCATAACCAACAAATCCACTGTCAATACCTCTTTCTTTTTCTGCTTCGGCAATTGCTCTAAGTCTTTCAGCTTCTCGTTGTAAATCTCGAAGAGAGTCTTCCATTGGCGTATATACCTCTGAAACTAATCTGTTATGAGCTTGGATTGCCCGATCCATAGCCCGCTTTTCATTCGTTTCTTGAGCTAATTCTCCATAATAAGTAAAAAAGCTAGTATAAACACTGGCGCTAGCTAGTATGATAATCGCCAACCATTTGCGTAAGGGAGTACGCTTTGCTGTTAATCCAGCTTGTAAAAGGAATAACATTAGTTGAACAGCACCACCAACAGTCCAAGCTAAATATATTGGTAATATTTGCATCGCTCCCAAGATAGTTGTGGCACCGCTACCAAAGTTAAAAAATGTCAGTACAACCATTAAGAGTGTATCGCGCTCTTCTTGGGGTTGATTTTTACGACCAGAGCGACGTCGAGGGATATTTGTCATAATTAGTTTATTTTTTTTTCTGATATTAAAACAATTATAATATTGAGGCTCTTAACAATAGAAATCTCCATAAAAGAGGGAATAGGGAACAGAAAGTAAGAATTGATTATTTATGGATAATAATTGATTTTGTTTTTGATTTTCGGAGATATCTAAATAGATATCTATCAAAATTATCAATCCTTTTTCAAACCTTTGTAAGATGTTGAATTTAACGCTCCTAGATTCTTTTTTGGAAATGCCTACCTACTTAATTTTAATGGTAATATCCCAGATTTAACAATCAATTATCAAAATAATATGGGTCTAAAACCCCGCCTTGATTGGCGAAATATTTTTGGAGAGTTGCTCAAATCCCCGTTACAAAAATAACTTCTGACTTGTGACTTCTGACTTTGTTAAAGCAGTTCCGATGATAGAAGAAAGGGGGTGTATATTTCCTCTCTTCTTGCAGAATAGGTCTTCATTCGAAAACTCCATAAAACAGTAGATAATATATGAAATGATGTCCCTAATTGTAGAGTTAGAGGTATAAATTTATGGAGTCATGGTCTGTAATAGTTTACGGTAGAACTAAAGAAGCAGATTATCGTTTTCTGGCCATCCCTGATGATTTTGGAACAGAAGAACAGAATTGGGCACGCAAATATATTCATGGGACTACAGTGTATCGAGAGAAGTTACCGGGGAGTCCTCGTTGGTCCCTATTTAAAAATCATAAGCATTGTGTTTTTGGCGTAACTTGTATGGCTAAAGAATTGATTGGTTCCGAGCGAGGGTATGAACATATGGCCAAGGATGGTGGTGGCCGACCACTCCATATTTTTGTTGGTTATGTTGCTCAGATCAACAGATATTTTAATCCATTGAAAATTTTGCCTGATTTAGAAGACATTGAATTTTTTAAGTCTGAGGATTTATTCACATCTTTAGAAAAATCATGGCATCTCAAAGATTACCAAATAATTAACAGAAATATTGATAAATATCCTTATAAATTAGAACTAACAGAATCTATAGGTCATATTGATGTCTTTAATAAATTTATCCCCCCAAACTTTATCCCATGCTCAGAAGGAGAAAATCAAGCTTTTATTTGCCCTGACAATCTAGAGAATAGACAAAAATTGTGGGAAAACTGTTGTAAGTTTTTTGATGCTCCACATAAATATATACCTCTATCTCTTTGCCTGGGTCTTCCCCAAAACAAAGATGTTTTAGAAGGACCATTCTCAAATGCCACAACTTATAAATCTGATGTAACTCAACACATAAAGTTATCTAAGTTACCTAAACGGAATTCAAAAGTTAAAAATGATTCTTCTAATATTCCAGAAATTTACAACAGAAATGCTTCCAAAAGTAATTCACTTGAAACTCTTATAAAAAGATTATTACATTCTATTTCCTGGAGACGTGTAGTTGGGATATCATTCATCTTAGCTGTTATTTTTTTATACTCTTAGTTATCTGGAAAAACTATAAATTAGCTATAGGTATAGTTATGAGTCTATTAATTGGTTTTTATCTAGGAATAATATTTGACCACATTACAACTAAAGATTCAAGAACTTCAATAACTAAAAATAAAAACCGTCGTTGATATTCAAATTTCCAAATATCATTAGTTGAATTAAGAAGAGCAAAATGTCTGAGAAAATTAAAATTCTAATGCTAGGAGATAAGGATTCAGGCAAAACCTGCTTTATGGTAGGAATGTATACAGCTATTCAAGATAGCAGTACATTCAGTCTCAAGGCAACCGATCCAGATGAAGGCATTCGACTAACTGTTTTATGGTCAGCAATTGTGGACGGAACTGGTGGTGAACGTTGGCCTCCAGGTAGCGATAAACCTGAAATTTACAACTTTGAACTTTGCTATGCATACAAACCATTAATAGAATTTGAATGGCTGGACTACCGTGGTGGTTCTATGTTAGATCTATCTAGTAACGACGATGATGTGAGAACACTTAGAGATTATGCTACTGAATCTAGTGGCTTTTTCTTCTGTATATCAGGTAAATATTTAAAAGATCCAGTTACTGATGCTAATCTGCAAAAGATTGCAATTGAAAGTAAAGCTAACCTTATGGGTAAGTATCTTCAATATTTGAGTATTGATAGAAGACCAGCTCGAAAAAAATCTTTTCCAATTATTATTATTGTTACTCAGTATGACTATTGTTATCGTAGAGACAAAAGAGAATTAATGGAAGATGTCAAAAGAATGTTTCCTCCTCTGTTTGCTCCCAATTCTGGTTGGTTAGTAATGATATGTCCAATTACTTTAGGTAAGGAGCTTGCTCAAGACAAAGATAATGGAAAAATTGAACCTAAAAATCTTGATGTTCCTGTAGCTTTTGTCTTATATTGTATCCTGACAGAACAAGCGCGATCGCAGAAGCAAGAATTCAGAAAAATCGACGATCAACTTTACATTCTAGAAAGTAGTAATCTAATTAAGAAATGGATTAATAGAGTTAAAATTAGGGCGCTGAATGAAAAGTTAGGAAAAGCGGATATACAACTAAAAAAACTATACAAATGATAAATATACTAGCTAGAGAACAAGATTTAAGTAGTACAGATATTTATTTAAGTGGAAAAAAGATTCAAATTGATTTGAATTAATTTTAGTAGTCGTCCAAAATAAGTTGACTAATCGAAAATAGCAACAAGCAATAAGGGATTAATCTATTCCCCACATATCTTTTTTTCCTTTGGATTTTCCATCTTTGGGTTCTTGCAACTTAGATAACTTCTTTTTCACATCTGATAACTCTTGATTTAACTGTTCTATTTTAGACACAAAATTTTTCCTTTCTCCCTCCAATCTCTCCTTTTCAGTTTGCAAGTGAAAAGATTTGTAATGAGATAAGTTTAACTGCTCTTCTAATTCTTTTTTCTGAGTTTGTAAGTCAGAATATTGTTGATTTAACCCTTCTATTTGGGATAAAAATACTCTATTTTCTGCCTCCAATTTATCTATTTTACTTTGCATTAGGGAACGATTATGCTCTGAATTTTTTAATTCCTTTTCTAATTCTTCTTCCTGAGTTTGTAAGTCATAATATTGTTGAATTACCCCTTCTATTCGGCATAAAATTCCTTTGTTTTCTGCCTCCAATTTGTCTATTATACTTTGCAGCAGGGAGCGATTATACTCTGAATTTTCTAATTGCTCTTCTAATTCTTTTTTCTGAGTTTGTAAGTCAGATTGTAGTTGATTTAACCATTGTGTTTGAGACAAAAGTCCTCTATTTTGTACCTCCAATTCTACTCTTTTTAACCGTGCCTCAGATAATTGAAATTGTAGTTGAGAGAGTTCAGATTTATATTGCCCTAATTGAGATTCCATTTTCTGCCATAATTTCCTAGCCCAATAAATTTTCTCCTCTTCTCTCTGAGCAAAATACTCTGGCAATTGAAAACCTATCGGATATGGAGTTAAATCCCAACCACAAGTAGAACAATAATTAACCTTTCCTGTTGTAAATTTAGTATCACATATGGGGCATTGTTCCATACTATTTAATTTTTTCTATGAGTTAATTATATTATTTATAATAGTTGCTCTTTGCAAAATAAAGCCTCATCCACCACAGCAAACCATTGTTTCTGTAATTCCTTTTGTTCTTCTAACTCCTGAAATTGTGACCAACTTTGAAAATTCCTCAAATCTCTCGATGCAGCAGACATATATTTTTTGTCTAAATTTTTCATATTTGTTGTCAGATAATCAAGCACTTTTTCCATAACTTGATTTGCTGCATTTGAATTTTTGCAGTTATACCAATTCTCCATGAAGTTGCGCTTAATAAAAGATAATAGCTATTAGTAAAATTCAAGTTTTGGTAAGAATTATTAAGCGCATTGTTACAGAGAAATGGTATTAGCTTTCAAACATTGTTTAACATGGATTCCTTTCCTGGGCATAGTATTCTCAAAATCCAGAGATAACTGTTCATTTTCCCCATCCTGATTTAGTAACATAAAAACCCATTCTTTCAAAGGAAGTTTGTCTTTCAAAGCTTGAGAAGCTACATCATATAAATTCACATCTTCCTTCCGTAAAAAATTCCCCGTTCCTTTTTTCCCTGGTCTCCGAATCAACAGAATAAAATCAATTTAATATCATAAATTCAAAGCCTCCGTCCCCGTGTCTCCGTGTCCCCGTGTCTATCGAGAATGAAACAGCCTTGCCTCCTGGGAGCGGTTAGGGGTGGGTCCCCACACTTACCACCCTCCCCATCGCTCTGCACCATTTAAGGTATGTCAGTCCAGTAGATGATGGTTGACTCTACTCAGTTTGTTTAAAGTGTAATTACTCAGTAAGATTGAGATTGCTTCGGAAGATAAAATAAAAAGCCAAAGCTAGCTACAGTAACTTGAGAAACACTTTTAATTATGGTTCATACTCGCAAAACTTTAAATTTACCTGAGATTCAACTTTCTTACTTGGAGTGGCAACCAGAAGAAAGTCAAGAGAAAAAACAGCCACTTTTGTTATTACATGGTTTGGCAGATTTGGCTTTAGTTTGGTCAAGTTTAGGAGATTATTTAGCTGATAAATATCATATTGTTGCACCAGATATGCGTGGTCATGGAGAAAGTGGAAAACCAGAAAGTGGGTATACTTTTGAGAAAACAATTACTGATTTAGAAGCTCTCATGGAGCATTTAAATTGGTCTGATGCTCATATTTTAGGTCATTCTTGGACGGGAAAATTAGCTTGTATTTGGGCAGGAAAAAATCGAGAAAGATTTAAAAGTATGATGTTGATAGATCCTATTTTTATTGGCAAAATGCCAGGATTAATTAAAGTTACTTTTCCTATTCTTTATCGGACTTTAGAAACTCTTAAAGGTATGGGTCCATTTGATAGTTTTGCTGAGGCAGAAGCTCAGGCAAAGCAGTTAGGAAAATATGCAGGTTGGAGTGAATTGCAACAGATAGTATTTAAGGAAAGTCTTGAAGAAAAATCTGATGGTAAGTGGGGAAGTAAATTTGTGATTCCGGCACGGGATGAAATATTTGAAGAAGTGATGCGAGTTCCTGGTTTAACAGAATATATTGATGTGCCGACTTTGTTTATTCAACCGGAAAAAGGTGTAAATAGAAGTGAGTTGCAAATTAAGCCTTATCGGAAATATTTAAGGAATTTGAAAATGGAAAAAGTTCTAGGAAATCATTGGGCATTTTTGGTAGAGCCAGAAAAATTTAATCAGACTGTTGGGAATTTTTTAGAGTTTTTTGAAATCTGAAAAAAATCAGCAGTAAATTGAGGTAGGATAATGTCTAACTAGGCTTAAAGTCTAGAATCAAATATCTTATCTTTCTTAAATATTAAATTTGTTTTGGAAATAAATAATGAGCTTTAAAAATATGTATAGTACTACGCAATTAAGTTAGGACAATACTAAATGCTGAAAATAGGTCAGAGATTACTTTTGACTTTTGACTTCTAACTTGCCCGTAGCGCTATAATTGCTATGTCTGTTAAGCTGATTATTGACTAACTATTACACAAGATTATTTCGTAACCAATCAATTACATCATCAGGATTTCTATCAGGTGGGAATACTGGATAAAAAACTTTGATAATTTTTCCTGCTTGTGCAATTAATGTAACTCTTTTGAGTAGTTGCTTTCCTTCTATTTCAAATATTGGCAATTTTAACGCTTGGGAAAAGTTTAAATCACTATCACTCAGAAGTTCAAAAGGTAAATGAAGTCGCTTTGCTGCTTCTATCTGATATTCAGTTTTTTGTGTACTGAGGCCAAATACTTGCACTTTGAGCTCTGTTATTTCTTGGTGGTGGTCTCGAAAAGCACATGATTGAGGGGTACATCCTCTTGCTCCAGGAATTTTGTCCCATTGTTCGGGTAGTAGAATACCTGGTTGAGCAGTCATTGGATAACAGTAAATAACGACGTAACCTGAAATTTTAGATAAATCTACATATCTATTATGGGTTGAAGGTAAAGTAAGCGATGGCAAAAACAAACCTTGCAGGTGATTACAAGTTCCATCATCTACTGGGATAGGAAGATTTGCAGGTAATTCTGTAAAATTGCTCATAATATCAAATCCGGTAGCATCGGTGTAATTAGATGGGAGGATGGGGGGATGGGGAGATGGAGAAATATTTGGTAATCGTTGAAGATGGAACATTTTTTACGTGCCGAATTAAACGGATTTGATATAAAATCTCCATTTTAGGTGTGACATTTTTTACATATAGCAGTAGCTATAGCTGTTAGAATGATCTAAAAAAAGGTTAGGACATATCAAAAGCTTAAAAATCAAACAACGCCAGATTTTTTCTTCTTCCTTCTCTCCTAGATAACTAATCGCCTAGATAACTAAAACCTTCTTCCTTGTGCTATAGAACATATCAAAAGCCTAAAACCTAGAGTGTTAGATGATTTTTCCTTCTACGTTTGAGGGATAGTATCTTCATTTTTCTGAACGATCGCTCTTCATCTCCATCACAAAATATAAAGGCGATCGCTCATATAGCAGTGGAAGGAAAGGGCGCAGACATATCAAAAGCTTAAAGCTCAAACAACGCCAGTGTTTCCCTCTTCCTTCTTCTTTCTTTCTTCTGCTATACCATCTTAAATGTATAGTTCAGTCATTGTTATTGTTTCTCCAATTCTTTTTGACTTTTGTCTTTTAACTTTTGACTTGTTGGAAACTTATGAATTTATCGGTAACTTTTCACTTAATTCCTGTTCATCTTCACCCCATTTTTCCAGCCAATCTCCATCAATATTTTCCACGTATAAATTGACATGATTTATTCCCCAAGTTAGTCGGTCTTCTTGTAATTGTTGAGCCTCTTGGAGAGCGTGCCAAACTTTTTCTAAACGTTCTTTATTTGACAGAGTTTTGCTAATTGTTACCATGTATCCTGCCTAGTATTAAAATCTGTACTTTGATGTGCAAGTTGAAATGTAATAGAAATTTGCTCAATTCCTATCTAAAACAAAATTTAATATATTTAGCCTCAGTTAAATGTTTGCTGTTATGCAGAACAAGATTTACTAATTGAATAACTGAGCGGTCCTGTCCGGGATTATAACTAACAAAAATACCCCTTCTAATTCTCCATTGCTGTAGTGTATCTTTCCATTCTTTATACTTATGATTACATAATTCTCCGGACATAGTAGTAATTTGAACACAGAGAGGCTTACCTGTGCTACTACTCACAATTACATCTGTTGCCATAGACAAATCTGCGATATAACGATGAACAACACACCCGTCACGACTTTTTATCTGACGAGCAACAGATTTTAGTATATCGGCATCTTCTTGATTAAATTCCCCCGATCTTAACTTTTGTTTCCATATATAGAATTTACGGTCGTTTTCATTAAACCATTTTGGAAAAAGATTTTCATACCAGTACCTTACTGGTGATGGAAGATGACTTAAAAATAGTTGCCTTTCTTCGTTTGTTAAGGATTGCAATTTCAACCAAAATTCTCCATCCTTAATTAATTCTAACAAAAATCCTACTAAGACTCCTTTCTGCATTAATAAGCCTGGCCTAATATCCTTAATCCAGCGTGTTACTTCATCTAACCTCTGGGCTAACGCAGGTTCAGTTGACGAGGCAAGACAGCTAAGTTGTTTTAGCTTAGGCTCAATTTCTCCTGCTTGCAATCATCCTCCTACGTTAAGACCCGTCTTAAGACTTTGTAAAAAAGGTTTTTATATCACAATAAATATTGTAGCTCTTTTTGAACACTATAAAGAGCTATATACTTTCATGCAACAAAGCCATTCTAAATTCTAAATTCTAAATTCTAAATTCTTGAACCCCTACAAATCTTAAACTCAACTTAAAAAAAATAAAGATTCTGATGTTCATTCTAAGTCCACATTGACATCCTCCCGACGCTGCTCTAAGAGACAGCGTGGGATTCCTTAACATCACTGTTAGGGGCTTTCTGTTTCTTAGCACCAGCCTTGCGGGATTTACTCCCAGAAGGTCTTATGGTCGCTCCACAGACTGACACTGCGAGTCCCGCAGCCTTCTTGGTGGGCGTTCCCTTGCGTCTTACGCCGACGCGGGTTCCCATCCGCAAAATGTTTATACTTGCGTTTATGTCCCTGTCATGGTGACTACCACATTCAGGACAATCCCACTCTCTAATATTTAGAGATAATTTCTCCACTACATGACCACAATTAGAGCAACCCTTAGAAGAAGGGAAATATCTGTCAATCTTGATTAATTTCCGTCCATACCATTCTGCTTTGTATTCTAATTGCCTAACTAATTCGGACCAACTGGCATCACTTATTGCTCTAGCTAATTTGTGATTCTTGACCATATTTTTTACTACCAAATCCTCAACCACTATCGTTTGGTTTTCTCTGATTAGTTGAGTAGTCAGCTTATGGATATAATCAAGCCTTGAATCTTTAATTTTTGCGTATATCTTGGCTAAAATCAGCCTAGCTTTTTGATAGTTATTTGATCCTTTAGTTTTCCTAGATAGAGACTTTTGAGCTAGCCTCAGTTTTTTGTGTAATTTGTTTATATTTTTAGGGTTAGTAACTTTTTCTCCATCACTGGTAGTAACTAAACTGGTAATTCCTAAATCAATACCAACTTGTTTGCTTACTGGGTTCAGCTTTAAATCTCTAGGGTCATTGACTCTCAGAGACACTGACCATCTGCCGGAGGGGTCAAGTTTCACTGTAATCGTACTTGGTACACAGCTTTGGGGTATTTGCCTACTCCATCTGATCGGTAATGGTTCAGCACATTTAGCTAGATAGACTTGACCATCTTTCCACTTGAACGCTGATTTTGTAAATTCAGCACTACCACCATTACGCTTTTTCTTAAAGTTGGGATATTTGGCACGTCCACTAAAGAAGTTGGTGAATGCTGTTTGTAGATGTCTTAAGCCTTGCTGCAATGGAACACTGCTGACTTCTGTGAGGAAATCTAAATCTTCTTGTTTTTTCCAGTTCGTCAGCATAGCAGAAGTTTGCTTATACCCTACTCGCTCTTTATTTTCATACCAAGCTTGAGTCCTGGCTGCTAAGGCTTTATTGTATATTAAACGCACACAACCCAAAGTCCTCCGCAACAAGTTTTCTTGTTCTGGAGTTGGGTAGAACCTAAATTTGTACGCTTTTTCGACCATCTACATATTTAATTGTTGTAAGACTTATATTTTAGCATATTATATGTAAAACCGCAACATTGATTGGTTTTCCCATACGACGCTCCCCTGCGGGAGAGCGTGGGTCTTCAACCAACGTTGAGATAATTATTAGCAGTAACTACAAATACAAAAATGTCACAACCTACTATTGAATCAATCCTACAAGAAAAACGCCTTTTTCCCCCACCGACAGAATTTGCTCAAAAAGCACATATTAAAAGTATAGAAGAATATAAACAACTCTACGAAAAGGCTAAGGCTGACCCAGAAGCATTTTGGGCAGAACTAGCTGAAACAGAATTAGACTGGTTCCAGAAATGGGACAAAGTCCTTGACTGGCAACCTCCTTTTGTCAAATGGTTTGTTAATGGCAAAATTAACATTTCCTATAACTGTCTCGACCGTCATCTTACCACCTGGCGACGTAACAAAGCAGCCCTCATTTGGGAAGGAGAACCCGGAGACTCTCGCACCCTTACATACGCCCAACTGCATCGGGAAGTTTGCCAGATGGCTAACGTTTTTAAACAATTGGGAGTGAAAAAAGGCGATCGCGTGGGTATCTATATGCCGATGATTCCTGAAGCGGCCATTGCTATGTTGGCCTGTGCAAGAATAGGCGCTCCCCACACTGTTGTTTTTGGGGGTTTTAGCGCTGAAGCTCTCAAAGACAGACTGGTTGATGCTGAGGCTAAATTAGTAGTCACTGCCGATGGTGGTTGGCGAAAAGATGCCATTGTTCCGCTCAAAGAGCAAGTAGACAAAGCTCTAGTCGCAGGTGCCCCCACTGTGGAAAATGTGCTAGTGGTTAAACGCACTGCTCAACAAATTCACATGGAACCTGGGCGCGACCATTGGTGGCACGATGTCCAAAAAGGTGCTTCTGGGGAATGTCCAGCGGAACCGATGGATAGTGAAGATATGCTATTTATTCTGTACACCAGTGGAACTACTGGCAAACCTAAAGGTGTTGTACACACCACAGGTGGTTATAATCTCTATACTCATGTTACTAATAAGTGGGCGTTCGACCTGCAAGATACAGACGTATATTGGTGTACTGCGGATGTAGGTTGGATTACTGGTCATAGTTATATTGTTTATGGTCCTCTTTCCAATGGTGCCACTAGCCTAATGTATGAAGGCGCACCAAGAGCTTCTAATCCTGGTTGTCTGTGGGATGTGGTAGAAAAATATGGCGTTACTATTTTTTATACTGCTCCTACTGCTATCCGAGCATTAATGAAAATGGGAGAACATCATCCCAATTCTAGAAATCTTTCTTCTTTGCGGTTGTTAGGAACAGTGGGAGAACCAATTAACCCTGAAGCTTGGATTTGGTATAACCGTGTTATTGGTGGCGATCGCTGTCCGATAGTTGATACTTGGTGGCAAACTGAAACGGGTGGGTTTATGATTACTCCTTTACCTGGTGCTACTTCGACTAAACCTGGTTCGGCGACTTTGCCTTTCCCTGGCATTATTGCTGATATTGTTAATCAGGAGGGTGAATCTGTGGATGGTAATAATGGTGGTTATTTGGTGATTAAGCATCCTTGGCCAGGAATGATGCGGACTGTTTATGGAGATGACGATCGTTTCCGTCGTACTTATTGGGAGTATTTACGTCCGAAGAGTGGAGAGTATATTTATTTTGCTGGTGATGGTGCCCACAAAGACGACGATGGTTATTTTTGGGTGATGGGTCGTGTTGATGATGTGATTAATGTCGCTGGTCATCGTTTGGGTACTATGGAGGTAGAGTCGGCGTTGGTTTCTCACCCTGCTGTTGCTGAGGCGGCAGTTGTTGGTAAACCTGATGAGGTTAAGGGTGAGGATATTGTGGCTTTTGTGACTTTAGAAGGCGATCGCGAACCAAATGAGGATTTGGAGAAGGAGTTGAAGCAGCACGTTGTTCAGGAAATTGGAGCGATCGCTCGTCCTGGTGATATTCGCTTTACTGAGGATTTGCCTAAGACTCGTTCTGGTAAGATTATGCGGAGGTTGTTACGGTCTCTGGCGGCGGGTCAGGAAATTGCTGGGGATACTTCAACGTTACAAGACCGGAGTGTATTAGATAAGTTACGGGGGGGAGCTTAGGGAATTTAGAATTTAGAATTTAGAATTTAGAATTTAGAATTTAGAATTCAGAATTTAGAATTCAGAATTTAGAATTTAGAATTCAGAAGTCAGAAGTGAGTGTGTAACTCTGAGGTTGCCTACGGCGCTTTTCTAGTGCGGAAATGATTCCGCACACATCGCCTTCAGAATGTAAGACACACTTTATTACGGTCAGAAGTTACAGCAGGTTCCACCTTGGTGAGGTACACCCCGAAGCGAGCAAGATGCTCGCACTGGGAACATTTAATTTTTCATATCTGTACTTCATATACTTGGAATTTGCTGTATATCATGTCTGGATAATTAGTGATAAAAAAACTGGTGGTGGTGCATTGTCATGGTAGTGCATTGCATTATTTTTGTTACGAGAACAGTGGGAGCATCTTGCTCCCGTGCCAAGCATCCCTTGCTCCTGTGCCAAACATCCCTTGTTCCTTGTATACCATTACGCGAGCAGGACTAGCAAAAAACTTTCTCTTTCTTCTTCTTTCTTCCCTCCTGACTCCTGACTCCTTATTGGGTGTGTTGAAGCGCACCCTTTAAATTTGCAATATAAATCTGGCGAGCATCAAAAATAAAATCAATTATCGTGCATAAATCATCAATTATTTCCCCCCTACTCCCTACTCCCTACTCCCTACTCCCTCTTTTCAGGAGAGGTCTAATAGAGAACCAGGTTCAACGATACCTTTAACTTTTGCAGTTCCCACCAAACCATCACGAGATTCAAACATTAATTTAGCAGCAGATTTTTCTTTTGAATTCACAACATTAAATACAGCACCTGTTGTTAATTCAGAGATTTTTTTTCACATCTAATCCTCCTAACCAAATTTGAGCTTTATCGCCCTTAATTTCTGTAACTACTGCATTAGCAACAGGACTGGAATTTTCAGTCAAATATATGCCTTGACTATCTAATTTAGTACCTTTCTTAACTTCATACAGTGAGTTCTGTTTTAACCTAGGAGGAATTTGTCGATTAACATAAGCGATCGCCTCTTTTGGTGTAGCTGTTTCTTGCCATAAATATAGTGTAAATAAATAGCTAAAAATTCCGGCATAAAAATCAATAATTTTCCGTTCTTGCGCCAGTTGAAAAGGTTTAGCAGAAGCAAAGAAAACTCCTTTTGCTACACCACTTTGATAAGCTTTCACAAACTCATCCTTAGACATACCCAATCGAGATAACCATTTTTCTTGATAAGCCTTTTCTTGAGGAGCAATTTCTATTTTCTTTCCACCAGCACGAGAACGAACAATAAAATCTCTAGTTGTCATTCCTGAAAAACAACTATCAAGAACTCCGGTGAAATTTTCTGTCTTTAAAGCTGATGTGAGTAGAAACAAAGTATGCCCCATAATATCATCAACTACACCACCAATATCGGGATCGGGAAAAGAACTATCCACTGGAACTAATGTACCACTTAAACCACTACCATCCATCAAAGAAGTCTTGATAATAGGATTAGGGTCTCTAACGCGGGAACCATGACCTGAATAGTGAAAAACTACCACATCTCCTGGTTTTGCTTGTTTAATTAAATGTTCTTCAAATGCTTCTAAAATTCCTTGGCGAGTTGCTTTTTCATCAGTAACAATATAGATATCTTTCGGATTAAAACCAAAGCGGTGAATTAATAGATGACGTTGCATTTCTGTATCATTTACACAACCTCTTAAAGGTGCTGTTTGATATGTATTAATTCCTACTAAAAGAGCAAGTTTTCGTGGGGTACTTTGAGCTAATACTTTGCCATAATTTTCGGCTTGGGAGAGAAATTTCAATTGACTTATGCCAAGGGTGGCAAGTATTGAACTAGCAAATTGGAAAAAATGGCGGCGAGATATAGGAGACATTTTGAATAATTCCTTATTTCTAGGTTTTGTTAAAATTTTCGACTAACAGGACTTATGCACGTACAGTAAATCCACTGAGGGCGAATGGCATTCGCCCCTACATATGGTGTCTTTAAGGTTAATTTGCCTAAGTCCTACTAAATATTATTTTAATGCTTAAATCTCTACAGAATTTTCTGCTAACCACTTCCCTAGAGATTCTTGATTTTCTTCTCCACTTGCTAGCTGTTCCATCATTGTTACAACTTCTGGTTCGGGAACCTCTAGCAAATAATTATTTAGCCCTAAAAAAGTATACATAACCATAAAAGCTGTTCTTTTATTCCCATCAATAAATGGATGATTTTTCGCTAGACTATAACCATAAGCTGCTGCAAGTTCAAATAAATTTGGCTGACCATAATTAAACAAATGTCGAGGTCTAGCTAAACTAGCAGAAAGTAAATTTTCATCTCTAATTCCTGGACTTCCTCCATGTTGAATAATTTGGTCTGCATGAATAGCTTTAGCAATAATTTCGTCTATCCAAATAGGTTCTTTCACTTTGCTAATTCTCGTAACGCATTTTTATATTTTTCACTTCCTTTTTTATAAATAACCATAGCTTTTTCAAAATTAGTTTCATTAGTTTGATTAGTTTGTATTTCTTGAGTTTCAGAATCTTCTGGTACAAGAATAATAACTCGTACATTTGTAGGAGTATCTATTTCTAGAGGATGTTCTAAAATTAGATTTCCCTTATCGTCAATTTTTCCGTTAGTTTCTATTGCTTTCATTAACATTAGCTAAATTATTTAGTGATTATTAGAAATATTCTAACATCAACTTGATAAATTAATCTGTAGGGTGTGTTAGCGATAGCGTAACGCACCTAAGCCTAAAATTAGATTTCCCTTATCGTCAATTTTGCCGTTAGTTTCTATTGCTTTCATTAATTTCAACCCTTTAAATGTTAACTATCCTTCTGTATAAGTTGACTAGATCAACTTTTTGATATAGAGCAAGTGAACTATAGCGAGAAGTGTCCTTTTGAGTTTCTGGAAGATATAAACTCAGACCACATAATCCCTCCAATTTTGTATTGTTATGACGACTTGTACCATAAAATTCTCCCCCTATTTTATGGAAAGTAATCACCCTATGACGCAGAAAATTAGCAAACTCAGTAAACTCTAGATATCCTTTCTTGTTCAAACTGGAGAGATAACCAAGAAATACAAGAGCATCACAACACTGTTCGCCAAAATAGCGAAAAGTTGAGAGTTCTGATTGCCTGACAGATAGCAAATTGTTGTTGAGAATCAACCGAAGTAACCGTGAGAGTTTCTCTGGAATCAGCTTAACCTCTTCATTATCCACCAGAGTCAGAGTATGATACATATCAGCTCTTTCAGAATCCATAATAGCTATAGCTGCTTCACGTCCGCCGACAGATGGCTCTTGTAAACGATTGAGAAAACCCTCATAATAGTAATTTGGTGCCCCTAGAAGCAGTTGAGAAGCAAGAGTATACTTAGCACAATTCCTTGCTTGATACATGACCTCTAGGGTAGCTTTGTTGCAATTTTGCCAGAAAAGTAGTTCGACTCGTCCATTAACCCCTTGGTTAAAATTGCTAAGTACATTGGTTAACTGGTCTACTCTCATCCAGGTTCGTGTTTGATTAGTTGCTCTGTGGTCATCAGGACTAACTTCGTTAATCCTGCCACCATGACCTACAATAATAATAGCCCAATTTTTTGCCTCAAAATTTTCCTTTGCCCAATCAAGATAAGCGGAAAAAGCAGATACATCACTACTATCTTCTCCTTGTATATTAATTTCTTTGGTAGTTCCTTTTACCAGCAGACGACGACGCATTTTTTTGTCACCCCAATAGTCTGATTGAACAACTACAGCAACTTCTGAGTTTTGTGTACCACGGGTTAACATTTTAATTATTGGTTCACCAAAACGTACAAGATCGTTATCGTATGGCATCCAATACAATACTACCCAGTTATGAAATGATTTAGTTGGGGAAAACTTGGCAGTAGTAGAAAGAGCTAATTTTTTCTCTAAAGCACCAGCTAAACAGGCTGAACTCAGAGCAATATAACGACAAAATTTTCTACGCTTTATCATCATCATCATCTTGATATAATCAATACTATTATAGTTTCAGTTTCAAGGAAAATATGCAGGTTATTTCAGTCTAGTAGGTTGGGTTAAGCGATCGCGGAGCGGAACAGATGTTCTATTGCGCAACCCAACAGATACCTATTTTTGTTAAGTGTTGTTGTTTATTCAAGCAATTTGTTGGGTTTCCTCCGTCAACTAAAATTAGATTGCCATTTTTATCAATTTTGCCGTTAGTTTCTATTGCTTTCATTGACATTAGCTAAATTATTTAGTGACTATTAGAAATATTCTAACATCAACTCGATAAATTAATCCGTAGGGTGTGTTAGCTATCGCGTAACCCACCGTTAGTTTAGGTGCGTTACGGCGCAACAAACTCTTTGAGAGATAATATATTCCCCATGATAGCGCCTAACGCACCCTACTACTAACATCAAAATGTAAATGTAGGTTGGGTTAAGCGAGAGCGCAACCCAACAGATACCTATTTTTGTTAGGTGTTGTTGTTTATTCAAGCAATTTGTTGGGTTTCCTCCGTCAACCCAACCTACATCTTCTAACTTGATTTATTCAAACTTCTGACTTCTGACTTCAAACTTCTGACTTCATTTCCACTCTCCCTGCACAACAAATGGCGCCCAATAATAAGGTGCTTTCCAATTTTCTGAACTCAACATTTCTAACTGAGTTTCTCTCATTGCCTCCACAGGATTTTTATCCATTTCTAACATTTTCCGATAATAATTTTGCATTAATTTAGAAGTCGAATTATCTGCCACACTCCATAAACTTACTACTACTCGTTTAGCTCCCGCATACATAAATCCTCTAGTTAAACTGACTAATCCTTCTCCTCTAATTTCTTCGCCGATTCCTGTTTTACAAGCACTTAATACTACTAATTCTGCTGGCATTTCTAAGTTAAAAATATCGTTTAATTGTAAAAATCCTGGTTTTCCTTTACCAGTTTTGTCATACAAAGAAAGCACTAATCCTGATAATTCAGGTTGAGTTTCATTTAATAGTCCGTGGGTGGCTAAATGTACTATTTGATATTCAGATAATTTGGGATTTATTGCGGTTTCTCGATTAGCATCAAAGTCTAAAAATATTTGTTCTAAATTGTCAGGAACTAATGCTAATATTGCTTCTGCTTCTTGACGAGTCCCTTCTAGACGATTGAATGATGAACCCAGAAAATCTTCTATAGAACGTTTTAATGCCATTCTAGTTAAATCATTATTTTCTGTTTCTTTTTTTGGTTGAGAAATTGTCTGAAACCGGGGGTCATTATCTTCAAATACTGGGTCGGCAATAACGGCTACTTTTTTCGGGGCGAGGGTTCTGTCTTTGACTTGTTCTCTGAGAATATCAATACTTGAAGCTGATGGTAAAGTGACTATTTCATGGTTGACAATTAGGGGTTGATAGTTAGTTTGATTGAGGTTTTGTGGTAGTGGTAAAGCTGCAAAAGGAATTGTCTGTAATATTCCATCTGCTACTATTAATATTCGTTTATTTTCTAGTTTATTTGCTACAGGCGACAATAATATTTCACTTAATTTATTTCCCGTTTCTGGTACTGGGGAAAGAGAGGTTATTTCTTCTCTAAATTGTTTAGCTAATTCTTCTATTTCTACTCTTGGAGGTAGTTCATAACTGCTAATTTCTGTGGGAGTTACTAACCATAAATAACTACGGTCTTCTCCCAGAGAATATTGTAAAAGTATGGTCTCTTTGTCGATGACTTGTTTTTGAATTTCGGAAGCAGTGAGGGGTTCTGGATATTTGAGATTGGCGTAACGAGGGCTATTTTGTTTAATTTTGACTTCTAATTGTTGGAGTTGGTTGCTTAGGGTTTCAATTTGTTGTTTGAGTTCGTGGGGGTTGTATCCTGGGGTATTGAGTTGTCGTGCTTGATCTAAAGTGTTGAGTTTTTGCAGTAATTGTTTTTCTTGGGCGAGGAGTTGGGGGTCTACTCCGGTTTTGATGTCGGCTCCTGATTCTGCTAGGATGTCTAGTAAGCTTCTGGCACGACTGCGTTCGCTGGCGGCTAATGCTTTGCTGTCATAACCTTCGTTGGGGTTTTGTTTGTGGAGTTGCATTAGGAGGTTGATGTAGAATTGATACTCATCTTGAACTGTGGCAAAGTATGATGTGCGGAGATCAGTTGCAACTATTTTAGTGCGGAGATCTTCAATTATTTCTAGGGATTTTTCTATGAAAGTAAGGCTTTCGGTGAGTTTGCCTTGTCTAGCTTTGAGCGAAGCAATATTAAAAAAAGTGCCTGCTTCCCCACCTTTATTTCCTACTTGCTGAAGTAGAGGTAAAGCTTGCTGGAAGTAATTGAGTGCTGTTTGTTTTTCTCCTAAGCTATCGTAGACACCGCCAATATTATTGAGAGTGGTTGCTTCCCCTGCCCGATCGCCTACTTGCTGAAGCCTAGGTAAAGCTTTCTGGTAGTAATTGAGAGCTGTTTGTTTTTCTCCTAAACTATCGTAGACAAGGCCAATATTATTGAGAGTGGTTGCTTCCCCTGCCCGATCGCCTACTTGCTGAAGTAGAGGTAAAGCTTTCTGGTAGAAATTGAGAGCTGTCTGTTTTTCTCCTAAGCTATTGTAGACAGCACCAATATTATTGAGAGTGGTTGCTTCTCCACGTTTATCCCCTACTTGCTGTCTAAGAGGTAAAGCTTTCTGGTAGAAATTGAGAGCTGTCTGTTTTTCTCCTAAGCTATCGTAGACACCGCCAATATTATTGAGAGTAATTGCTTCCCCTGCCCGATCGCCTACTTGCTGAGATAGAAGTAATGCTTGCTGGTAGTAATTGAGAGCAATTTGTTTTTCTCCTAAGTCATTGTAGACAGCGCCAATATTATTGAGAGTGTCAGCTTCCCCACGTTTATCCCCTACTTCCTGAAGTATAGGTAAAGCTTCTTGGTAGTAATTGAGTGCAATTTGTTTTTCTCCTAAGCTATCGTAGACAACGCCAATATTACTGATAGTGATTGCTTCCCCTGCCCGATCGCCTACTTGCTGAGATAGAAGTAATGCTTGCTGGTAGTAATTGAGAGCAATTTGTTTTTCTCCTAAGTCATTGTAGACAGCGCCAATATTATTGAGAGTGTCAGCTTCCCCACGTTTATCCTCTACTTGTCGTCTGAGAGGTAAAGCTTCTTGGTAGTAATTGAGAGCAATTTGTTTTTCTCCTATGCTATCGTAGACATTACCAATATTATTGAGAGTGATTGCTTCCCCACCCTGATTGCCTGCTTGCTGAGATAGAAGTAATGCTTGCTGGTAGTAATTGAGAGCAATTTGTTTTTCTCCTAAGCTATTGTAGACAGCGCCAATATTATTGAGAGTATAAGCTTCCCTACTTAAATTGCCCGTTTTCCTAAATAGTAATAGTGCCTCCTCCCATTTAGTAAGCGCTCCCTTCAGAGATTCTGCTGTACCTTGCTTATATAGTTTTAATCCCTGCTGAAGTAATTTATCTGCCTCAGCATTGGGGTTTGTCTGAGCAATAACTTCTCCCCCATTGACAATATTGGGCAACATTAATACAGGAAAACTGACATTAAATAACATCAGACTATTAACACTGAGAATAGACAACCATTTCTTAGGAGAAACCATAAATTTACCGTTTCCTCACAACTATAAATTTTCATCTATTATATTTCTAGTTTCCAGGAAGATATGCAATTTCAGTTAACAGTTATCAGTTATCAGTACAGTATCTTATTCATTTCCCATAAATGTTCTAAAATTATATTATTCTGAGGAATACCTTGGTCGATTAAGTCTTGAGTAATGCCATGTTCTATACCATCATATTCAACATAAACTTTTCCCTCTCCTAGAGTAATATAAATAATATTTCCTCGAACTCGCTTACCTCTATTCCATCCCACTTGCATCAGAGCATAGCGATCGCTCTGTTCATCAAAAACAGTATCTAATCTAATATTTCCATGAGAAGGACGTAATTTAGCATATTTACCAATTACTTGTTTGACGATTTCTCTATAGGTCTTTGGGGTATCCATTATCAGTTATCAGTTATCAGCTCCCATAAATATCCTACGAGAAACTGAGTTTGTGTAAACTCAATATTGAACTCTGAATTAAGAGCGATCGCTTATTTTATGGCACAATAGTCAGTTGTTAGTAGAGGTTGAGTATTTCTACTTATCCAACCAGTAGCAGCTAGATAGCACGAATCTGATGGAACAACACTAGAAAACCAAGCACTTGTATCTACAAAAATCATTGTCTCTCTTGCTCTAGATAAAGAATTTGATCGTGGTCTCTACCTGAAAATTTATCCTGCTCTCCCTCTAGAGGTAGTGAAGCGATCGCTGCCAAAATATCAGCAGGTTTTTTCTGTTGAAAATTTGTACCGCTTTTAACAAGAGTAATTTCGACTCGCGTTCCCTCTGGTAAGTTTAGAGGTTGGGTTAACCGCAACACTCCTTGTTCGTAAACTGCTTCTAGTATCATAGTGATTTGTTATTTTGACCAAAAATTCTATGATTATGATAACATCAAAATGTAGGTTTTGTTATACAATACCGATGCTACCGGACATGATATAAACTATTCAACCGGGCATGATAACTTTTTCCTTCTGCCTTCTGCCAATTAACCCACAAATTGCAGCTAAAAGTAACCATCCTATGGTATTAACTCGTAAATCAAACAAACTCACGTCAAACATATTAAATATAGTACAAGCAGCAAAAGCCACTAAATAACTAAAAAATATGAAACGGTCTCCTCTAGAATAAATTGATGACCAATTAATTAATAACAATACTGCCTTTGCCAATATCCAACCCACCCAAACAAACAAAAACAAAGCAGCAGGAATTCCAGTTTCTGCCGTTAGCATCAAGAATAAATTATGAGGATGACCAAGCCACATTTCCATCTGTGCTTCATACACAGGAGTAAAATTCCGCAAACCCCAACCACTCAAAGGCTTTTCTAAAGTCATATTCCAAGCAAATTTCCATTGGGTGCTGCGTAGAATGGCTACAGGTCTGTCAAAATCTCGATCTGTGAGTCGTGCCCAAAAGTATTCCGGAACAATTACTCGTAACCATTCCTGCAAAGGTGCAGGAGCAAAAGCAGCTCCAAATACAGTTGCCACTGCTGTCATTACTAACCATACTAACCAATGCCAACCAAGATAAATAGCATAAGCAAGACCAGCAAATACCACTAACCCCCAAGCATTGCGTGAATTTGTCAAAACCAAAGCAATGCCATTACTAATTATTGCCACTGTTAAAAAAACAAATTCTTGAGACGACTTACCATGAAAAATATTGAGGCGACCCATTTTCCTTTTTGGATGTGCGCTTTCTGTCGTCACCCTGTTTCCAGATAAAAATTTCCATTTTTCAATCCACAACCCCAACCCGAGAATAAATACAACCGTCAAATAAAATGCTAGAATATTAGCGTACATAAATACTGAAGCCATTCTCCCCGGAGGGTTGCCTTGTGGTGCAAGTACCCAACCTAAAATAATCTGTAAACTCAGGGGGCCAGACCAACCCAAAAATAATTGTCCGAAACCTAAAATGACTACAGGCACTGAAGAGAATACCATTACCCAAGAAAGTCGTCGCAGTTGGGAAGGAGTTTGAATAAGAGTACTCAAGGCAGCAAATACCCCAAAAAATGGTAATAAATTAGCTAGCCCTAAAAATGCTTCCTGGCGGTCTAATGCAAAAAAAGTAGCGATCGCTAACCAGACAGCAAGACCAGCTAAAGCTATATTGTGGGGACGACGAATAATGCTGCGCCATTTTTGTTGCCAAGTGCGAATAACAGCAAAAATTACAGTTAATATACCTATAGTTGGTAATATAGGAAACAGTAATAGTCCTACTTGAGTGCATTTCCACTCTTTTTGTAAATAACGATGAGAATTATGATTCAATTTTTTTAGGTATTATTCAATAATGGATAATGGATAATTGATAATTGATAATTGATAATTACCTCTCCCTAAAAGGAAGAGGATTGAATAAAAGGAAAATCAATTCATTGTTTCTCCACGGCGAGTGAGAGGATTTTTACTTTAATTATTCGGTAATAGAATATTTTAGTAATATAGCAATAGTAATTTCCAAAAAGCGTGAGGTAAAAAATTCTAGGTTTGAGGTAACAGTGAAACGCATAATGATATAAACTTATTCCTATATAATTTTTTCTAATTTCCCTATCTTGGTATGATAATATCATTTTGAAAAAAGAATGTTAAAAATAATAAGGGCAATTAAAAGACACGCCCAGGAGATGTGCCTTTGACTACAAAGATAACTTACGACCTAATAAATGGTATTAAAGCTATTTATTCTGACTCCTGAGTTCCCCTCCCCTCCACCGGAGGGGTTAGGGAGTGGGTTGGGAGGGGTTAGGGGTGGGTTGACTCCTAAGAAATAACCTAACTATTTGTAGCAAAGATTTATAAAATTGGTATAACATGAAATTAGCAACAGTTAAACAATTATTTATTCATCCAGTTAAAGGGTTAACTCCTCAAATTTGCCAAGATTTTTTCCTGACTTCAGGATATGGCATTAAAGGCGATCGCTCTTTTGCTTTGATGTTTCTCGACTCTGATAACCAGACCGTCGGACCAGAAGTTATACCTTGGATGAGTAAAAAGCATTTTGCAGTACAAAATGACTGGCCTGGTTTAGCTGCTTTGAATTGTGAGTTTGACTCAGAAACTGGTTTTTTGACTGTGCGACGACAGGGGGTTGAGTTGCTGAAGGCAAATACAGGTTTATCTGAGGAGCGCGATCGAATCAGTACTTTTTTCACAGATTATTTGAAAAGTCTCACACCGAATAAAGGAGCGCGTCATCCTCAAAAAGCTCCCGTGCAGTTAGTGGGAAATGGCAGTACAACTCGTTATCCCGACCGCGAAATTGTACATATTTCTATTATTAGTCAGGCAACAATGGATGATTTAGGAGAAAAGGCAGGTAAGATATTAGATATACAGAGGTTTCGTCCTAATGTGGTTGTGGATGGAATGGATGCTTGGTCAGAGTTTGACTTGGTGGGAAAACAGTTGCGCTTGGGTAATGCTCAAATTACTGTTACTGCTAAAATTGGGCGGTGTATGAATATTGAGGTTGACCCAGAAACAGGCGATCGTGATATTCCTTTATTATCGGTGTTGAAAGAAAAATTTGGTCACGCTCACACAGGTGTTTTGGCAACTGTTGATAGTGATGGGGGTGTGGCGGTTGGCGATGTTTTGCAAATTTTGAGTGATTAATTTCTAGATTTTTTACAATAATCAATAATTATGATAGTCTAAGTCAAAATTAATAGGAAGTGAAATTATGGAAAGTCAATTATCCGGTAGTTGGCAAGACTGGGTAGGAGTAGCAGGTTATGTTTTATTTGCAGGTTTTATTGTCTGGCGCGTACTGACAATGCCATCAAAATGAGTTATTTTTTCTGTGGCGGGTTTAAGATCAAATCCGGTTGAATACTTATTATATATTTGGGGGTGGGAGTAGGGGAGATTGAAGGCTTGAAGTAATTATAGAATTATCAACATATATTAATTATGTATAATACCAAATCCGGTTATGAAAAGCTAGTTTATCCAAAATCCTTCTAACCTTTCAGCATAGCTGCCTTCCTTCCTCCAAAGTGTAAGTATTCAACCGAGCTTGATATTATATCATGTCCAGATAAGAGCGTTCTGGAAAAAACTTATCCTCTTGCTTAAACAGTAAATCTTTCTATTTTCCCTACTCCCCCGCTCCCCTACTCCCCTACTCCCCCGCTCCCCTAGTATCTTAATAATAAGTATTCAGTCGGACATGATATTATAGGCGATCGGCAGACACAGGCATTAATTGTTCGTGTTTGCTGTAAACAAAAGGTCTGTTATCATCAATACTAGATAAGACATATTCAAGACGAGAACCTTTTTGATTAGTATGTTTGATAATTCTACAGATTTTTCCAATCCATTCATACTCAATCAACATTACATAGTCGTTTACTTGAAAGCTCATAATATCGATTTCCTCAAAATTTGCTTTTATTAAGTATCTTCATCATAATACACAGACTGAAAGTCACACTTCCTCTATAAGGGTGATTTTATTCTCATCCAACTGGGTGAAGGGAGAGTGTGGTGAGATGGGGGGATGGGGTGATGGGGTGACACGGAGAGGCGGAGACACGGGGACGTCTTATATCAATTTGAAAAAAGAATGCTATATTTAAGTCACACTTCAATTATTAAGTAATTAACACAGACTGAATAATTTTTTTGATAATTAGCACGCCAATTATTGTTAATTATTCTTAATTTTTACCTCTCCCCTACTCTCTCACTCCCCTACTCCCCCGCTCAAGAAAATGTAGCAAATATTTATCAAACTGGTATTATAACCGAGACACGGAGACGCGGGGATGCCTTACAGAGGATGGGTGGATGGGGAGATGGGACGTTCCATGCAACAACAGAGTAAGGGAAAAGAATTGATGGTTTTTGCGCGATAATTGATTTGATTTCTGACGATCGCCAGATATATATTCTTCTTCCTTCCTTCTTCCTATTATGTTGATAATTCTATAATTACTTCAATATTTAATCTCCCCCACTCCCCCACTCCCCTACTCCCCCACTCCCCTACTCCCTACTCTTCTTCCATCAATTCAGCAATAATATCAAACCGAAACTCATCAGCTAATTCCATCAAAGCGTCTGTGAGTTGCTGGTGTTCTTCTGGAATTTGCTCTAATAGAGAAATAACCTCCTCAGAACTACAACTAAGAGCTGCCGTATGAAGTTGAGAGCGAAACTCTGAACTTATACTCATATCACTCAAGGAATCTTTAGATAAATTAGGTACTGCTGAAGCATCGGTTTCAGGAACAGGGGTAATATGACAAGAACTATATATGTATTTAACACCAATACATTCAGCAATTGAGTTGAGCAAAACATCTTCTTCAACTGGTTTGGAGAGTATATGACAACAGTTATCTTCCAAAAATGAATGTTGCTCGTCACTGAAAGCTCCAGAAGCAGAAAGGGCAATAATCATAGTATTTTGACCTTCAGGAGTAGATTTAATCTGTTCAATAGCCTCAAACCCATTCATTCCAGGCATTCGTAAATCCATACAAATTAACTGTGGTTGGTGCTGCTCCCACTGGTGGAGCGCCTCTTCACCATTAACTGCCTCTAATATTCGGAAACCTAATGGTCTCAACATCATCAGCAGCAATTTTCGATTTTCTTCTATGTCATCAACTACTAAAACACGATATTCTGGTTGGTCGGGAGCGAGACCTAATACTTGTTGAACCACTGGCAGCTTGGTATGGGTAGTATCCGCAGCATAATTAACAATAATTGAGAAACTAAAAGTTGTTCCTGAAGCAGGACTACTCTGGATATGAATATCGCCACCCATTAGTTGCACAAATCCCTGACTTATTGACAAACCTAGACCTGTACCTGTTTGAGAATACCTACCTGCTGTGCCTTGAACAAATGCTTCAAATATTTTCTCTAATTCTTGCTGAGTCATACCTTTACCTGTATCTTCAATCTCAAACTCTAGGTTAGTAGTTAAATCAACAGGGTTCACTTCTGTATCATCTTCTATATCATTACTTTCTGATATTTGTGCAACTCGAACGCTTAATTTCACATGACCCACATCAGTAAATTTGATAGCATTGGAGAGGAAATTAATCAGTACTTGTCGTAGTTTCTGCCGATCGCCATAAATATATTGAGGTACTTTCTCATCAAACTCAAGCAATAAATTCAAACCTTTTTTTTCTGCACTTGGTCGAAACATTTGTCTCAGCTCTGTGATGAAGGCTTGAAAATCAAACAAACTCAGCTTCAGCTCCATGCGGTTAGCTTCTAGCTTAGAAAAATCCAAAACTTCTTCGACCAACTCTAGCAAATTATTCCCACTTTTATATATCAGGTCTAACTGCTCTCTTTGGTGCTTGTCGAGATTATCTCCATGGGCTAAAAGTTGGGTAAAACCAAGAATCACATTTAGAGGTGTTCTCAGCTCATGGGTCATCTGTTTGAAGAAGTCACTCTTAGTTTTGTTAGCTGCTTCAGCTAATTTTTGGCTTTCTAATAACTTTTGTTGAATTTGCTTGAGTTGAGTAATGTCTGTAATTACTCCACCAATTCCTTGTTTGCCGTTTTCTAATTCTACAGGATAATAACTTGATAGCCACCAACCTACTGTTTCAATATTAGTAGCATGAGGAGCATTGATTTCAATATTTCTGATGATTTCTCCTGTTGCCAATATTTGATGGAATAAAGGATTTAATTGATCTGCTAAATACGGTAGCACTTCTGAGAAGGTCTTGCCAATATTTTCTGATATAGTTAAATCGTTAATCTCAGCAAAAATAGAGTTAATGCGTAAAAATCTTAATTCTTGGTCTAGTAAAAACAAACCTGCGGGACTAGATTCATATAAGCTTTCCAGAACATTATTAGTGTGTGTGAGTTGAGTTTTGGTCTTTTGGAGTTCGTTAATATTTACTAATGTTATGACTATACCATCGTTGATGTCATCTTCCCGAATATAGGGATGAATGCGCAGGAGTAAATTTTCTCCGGTAGCAGATAAAGTTACTTCCCTCTCGATTAATTTTTGATGGTTGAGAACTTGTTGAATAATTGTGATGAAGTCTGGGCAGTCTAGGTTGTGAGTAAAATGATATATGGGGCGGTTAATATCAGTGCCTCTAATATTAATAGCTTGGGTAGCAGGAGGGGTAAATTTACGAATTTTAAGATTTTTGTCGAGAAAAACTACGCCGATATCTATACTACGGAGGAGATTATCAATATCTTCGCTCAGATGAGTCAGCTCTTCAATTTTTGCCTGATATTGGGAGTTAATAGTAAATAATTCTTCGTTTGTTGACTGTAAGTCTTCATTGGTACTTTGAAGCTCTTCGTTGGAGGCTAGTAATTCTTCGTTAGTAGCTTGTTGCTCTTCGTTGATAGTTTCCAGCTCTTCTACTGCTGCTTGTAAATTTTCTCTGGTTTGTTGGAGTTCATATTCTAGTTCTATAATTTGTTGTGCTACTTCAGGTGCTACTTCATAGACTTTTTTTTGGCGATCGTTTAGTAAAGATACTGTTGGTGGGGTTTCTATTTCCAGAAATACAATTAAATATTCTTCTAATGATGGGGTGTCGCAGTTGTAACCAACTCGCAGAGTAATATTTTCTTCTTGGTTATTTCTATAGAGCTTAATTCCAGTATACAAAACTGTCAGTTTGTCTCGTTTGGCACGATGCAGCGCTGTATTCAAAGGTAGCTTGAGTTCTGGTAAAATAATGTCGGTGATTTCTAAATTTGCTTCCCCAATGGGAATTTGCAGTAGATCTGCCTCATTGTAGAAAACATTCAGCAAGCGGTTATCTATATTCACCAATAAAGCAGTAATTTGTCGCTCCCCAAAACCTACTTGAAATACTTCTGTCAGCATTTGGTCAAGTCTGGAGTGATTAAGTTTTGTCTTTATGGAATAATAGATAGTAGGTATGCTTACTGCTTTTGGTGTCAGATGAGTTAAGGATAGCTGCACATCTCGTCGCTTGCGATAGACTTTCAAACAAGATTTGAGGGGGATAAATTCTTCCTCCAGTTCTCTAACGCTTTCAGTATTACCTAAAAATAAAATTCCTTGGGAAGATAAGGAAAAGTGGAGTAACCGTAGCACTCGTTGCTGCAATTCTGGCTGCATATAAATCAGTACGTTACGGCACGAAACTAAATTCATCCTAGAAAAACCAGGATGTTGGGTCAGGTCGTGAGGGGCAAATATCAGCATTTCCCGTAGCGATCGCTTTACTTGGTAACTACCTACTTCATGATTAAAATATCTTTCTAGGTATTCCTGATATATATGTTTGGCAATAGACTCTGGATAAATTCCCCTAGCAGCAATTTCTAGAGCGTTACTATCAATGTCTGTGGCAAAGATTTTCACATTCAGGGACTTACCTGTTTGTCGGATAGCTTCATTAATTAGGATAGCCATTGAGTACGCTTCTTCTCCTGTTGCACAAGCACAAACCCAAATTCGCAATTGTTTTTCTTCCTGTTGAGCTTTCTTGACAAGTTCGGGCAGAATTTTTGTTCTTAAATATTCCCAAGCTGGAGGGTCTCGAAAAAAGGAGGTAGCACCGATGAGTAAATCTTGGTAAAGTATTTTTTGTTCTTCTTCAGAATTTTTGAGATGATGAATATAATTTTCTAGCTTTCCAGATCGTAATAAAGTACAGCGATGAATAATTCGACGAGTGATGGTGGAAGTTTTGTAATAAGAGAAATCTACTTCTTTATATTTGTAGAGGATATTTAATATTTCCTGTAGTTCTTCGGAAGGAATTAATGGTGATTCTCGATCGTCTCTAGAGAATAATGGATTTCCTTCCCATTCCACAATGTGGTAAATAAGTTGAGCAAGTTCTACTGGAGACAAGATTTCTTCAATTAACTCAGAGGAAATGGCATTGGTGGATATACTGGTAAATTGGTCTGTTTCTGGAGATTTAACCAGGGCAACGCCATGAGCATCACGGATGGCTGCTAATCCTTCTTGGCCATCATTGTTATTACCTGAAATGAGAATGGCAAGAGCGCGCTCTCCCCATTCTTGTGCCAGAGATTTGAAAAAATAGTTGATGGGAGTGTCAGACTCTAAGGGAAGGTCGAGTAAATGTAGGGTCTGAGTTTTTAAGTGTAGATATTTTCCCTCTGGGACGATATATACAGTCCAGGGGTTTATTTTCATTCCATCTTCTATTTTATGGACTGTGAGGCTCGTTTTTCCTTCTAGAAGTTGGACAAGGTGACTGGGAAAATTAGCAGATTGATTTTGGACTACTATTATGAATGCAATATTTAGTTGTTTTGGCAGATGAGAAAAAAAATGTTTCTAGTAGTTGTAGGTTCTCTGCAAATATTGCTATACCTACGACAAACAATTGGTTTTCTAGTTGTAATTTCATTTTTTTAATTGGGGAAGAGGTAATTTCAGTTATCAGTTATCAGTTATCAGTTATCAGTTATCAGTACCTCTAGCTGAAACCTTATGCTTGAAATCTGGCATATTCTCTTTTCTCTTGGTCTCATGGATATGGTTAGATACATCCATCCCTCAATCGCTTTTTATCCCCTTAAAAGGGGAAGCTTTAGACCAGAATTTTTCGGTAATAGGCAATAAGTCGTACTTCACTTTTTTAATTAATGCTATAACAATCATTTGTCTTACCTATTTTAACTGGACTATCAAATATACAATTAATTTTGTTTGACTACTTATTTTAGTAAACTATTCAAGAAAATAGGGAATAGGAAAAGACTTTTCAAATAGAGGAATTATTAATAAGTCAATATTAATCTACTAATGTTAAATTTTGAACAGTTTAAAGTTAAAATTATTCATCTATACCAACTGCCATGGCTACTCTTGAGCGATCAAATGTCTGTTTGAGAGCACTCCGCAGTAGAAATAAAGGAATATCAACCTTCTTCCTTCTTCCTTCTTCCTTCTTCCTTCTGCTATATATTATCATGTTATAATTGCCAGATTAATCAAAAAAGTTATTAATTTTTTTAATTAATTGCAGTGAATAATAACCCTCGTCAATTAGCTTTTACTATCCTCCAAGAGGTGTATCGAAAGCAAGCTTTTGCTGATTTTGCCCTAGATAAACATCTCAGAAAAAATGATTTAATTGATGCCAACCGTCGATTAGTTACAGAATTAGTTTATGGATGTGTGAGAAAGCAGCGATCGCTTGATGCAATTATAGATCAATTAGCAAAAAAGAAATCTCACCAACAACATCCAGACTTACGGATAATTCTCCATATTGGTTTATATCAATTATCTTATTTAGCACAAATTCCAGAATCAGCAGCAGTTAATACTACAGTTGAGCTAGCAAAACAAAGTAAACTAGCTAAATTAACTGGTTTTATTAATGGTTTACTCAGAGAATATATTCGGCGAGAATTGACAATAGACCTACCTAAAAATCCAGTACAAAAATTAGGAACATTATATAGTTTTCCTGACTGGATAGTTGAATATTGGATAGAGACATTAGGTTTAAGAGAAACTGAAGAATTATGCTCATGGTTCAATCAATCGCCGAGTCTTGATTTAAGAATTAATCCGCTCAATACTTCAATCAAAGAAGTAGAAACAGCTATGAAAAATACAGGTATTTCTGTTGACTGGATGCCCCATTTTCCCCAACTTTTAAGATTAACAGGTGCAGTAGGTCCAATTCAAAAATTACCGGGTTATAAAGAAGGTTGGTGGTCAGTTCAAGATAGTAGCGCTCAATTAGTTAGTTATTTATTAAATCCACAACCAGGAGAAATAATTATTGATGCTTGTGCTGCCCCTGGAGGTAAGACAACTCACATAGCAGAATTAATAGGAGATAATGGCAAAGTTTTTGCTATTGATAAAACAGCTTCTCGACTAAAAATGTTAGAACAAAATGCTGAAAGATTGCAGTTAAAATCTATTTCTATTTCTATAGGAGATAGTCGAAGTTTTCCTGAATTTATTAATCAAGCTGACCGAGTTTTATTAGATGTACCTTGTTCTGGTTTAGGAACTTTACACCGTCGAGTAGATGCACGGTGGAGACAAACTCCAGAGAATATTCAAAAACTCTCAAAACTTCAGAGTGAATTATTAGAAAATACTGCCAAATGGGTAAAACCAGGGGGAGTTTTGGTATATGCAACTTGTACAATTCATCCTTTAGAAAATGAGGAGGTGATTGAGAAGTTTTTGACAAATAATTCTGAGTGGGAAATTGAAGCGCCAACTATTGATTTTATAGTGCCTCCTACTGTGGAAGGATGGGTAAAAGTTTGGCCTCATAGAGAACAAATGGATGGCTTTTTTATGGTGAAATTGAGAAGAAAGTGTTAGTAATTAATAATTAATAATTAATAATTAATAATTAATAATTACCCATTCTTAAAAGAAGAGGATTGACTAAAAGGAAAATTTTTGATTTTATCCCCTTAAAAGGAGAACCTTTAAACCTGAATTATTTAATTATTAATTATAGCAATGAGCGCTCAGGTATTTACAACTTCCAGCTCAAAGTGCAGTCTATAAAAGGTGTACAAAAAATTATGTGTAAATATCCCAGCGCACATTGCTATATTCAGTAAGTGGTAGGTGGTAGGTGTTATAGCAATTCCCAAGAAGCGTGAGGTACAAAATTCGTTGGTGTGAGGGAATAGGGAATAGGGAACAGGAAATAGCAAACTTTCGTTAATTGATAATTGATAATTACCTCTGGTTAAAACCGTTCTTTATTGAATATAAGGAAATATTATTTCTTCTCTTGGTCGATTGGATATGGCTCCGAGACCCGCTCTTATCAGAGCCGCTCCGCTTTATATGTTGCGGAGCAAAACGCCATCCATCGACCGCTTTTTCCCTTAAAAGGGGAGGCTTCAAGGCGCGAATTATTTAATTATTAATTATTAATTATTCGGTAAAAGGATTTTAGGATTGAAAAATGTCTTAAGGAACCTTTTCCATATAAAAACTAAATCAAAAACTCTGATTATTGCCTCGAATATGGTGTTTTGTTTCCTCAAACCAAAATTATTTATATTGACTTCAATCCCATAACCTTTGAATGGGATAAGCATCAAACTTAACATCTCTGCTAATCAAAATAAGAGAGTAATTCATAGCTTGAACAATTAACATTCTATCAAAAGGATCTCGATGATTTGATGGTAAAGTAAGTGCTGAGTATAATTCAATATTTTTATCTATAATTGGTAAGATTGAAATATTCATATATTGCAATTCTTGAGATAAATCTTCCATAGGTCGATTTATTTGCAACTTACCTATATTAATTTTCATCGCAATTTCCCAAAGACTAACAATACTAAAATACAAGTCTTCTTTACTATCAATAATATCTTTTGCTTTAATTGATAAATTAGTATTACCCAGTAAATACCAAAGAAAAGCATGAGTATCCAAAAGATATTTCATATTACCGAAGAATTAAGAATTAAATAATTAAATAATTAAATAATTTAGGTTTAAAGCCTCCCCTTTCAAGGGGAAACAAGAAAAAATTTTCCTTTTATTCAATCCTCTTCCTTTTAGGGAGAGGTAATTATCAATTATCCATTATCAATTATCAATTATTGAAATATATTCCGCCAAATCTTCTAATGGTTCATCAAAATCATCTGACATAATAATTTTATCTGCCCAACTACCATAACCCTTAAAAGTTTCCATCTTTTCTGTAGATTGTTGATTATTCGGATATTTTTTTCGTAAATATTCTGCATAATTCAACAGTTCTTTTTTCAGAGATTCAGGCAGATTAATTACAACTTTCCACAAAGCTAAATCGGTATTCATAAATTTTATTATAACCAAATAATAGGGATAAAAATATCATCAAAAACTGTTTCAGTAATTAACAATTAACAATTAACAATTAATAATTAATAATTACCTCTTCTTAAAAGAAGGGGATTGACTAAAAGGATTTTTTTTGATTCTCTTGGTCGATTGGATATGGCGAGGAAACCCGCTCTTATCAGAGCCGCTCCGCTGTTAGCGTTTGCGGTAGCATTCCGGAACGGAAAGCTTTGCGGTAGCAAACGCCATCCCACCCTACGGGAAGCTACGCTAACGACCACTTTATCCCCTTAAAAGGGGAAGCTTTAAACCTTAATTGTTGAATGAATAATTATTAACTATCAACTCTTAATTATTAATTATTAATTATTAATTATTAATTATTCAGTAATCCTGTAATTTAAACAACGGCAAACTCAGTTAATTTACGAGTTTCTAGATCGTGGAAAGCTAAAACAATATCCTTTTTGGATACATTTTCCCTTAATAATTCAGTAGCAATTCCTGCCTCCGTCCAATCTTCCTCAATATAAATTTTCTCATTTTTAATCCGAATATGAACTTGAATATTTCTGATTTTTTTCTTCCCTTCCCAACCCATAAACAACCAAAAATATTGATCGTGTATCTCATCAAAAACTAGACAACTTTCTCGATCCAAATTGGCTGAACCTGAAGCCCATTCGTGATATTCAGTTAGTATTTTTTTAATATAATTACGATATTTATCTAATTTTTCCATTGTAGAATTTCCTCCTGTTCCATATCAACAACAATCAAAAGTAATTGATTTATTTTAGTAATATCTTGAATTGAATCGCGTTGAAAAAAGTTTTCGTAAATACTGTCTTTAATTGCTAGATAAATTTGATATTCTGGTTCAGTAAGATTGACTAAATTTCGATATAAAATATATTGCCCTAAAGCCATTTCAAAATCTCTCATTGCTGAGGGGCTTAAAAAGCTTTTAATTTCGACAATAATTTTGCGTCCATTTTGTGTGGCAGCAATAGGTTTTTCTACTGCTAGATCGGCAAATAATTCAGCATCTTTGTATTTGATTACATAAGGATCGGCTAAAATAATCCAACCGTCTTTAATTAAAGCATTTTTAACCGCATCGTGGTAAACATCTCTTGCTGGCATTGTCCTCCTGATGATTTACACAATCATTTTAACCGAAATTTTTGGGTACATCTCAATTTTGAATAAAGCCAAAAATTTATCGCTTTTAGGCAACAGGCAACAACTCATCTGACAACAGGGAATAGAGAATAGGGAATATATAGGAAAAAAGTATTTTTGCACATATGAGATGCACCCAGATTTTTAAGGTAGAAATTCCTAACTCCGTCCCATCTTTTTCAATATAAATCTTCTCATTTTTAATCCGAATATGAACTTGAATATTTCTGAGCTTTAGCTATTGCTTTTTACTTAGCTAGTTAGTGTTAATTGTTCTTAGTATTTACTTCTCTGTATGGACGTTGCATAAGGGCGTCCCTACCCACTCCCCCACTCCCCACTCCCCACTCCCTCACTCCCCACTCCCCTACTCCCCTACTCCCTAAAAAGCGATCGCCTCCAAAATTAATAACCCTAAATCTTTATATAAACCTTGATTTTGCTGAGGACAATTATGCTGAGTCAAACAGCGGGGACAACCATGTTCACAATCACAATTTTTGGCTAATTCTGTTGCCTTTCTTGCAAACTTCAACAATTGATTAAAAATAGCTTCGCTCGCCCCATTTCCACCATCACAAGTATCAAAAAAATAACCGACAATTTCTCCTGCCTCTTGCTTCACAAACCATTGCACATCCTGACTCGAACTTAACACTACTAGAGGCACAGCAAACATTAGTTGATGCCCCATACTATGTAAGGCAATAAAATCTGAACTACAACTCCATAATTTTTTGAACTTATCTGGAATTGTGTCTTGATACTTCTGTTTTATTTTCTCCTGAATTTGTCTAATATTTTCCTCTATAACATTGTTAAAAACATGATTTATCTCTACCTTCACAACTGGAGCTTGATATTGAGTTTGATAGGGGGGAGTGAAGCTACCTTTATCTAAATTTATTCTAACAATTTCACCTTTTTTCGTATATTCAGTAGTAAACAAATCATATCCTGTTACTAAAGAAGTAATTTCTCCCCAGATTAAACTTAATCTCAATCGAGCGTGTGGAATATTGGTTTGAATTATTTGGGGTTTTGCTAATTGCTGAATTTCTTGAATAACTAACTGAGTTCTTGGCTTGCTTTCTAAATTACAATCTTTGCCTAAAGGTTTTAAAATTGCTTGTTTTTTATCTAAGTCGAGATTCTCAGAACGATAAAAATTTAACTCACTGTCATAATTTTGGGCAAAATAAATTGCCCCTGGAAATACTTCTTTATGTGCCAGACTCATTTGCATTTTTTCAAAACTTTTTCCAGTATCAATATTGATTAACTCCACATCATTTTGAGCATGACCGCGAATATTAATATTCCGATGAGGAAAACCATATCCCCA
The DNA here is from genome assembly GCF_014132355.1 of Okeania sp. KiyG1. Taxonomy (GTDB): domain Bacteria; phylum Cyanobacteriota; class Cyanobacteriia; order Cyanobacteriales; family Microcoleaceae; genus Okeania. The sequence continues at coordinate 42,512 of NZ_BLZO01000080.1, forward strand.
AAGTTCAGAAGAGTTAGTAATATAGATTTTTTCCTGTTTTAATAAGCTATCGGCAATTACTCCAGAAACTTCTCCAAAACGTTCTGTTATTTCATTCAAAGGTACGCCACTTTCCACACAACTACATTCTAAATGTTTACCCAAAATAGTCGGATAATTTGGATTAAAAGCAGCACTTTCCACCTCACCATTTAGTAATAAATTTGGTTGATTCCCATAAAAGTTATCCAAGGGGTTTTGAGCTACTGGTAAAAACATCACCAACCCAGCATTTCTACGTCCTGCTCTACCAATTCTTTGCCCCCATGACATTAAACTACCTGGATAACCACGCACCAAACAACAGTCAAGTCCTGGTAAATCAATTCCTGCTTCTAATGCAGAAGTAGAAAGAATAACTTTTATTATCCCAGCTTCTAATTTTTGGATAATATCCTGTCGTCTCTTAAGCTGCAAAGAACCATAAAAAATTGCCACTTTATCTGCCAAATAACTCTCACCATTCTTATCAGCTATTCTCTTAATTATGCCCAGGAGTTTTTTAACAGCTCCCCGGGAATTACAAAATACTATCCCACTTAAGTCGTGGCGCAACCAAGACAAAATTATTTGACAAGCATCGGGGTTAGCAGTGTGGCTAGGTTTGAAACATAAAATTGTTCTACCAGCACTATCCGCACCACTTTTTGATATTAGATGAAGTCTTTCTGGTTCATGGGAGCGATCGCTAAATCTCATTGCCATTTCTGCGGGGTTGCCAATAGTAGCTGAACTAAAGATAAATTGTAGTTTTTCTGAATTTCCTCCTACTCGGTCTACCGCCATTTTTAATCTGCGCATTAGATTAGAAAAATGAGCGCCAAAAGCACCTCTATAAGTATGAGATTCATCAATAACTACATAGCGGAGTTGTTGAAAAAACTTGCGCCATCCTTCTCCATCTTTACTTCTAATTCTATATAGTTGATAGTGTAATAAATCTGGGCTTACTCCTAATATATTGGGTGGGTTAGGAATAAATAATTTTTTCCTTTGTTTTGAGGAGATGTCGCCTGTAATTAATCCAATTTTGACGGAATTTTCAGGAAAATATGAGACCATTTTTTCCAGCTTTTGCATCTGGTCTAATGCTAATGCTTTGAGAGGAAAAATATATAATGCTGTGGTCTGAGGTTGTTGGAGACATGATTCTAAAATGGCAAGGTTATAACAGAGAGTTTTGCCAGAAGCTGTGGGGGTAAAGATGCAAAGGTCTAATTCTTTTCTCAGAGCGTTTAATGATTCAATTTGATGTTCATAGAGTTCCGTAATATTTTGTAAAATGAGAGAACTTTTGAGAGTAATTGGTAAATCTTCTGGCAAAGGATAAAGTTTTCCTGGAGTTGGAGGAGTATTATCTATCCCTACTAAATTATCTTTAAATTCTTCGGCTATTGTTTGAAATACTGGTCGAGGAATAGCTGCTATTTCTGCTGAAGTAATTTTGGATTTTTCTGGCTGTTTTAAATTTTTATTTTGAGGAATTACATTATCTCTAGGATTAATCTTTTTCTGATTAATTGCTATTTGCCAATCAGGAAAATGTACTGGGGTAGGATTTTCTATAAAATCTACAATTAAACGTTTACCTAATACTGCTGTAATTTGACCTATTCCATGTTCGGAAGAATATATTTTCACACCAATTTTTAACCATTCTGGAGGTAATGGTAATTGATTTTCTGTCGCTCGGAGAATAGCAGCATAGTCTGTCGGTTTATCTGTCATATAGCAATTCTCATATTCGTGAGGTACGCGCATTCGTTTGTTTTAGGGAGTAGGGAGTAGGGAGTAGGGAGTAGTAATTCGAGAAACAGGGGATAGAAAAAAAGAAAAACAACTGTATCTCACGCTTTTTGAGAAACGCTATATAGCAATTCCCAAAAAGAGTGAGGTACAAAATTTGTTGGTTCTAGGGAACAGGGAACAGGGAACAGAAGACAAATAAAGAACGGAGACACGGGGACGCGGTGACGCGGTGACACGGTGACACGGTGACACGGTGACACCCCATCTCCCCATCTCCCCATCTCCCCATCTCCCCATCTCCCCATCTCCCCATCTCCCCATCTCCCCATCTCCCCATCTCCCCATCTCCCCATCTCCCCATCTCCCCATCTCCCCCTCTCCGTGTCCTCAATAACCCCCTCTCCGCGGCAAAATCCTTGTGTGCCATACCTCCTAAAAATCATCATCTAAAGTTTCAATTAATAAATTCATTTGTTCCTGACCTTGAGTAAGAAAAGCTTCACATTTTTGCAAATCTTCCACAGCAAGAGAAAACTTTTCAAACACTTCCTCTAATGTTAATTCCCCCGATTCAATTTCAGCAATAATTTCTTCAAGATTAATAACAGTTTCCTCATAATCAAATTCCATTTTTTTACTCCAGACTCTCAGATTCAAAAATATCGTAAGTATTCAGCTACTTAGCTGTCAGCTATCAGCAACAAGACTCTCTCTTTCAGGACAGTGTTTAAATTAATATAGACTTTAAGGGCAAGGAAGGGAGCCAAATTTTGTAATAAGACAATTAATAAAGCTTTTATCCTAAACTAAGAGCAATAGCTGATAGCTGATAGCTGATGGCTGTTTGCGCAGCATTCCGGAGGAAATGCTTACAAAATATCCATAATTTTAACTTTTACCTTACCACTATTTAGCTGAATAATCAATTCTTGCCCAGTTGTTAAATCTGCCGTTGAATTTACTAACTTACCATCATTTTCTTGCACCACTGCGTAACCCCTAGATAAAACTGCTTTAGGATTAAGTGCTGCTAACTTTTGCCTTAACATCTGACATTTAACAGTTGCCTTGTCTAAAGTCCTGGCAGTTTGGGGGATATTTTTTAATCGATTTTTCAGAGAGTTTAAACTTGCATTTTCCTCATTAAACCTAGTTTTCAAAGCATCAATAATTCTTTCAACTCTTTGACAATGTTCTTCATAAAATTGATTTTTGTCTGGCACAACTTTTTCTGCTGCTGCAGTAGGAGTATGAGCCGAATAATCTGCCACTAAATCTGCTAAAGTTTCATCTCTTTGATGACCAATACCCGTAATAATTGGAATTCCACAATCAGCAATAACTCGGACAACTCTTTCATCATTAAAACAGGATAAATCTTCTACTGCTCCACCACCTCTAGCTAAAATTATTACTTCGGCACGTCCGTCTAATTCTACTTTTTTTATAGCTTCAACTATGGCAGGAGGAGCAAATTCTCCTTGTACAAAAGTTGGCGATAATAATATTTTTACCAGAGGATAACGTTGTTTAATTGTCCGTTGAATATCTCCCCAAGCAGCAGCAGTATCCGAGGTAACTACAGCAATTATTTTAGGAAATTTGGGGAGAGCGCGCTTATTTTCTCGATCGAATAAACCTTCTGCTTCTAGACGAGAACGAAGTTGTAAATAACGGATATTTTGTATGCCTTCTCCGGCAAGAGAAACAGTATTAACTATTAGTTTATAGTCCCCCCTAGGAGGATAGAGACTGATTCTACCTGTGACAATTATTTGTTCTCCTTTTTCAGGTTGATGATGAATATTTTTGAGAGTATTTCTCCAAATAGCACAGGTAATAGAGGCAGAATTATCTGGTTCAGAAAGTGTGAAATATAAGTTTCCTGAATTGAGCTTGGCGCTAGAGACTTCTCCGATAACTGATATTTGTTGAAGTTGGTAGTCTTCTTCTAAAATATCTTTGATATAAAAGGTAATTCCTGCAACTGATAGGGGAGATTCTTCGATGAATTGTTCGGGAATATTTGCAGTCATTGATGATAGTTTGATTTACTTCGTTATTGTAGGTAGAGCTTACAATAGATGGAAGTCAGATGTCAAAAAATCAGTATGATAGTAAGCATTTAGCTATCAGCTAGCCTCCTATGGTCGGAACTGCGTTATCAGCTATCAGCTATTACTTTTGGTACGCCATCAAAGCTTTATTGAACCAGAATAAATCTTACTACAAAGTTATTGTATACATTCAGCAACACCTTATTTTTTTAGGATAAGCTGTTGTTTGCCTCGCTCAACGGAAAACCATTATTACTTCTGACTTCTAACTTCTGACTTGCTAATACGCATTTTAAATGCGTATTAGCTTAATCCTACCAAACTAAAATCCGCATTAATGGGCAATTAAAACCAGTTTTTTTACCAAATAATTAAGGTTTAAAGCCTCTCCTTTAAAGGAGAAACAATGAATTAATTTTCCTTTTATTCAATCCTCTTCCTTTTAGGGAGAGGTAATGATCAATTATCCATTATCCATTATCCATTATTTAAGATAGTCTTTTTGAGAAAAACATTACTTCCAAATTTTAAATTTCATTTGTTTCCGGGTTGAAACGAGCAATAATTCTATACTCAATTTATTCTGATTTTTGTTCTGGATATGGAGTGCATTTATTGAGATAAAAAATATCTCCAATCCGGTCATATTCAAAAGTTAATTTCGAGTCCATATAATTTCTCCTTGAGTGATTTTGGGGATAAAGAAGAAAGAAGAAAGAAGAAAGAAAGAAGAAGGAAGAAGAAAGAAGGAAAGTACATGAATCTATAGATCGATACCTTATGAGTTTTGGTCTTATCTGTTTGCGCAGCATGACCTAGGAAACTGTATTGAGTCATGAATGACGCTTTGGTTGGCATTATTATTTTACTCAAACGTTATAGTTTTGTCAGAGCGATCGCTATGAGAATAAAAATATTATTGGTTTGGCTTTTGGAATTATAATATAGTAGTTCTTAATAATCTGAGATTTGATATGAATGCTGAAGAACTTTTGAGGCGTTATGCTAGTAGGGAAAGAGATTTTGAGAATGTAGATTTGAGTGGTATTGATTTGAGCAATGTTGACTTAAGTGATGCAAAATTTATTTATGCCAACTTTGTTAGGACTAAGTTAATTAATGCGAACTTGACTAATACCAAATTGGATGCTGCCTTATTGCACGGTATCGAATTAAGGAATGCTAATTTAAGAGATGCTGACTTACTGTGGGTTAACTTAACTCTTGCTGATTTGAGTGAAGCTAACTTAAGTAACACTAGATTATATGATGCTTCTTTATGCGATGCAAACTTAACAAAAGCAAACCTCCAAAATGCCGATTTAACCAATGCTAACTTAGCTTGTGCAGACCTCACAGAAGCAGACTTAACTAATGCTGATTTAACCAATGCCAACTTAGGAGGTGCAGATTTAACAAAAGCCAGATTATATAATGCTAATATTACAGGAACTATTCTTGATTCCTTACCATTAAATAACGGTAGATTTAAAAGTATAAAAATAGACGATATTATCACATGGGAACATCTCAGTTTTCGTTCTCAATCAGAAGTTAAAATAGCAGAATAACTCGACAAAAGAAACTTACTTTTTTTTCCCAATAGTGCCGCCCGTCTCACTACAAAAAAAAGGTCGTGCAAATAAAGAACCAGATTTTCTAATTTCCTACAAAACCACCAAAGGATTTAAGTGGGCAATTCTCGAAGTTGATGGTTTCTATCATACACCTAAAAGACGAGCAGAAGAGCAAGAAAGAGAAAGAGACTTTGAGCGGAATGGTGTAAGAATTTATCGGTTTGACTCCAAAAAATGTTACAGAGAACCCAATAAAGTTGTGGATGAATTTTTAGAACTATTAAAAATCAAAATTAATATCTATTTTATTTATTTTTTCTTGAACAAAGTCCAGCAAAACCGACTCCTAACAAACTAATAACTAAAGACGGTTCAGGAATATCTTGGACATCTTTAATAGAAGTATCAGGTTCTGGGGTTGGTTCTGAGGTGAGTTCTGAGATTGCTTCAGGTTCTGAGGTGAGTTCTGAGATTGCTTCAGGTTCTGGGGTTGGTTCTGAGGTGAGTTCTGAGATTGCTTCAGGTTCTGAGGTGAGTTCTGAGATTGCTTCAGGTTCTGGGGTTGGTTCTGAGGTGAGTTCTGAGATTGCTTCAGGTTCTGAGGTTGGTTCTGATGTTGGTTCAGGTCCTGATGTTGGTTCTGAGGTGAGTTCTGAGATTGCTTCAGGTTCTGAGGTTGGTTCTGATGTTGGTTCAGGTCCTGATGTTGGTTCTGAGGTGAGTTCTGAGATTGCTTCAGGTTCTGAGGTTGGTTCTGATGTTGGTTCAGGTCCTGATGTTGGTTCTGAGGTGGGTTCTGATGTTGCTTCAGGTTCTGGGGTTGGTTCTGAGGTGAGTTCTGAGATTGCTTCAGGTTCTGAGGTGGGTTCTGATGTTGGTTCAGGTCCTGATGTTGGTTCTGAGGTGGGTTCTGATGTTGCTTCAGGTTCTGGGGTTGCTTCTGAGGTTGGTTGTGATCTTGGTTCAGGTCCTGGGGTTGGTTCTGAGGTGGTTTCTGAGTCTTCAAGCATATCTGAAAAGCTGTTTGCTTTAATAAATACAGCAGAATCGTAAAAAGCATCACCAGCATCAGCGATCGCTAATCTAATCTTGTGAGTTCCAGCACTAAGTCCTAGTGCTTGTGCAGTAAATACATTAGTGAAGCCATCATATTCTAGATCGAAAAATGGTCCACCCTCACTAGGGTCATTATTGTTGAAAAATTGTGGGTTACTAGCATCAGTTCCCAGTGGTTTACCTCCATTAACTGTATTGATAGCAACTGGAGTAGATGTACCAGGAATTAGAGCAATATTGGTTCCATTTAAGAAGAAGCCAAAGACATCATTGAATTTAGAGTTTGTCCATTCTACATACTCTTCAGAGGCAAATACATAATCAAAGAAAACATCCCCTCCTTCACTTTCAAAGTCAAATTCCAGAATGGTTGCATCAAAAGTTGTTTGCTCTTCAGGAATCAACCCATCTAAGTCTGAATCTCCAGGTAATTTATTGTCGGTAGTTTTCCTATCTGACTCATTAGGACCTTTAGCATCTATAGCTTGACCTGTAGTGATAACAATACCACTATCAATACCAATACCAGATGATAATCCATCAGTGAAGGTTCCAGAAGCACCAGAAGCACCTATATAATTGATAGAATCTGGTACAATTGTAATCCCACTGCCGAGGACTTCATTGAGCAAATCATTGCCATTACTGGTGGGAGTTATGGAAATTGCCTGAGCTACTGTTGTACCACTAAGAGTAACGAAAGCTGTTCCGGCGAGAGTCGTGGCAAATTTTTTGATGAGTTTGGAAATAGTCATAGCTTGATGTCTCCTGAAACATAAAATTTTTAATAAGTTGGGAATTAGTTAACATTTGAGCGCTTTGTTGAATTTTTTTGTCTTATCCTCAAGACATTACGATAGCTTTTACTTTTCAGACCCATAGTGCTGTCTTGAGAAGATGCAAAATTTACCGACTCAGTCAATAAAACATATCGGTAGCAATGATAAATATAGTTAAATTTTTGATGACTGCCTTAAAGTGTTTGTGCGATTAATAGCTATTTTTACAGCCCTCGAAGTTGCTGTAACTGCTAAGATCGCAAACTCAATTTTGATACTTTAATAGTCTTACAGAATAATTTGGGAGTGGTGGGGAAAAAATGTGTTGTGCTGTATCTTAAAATAATTGAAAAACCTAATCCTCTAACCACCCCAGGGAAGAGAGTTATAGCACTCGCAAAGTAATAAGATATCAGCTTCATCATTAATATTTTGGTCTTATTATCCTTTTTAGCATATATACGGATAAACCGCATTACTTTTGACTTGATTTTGAGTGGTTTTACAGAATCTTCATAATAAACTGCTAATTTAATGAAAAAATCTTATGATGTACCAGGAAAAATATTTAAGTAATGGTCATCAATATTTCGATTGCTTTATTATTTTTACCATAATATACGGATAAATTGAATTAGTTTTGACTAAATTTTGAGTGGTTTTACAGAATCTTCATAAAAAGCTGCTAACTTAATGAAAAAAATCCTATGATACACCGGGAAAAATATTTAAGTAATAGTCATAAATATTTCAATTGCTTTATTTTTCTACCACAGTATACAGATAAACCGCATTACTTTTGACTACATTTTGAGTGGTTTTACAGAATCTTCATAAAATAGTTAGTTCGATCTAAATATTTCTGTAATTACGCGGAGGTGTAAAATCAACTTGATTATTCATATTCTCAAATGAATGCGTGAATAATTCTTATTTGTGAACACTTTGAATGCCTTGATAGAATCTTCATAAAAAAGTTAGTTCAATCCAAATATTTCTGTAATTATGCGGTTGTATCAAATCAACCGATATCGGACATCATCCGGATGGTTTTAGCAACTATTATTCTTTGTCAATACTTGAGTTAGCAATGCTTTGAATGAAGCTTAAAGAAAGAGTCAGTAGTTAAGAAAAAGAATTAATTCCTGCACATTAATCCCCCTATTAATACTAAATCTGTTTATCGCTCTATTTCTTGACTACAAAGGTAAAGTTGGAGGCGGCTATGCTGAAAAGTTAAGGGGGTAATAGAAAAGTATCTTTGTTCTGCGGACTTGGTATAGCGCTACACGCAAGTCAAAAGTCAAAAATTAAAAGTCAAAAGTTAAAAGTCAAAAGTGATACCTGATAATTGTTTGAGCGTTTATCAATCTCCGCAGTTAAAAGTCAAAATTAAAAAGTCAAAAGTTAAAAGTGATACCTGACACTTGTTTGAGCGTTTATCAACCTCCGCAGTCAAAATTAAAAAGTCAAAAGTTAAAAGTGATACCTGACACTTGTTTGAGCGTTTATCAACCTCCGCAGTTAAAAGTCAAAAGTCAAAAGTCAAAAGTCAAAAGTGATACCTGACACTTGTTTGAGCGTTTATCAACCTCCGCAGTTAAAAGTCAAAAGTTAAAAGTCAAAAGGCAAAAGTCAAAAGTGATACCTGACACTTGTTTGAGCGTTTATCAACCTCCGCAGTTAAAGGTCAAAAGTTAAAAGTCAAAAGTCAAAAGTTAAAAGTTAAAAGTAATACCTGACACTTGTTTGAGCGTTTATCAACCTCCGCAGTTAAAGGTCAAAAATCAAAAGTCAAAGGTTAAAAGTAATACCTGACCCTCCTTTGAGCGTTTATCAACCTCCGCAGTTAAAAGTTACAAAAAGCCGATGGTTGTGCGTCAAGAAAGTGTGGTTGGAGGGTGGGGACCCACCCCTAACCCCTCCCTGGAGGGGAATGTGGGAAGTGTGGGGAGATCTCAGATGAAACTCTTTCAAAGCAAGAAACCCTTGTCTCAATCTTAACTGGAATGACTATACCTGTATCTTTTCCTAACTTTTTGGTCCAAGAAGCTTAAATATTTGCACCCCCTTCGCAGCCAAAATGCGCTCAACCTTTATATCTCAGTGCTTTTAGATTAGATTCCCACTTTTGCAAACCTTACTTATCCCACACTTTACGCTCTGCACAACCAAGCCGATGAAATGATAGATTATATTAATATTTAATTAAGAAATATTAATATCAATTCTATGTCCTCTAAAAAGACTATACAAAAATCAAAAATTGTGGTATGTGGTGCTGGTATTGGTGGCCTAACAGCAGGAGCATTGCTGGCCCACAAAGGCTATCAAGTCCACATATTCGACCAAGCGGTCGTCCCTGGTGGCTGCGCTTCCACTTTTAAACGACGTGGTTTTACTTTCGATGTTGGTGCAACTCAAGTGGCAGGTTTAGAAACAGGTGGTATTCATCACCGGATTTTCTCTGAGTTAGAAATCGACATTCCGAACGCCACCAACTGCGACCCTTCCTGTGCCGTATTTCTACCAGGAGAAACTCAACCTATTAATGTTTGGCGCGACCCCAAAAAATGGCAACAAGAGAGACTTAGTCAATTTCCCGGTTGTGAACCTTTTTGGCAACTAATGACAAAATTATTTGAGGTAAGTTGGAAATTTCAAGGGCGAGACCCAGTTTTACCACCGCGCAATATTTGGGATATGTGGCAGTTAGCAAAAGCAGTACGTCTGGATACTTTGATTACAGTGCCATTTACTTTGATGACGGTAGCAGATGCGTTACGGTTGTATGGTTTGAATGATAATCTACGGTTGAAAACATTTCTAGATTTACAACTGAAACTTTACTCTCAAGTAGGTACAGAGGAAACCGCTCTACTTTATGCTGCTACCGCTTTAGCTGTTTCCCAAGCTCCCCAAGGTTTGTATCATCTTGAGGGAAGTATGCAGGTGTTAAGCGATCGCCTAGTTACAGCCTTAGAAAGAGACGGAGGCAAACTCTTGATGGGTCATACAGTGGAACAGATATATATAGATAAGGGTAAAGCTACTGGTGTCAAAGTCAAAAATCAAAAAACTGGAGAAACTTGGGTAGAAACTGCCGACCATATTGTGGCTAATGTCACTGTGGAAAACTTAGTGAAGTTAGTGGAAGATGAAAATCAGACCTCACACCCAATACCCGGTTACAAACGCCGAGTGAATAAACTCCCTTCACCATCAGGTGCATTTGTGATTTATTTGGGAGTAGATGAAAGTGCTATTCCAGAAGACTGTCCGCCTCATTTGCAGTTTTTCTACAATTATGACGGTCCCATTGGAGAAAATAATTCTTTGTTTGTATCAGTGAGTCATCCAGGAGACGGTCGCGCTCCCACAGGTAAGGCAACAATTACAGCTTCGAGTTTTACCGATACTCAGATGTGGAGACATTGCAAAGATTATCAGGGGTTGAAGCAGCAATATACTGAGGAAGCGATCGCTCGTTTGAGTAAATATTTTTATTTAAAACCAGAAACAATAGTTCATCAAGAAGCTGCTACACCTCGTACTTTTGTTAAATTTACAGCAAGGGAGGAAGGTGTTGTGGGTGGTGTCGGTCAGCGTCTTTCCACTTTCGGACCTTTTGGATTTGCCAATCGTACTCCCATTCAGGATTTATGGTTGGTAGGAGATTCAACTCATCCGGGAGAGGGTACCGCAGGAGTGTCTTATTCAGCATTAACTGTGGTGCGACAGATTGAGTGCTTGTAGAGGAGTGGGGGAGGGCTGTTTCATTCTCGATAGACACGGGGACACGGAGACACGGGGACACGGAGACACGGGGACACGGAGACACGGAGACACGGAGATAGAGGCTTTTAAGTGGCGTTGAACCAAATATTCTCTCAGAGCTTAAAGACGCTTATTAGCTGAAAAATAGGCAAATTTTGGTAAATTTTCCTATCCTCCTATCCCCATTACCGAAAAATTTTGGGTATGCGCCTCCCCTTTTAAGGGGATAAAAAAAAGAACATATTCCTTATTTCAAGCCTCTTGCTTTCCTAGGTCATGCTTCGCAAACAGCTAGAGTTACTGATAACTGATAACTGATAACTGAAATGACTCCCATTCTCCCGCTCATCGTTAACTTGCGATACTTTGAAATAGCCCTGGGGGAGTGGGGGAGTGTATTGTGATTATTTTTGTTACCTACGGCAGTGGGAGCATCTTGCTCCCGTCTCATTCGATACCAGCGGACATCATATAACATTCAAAAATGCTCCATCTTCAACCATTACCAAATATTTCTCGATATTCCCCTCCTCGGAGGGGTTAGGGGTGGGTTCCCATCCCCCCACCTCCCTATTCCCCCATCTCCCTATCCCCCCATCCCCCCATCTCCCCATCTCCCCATCTCCCCATCCCCCCATCTCCCTATCCCCCCATCTCCCTATCTCCCCACCCTCCCCATATATTTTTAAATAGATCCCAAATGGGTTCTATATATGGTGGAAAACCTAAAATAGAGTTAGTGGAATTAAAATAGCGATCGCTTAACTCATCAGACGTTCGATGGAACTTCCCTACAAGGATTTTTGTTCTTAAGAGTGTGTTCCATCTTGCGGAAAACTGCTATTATCTTGTTTCTTCAACTTGCTTAGGAAGCGAACATTCAACTGTCACCTTGAGATTACTTTTAGCAGTACCTTTGGTTACATAGGGAATACCAGCTTCTCCACCCAATTCAATGCCGAATTCTAGGGTGACTTTCTCTACATTGGGTATTCTCTTTTTCTTAAAAGCATTTAAACCAATAATAGTATAAGCCCGGATCGTACTTTCAATTATCTGGGCGTGTTGTATTAGTTGCTGTTTTAGCTTTTCAGGACTTATACCCTTGTCTGTCAGGGCTTCTTCTTCGTTCTCTTCTTCTGCTAAATTTTCTGGACTGTTTACTTCAGGAATGTCCAAATCTTCTGTAGCTTCAACGTAAATAGTTGTACCGTCCTCTAGTTGAATTGGGGTTAGTTGTGTCATAATGTAGTATAATTTGAGTTAAAGTATTTACCAAAAATATAATGGTAATATAGAATCCGAATAATCACTATACTCAAGTCATTGCGACTGGAACGGAGTGGAAGGAAGCAATCTTAGGGGTGCGCGGAGATTGCTTCCTATCGTCGCAATGACGACTCTTCAGCCAGATTCCATATAAGACTATTGTATGCCTCTTGAGTAACCATTTATCTAAAAAAAAGCTTGTTGTTATGAGTCGAGATGCTTTAATAATTGGAATTAATACCTACACCTACGAACGTCTCAATAATTTAACTGCACCTGGGCAAGATGCAGAAGTTGTAGCCAAATTACTGGAAAATTATGGGGACTTTAAAGTAACGCGACTTCCTGCGGTTAAGGATAAACAGAATAATACCATTCGTGTTGGTCAAAAAACCAAGGTTACTCTAACCCAGTTGGAAGACAAAATAATACAATTATTTATGCCTGATGGAAAACCACCAGATACAGCTCTCCTCTATTTTTCTGGCCACGGTTTACGAAAAAGCAAGGGACGGATACAAGAAGGTTTTTTGGCAAGTAGTGATGCAAATCCAGACATGGGTAACTGGGGTTTACGCTTAAAATGGCTGCGGGAACTGTTACAAGAAAGTGAAGTACGGCAGCAGATAATTATTTTAGATTGTTGTTATGCTGGAGAAGTCCTCAATATTGCAGAAGCAGACCCCGGAGATAGAGGTAAAGGCAGAGATAGGTGTTTTATTGCTGCTTCTCGTGCTTTTGAAGTTGCTTTTGAGGAAGTTGGTAGTAATCATAGTGTTCTCACGGCAGCACTTATCAAAGGATTGGAACCTAAACAAGACCGATGGGTGACTAATTACACTGTGATTGATTCACTTAATCAAGAACAGAATACCTTTCCTCAACGTCCGATTTTTAGTAATTCTGGGGAACCAATTAATCTTACCCATAGGTTTGCAGCACCAATTAATATCCCTGCTCAATCAGGAAAAGGTATTTGTCCTTACAAAGGTTTGGCTTATTTTGATTGTACAGAAGAGGATGCCAAGTATTTCTATGGACGTACTGCTCTAACTGATGAATTATTAGAAAAGGTGCGTGCTGGTAATTTTCTGGCTGTCTTGGGTGCTTCGGGTAGTGGTAAATCTAGTGTTGTTAGGGCAGGATTGTTATATCAGTTACAGTTGGGAAGGCGGTTATCTGGTAGTGAAAGTTGGCAGATTAAAATATTCCAACCAGGCGAACATCCCCTAAATTCTCTAGCACTCACTTTTTTAGATTCTGAGTTATCTGATATTGAACGCGCTACCCAATTAGCTAAAGCTGAGGAATTGATAAAAAAAGGTTCTGAAGGTTTGAGACAAATAATTTCTGTGGCGAATACACGGAAACTGGTGCTGGTAGTAGATCAATTTGAAGAAGCTTTTACCTTATGTCAGGATACCTCAGAACGTCAGGAGTTTTTTGCCTGCTTGTTTGATGCTTTACCGAAAACGGATAAACTCTGTTTAGTCTTGACAATGCGGGCAGATTTTTTTAGTAAATGTATTGAACAGGAATATAGCGGACTCGCACAACTGATGCAGCAACATGGTGTTGTTGTGATGGGAATGTCGGAAGAGGAGTTAAGAAAAGCAATTGTAGAACCAGCAAAACAGGTAGAATTGGAAATTGAGCCAGCACTGGTGGAACAAATACTGGCAGATGTAGCGGATGCTCCAGGGTATCTGCCATTGTTACAATATACACTGACACGGTTGTGGGAGGAAAGAACCGATAATTGTTTGCGACTCAACACTTATGTTAAATTGGGTGGTGTGATGGGAACATTGCGTCAACGTGCTGATGAGGTGTATGAGGGATGTTCTGAAGAGGAAAAAGCAGCAGTGCGACATATTTTTCTAGAATTAACGCAGTTGGGGGAGGGTACAGAGGATACCCGCAGAAGAGTATTGCAGCCGAATTTAGTTAATGGGCGTTATGGAGAAAAACTGATTGAGACTGTAGTTCAGAAGTTGGCTGATGAAAAGTTGGTTGTGACGACTGAAATGGTAGGTAAAGGAGGAGCAGAGAGAGTTGCAGTGGTGGATGTGGCACATGAAGCTTTGATTCGTCACTGGAGTCTATTGCGGAGTTGGGTGAGTGAAAACCGCGATGCAATTAGAATCAAGCGTAAGATTGAGATGGCGGCTCAAGAGTGGAAACATGAAGGGAAGCCAGAAGAAATGGCTTTTTTACTGCAAGGGGCAAAATTAATTAATGCTGAGGATTATCTCAATCAATATCCCACTCAGGATCTACTTAATAGTGATGCACAAGAACTTATTAAGGTTAGTCAAAAAGTCCGCGATCGCATCGAACAAGAAGAGGAACAACGTCAACAGAAACTACTAGAAGAATCCGAAGGCAGACGCAAAGCAGAGGCAGAGGCGCGTCAAGAAGCAGAAAAAAGAGAACAACAACAAGCCAATGCTAACAAAAAACTCCGTCAAAGGGCATGGGCACTTGGGACATCGTTAATATTTGTTGTAGTTGGTGGAGGACTTGCAGGGATTTTCGGCGTACAATCCAGTAAACGGGCACTTAACGCAAAATTCCAAGCAGAAGCTGCGAATATCAAGCATAGACTCTCGGTAGAAGCTACTACAGAAGAATTGCTCCAAGCCATTAACACAACAGCTAAGAGTCAAAAACAGCAAAAAGACTTAAACCCAACGGTGATCAATGAAGTTAATTCTACCTTATTGGCAGCCTTAGATCGGGTCCGAGAAAGGAATAAATTAGAAGGTCATACAGGTCTTGTCTTGGCGATCGCTTTTAGTCCAGATGGCAAACAGATTCTCAGTGGGAGTGGGGACAAAACCTTGCGTTTGTGGGATACAGATTCCGGTCAACTTCTCCATACTTTAGAAGGTCATACAGATAATGTCATCGAGATCGCTTTTAGTCCAGATGGCAAAAAAATTCTCAGTGGGAGTTTGGACAAGACGTTGCGCTTGTGGGATAGAGATTCCGGTCAACTCCTCCATACTTTAGAAGGTCATACAGATAATGTCATCGAGATTGCCTTTAGTCCAGATGGCAAAAAGATTCTCAGTGGGAGTTTGGACAAGACGTTGCGCCTGTGGGATACAGATTCTGGTCAACTTCTCCATACTTTAGAAGGTCATACAAAATCTGTCTATGCGATCGCCTTTAGTCCAGATGGCAAAAAGATTCTCAGTGGGAGTGGGGACAAAACCTTGCGTTTGTGGGATACAGATTCTGGTCAACTTCTCCAAACATTAGAAGGTCATACAGATAATGTCATCGAGATTGCCTTTAGTCCAGATGGTAAACATATTCTCAGTGGGAGTCGTAATGATTTAACTATTACAGGGGATAAAACCTTGCGCTTGTGGGATACAGATTCCGGTCAACTTCTCCATACTTTAGAAGGTCATACAGGTTCTGTCTGGGCGATCGCCTTTAGTCCAGATGGCAAAAAGATTCTCAGTGGGAGTGGGAACATTCTCGGTAGGAGTTTGGACAACACCTTGCGCTTGTGGGATACAAATTCCGGTCAACTTCTCCATACTTTAGAAGGTCATACAGGTCCTGTCTTCCGGGTTGCCTTTAGTCCAGATGGTAAAAAAATTCTCAGTGGGAGTAGAGACAACACCTTGCGTTTGTGGGATAAAAATTCCGGTCAACTTCTCCATACTTTAGAAGGTCATACAGAATCTGTATCGGCGATTGCCTTTAGTCCAGATGGCAAACAGATTCTCAGTGGGAGTAGGGACAACAACTTGCGCTTGTGGGATACAGATTCCGGTCAACTTCTCCATACTTTAGAAAATCACATAGATTCTTTCAATGCAATCGCCTTTAGTCCAGATGGCGAACAGATTCTCAGTGGGAGTAGGAAAAACCCCTTGCCCGTGTCGAATACACATTCAGGTCAACTTCTCCAGAAATTAAAAGGTTATATAAGTGATATCTCGGCGCGCGTGTGGGATAAAGATTCCGGTCAACTTCTCCATAGTTATACTTTAGAAGGTCATACAGAATCTGTATCGGCGATTGCCTTTAGTCCAGATGGCAAGCAAATTCTCAGTGGGGGTGGGGACAAGACCTTGCGCTTGTGGGATACAAATTCCGGTCAACTTCTCCATACTTTAGAAGGTCATACAGGTTCTGTCTCCCGGGTTGCCTTTAGTCAAGATGGTAAAAAGATTCTCAGTGGGTCTGGGGACAAGGCTTTGCGCTTGTGGGATACAGATTCCGGTCAACTTCTCCAGAGTTTAGAAGGTCATACAGCTCCTGTCTATGCGATCGCCTTTAGTCCTGATGGTGAACAGATTCTCAGTGGAAGTTTGGACAAGACTTTGCGCTTGTGGGATACAGATTCCGGTCAACTTCTTCAGAGTTTAGAAGGTCATACAGCTCCTGTCTATGCGATCGCCTTTAGTCCTGATGGTGAACAGATTCTCAGTGGGAGTGAGGACAAGACCTTGCGCTTGTGGGATACAAATTCGGGTGAACTTCTCCAGACTTTAGAAGGTCACATAGATTCTGTCTATAATATTGCCTTTAATCCAGATGGCAAACAGATTCTTAGTGGGAGTGAGGACAAGACCTTGCGCTTGTGGGATACAAATTCGGGTGAACTTCTCCAGACTTTAGAAGGTCACACAGATTCTGTCATGGGGATCGCTTTTAGTCCAGATGGCAAACAGATTCTTAGTGGGAGTAGGGACAAGACTTTGCGCTTGTGGGATACAGATTCTGGTCAACTTCTCCATACTTTAGAAGGTCATACAGAATATGTCTCGGCGATCACCTTTAGTCCAGATGGCAAAGAGATTCTCAGTGTGAGTAGGGACAAGACAGTGCGGTTGTGGTTGGGTTTAAATGGGCAAAATTTGTTAAAAGAGGGATGTAATCAACTACAATTTCATCCTGACCTCGTTAAGCATGATAAAGCAGCAGAAGCTTGTCTCAAGTATGCAGGTTGGGACGATAAAGCCAAAGCGGAATTTCGGGAGAGACAACGTTTGTCTAGAGAATAAGGATCTCCCCGCTCATCCGCTATTCAACCGGACATGATATCAGAATTCCGTTCTGCCTTCTGCCTCCTGCACTCTGCCTTTTCTAATAACAAACGTCTATCAAGTCTATCCTAATAAATGAACGCCACTGATATTACTCCTGCCCAATTCACTAAAAAACTCTTCAAATGTACCTGATGTTGAACGACCCAGAGTATTTGGATTAAAGGCAAATACATCCCTGTTTTTACCTGATACATCAGTTACACCAAAGTTGCCAGTTGTGGACAGAAGTAGTTGCTCTCCATTAATACCGATAGCATCAATGTCTTCACTACCCATGGTAAGCTCTACATCACTACCATCGAATTCAAGAGACCAAGTTCCACGAGTGTTACGGCCTAAAGTATCAGAATTGAAACGTAGTATATCTTCATCTTTACCCCTAACTCCTCGGACTTGAAAGACTCCTAGGGTGGAAATTAGAAGGTCTCCAGTCAGAGGATCGACACTCAGACCATCAATATCTTCACTAGCTTTAGTTAAGCCAACATCTGAACCATCGAAATATAACTCAAAAGATCCCCTACTGTTGTCTCTAGGTGATCTGGGAGTGAATTTAACAATGTCAGAGTCATCTACTACATTTTGAATACCATTGATCCTTTTAGGTCTGTCAAAAGAAAACAGAATCTCATTATTATCAAGTATTTCAAAGGCATCAATCTTAACACCCCGAAGACCAACATCTGAACCATCAAAGAATTTAGTGAAACTCTGGTCAGCTAGATTATACTCAACAATGTCTTCTGGTCTGAAAACAACTCCACCCAGAGTTTGCTTGTTTTTTAGACTAAACAGTAATGATTGAGGATCGGGAGTTAGTAGCTGTTGTTCCTGTACTTCATAAGCACCGATATCTACCCTTCCGTTGACAATGCGATCGAATCCCCGCCCCCGTTGGTCTGACCTTAATCCCCTTGAACCTCTGTTGTTTCCTGCATCAATAGCAATACTACCAGGGAGTAAGGCGTGGGTTTCAGTGGAACCACCGTTATTTTGTAGGGGACCCAAACCAGGATCGCCTGATAAAAATGGATTGTAATTGCCGTCTTCAATCAGGTTGTTGACGTTAGTATCGATCAGGCTATTAGTCAGGACGGCATCCCGACCAGTGCTGTTGGCAATAATGGTATTGGTAAGGTTTGTATTCCCTTCACTAAATAAACCACCTCCACGTCCATCAGCGGAATTACCATAAATGGTGGAATTGGTAATTGTTGCGATACCAGAACTACTGAAAATTCCTCCACCATCAGCGCTATTACCTGCTGTACTGTTATAAGAAATAGTAGAGTTAGCAACGGTTAAATTGCCATTTCTACTGTAAACTCCGCCACCATCTGTTTTATCTAGACCAACTGCTGAATTACCAGATACAGTTGAATTGGTAATTTCTATATCACCATTGCGGCTAAAAATACCGCCTCCATCAGCAGATCCGACCCCACTGGTCATAAATGTCGAATTATCAGCGATGGTTGAGTTTGCGATTGTTGTATTACCGTGGCGATTATAAATACCACCACCGCTACCAAAGGCAGTTCCTTCAACAGCATTGCCAGATATAGTAGAATTAGTCACTGTTATGTCACTATACCAACCGTAAAGTCCACCACCATCACTCAAACCACCAGTGACTTTATTACCGGAAATAGTACTATCAACAACGTTGAGCTGACCATTGCGGATGGATACACCACCACCGTCAGGGTCGTCACCAAAATTTTCTTGAAATTGGGGGTTTCCATCGGCTAAGTCTCCAACCGCTTGATTATTAATAATCTCGGTGTTAATGATATTTAAATTACCATACTCACTGTCGATTCCCCCACCATCAGCAGTAAATATATCGTATTGGCCTTTGATGCCGTTTGAGGTGTTACCAGAGATAATACTGTCTTGAATGGTCAGATTCTCGGAGGTAAAAATTCCTCCCCCACTACCTATTGGATTACCTCCAGTAATGGTCAGGCCATTTATGAACACATTTATCAGATCGTCACTGTCATTATCGATGTTAAAGACCCGGAAGCCATTCTGTTGTGCATCCACTGTCAGCAGATTTGCACCTAATCCATTGATGGTGAGAGAATCGGTGATGGATAATTCTCTACTGGTCAGTCCGATGGTCATTCCTGCGAGGGAACTATCAAAGGTAATGGTATCGGCACCCGGTGTCGCATTTGCCTTGGCAATAGCATTTCGCAGACTGCCATTACCCGCATTCTTGGTGTTGGTAACATTAAAAGTTGCCATAAGATAAGAATCTCCTGTTTATTTTGCCTAACTCGATCTTGATTTAGAGCTTTGTTGGATAACAATACCATCACCCTGATTTACAAGGCTTTTATTAATAATAAAATCTTGTATGACACAGCAAGAAGTTGGAAAGATTCATGCAACAAAGGTTTGGATCTAGTATAATATGAACCCGACCGCTTTTGACTAATTTTTGAGTGGCTTTACAGAATCTTTATAATACATAGATTTTTATCCATAAAAATACGGAACAAAGCATCTATTTTTTACTAAATCTACAGTTTTTTATTAGTCAATCTTCTTCTTTTCAAGGAGAGGTAATAATTAATAATTGGCGTTGGTGAATCAAACTATGAATTAGGGTTTGCTGAAAAAGTCTTTTAGTAGGGGGAGGAGACAGGAGGAACGGGGAATGAGCGAGGAGGTAAAAGTAAGAATTGTCCCAAGATTGTTCTGCTCAACTCTTGCCTAAAATACGCTCGATGCATGAGCATTTTAGACGTGATACCAGGTACTTTTTTCGACCCCAAGACTAAAACCTTTATTTAGCGGTGCTTTTAGATTTAATCAGCAAGCCAGAATTAAGATATTTGGGCGAACCGTAATCAAGATATGTAGGGACGTTGCATAAGGGCGTCCCTACCTATTCCCTAAGCACGAAAATCATAGCTAAATTCACCAACGCCTAATTATTAATTGTTGAAATTATCGCTCACATGATTGATTTAGTTACTCCTAATATCAAATCCGTTTAATTCGGATAAAAAAATGTTCCATCTTCAACCATTACCAAATATTTCCCCATCTCCGCATCTCCGCATCTCCCCATCTCCCCATCTCCCCATCTAATTACACCGATGCTACCGGATTTGATATAAAATGTTGCGCAACTGGTTTACTCAGTGCTGCTACTGTAGTTTACCTTTCTGAAAACGGCTATAAGTAAAAATGCTACAAAAAAAAGGCTGAAAATCATGCCTGATATCAAGTCCGGATAATTAAGACTAAACAATAATGATTGAGGATAGGGAGTTGGTGGTTGTTGTTGCTGTACTTCATAAGCACCGATATCTACCGTACTGTTGATAATGCGATCGAATCCCTGACCCCGTTGGTCGGACCCTAATCCAGTTGCACCTCTGTTGTCTCCTGCATCAATAGCAATACTATTGGAAAGTAAGGCGTGGGTTTCAGTGGAACCACCGTTATTTTGTAGGGGACCTAAACCAGGATCGCCAGATAAAAATGGATTGTAATGACCGTCTTCAATCAGGTTGTTGACGTTAGTATCGATATTGCTATTATTCAGGACAGCATCGCGACCAGTGCTGTTGGCAATAATAGTATTGCTAAGGTTTGTTCTCCCTTCACTAAATAAACCACCTCCACGTCCATCAGCAGAATTACCAGAAATGGTGGAATTGGTAATTGTTGCGATACCAGTACTACTGAAAATACCTCCACCATCCGCGCTATTACCTACTGTACTGTTATAAGAAATAGTAGAATTAACAACGGTTAAATTGCCTTTTTTACTGTAAACTCCACCACCATCTGTTTTATCTAGACCAACTGCTGAATTACCTGAGACCGTTGAATTGGTAATTTCTAGATTGCCATTGCGACTAAAAATACCGCCTCCATCAGCAGACCCGTACTCACTGGTCATTAATGTCGAATTATCAGCGATGGTTGAGTTTGCGATTGTCGTATTACCATGGCGGTTATAAATCCCACCACCGCTACCAAAGGCAGTTCCTTCAAGAGTATTGCCAGAAATAGTAGAATTAGTAATCGTTATGTCACTATACAAACTGTTAATCCCACCACCATCACTTGTACCACCAGTGACTTTATTACCGGAAATAGTGCTATCAACAACGTTGAGCTGACCATTGAAGATGGATACACCACCACCGTCAGGATCGTCACCAAAATTCTTTGGATGTTGGGGGTTTCCATAGGTTAATTGTCCCTTAACTTCATTGTTAATAATATCCGTGTTGATGATAGTTAAATTACTATCGTAGCTTTCAATTCCGCCACCATCAAAGAATTTTTCAAATTGGTCTTCGATGCTGATTGAGGTATTGCCGAATATGATACTGTCTTTAACGGTCAGATTTTCGGAGGTGGAAATTCCACCGCCACCACCACCTATGGGATTACCTCCAGTAATGGTTAAGCCATCTATGAACACATCAATCAGATTGTTACTGTGATTATCTATATTGAAGACTCGAAAGCCATTCTGTTGTGCATCCACTGTCAGCATATTTGCACCTAATCCATTGATGGTGAGAGAATCGGTGATGGATAATTCTCCACTGGTCAGTCTGATGGTCATTCCTGTGAGGGAGCTATCAAAGGTAATGGTGTCAGCATCCGGTGTCGCATTTGCTATGGCAATAGCATCTCGCAGACTGCCATTACCCGAATCCATGGTGTTGGTTACATTAAAAGTTGCCATAAAATTAGAATCTCCTGTTTATTTTGCCTAACTCGATCTTACAGCAGTTTTCTAGTTGATGAGGTACAAAGTTTTATTGCTCTAGGGAATAGGGAACAGGGAACAGGGAACAGAAAATATAAGAATAGTCGGTAGTGCGTCAAGGAAGGGTGGGAAGTGTGGGGAGGGTGGGAAGTAGAAGGAATAATTGTACCTGTATCTTTATTGTGCAAGTCTGTCACTGATCATAGCTTTTGGCGATTATTGATAGAATATCAATACTATTGTCCAATAGTTATTGCTCTGCTGATTAAACCTCAAAGCTTTTACAGGTAAAAGTTTCAGTCTTTTTCTGTAAAACATTGTTGATGAGGTACAAAGTTTTATTGCTCTAGGGAATAGGGAACAGGGAACAGGGAACAGAAAATATAAGAATAGTCGGTAGTGCGTCAAGGAAGGGTGGGAAGTGTGGGGAGGGTGGGAAGTAGAAGGAATAATTGTACCTGTATCTTTTTGTGCAAGTCTGTGAGTGATCATAGCTTTTATAGTTTTAAAGGCTGAAAAATTTGCACTTTTTTCCCGACAAAAATCCGAAAAACTCACTCTTTACAGTGCTATAGGATGATTATTAGACCAGCTCTACCTACTTATCCTACACTTTACGCTCTGCACAACCGAATACTCCTACAACTGTACCTCACGCTTCCTCAAAATGCTTTAATTTAGAGCTTTGTTGGATAACAATACCATAGAGTAATTAGAGTTTAGGAGACAACCCACCCCTAGCTCCCAGGAGGGGAAGACAGGAGCAACGGGGAATGAGCGAGGAGGTAGGATTCAACAATTAATAATTCATATAGATGAAAGTAGGGTTCTTAACATCCATTCCGCAGCTATATCGCTCTCTTTCGCAATTATTGATGTTCTATTGATCTATTGTCCAATAGTTATTACTCTGCTGAGAAAGCGATCGCTATCTTTGGCGATTATTGATATTCTATTGATACTATTGTCCAATAGTTATTGCTCTGCTGATTAAGCCTCAAAGCTTTTACAGGTAAAAGTTTCAGTCTTTTTCACCTCAAACATTGATGCACTACCATCTATTGTCCAATAGTTACAGCAGTTTCCGCGCGTTATGAAGTACATATGCGGAGCAACTGCGGCAGCTATATATTTTCATGCAACAAAGCCATTCATATAGGAAAAAAGTATTTTTGCAAATATGAGATGCAACCAAAGTTATTCAGTTTAATAAATTTTAACCTTGCCACCAATTTAACTATAGCAATCAGGAATGAGTTGTGAGAATTGAGATGTTCCTTAAAAGTATAGAATATAGCAATTATTATATTCATATGATACGTTTTTTCTTCTTCTGTGTTCCCTATTCCCTGTTCCCTCCATACCTAAAGCAAAAGTTTCCAATATCTCACAACTCAAATCATATTGCTATAGATTCATCAAAGTATCTGACTATACTAACTATTAGACATCTCCAATAATAAAAAATCCAATCAATTATCCCAAAGAAATTATCAATTATTTACCCCTACTCCCTACTCCTTACTCCCTCTTTTCTGGAGATGTCTATTTATTAAAAAAGTAGACTTTACAAAGATTCAAAACTACCTTAAAATCAATATTAATTTGAACAAATATCAAAATACACCTTAAATTAACTATGTCCAAAAACAAAAAGAATGAGAAAGAAAGTACAGAAACTAAGGCAGAAAAAAATTTTAGTGATCCACAATACTACTTTAACAGAGAATTTAGTTGGTTAGAGTTTAACCGTAGAGTTTTATCTGAAGGTTTAGACCCCCGTACTCCCTTATTAGAGCGTTTAAAATTTTTAGGAATTTTTAGTTCTAACTTAGATGAATATTTCATGGTCAGGGTGGCAATTCTGAAAAAACAAATAGAAGCTGAAGTAAATAAATTAACCCCAGACGGTCGTACTCCCCAAACACAACTTGATGGGATTAATCAAAGACTATTACCAATGGTTTCTTTACAACATCAATTCTTTGAGCAAACTTTACGACCAGAATTAGTAAAAAGTGGCATTCATATCCTCAATTATATAGACCTAAATAAACAGCAAAAACATACTTAAAAACTATTTTGAAGAACATATATTTCCTGTACTAACACCTTTAGCTATTGATGCTAGTCACCCTTTTCCTTATCTATCTAATCTCAGTTTGAACTTAGCAGTAATGCTGAAAAATCCAGAAACTCAGGAAGATTTATTAGCCAGAATTAAAGTTCCCAAAATATTACCTAGGTTTTTGCCTTTACCAGAAAAATTACAGACGCAAGAAAAGAATGAAACTGTAAATTGGATGGGAGTACCTCTCGAACAAGTTATTGCTCATAATTTGGGTGCTTTGTTTCCTGGTATGGATATCCAGGAATATCACCTATTTCGGGTTACTCGTGATGCCGATCTATCAGTGCAAGAAGATGAAGGTGATGACTTACTATTGGCGATCGAAAAAGAACTAAGAAAACGCCGTATTGGCGGTACCGTAGTGAGAATGGAAATTAATCCAACAATGCCGAGTACATTAAAAAAGATATTAATGGAAAAGTTGGAGCTTTCAGAAAAGGATGTATACACAGTAGATGGATTACTTGATTTAAAAGATTTGATGTCATTCATGGGGTTGCCATTGACAAAACTCAAAGACCCAAATTGGGCATCTACTATCCCTCAAAGGTTGCGATATCATGGCGATCGCATAGCAACTTCTGACCATAATAAGAATAATGAGATAGACTTTTTTTCAGTCATTCGTCAGAAAGATGTATTGGTACATCATCCATATCACTCTTTTGCAAATACGGTACAAAGTTTCATTACTCAAGCTGCTCACGATCCTAATGTGTTGGCAATTAAGATGACTCTCTACCGTACTTCTGGAGATTCACCTATTATTAATGCTTTAATTGCTGGAGCAGAAAATGGCAAACAAGTAGCAGTATTGGTGGAATTGAAAGCAAGATTTGATGAAGAAAATAATATTCAATGGGCGCGGAAGTTAGAACAATCTGGCGTTCACGTTGTTTATGGTTTAGTAGGTCTCAAGACTCATACTAAAATTGTGATGGTGGTGCGTCAGGAAGAAGGTCATATCCTTCGCTATGTTCATATTGGCACTGGTAACTATAATTCCAAGACAGCTAAGTTTTATACTGATTTAGGTTTATTTAGCAGTCGCCCGGAGTTAGGAGCAGATTTAACTGATTTGTTTAATTTCTTGACAGGATATTCGCGTCAGCAGTCTTATCGGAAATTGTTGATAGCTCCTGTAAATATGCGCGATCGCTTTATTAAGCTAATTAATCGTGAAATTGAGAATTGCCAAAAAGGAGAAACTGGTCGCATTGTTGCTAAGATGAATTCTTTGGTGGACTCCAAAATAATTGCTAAGTTATACGAAGCTTCTCAAGCAGGAGTGAAAATTGATTTGATTGTTCGAGGTATTTGCTGTTTGCGTCCTGGTTTAGAGGGTGTCAGTGAAAATATTAAGGTAGTAAGTATTATTGGGCGTTATTTAGAACATTCTCGTATTTTCTACTTCTATAATAATGCTCAAGAGGAGTTATATATAGGTTCTGCGGACTGGATGCCTCGTAATCTTGACCGTCGGGTAGAAGCTATTACCCCTATTGAAGATCCTGATTTAACGAAAGAGTTGCAAGAGATTATGGGTATTCTGTTATCTGACAACCGTCAAGCTTGGGATTTACAATCAGATGGTGAGTATATTCAGCGTTGCCCTGTGGAAAATTCTCCAGAATTGGGTTGTCATAAAATTTTGATGGAAACAGCAGTGAGTAATTAGATAAAAGAAGGAAGAAGGAAGAAGGAAGAAGGAAGAAGGAAGAAGGGAATATTGGTTCAAAGGGATAAGGTTTTTTATCACGCTATTATCCGGAAATGATATAATACCAAACCTGGTAGCATCAATGTAATTAGATTCATAGGGTGGAGACCCACCCCTAACCCCTCCGAGGAGGCGCTTAGATGAAACATTTTTTTATACCGAACCCTAGCGGATTTGATATAAGAACTTTATTATAGTTAATTACAGCGGTTTTCATTTGGATAGACCATAGTAGGGACGTTCCATGGAAAGTCCCTACAAGGTTTTGCTTGTGAAGATTTGGTTCATCAAGAGTGAAAAGCGCTGTAAACGGAGGTGATATTAGTTCTTAATTCACAATATTTCAGAGGATGATTAACCCAGAAAATTTAGAAGAATCTATTGTTTTAATTACCAGTGCTAGTAATGCCCATATTGGCACTGGATTTGCTTTTTATCGGGAACAAAATTATACTTATCTGCTTACCTGCGCTCATGTTGTTAAGGGTGTGGATGGTGAGGAAAATGTACGAGTTAATAATAATAATGATATTCCCGTGGAGGTTGTGGCGATAGAAAATACTTTTGATTTAGCAGTTTTGAAAATTCAGGGACTGTTGAATATTCCTCTGTTAGAGTTAATGATTTTATCTGGGGATAAAAACAATTCCCAAATTAACATTCCTGGCAACTATCTTTACGGCGATAATAAAATACCTGAATTTAAGCCAATAACAGGAATAATTTATGAAAGAACAAAGGTAATCAAGTGTCAAGAAAAAGTAGTTGCTTGGAAACTAAAAATAATAGATAAAGGAAAACTTCAACATGGTTATAGTGGAGCGCCTGTTGTTGATTTAAAAACAGGTTTTGTTGTTGGTGTTACTACTCATAAGGAGGATCAAAGTGAACGGGAGGGAAAAGTAGGAAGAGCAATATCTATTGAAGCTTTGGAAAAAATTTGGCCTGATATTCCTCCTACTATTTCTCAACAGCTTAAAAGAGAAAGTTCATTGACTAAATTGTTGGTTAAAGGCAGCGATATTAACAATATTTCTCCAGCATATTTTCCAGATTTAGATTTTTCTGGTATTTCTCTAGAGACTATCCAAAAGGCTTATCAAGATTCCTTACCTGCCGATGCTGAAATTTGGAATTTTGAAGCAGATAATATTGAACAAATCTTAGAAAATTTGCATCAATTTAGAGAAAATTATCGGTTTTTTGAACACTTAATTCAAGCTCCAGATATTCCTCCGAAAATTCGTAATCAATTGCAAGAGGAATTAGAAAAACTAGCACCAAAAAAGCCTTTAAAAGAAAATACCAATGAATCTTCAACAAATTTTTTTCCCGATCAGTCAGCAAAAGTTGAATCCTATATATTGTTGGCTAAACTTTCTCCTGCTGACGAATATTTTGAATTAAATGCTTGGTTAAAAAATATTGATGATAATAATTCAGCACCAAATAAAAAGTATTCAAAATTTATATCTCTCATTGACTCTAATGAAACACGAATGGGAATATTATGTAACCTAGCTGAAGTTCCAAAAGAATTTAACAAGGCAATCAGAAAAGCGCGGAAAAATCTGGTAAGTAAAAAATATTCCCTAGCTATAGAATTTTTCTTACCCAGTAATTTAATGTGTGAAGAAATAGACCAATGGAAAATTTTAGATATAGATGAGGAAGTTCCTTTAGGAACTCGTTATCCAATTCGATTACGGTCATTAGAACGTCTTGAAGAGCCATATTTGTATGACCGTGGGTCTGAATGGTGTAAATCTTGGGATAAAATAGAAAAATATTTACCAGATAAACCTACTCCAGATTTATTTGAACATCTTGAAGAAATGGAGGATTTTAACTGTAAATTACTAGAAATTAAACTAGAGGAAAAAATAGGATTAAAAATTACTCGCGCTCATCCTGAATCTATTAGGAAAGATTTGTTTAGAGCAATTCGGAGAGCAACAACACCTATTGCTATTTGGATAAGAAATGATATTCCTAATCTGGATCAAGTAACTTTGATTGACGAAGTATTAACTTCTAATCCTTTACATTATTTATGTCAATCAGTTCAAAACAAGAGAAAAGAAGCTAATGCTCAAACTAAGGAACATTTGGGTTTTCACTTAGCTATTCTTTGGGAAAATCCCTATCGTTTAACTCCCGATATAATGTTTGCTTTAATTGCACCAGGGCAATGAAAAGTTGTAGGGGCGAATGCCATTCGCCCCTAAACGGTTGAGGAGGGAAGAGAATTAAGAAATATTTGATAATGATTGAAGAAGGAGTATTATTAAGCGAATTTGATATAAGTTATACCAATTTGTTAAAGCTGGAAAAGACAATCCCCTAACCCCCCTTGGTAAGGGGGGCTTAAGAATTTAGAACCCCCCAAACCCTCTGGAAAAATCAAATTTATGCCTCTAGTTCCCCCCTTTCTAAGGGGGGCAGGGGGGGATAAAATAGGGCGAATTAAAAATTAAGATTCATACCATAACTTTACTAAAATGATATTACAAAAAATTATTGAAAAAAATTATGAATAGCTGGAAAATATTTCAAGGCAATAGCCAACCCCATGATGAAATTATTCGCCTTCCCGAACCTCCAAATTGGCGTAAATTTCTTGGTGCAGATAATCAGATAATTAAACAAATTGAACAATGCTGGAAAAACTTTTTAGATGAGAAGGGTGAAGCAACAGAAGATTTAGAAAGAGGCAAAAGTTTTCGGATTCAAACTGACCGTGAAAAAGATAAAAATAGCGTTATTAATATGGTTAATGCCGCTCTATATTTAAGACGACCTCTGTTAGTAACTGGCAAGCCAGGAACAGGAAAAACTTCTTTAGCTTACGCAGTAGCTTATGAATTGAAATTAGGGCCAGTTTTACCTTGGTACATTACCGCTCGCTCAACTTTAAAGGACGGGTTGTATGATTATGACGCGATCGCTCGCCTCCAGGATGTACAAATGGGTGACAAAAGTAAGGAGATTGGTCGCTATATTAAACTTGGCGCTCTGGGTACAGCTTTACTTCCTTTCCCCAGACCTCGGGTTTTATTAATTGATGAGATAGATAAGAGCGATATTAATTTACCTAACGATCTACTCAATTTGTTTGAGGAGGGAAAGTTTGAAATTCCCGAATTAGCTCGTCTTTCTAAAGAAGTTTCTCAGGTAGAGGTTCGCACTTATGATGGGATGGATGTACCGATAAAAGATGGAAAGGTGTGCTGTCAGAATTTCCCTTTGATTATTCTGACCAATAATGGGGAACGAGATTTTCCACCAGCTTTTCTCAGACGATGTTTACGGTTAACCATGCCTTATGACCCTGATGCGACAGCGTTGAAAGAAATTGTCAGAGCGCATTTGGGTAGTGATGTGTTAACCAGGGATGAGGCAAAAATTGAAGAATTGATTAGGGAGTTTATCAAAAAACGTTCGGGAGGAGACCTTGCTACAGACCAACTTTTAAATGCTATCTATATAGTGACTCGCAAATTGAAACCGGAACAACAGGATGAGGAAAATTTGACTGATGTTTTGCTGAAATATTTGACCAGTGAGGAGGATAGATAATATCAAATCCGGAAGTGTGGGAAGTGTGGGAACCCACCCCTAACCCCTCCTGGGAGGGGAATGGTGGGAGGTGTGGAGATTTGGCAATGGCGCTCAGATGGAACATTTTTTTATACCGAATTAAGCGGACTTGATATGATTGAAAAATTAATTACAGCACTGAGTCAGGAAGTGGAAATGCCATTTCAGTTATCAGTTATCAGTTATCAGTATCTCCTTTTGAATGCTATCTATATAATGTGCAAGTTATATCATGTTCCCCTTCCGGGGGAGCTACGCTAACGGATAATCAGTTATAATTAGGACTTACGCAGATACGGTATATATAGCGCTCAAAACTATTGGACAATAGTTATTGGACTCTATAAATAGTGCCTTTGCGTAAGTCCTGATAATAAAATTTAATGACTGACAGTACCGACAGTATCAAAGATATACTGAAATCATCTTGACTTTCCTTCTTTTTTCCCCTCCTGGGAGGGGAGGGACGAGGGGTGGGTTGACTCCTGACTCCTGACAACAGTTCTTGATAAGTATTCAACCGTTAGCGCAGCTCCCCCGGAGGGGGAACATGATATTAAAACCCGAAAACAGGATGAGGAAAATTTGACAGAAGTGTTGCTGAAACATTTGAGTATTGAGGAAAAAAATGATTGAAAAATTAATTACTGCACTGAGTAAAGAAATGGAAATGCCATTTCAGTTATCAGTTATCAGTTATCAGTTATCAGTATCTCCTTTTGAATGCTATCTATATAATGTGCAAGTTAAAACCCGAACAACAGGATGAGGAAAATTTGACAGAAGTGTTGCTGAAACATTTGAGTATTGAGGAAAAAAATGATTGACGAATTAATTACCGCACTGAGCAAAGAAATAGAAATGCCATTTCAGTTATCAGTTATCAGTTATCAGTTATCAGTATCTCCTTTTGAATGCTATCTATATAATGTGCAAGTTAAAACCCGAACAACAGGATGAGGAAAATTTGACAGAAGTGTTGCTGAAACATTTGAGTATTGAGGAAAAAATGATTGACGAATTAATTACCGCACTGAGCAAAGAAATAGAAATGCCATTTCAGTTATCAGTTATCAGTTATCAGTTATCAGTATCTCCTTTTGAATGCTATCTATATAATGTGCAAGTTAAAACCCGAACAACAGGATGAGGAAAATTTGACAGAAGTGTTGCTGAAACATTTGAGTATTGAGGAAAAAATGATTGACGAATTAATTACCGCACTGAGCAAAGAAATAGAAATGCCATTTCAGTTATCAGTTATCAGTTATCAGTTATCAGTATCTCCTTTTGAATGCTATCTATATAATGTGCAAGTTAAAACCCGAACAACAGGATGAGGAAAATTTGACAGAAGTGTTGCTGAAACATTTGAGTATTGAGGAAAAAATGATTGACGAATTAATTACCGCACTGAGCAAAGAAATAGAAATGCCATTTCAGTTATCAGTTATCAGTTATCAGTTATCAGTATCTCCTTTTGAATGCTATCTATATAATGTGCAAGTTAAAACCCGAACAACAGGATGAGGAAAATTTGACAGAAGTGTTGCTGAAACATTTGAGTATTGAGGAAAAAATGATTGACGAATTAATTACCGCACTGAGCAAAGAAATAGAAATGCCATTTCAGTTATCAGTTATCAGTTATCAGTTATCAGTATCTCCTTTTGAATGCTATCTATATAATGTGCAAGTTAAAACCCGAACAACAGGATGAGGAAAATTTGACAGAAGTGTTGCTGAAACATTTGAGTATTGAGGAAAAAATGATTGACGAATTAATTACCGCACTGAGCAAAGAAATAGAAATGCCATTTCAGTTATCAGTTATCAGTTATCAGTTATCAGTATCTCCTTTTGAATGCTATCTATATAATGTGCAAGTTAAAACCCGAACAACAGGATGAGGAAAATTTGACAGAAGTGTTGCTGAAACATTTGAGTATTGAGGAAAAAAATGATTGACGAATTAATTACCGCACTGAGCAAAGAAATAGAAATGCCATTTCAGTTATCAGTTATCAGTTATCAGTTATCAGTATCTCCTTTTGAATGCTATCTATATAATGTGCAAGTTAAAACCCGAACAACAGGATGAGGAAAATTTGACAGAAGTGTTGCTGAAACATTTGAGTATTGAGGAAAAAAATGATTGACGAATTAATTACCGCACTGAGCAAAGAAATAGAAATGTCAACAGAGGAAATAGCTGATACTATTTGGTTGGCACTACAAATACAAGAATCTCAGTCTGAGTCAGTTTCTTCTGACTTTTCCTTGGTTGAGGAAGACATAGGAGCGAACGAGAATAAAATCGCATCTCCAGAGTTACAACCTCAGACTCCAGACTCAAATGAAATACGAAAAAATCAAAATTCGGAGTCACAAAAAGCAAAAATTTATCCCCAGGGTCAACAGCAAACCGAATCCTTAGATTTATCTTTTAAAACCCCCAATGCTCCTTCCTTGCGTCAACCATTAACTTTGGCACGAGCGTTAAAACCTTTAATGCGTCGTATTCCCGCTGGCACAAATTTTGTTCTGGATGAAACTGCCACTATCGAACGTATTGCCAATACAAAATTGTGGTTGCCTGTATTAAGACCTACCTTAGAACCTTGGTTAGACCTGGAATTGGTGGTTGACGAAAGTATATCCATGCAAATTTGGAGACAAACCATCAGAGATTTGGAAAAATTGCTGAAAAACTATGGAATTTTCCGAGATGTGCGAGTCTGGGGAATGACTGCTAAAGATGGAGAAAAAGTACAGGTTCGTCGGGGTATAGGTGCAGTAGCTAAAAATAAATTTCCCCGTAGCTCCAAAGAATTAATAGATGGGAGCGGTCGTCGTTTGATATTGGTAGTGAGTGATTGTGTTTCGTCTTATTGGCGAGATGGCAAAGTCACAAAAGCATTAGAAATTTGGGCAAATTCTGTACCGACGGCAATTATTCAGATGTTGCCCAAGTGGTTGTGGAAACGAACAGCTTTAGGTAGAGCGTCGGAAGTTAGGTTACGAGCATTAACTCCCGGAGTGTCTAACCAAAATTTAATTGCTCAGGAAGTGTCTTTGTGGGAGGAGTTGGAGGAGAAAAAAGGCGTTAAAGTTCCAATATTTACTTTGGAGGAGGATAAGGCAACGACTTGGGCACAAATGTTGTCTGGTAAAAGTAGTGTTTCGACTTTGGGGTTTGTGTTTAAATTGGATGCTCTGGTTAAGGAGAATAGATTGTTTAATCTTGATTATAGTCAGTTGAGTCCGGAAGACCGGGTACAAGCATTTCGGGTGACTGCTTCTCCCATGGCACGGAAATTGGCAGGTTTATTAGCTGCGGCACCTGTGATTAGTTTGCCTGTAGTGCGGTTGATTCGAGGAGCATTGTTGCCAGAGTCTCTACAAGTTAATGTGGCAGAGGTGTTTTTGGGAGGTTTATTAAAGCCTTTGTCTGAAATTAAGGTGGAGACTCATCCCGATGATGTTTTGTATGGGTTTATGGATGGGGTGAGAGAGTTATTGATAGATTCGATGCCTTCAGAATGGGTGTTGCAGGTGGTGGATAAGGTGTCGGAATATGTGGCAGAGAGAGTCGGTTTGTCCTTGGAAGATTTTGCTGCTGTTTTGAGGAGGGAGAAAAAGGTTGAGGATAGTGGGGTTGTTGAGGAGGTTGGATATTTTGCCACAGTTACTGCTCAGGTGTTGAGGCGTTTGGGTGGGGAGTATGAGAAAGTTGCGGAGGAATTGGAGAGGGAGAAAATACTAGATTTGCAAGACTTTGTTGAAACTGCTTTAGATTCTCTTCCAAATATTAAATATCAACTAGGAGGTTCTTTATCTAGATATTCAACTTCTTATATTAAACGGAAAGCTGATGATGAACTTTACAATGCTTTGAAAGAAGGACAACTTTGTATTGTATCTGCTCCTAGACAGATGGGTAAATCTAGCCTCAGAGTACAAGCAATAAAACGTTTAAGAGAAGAAGGATTTTCTGATGCTGTTATTGATTTCACTGCTATAGGTAGTTATGAAATTAATGCCCTGAAATGGTATAGAAATGTTATTGCAGAATTAACCAGGAGATTTAAGTTAACTATTAATCTACAAAAGTGGTTACAAGAAAGAGAATATTTAGCGCCTCTACAACAACTTCGATATTTTTTAAGAGAGGTTTTACTGCGGGAAATTGAGGAAAATATTATAATTTTTTTGATGAAGTAGACATGATTTTGAGTTTTGATTTCTCAGAAGGATTCTTTTCACTATTAAGAGCTTTGCATGAAGATAAAAATTTTAATCGTTTAAATTTTGTCTTGTTAGGTGTTTTTCTTGATTCCGATTTAGTTAAAAATGTCAAAACCTCACCTTTAACTAATATTGCAGTGCAAATTAAATTAAAAGGTTTTACTTACGAAGAAGCTTTACCTTTAGCTGGTGGATTAGCAGAAAAAACAAATAATCCACAAGAGTTGCTAAAATTTATCTTAGAGTGGACTGGTGGGCAACCATTTTTAACGCAAAAACTATGTTTATTAGTAGTGAAAGAATTAGAAGATTATATTCCAGGAGGAAACGAAAAAGCTTGGTTAGACAATTTAGTGAGAACTGAAATTATTGTAAATTGGGAAGAAAAAGACGCTCCAGAACATTTAAGAACAATTCAAGATAGAATTTTATACCCGAAAACTGCAATTGAATTACTGAAACTATATCAGATAATTATACAAGGCAAAGAAAACAGCACAGAATCTACTGCTACTGAAAATCAGGTAATAGAAGAATTATTATTAACCGGATTAGTAGTTAGAAGATATGGCAAATTAGAAGTAGCTAATAAAATTTATGGTGAAATCTTTAATCAAGAGTGGATTGAAAAACATTTACCTAGCAGTGTTGCTGATTATAGTCAACTTCGTAATTTACTTGCAGATCAAAAATGGAAAGAAGCTGATGAAGAAACAGCAAAATTAATGTTTAAAATAGCTAATAGAGAAATAGAAGGATGGTTAAGAGTTGAAGATATCGAGCAATTTCCAATTACCGACTTACAAACTATAGATAAACTTTGGGTAGAATATAGCAATGGTCGTTTTGGTTTTAGTGTGCAGAAGCAAATCTATCAAGATTTAGGTGGTACAAAAGAATTTAATCAAAAAATAACAGAGGCTTTTTGGCAAAAAGTAGGATTGGTGGTAAATAATAAACCTTATTGGTCAGAATATAATAACCTTACTTTTGATATTTCTGCCCCTCTAGGTCATCTACCCATTAGATACGATATAGAAACACCTGCTAGTGTCTTTGGTGTAGTGGAAGAACTTCTTTCTCATCCAGGTTTAGTCTTTCAAAAATTAGAAACCAACCAAGAAAGTATACCCCCTCAAAAATTAATAAATGTAGAGCAATCTGTAACTAATTTAAGCCAATGGCTAAACAATATTTTCGATTCAGGTTGGCAAATGGTTGAAGACATTTTAGAAATAAAAGAAACAGAATTGCTATTTGCTGTTAGAAGTCAAAGTAATCCAAGAGTTATAAAAGCAAAAAAAATAAACTTAGGCAAACAAGATAATATTCGGATGGTAGTTGATGTCATGTCTATTTCAAATAATCAAAGGAGTATCATTGTGTCAGTTTATCCCAGCAAAGACAGAACATATTTACCTCTAGGTCTTAAGTTCGACATTTTAGATTCATCTGGAGAATTTTTACAACAAAAACAATTAATAGTAAAGATAAATGGATGAGACAAGAAATTACTGGTAAATTAGAAGAAAAGTTTAGTGTCAAGTTTCAACTGGGTGATTCTACCGTGGTCAACAATTTTGTAATTTAACCCATTAAACAGGAGGATAGTCTTTTATGGCCAAACTTGTTTTATTTAAAATATTAGGAGGCGATTTTAAGAGCGGTTTTTTCGTCAATGTGCAAATTTTTAATGAAGATAATCGGGTTTTAATTGAAGATATTGAAGGAAAGTTACCTCCGGCTCAAGATTTGCCCAACCATTATGCAAATTGGCAATCTTTTTATCGTCAAATGGTATCTCAACGTAGCACTCGTTTGAGTGTTAAAAATACAGCCATAACAGACAGTGAAATTATTGCTGAAATTAAAAAAGCCAAAGAAAATTTACACTTTCAGATTAATAATTGGTTGAAACCTGATGGAAATTTCACTCCGATTTGGACAGCAATTTTAACTAATTTAAAAGACGAAAATGAAGAAATTAGAGTGATATTGAAAACAGATGATATTCAGTTAAGGCGTTTACCATTATTTGTATGGGAGGATTTTTTTGAAGAGCGTTATCATCGTTCTGAAATGGGGTTGTATTTACCTGTAAAATCTAAATCTATTGAACTAAAAATAATAACAATAAAGTCAAAGTATTAGCTGTTCTGGGGAGTACAGAAATTAACAGTAATAACACCCAGTTAAAGATTGATAAAGACTGGGAAATGTTGAAAAATCTTTTATCATCCGAGTCTAATGCTGAAGTTATTCCTTTAATGAATCCTGACCTAGAAGAATTAGCTGATACACTTGACACTCAAAGACCACAAATACTTTTTTTTGCAGGTCACAGTCATACTGAAGATGGCGAAAGTATTGGGCGAATTGTTTTGAGTGAAACAGAAACCGTAACTATTGAAGATTTAACTTCCCCGGCGGGAAGTCCCGCGCTCTCCCGTAGGGGAGCGTCGGGATGAGAGCCGGGCCAGGGTGTGTGGTTTTCATAAGATCCTGTTTGCTATAGCTATTGAAAATTTCTAACATAGCCATTATAATAACTAATATAGAAATCCTGGTAGATTCTGCCATGTTACTGAAATACAAGTACAAGCTAAAACCCCATAAAAGTCAAACGGTAATTATAGCCAATTGGTTAGAAATGGCCAGAAAGCAATATAATTACCGTTTAGCTGAAAGGCTAAACTGGTTTGAAGCAACACGCACACCAGTAAATGCTTGTCCTCTTAATGTTTCAGTGGTGCCAGTAGACCAGATTTATCAGAATATCCCTGAATTTAGGGTACAAACACGAGATGGTAGAAAAAAGGACATTTTTGGTAATCCGATAACAAGGAAAGGAGATAAGCATCCGAACACAG
Source organism: Okeania sp. KiyG1 (assembly GCF_014132355.1). GTDB lineage: Bacteria > Cyanobacteriota > Cyanobacteriia > Cyanobacteriales > Microcoleaceae > Okeania. Next base: position 79,209 of record NZ_BLZO01000080.1, read on the forward strand.
TTAATGGATATGTTGTTTGGGAGACTGTTCAACTAGCAGATTTAGCACGGACTAAAAACTTTTCCCTGAGTATAAGTTGATGCACTCTCAGGTGTTGCAAGATGTTATCCAGCGTGTGCAAACAACAATGGATAACTTTACCAAACCTGATCACAAGGGTAAAACCAGTGGTAGACCTAAATTTAAAGGTCGGCATTATTATAATTCTTTCAGTTATCCTCAGCTATCAAATGCCAACATAGTCAAAAATGCCAACGGTCGTTTTTGTATAAATCTACCAAAGATTGGTTTAGTCCCCTTTGTCTACAATCGTTCAATACCAATAGGATTCAAGGTGAAAACAGGTACAGTGATACGGGCGGCAGATGGATGGTATATCAGCTTAACGATAGAAGATCAAGCTGTACCTTTGAGGCGTGCAGAAATTCAACCCACCGAAGATAACTCAAAAGGTATTGATTTAGGATTATTGTACTATGCTGTTACCAGTGATGGTGAATTTATAGAAGTCCCGAAGTTTTTCAGGTGTTCTGAGCATCGCTTGTCTAAACTTCAGGCGAGATTAGCTAAAAAACACAAACATTCAAAGAGTTGGAAAATTCTCAAAGGTAAAATATCTAGACTGCATCAATTAATAGCTAGACAACGTTTGGATTGGCAATTCAAACTGGCTTATCATTTATTTAGTGACTGTCAGGTGATATTTTTAGAAGACCTGCAAATAGCAAATTTAATCAGACGTTGCAAAGCTAAATTGGGTGATAATGGTCAGTTTTTGCCCAATGGTCAATCAGCTAAGTCAGGATTAAATAAATCTTTGCAAGATGCAGCTTTTGGGCAGTTTGTTCAGGTTTTGGAGTATGTAGCCTGGAAACTAGGCAAAAAATTATCAAAGTAGACCCAAAAGGTACATCCCAACATTGTTGGAAATGTCTGAATAAAGTCTCTAAAAGTTTATCAGAACGCTGGCATTCCTGTGCTAAATGTGGACAGGAATTAGACAGAGACTATAACTCAGCACTCCTAATACAAAAAATAGGATTGTTTTCAACACAGGAGGAGGACATCACTTCTGTTAAAACTGCGGTCAGTTTTTCTCTGGCTGAAGAATCCCGCGCTCTCCCGTAGGGGAGCGTCGGGAGTATGTCAAAATAGATAAACCAAGAAACTCCAACGTTATAGTTTTTAGATTTTAGATAAATTCTGATTAAGTAGCGATCGCCCCACCCCACAAATACTAAAAAACTCCAACGTTATAGTTTTTAGATTTTGGATAAACTCTGATTAAGTAGCGATCACTCATTCCCCATAGATTGATGTCTTATTCATCTGTTGTCCAATAGTTATTAGATTGGAGATACAGTCAAATTCTGCGCTCACCTCCTTCCATAAATACTAAAAAACTCCAACGTTATAGTTATTAGATTTTAGATGAATTCTGATTCAGTAGCGATCGCCTCCTTCCATAAATACTAAAAAACTCCAACGTTATAGTTATTAGATTTTAGATGAATTCTGGGAAAGTAGCGATCGCCTCTTTCCACAAATGACAAAAAACTACAACGTTATAGTTATTAGATTTTAGATGAATTCTGGGAAAGTAGCGATCGCCTCATTCCACAAATACCAAAAAACTACAACGTTATAGTTATTAGATTTTGGATAAACTCTGATTAAGTAGCGATCGCTGATTCTCACGCTTATTGATGTTTTATTGATCTGTTGTACAAGAGTTTTGAGATGGAGTGGGAAAAGCGATCGCCTCCTTCCAGAAATAGACAAATCAAAAAAAACCCCAACGTTATAGTTATGGAATTGATGTTTTATTCATTTGTTGTACAAGAGTTTTCAGATGGAGTAACAAGAGCGATCGCCTTTTCCCACAAATACCAACAAACTCCAACGTTATAGTTTTTAGATTTTGGATAAATTCTGAGTTTGTGGTTAAAACTATAATAATATTATTCCTAAAACCAAAAAAAACCATGAGCAAACTAATTTTAGAAATTTCCGAACCACTAACAGAAGCATTGCGAATACCACCTGATGAAAAACTCTCCCGTGTCCGTACTGAACTTGCCGTGCGACTATACCAAAAAGGTTTACTTTCTTTTGGCAAAGCTCGTGAGTTAGCACAGATGAGTAAATGGGAATTTCACTGGTTACTCGGTAAAGAGGAAGTGGAACGTAGTTATGATTTGGAAGAGTTGGAAACAGATTTGAATACCCTGGAGACTTTGAGTTGAGAGCAGTAACGAATTCTTCTATATTGATTGCCCTGAGTACAATTGGCCAACTTCAACTGTTGAGTCAGCGATTTCCAGATAGAGTATTAATGCCTCGTGCAGTTCAGCGGGAAGTAGTAGAAACTGGAGTTGGTCAACCAGGAGCAATAGAAGTGGCTTCAGCTTCATGGTTAGTTGTGCAGGAGGCTAGCAATAAATCCTTAGTCTCCGCATTAAGGATGGAGTTAGATGAAGGGGAGGCCGAGGCGATTGCTCTTTTTTGTGAACTACCATCAGAAGCTTTGTTGTTGGATGAAAAGAATGCTCGACGGATAGCAAAACAAATGGGTTTACCTGTTTTAGGCGCGGTGGGTATTTTAATTTGGGCAAAACAAAGTGGATTAATATCTACTCTGAAAGAACAACTTGATGCCTTAAAAACTCAAGGGTTTCATCTAGGTCAACCTGTTTATCAAGAAGCTCTGAGAAAAGTGGGAGAAATATAATCGGGGCGAAAGTAATTTTTACTGAACTTTAATCTTAGGTTTTTGTTGGGTTGCGCTCCGACGCTTAACCCAACCCACTATATTTAGACAAAATAGCGTTGGCGAAGCCTAGCAGCAGCTATATCGCCTCCCTCCACAAATACCAACAAACTCCAACGTTATAGTTTTTAGATTTTAGATAAATTCTGAGAAAGTAATCGTAGGTTGGGTTGAGGTATTGAAACCCAACATTTTTCAGCTCCCATTATTACTATTGCTCAAGTAGAATAACGCCAACCAAAGCTACATAAGTTTTTGTTGGGTTCGCTGTCGCTTAACCCAACCTACTAAATTGAGACAAAATAGCGATCGCCTTTTCCCACAAATACCAACAAACTACAACGTTATAGTTTTTAGATTTTAGATAAGTTCTGTTCAAGTAACGATAGTAAACGTAGGTTGGGTTGAGGTATCGTTAGCGTAGCTTATCCGCAGGATA
>NZ_BLZO01000081.1 GCF_014132355.1 Okeania sp. KiyG1
AACCCAAAGTTTTTCAGCTATTGCTCAAGTAGAATAACGGCAACTCAAGCTACATAGGTTTTTGTTGGGTTGCGCTCTCGCTTAACCCAACCTACTAAATTTAGACAAAATAGCGATCGCCTTCTCCCACAAATACTAAAAAACTCCAACGTTATAGTTTTTAGATTTTAGATAAACTCTGATTAAAGATTAAAGTAGCGATCGCTCATTCTAGATAGATGGATGTTTGATTTATCTATTGTCCAATAGTTATTAGATTGGAGATACAGTCAAAATAGCGATCGCCTCATTCCACAAATACCAAAAAACTCCAACGTTATAGTTTTTAGATTTTAGATAAACTCTGATTCAGTAGTGATCGCTGATTCTCACGCTTATTAATGTTTTATTCATCTGTTGTACAAGAGTTTTGAGATGGAGTAACAAGAGCCATCGCCTCATTCCACAAATGACAAAAAACTCCAACGTTATAGTTTTTAGATTTTAGATAAATTCTGATTCAGTAGCGATCGCCTCATTCCACAAATGACAAAAAACTCCAACGTTATAGTTTTTAGATTTTAGATAAACTCTGATTCAGTAGTGATCGCCTCATTCCACAAATACCAAAAAACTCCAACGTTATAGTTTTTAGATTTTAGATAAACTCTGATTCAGTAGCGATCGCCTCCTTCCACAAATACCAAAAAACTACAACGTTATAGTTTTTAGATTTTAGATGAATTCTGGGAAAGTAGCGATCGCTCATTTTCATGCTTATTAATTTTTTTATTCATCTATTGTCCAATAGTTATTAGTAGTAAACGTAGTGGACTGTTTCATCTAAAATAGTGCAATAGTAGGGGCGGGTTCCGCGTTAAGTTAATGGTGTCACCCACGACTGAGTAAACCCGCCCCCGCCCCAATAATCTAATGCATAAAATTAGATGTGTCAGTCCAGTAGGTTGGGTTGAGGTATCGTTAGCGTAGCTTATCCGTAGAATAAACCCAACATTCTTCAGCTATTGCTCAAGTAGAATAACGGCAACCACAGTTAGATAAGTTTTTGTTGGGTTCGAGATACGCTTAACCCAACCTACTGGACCGACACACCTTAAATTGTGCATTAGGGAGTAGGGGAGTGGGGGAGTGGGGGAGTAGGGGAGTAGAAGAGATAAAGACAACTAGAAATAAAAATAAGAGTGCACAGTTTTAGCTGTGTCAGTCTACTACTGAATTTAGATAAAATAGCGTTGGCGGCGCAAGTGCGGCAGCTATATCACCTTCTCCCACAAATACCAAGAAACTCCAACGTTATAGTTTTTAGATTTTGGATAAATTCTGAGACAGTAGCGATCGCCTTCTCCCACAAATACCAAAAAACTGCAACGTTATAGTTTTTAGATTTTAGATAAATTCCGAGAAAGTAGCGATCGCTGATTCTGCATAGTAAACGTAGGTTGGGTTGAGGTATCGAAACCCAACTTTATTATTACTATCGCTCAAGTAGAATAACGGCAACTCAAGCTACATAGGTTTTTGTTGGGTTGCGCTCTCGCTTAACCCAACAAAGCTGAATTTAGATAAAATAGCGATCGCCTTCTCCCACAAATACTAAAAAACTGCAACGTTATAGTTTTTAGATTTTAGATAAATTCTGGGAAAGTAGCGATCGCCTCTTTCCATAAATGACAAAAACTACAACGTTATAGTTATTAGATTTTAGATAAACTCTGATTAAGTAGCGATCGCCTCATTCCACAAATGACAAAAACTCCAACGTTATAGTTTTTAGATTTTAGATGAATTCTGGGAAAGTAGCGATCGCCTCTTTCCATAAATGACAAAAAACTACAACGTTATAGTTATTAGATTTTAGATAAACTCTGATTAAGTAGCGATCGCCTCATTCCACAAATGACAAAAAACTCCAACGTTATAGTTTTTAGATTTTAGATGAATTCTGGGAAAGTAGCGATCGCCTCTTTCCACAAATGACAAAAAACTCCAACGTTATAGTTTTTAGATTTTAGATGAATTCTGGGAAAGTAGCGATCGCCTCTTTCCATAAATGACAAAAAACTACAACGTTATAGTTATTAGATTTTAGATAAACTCTGAGAAAGTAGCGATCGCCTTCTCTCCTAGATAACTACAGCCTTCTGCCTTGTTCAATCAGTGTATAGTTTTCGCAATTCATCTGTTGAGGAAACCTGGGGAATTTGAGAAATAATTCCCTCTAACAATTTCACATCATTAATTGCAGAAATTTAGGATAAAATACCCACAGCTTCATCACCAAATCTGAGTTTTAAACCCATCTCTATTGCCAATAATAACCCCTGTTTAATTTGAGTATCTTTTTGAAATATCTCAGCATTTTTTTGGAATATCTCAGCATCCTTTTGGGATATTTCAGCATCTTTTTGAGATATTTCAGCATCTTTTTGGGATATTTGAATATCCTTTTGGGATATCTCAGAATTTTTTTTCTGCGGCTAATTCAT
>NZ_BLZO01000082.1 GCF_014132355.1 Okeania sp. KiyG1
CTGCTTCTTTCACTGCTAAAACTCCTGCAAATATCCAAGGTGGTGCGGTCAATACAGGATTAAGTCAGGAAGTTTTAGCTCAAGTAGGTTCCCTATTTAATCAAGGATATCGCGTCAGCATAGAACACGCTAATGCACGTCGCTTTAAGACCAGTTCTTGGCAGAGCGCTCCCATCTCGGCACAAACTACTGCACAAGCAATAGAGGAATTAGAAGCAGCTTTGGCACATTATAGTGGGGAATATGTACGTTTAATTGGTGTCGATCCTGTGGCTAAACGTCGGGTGTTGGAAGTATTGATTCAGGAGCCAAATGGCAAACGCCAAGGAGTTGCTACAACTTCTAATGGAGTAGGTAATAGTAAGCCTCCTATTTATAATACTGCTCAAACCAGTGTATCGAGTCAAGGTAGTGCTAATACAGAATTAAGTCAGGACGTTTTAGCTCAAGTAGGTTCACTATTTAATCAAGGATATCGCGTCAGCATAGAACACGCTAATGCACGTCGCTTTAAGACTAGCTCTTGGCAGAGTGCTCCCATTTCGGCACAGACCACTGCACAAGCAATAGAGGAATTAGAAGCAGCTTTGACACATTATAGTGGTGAGTATGTACGTTTAATTGGTGTTGATACCGCTGCCAAACGTCGGGTGTTGGAAGTATTGATTCAGGAGCCAAATGGCAAACGCCAAGTAGTTACTACAGCTCAAGCTACATCTAATGGAGCAGGTAATAGTTATCAACCATCATATAGTAGTGTTACAGCTACTGCTAGTACCCAGAAGCTAACTCAAGAGGTGGTAGAACAAGTTCGCTCTTTGATTGCGAGTGGCTACAAAATAGGTACAGAGTATGCAGACCAACGCCGTTTCAAGACTAGCTCTTGGAAAACTGATACTCAAATTAATGGCAAACGTGATGCTGATGTTTTTCCAGCTATTGAGGAAACTCTAGCTCAACACGAGGGAGAATATGTCCGCTTAATTGGTATCGACCCTCAAGCTAAACGCCGTGTTTTAGAAATGATTATTCAGCAACCTAACGGTAAGGCTAAGTAAAGAAAACGGCGTTGCTGAATACTGGGATGATTAGAGGCTGAAACGGAGACACGGAGACAGGTCAACACGGGGATTATCAAAATAATATGGGTCGCGCAACCCCGCCTTTTAAGGCGTAATATTTTTGGAGCGTTGCTCCAATCCCCTAGTTCCCCTCCTGGGAGGGGCTAGGGTGGGTTCCTGGGAGGGGCTAGGGGTGGGTTCCTGGGAGGGGTTAGGGTGGGTTAACTTCTGACTTCTGACTTCTGACTTTTGACTTTGTTAAAGTCGATCCTCTCTGATAAAATCATCCCGCAATTATGCAATGCCAAAAAAATAGGGCGTTGTTGAATTGAAGTATGAATGTGCGATTGTTTGGTTCTGGTAAACCCCCCTAAATCCCCCAATCTTGGGGGACTTTTAGAGTTTTATTCCCCCCAAAATTGGGGGGCTAGGGGGGCAAAATCATACCCAGAATCAGCAATGCCAAAAACAGAAAGTCAAAAGTTCAAAGTGATAACTTTTGGCTTTAATTCCGATAGTTGAAAGGAGTATTTATGCAGTTCACACCACTACAACCTATTGAAAATACTGAGCCTTTTGTTAGTGGTGATGTAAAAATTGAGCCGAATGTGGCGATCGCTTCTGGTGTCATTCTCCAAGCTGCTGCTGATTGTCAGATAGTTATTGCTACAGGGGTTTGTATTGGTATGGGGGTTATTCTTCATGCTTACCAGGGCAATATTGAAGTTGAGTCGGGAGTCACTATTGGTGCGGGAGTGTTAGTAGTTGGTAAGAGCAAAATAGGGGCTAATGCCTGTATTGGTTCAGTGGCAACGATTCTAGAACATGATATTGAACCAAATCAAGTTGTACCACCGACTTCTATTATAGGAGAGTCTGGACGACAAGTCTTAGGAAATTCTATTACAGCTCCATCTCAAACAGTTTTAACACCACAAATAACAACTACTACTAACAGCAATGATGATTTGTCAGTAGCTGGGGAATTAGGCAGTAGTTCTGAATTTAACGAAGAAAATCTCTCTCAAACAAGTACTTTTAATTATCCAGTTAATCCTCCGGTTAATAATCAAGAATTAGGCAGTAGTTCTGAATTGAATGAAGAAAATATTGTTCAAACAAGTACTTTTAATTATCCAGATAATAATCAGGAATTAGGCAATAATTCTGAATTGAATGAAGAAAATATTGCTCAAACAAGTACTTTTAATTATCCAGATAATAATCAGGAATTAGGCAATAGTTCTGAATTGAATGAAGAAAATATTATGCAAACAAGTACTTTTAATTATCCAGATAATAATCAGGAATTAGGCAGTAGTTCTGAATTGAATGAAGAAAATATTGCTCAAACAAGTACTTTTAATCCTCCAGATAATAATCAGGAATTAGGCAGTAGTTCTGAATTGAATGAAGAAAATATTGCTCAAACAAGTACTTTTAATCCTCCAGATAATAATCAGGAATTAGGCAGTAGTTCTGAATTGAATGAAGAAAATATTGCTCAAACAAGTACTTTTAATCCTCCAGATAATAATCAGGAATTAGGCAGTAGTTCTGAATTGAATGAAGAAAATATTGCTCAAACAAGTACTTTTAATCCTCCAGATAATAATCAGGAATTAGGCAGTAGTTCTGAATTGAATGAAGAAAATATTGCTCAAACAAGTACTTTTAATCCTCCAGATAATAATCAGGAATTAGGCAGTAGTTCTGAATTGAATGAAGAAAATATTGCTCAAACAAGTACTTTTAATTATCCAGATAATAATCAAGTACTAAACAGTAATTATCAATTTTTCAAAAAAACTGAACCTGAAAATGATAATTCCCATGCTCTTGCTAATCAAGAATTAACAAATACTTCTTCATCACCAGACCAAGAAAAAACTCAAAATGAAGAAGAAACTCAAAATAAAATTGAGCAGGCTAAAACTCAACTACAAGAAGAAGCACCTGAAACCACTAAAACTCCAATCTACGGACAAGATTATGTAAATAGGATGATGAAAACTTTATTTCCTCATAAAAATTCTCTTAACTCTCCTCCCGATGAAGAAGATTAGACAAGTCATATTGGGTTAGTAAGGGAAACACAAAGGTAGTAGATGCCGAGAATTATAGCAATTTTTGTTACTTTTGACTGATGTTAGTTGAGATAAACTAAAAAATCTGATTTAGAGCAGGATATTTGTAGCAGATAAACAGCAGTCGGATAATTGACAATATAACTATCTATTTGATATAAGAAGGCTTGCTAATTTCAAAAAAATATAATATAATTTGATAAATGTAGAGAACTAACTGACAAAACTTTACTCTCATCCAGGGACAAAAAATTATTCAAAGTCTCTTTCAAGTAAAGTCCAATCAGCTCAACTATATTAATTTCTATTTTTGATTTTATATAAAAAATTCCTGAACTAGCTCTAAAGACCATCACCTTTGAAGAACCTAGCCAAAGAAAGGACATTTCTACAAATTTTCCACCATGCGGACTGCCTACCAATATAAATTAAGGCCCAATAAAAAACAGTTAGCCACCATAGAATTGTGGTTGGAATTGTTGCGTCAGCAGTACAACTATCGGTTAGGCGAGCGGTTCTCGTGGTGGGACGAAAATCGCTGTCCGGTTAATGCTTGCCCCTTGGTGATACCAATTCCTCAACTAAGAGATAATCCAGATTATTACTCTCAAAAACGAGATTTGGTCAATACCAAAGACAAGTTTCCTTCCTACAAGCTAATTCATTCTCAGGTTTTGCAAGATTGCATAAAACGAGTAAAACTTGCCTTTGATAGATGGTTTAAAAAAGATAAAAATGGACATAAATTAGGAAAACCAAGGTTTAAAGGAATTGGACGTTATCGCAGTTTTACTTATCCTCAAATCAAGCAAGACTGCATGGAAGAAAACAAGATAAACTTGCCCAAAATAGGCAAGGTAAAGTTAATTAAACATCGACTATTACCTGATGATTTTCAAATTAAAACAGTGACTATTAGTCGTAAAGCTGATGGTTATTATATTACTTTATCCCTAGAAGACAAATCAGTTCCAGCTTCGACAACTGAAGTGGAACCTACATTAAAAAATACCCTGGGAATCGATATGGGGTTGAAGGAATTCTTAGTAACAAGTCAAGGAGAATCTGTTCCCATCCCTCAATACTATCGAAAATCTCAGCAGCGATTAAAGACTCAAAAGAAACGTTTATCTCGAAAGAAAAAAGGAAGTAAAAGGTGGCTCAAAGCTATCAAAGCTGTAGCTAAACAACATAAAAAGGCTGCCGATAAACGAAAAGATTTCCACTTTAAAACAGCCAATGAATTGTTATTAAAAGCTGAAGTTATCGCCCATGTAGACGCGGAGCGCGGCGTGCCGGAGGCAAACTTAAACATTAAAGGGCAAGCATTGACCCGTTTGAGTAAATCAATTAAGGATGCTGGATGGGGCCAATTTCTAACTATTTTAACTGTCAAAGCCGGAAATGCTGGACAGAAAACTATAGGAGTGAACCCAAAAAATACTAGCCAAGATTGCTCAAGCTGTGGGGAAAAAGTCAAGAAAGAATTAAACATACGAACCCATTCTTGCCCGCACTGCGGCATAGTAATAGACCGCGACTTGTTTGCGTTTGCGCAGCATCCCGTAGGGAAGCATGACCTAGGAAATGCAGCGATAAATATAAAAAATAGGGCGGTAGGGCATTCCGTTCTTAAAGCTCGTGGAGCCCGATGCAATAGCAGGGCAGGGAAACGAGAAGCCCACACTATAGCGCAAGCTTAGTGTGGGAGTATGTCACGTGGGTTCACTGCTACACCGAAGTAAAGAGATAGAAAATGAAAATACAGACCCACAATAACCATAATCTAGAATCTCTTGAATCGCCAATCAACTTTGGAGATTCAGCTCTTGGTTTAATCACAACCAGGAGTTTTCCTGCCATAGTTGGTACTGCTGATATGATGCTGAAGTCATCTGGGGTTATTCTGGTAGGATACGAAAAAATTGGTAGTGGATATTGTACTGCGGTAGTTCGTGGTGGTGTTGCTGATGTTCGTTTAGCAATAGACTCTGGAGCAGAAACAGCGAAAGAATTTGGACAACTTATTTCTCATACTGTTATTCCTCGACCTTTACCTAATTTAGAAGCTGTACTACCTATTGGCAGTCTTTTATTTAAATTATCTCAAGGTAGAGTTTCTGCTGAGTTTAGAAATAAGGCAGTTGGTCTGATAGAGACTAGAGGTTTTCCAGCAATGGTGGGAGCTTGTGACGCAATGCTCAAAGCTGGTGATGTACAGTTGACTGCTTATGAAACTACAGGGGCAGGTTTATGTACTGCTATTGTTCGGGGTTCGGTTTCTAATGTTGCAGTGGCAGTAGAAGCTGGTATGCAGGAAGCAGAAAGAATTGGAGATTTAAATGCTGTAATGGTAATTCCTAGAGCATTGGATGATTTAGAAAGGACATTACCTATAGCTACTTATTTAATTGAAGAAAAATCTGAACCTCTACGTTTGCCATTGGCAATTACAGAAAAAGAAAAGGAGCTTGTGAGATTACCCGATTTTTCTCAACTTCCTGTACCTATGAAAGAAGAAGTTAAGGATAAATAATACAATTCCGTTTGTTGTGCAACATTTAACCTGCTCAAAGCTTACACTTGGAAGAGGGAGTAGGGAGTAGGGAGTAGGCAGTAGGGAACCCACCCCTAACCCCTCCTGGGAGGGGAAAGAATTGATAATTTCTGTACGATAATCGATTTTATTTTTGATTTTTGGAGATGTCTAGTAGGGAGTAGGGAGTAGGCAGTAGGGAACCCACCCCTAACCCCTCCTGGGAGGGGAAAGAATTGATAATTTCTGTACGATAATCGATTTTATTTTTGATTTTTGGAGATGTCTAGTATAGCATCTCCAATTAAAGTTAAGACAGATGAGTTGCAAAGTCTTGCTGTTTGACAACAAAACTCATAGGGGAGGGGGCGGGTTCATCTAAATTTAATGTTGAGTAATTAATTTAAACGTGGAACCCACCCCTACTATTGGAACATTTTAGACGTGTCACGCCACTACTAGAGATTCTTGCGTCAAGTTAAATTTTAACTTCCCTGGCGGGAAGTCCCGCACTCTCCTGAAGGGGAGCGTCATCAGGGAAAGCCAGGGCCAAGAGTCGGATACCTCCACAAATAAAACCTTCCTATACCCTTGACAAGCTAGAAGGTACGTATGTTATTATCGATGTCAACACAGGGGGAGGACATCACCTCACACGAAACAGCGGTCATTTTTTCATGACTGAAGAATCCTGCGTTGTCGCGCTATGCGCAACGTCGGGAGTATGTCAAACAAACGCACCACCGTTCCTACGAGTAATACCAATAATAGTAGGTCTTGGTGGTAGTAAACCATTAAAACTACCTCCAGGGTTGCCTGTATAACCTATATTACTAGGCCAGTTACTACCACGAGGTACACTTCGCTGCTGAGTGAAGAGAGTGCCATCCAAATTTAACATCTCAATATCTCGACCTAGTTGAACTCCATCTCCAATAGGTGCGCTTTCCCCAGGATGTTGTACAGCTAATAGTAGAGTTTCATCTTCACCACTACTATTTCTGATAAAGTATGGTCCAGTCATTTCGCAACGTGGAGGACCATAAGCAAAAGGTACAACCAATCCAGCATTAGGTCCAACAACAGGAATGTAGAACAACCAGTTGTTACCAAATACCCCTGTTAAGCTAGAAACATTTCCAGTAGCAGTATGGTCAATATCTCTTAGCTCTCCAGCAGCACCAGTTCGGAAACCATTGTGATTACTGGTAGACATATCTGTTACACCCCAGATATTACCCAGAGTATCAATTTCTAGGTTATCCACATTAGCAAAGCCAGCACCGTTAATAGCACCATCTTCTCCACTTTGCTCAAAAACTGACCAACTAAAGGTGAGACTTGTAGCATCACTGTCAGTTTCAATGATACGATACAGACCGCCAAACTGCTGAACAGCATCAACATCTGCTGAGTATTTGCTGACAACAAAGATTCTGGAGTCTGGATATCCATCTCCACCAGGTGCATTATCTGTATAGGCAATAAATACACTACCATCACCAGGGTGAACTTCTACATCTTCAGGACGAGAGGTAGGAGTAGCACCTACTAAATTAGCAGCTAAGAAAGCATCAGATAAAATAGCACCTTGGCTAGTGTAAAAATCTCCTAGAGTCCTTCCCTGATAATTAGATAATACGCTTTCATTTGTCAGGTCTACAATAAAAGACCCACCATCCTGTTCTGCTCCAGGAATACCAGCACGTTGAGGTAAGCGAATTCGGCCATCTCTTTGAGCTTCATCAAAAGCATTAAGTTCAGCTTGAGCAATCTCGCTTGGTGATAGAGGATTAGTGGGAGTGCTAGGAACTAATGGAATCCACTGACCAGAGCCATCAGGATTTAAACGTGCAGCATAAAGAGTCCCACTTTCAAATAATTGGCTATTATTTGAATCGCTAGGGTTAGAAACTATACCACTACTCACAAATTTCCAGGTATGACCACCACGACGGTCATCTCCCATATATGCTACTAATGGTCTACCTGCTTCTACTCGAAATGCAATATTTTCGTGGCGGAAACGACCTAAAGCTGTATGTTTTCTGTTTTGGAAACTTGGGTCTGCTGGAGAAATTTCTACCATCCAGCCATATTTTTCACCTACTAAACCAAAGGCAAAACCTATGCCTTCATCATCATAGCCAGTTTGAGTACCGTTAGGTAATACGCCTTCTGTAACGCTACCTTGGAAGTTTTCTTCAGCGGTCAAAATTGTGCCCCAAGGAGTTGTACCACCAGAGCAATTGAAAGCTGTACCGATAATTCTATTACCAAGTCCATCAGAACTTAGGGGGAATACCTCAGTCGCAGCAGGTCCAGTACCGACTAAGAAGTTATTGTCTCCAGTCTGATAGCTCCGTGAACCCCAAGATGTGACACCTTGATAACCATCAGAACGTTCAGCGTTAATTGCTAGACCAGACAAAAGATGTACTCTACGATTAGCATCATCAGCGACAGTAGCATAACGACCATTACCGCCTTTAGTGATACGGACAATAGACCCACCTTGGTTATAAGCAAATTCACCTAGAGTTAAGACATTGGGTTGAGATAAATCTAAACCTAGTACAAGTTGGTCTGTTGTGGGGAAACCAGCTAGGTCATCACCACCTAGTAATGATGATAATGGATAGGAGACATACTCGTGGTTATTCCAAAGATAACCATCATTGGGATTACCATTAATAGGGATAAAGCTAACATAATCGCTGTTATAACCAAAGTATTCTTCTGGGTTAGGGAATACGCGATCGCCCCAACTAACTATTACATATCTTTCATATTCCGGAGGTACTATTACATCATCGAAGTATTGATAGGATTGTAGTGCTACATCTACACCTGCTTCTATAGTACCTCCTTCTCCACCTATTCCTAAAGGTACAAAGCTAGGGTTAGTTTGATAAGCTTCTAAAGGATGTGCCAGTTTTAGGGGTGTGAAGCTCAAACCGGGGGTCTGAGCTTGAGCTATTTCGGAGCTACTACCTAAAAAATTGCCAATTTTTGGTGATAGTGCTGTAGCTGCTGCACTAGCTGCTGCACTACATCCGAAAAACATTAATAGTTTTCTACGAGTTAGTCTGGACATAAAATTTTATTTAGTTCTCTTCTGTGCAAGAGATGGTAGATTACGGTTTCTAAATCTATTGCTAGCAGTATTTTTTACCTAGAATTTGTGTTTATATAGTTGGTTTTTATACTGCCTTCAGAAGTTTACCTAAACAAATTTATAGTCTGTTTATTGTTTATTTAAGTTTGGTTTAAATCTTGTTTAATTTTTGGTTAATTTATCTAATTGAGTAAGTATTAGGAAGGAAGATAGAGGATATTTGATGATATTTTATTTCTATTTTATCGGGTACATCTCAATTTTGAATAAAACCAAAAATTTATCGCTTTTAGGGAACAGGGAACAGGGAATAGGGAACAGGGAACAGGGAATAGGGAACAGGGAATAGGGAATAGGAAAAAAGTATTCTTGCAAATATTAAGATGCACCCATTTTATCAAGTTATAAAGTTATATGAAGTCTAATTATTGAAATTATTTAAGAAGGTTTTAGTTCTCTTGGATAAAATGAATTTGAGCGATTATTAGCCAGTAAGTGTACATTATTCTGATGTTTACCGAATAATTAAGGTGTAAGCATTCAGCTATTAGCATTTCCTGCGGATGCTCCTCAAGCAGCGGTCAGCTTTTCCTGTAAAATGCACTTGAGTTCAGCTTTTTAATCAAGGAATTTCTCTTTTAACTTCTACTGCATTTTCAACTCATAAATTGAAGCACTAGAACTAGAAGTCTGAGTTATTAACATAAGCAATTTTGTAGCAGGAAATATATTAGATATGATTTAAAAGCTGATAGCTGATAACGTAGTTCCGACCATAGGAGGCTAGCTGATAGCTGATTGCTTACATTAAGGTTTAAAGCCACTCCTTTAAAGGAGAAACAATAAAAATTTTTCCTTTGAGTCAATCCTATCCGTTTTCAAGGAGAGGTAATTATTAATTATTAATTATTAATTATTAATTATTAATTGTTAAATACTCCCCTATTATTAATCGTCTATTTCGGAGTCGTCTTCATCGGAAGGAAATATTGGAGGTCTAGATGTAGGTGGTGTGGGAGATTTTCTTGAAGGCTGAGGAATTGTAGGTTGAGTATTGGGTGATGGTGGAGGTGGAGCTGGAATTTGAGGAGAATAGGCAGGAGTTTGAGGTTGAGTTTTGGATGTATCTTGATTATTATCAAATTTGAGTAAATATTTGGCATCGGCAAAATATCTAGTCAAATTATCAATTTCTGCATTTTTTTGCCATTCAGCACGAGATACTGTTGAACGTAGAATTGGTACTATTTGACTTTGACGTTCTCCTAATATAGTGATAGTAATTTCTGTGATTTCTGGATTATTTTTAAATTCTTGCTTGATTGTATTTTTTGCTAAATTTTCTGCTTGTTCTACAAGATTTTGATAAGAATTATTATTGTTTGAGTCAATCAAAAGACTGGTATTTTTGGCAGAAGCTAAGGTCGTTATATCTGTGGTTAAGATACTAGATAATATTAAGACTATACTCGAGAAAATACGATAATATAAATTCATTGAGTTAAGTTTTTTTCAAAATATATAATAATTTATTTGTTAAGAGTAACAGATAATAATTAAAATCAATTTAAGTTTTGGTTAAAGATTTACTATAATTAGGGTTTGCTGAAAAATTATTATGGGTGAGGGTAGGAGACAGGAGACAGGAGAAAACCCACCCCTAACCCCTCCCAGGAGGGGAATTCAGGAGAAAAGGGTCGGGAGCGAGGAGGTAGGAGTAAGAATTGTAAGAGTGATTTTTCTGCCCAACTATGCGCCTAAAATACGCTCCTTTTTGAGCGTGAAGAGCTGAAAAACAGGCACTTTTTAAAGGCCCCAAAAAGGCACTTACCTTTATCTGTAAATACTTTTAGATTTAATCAGCAAGCCTTAATTAGATTTATCTGTTTTAATTGACAATTTTTAGGCAGGCGATCGCTAATCAAAATACTCCTAAAATTCAGTATTTCAATATTTAAGTAGTCAAGCAAAATTAATTGTATATTAGGTAGAAAAATTACAATTAGAATTGTAGTTTTGCTCTAGCAATTATATAAGTATTGCAGAGGCTCAAGTCTAACTACAAACAAAAGCTTTGTTATTAGTAATTATCCGCAATTCCTAGCTTCCCCAGAGGGGGCACATAATTTAACGAAGTCAGAAGTCAGAAGTCAGAAGTTAACCCACCCCTAACCCATCCCAGGAGGGGAAGTAGGGGATTTTGAGCAACTCTCCAAAAATATAGCGCTGCGCGCAGCTCATCTGGCAATAGGCAATAGGCAGTAGGGGGGATAAAAAGCTGATAATATAAAACTTTTAGCTATTGGACAGTTCCTGAAATTTGTAAATATGCCAGCACACATTGCTATATTTCGCCTTAAAAGGCGGGGTTTTAGACCGATATTATTTTGATAAGCTATGAAAAGATATAATTTTAGTTATTTATTTCTCCAGTAATTATTCTCAGTAAAAATTCATAGTTAACTAAGATAAAAATAATTTGAGGATGATATTTATAATTCATATAATGTTTGTTGAATACTTATCAATAAGTTAGTATTGCAGCAAAAGGAAGGAATAAGTTTAACAATTAATAATTAGGGTTGACTAAAAAAGAATAGGATGTAAGCATTTCCTCCGGAATGCTGCGCAAACAGCCGTCAGCTATTAGCTAGCCTCCTAGGTCGGAACTGCGGACTTCAGCTATTAATGTTGGGAAAGGTAAAAGCAACCTTTGAAAAGGAAATATTATTTCTTTATTTCCCCTTAAAAGGGGAGGCTTTAAACCATAATTATTTAATTATTAATTATTAATTATTCGGTAATTCTAAATTCTAAATTCTAAATTCTAAATTCTTGAAAAATACTCATGCCCAGAGAAAATTTAAAAAAATTTGCAAGTTTTTTTGTTATTTCTTGTAGTTATAAGCTTAATTATTGCAGCCAAATATTTTAACCTACCGGAACTTTTAAAAATATATTAATCTGGATTGAAACTCTAGGTATTTGGAGTCCGATCGCTTTCATAATTATTTATAATTTAGCTACTTTACTATTAATTCCCGGTTTGGTTTTAACTATGGGAGGAGGAGTAATATTTGGAGTTATCTGGGGAGTTATTTATGTTTTTTTTGCTTCAACTTTAGGTGCTACAGTAGCTTTTATTATCGGACGGCATATATCTCGTAATTGGGCTTACCAACAATTACATCAACATCCAAAATTTCAAGTTATTGATCGAGCTGTGGTGAAAGAAGGATTTAAAATTGTTTTTTTAACTAGACTTTGCCCTTTATTTCCTTTTAATCTTTTGAATTATGCTTTTGGTGTGATGCAGGTGTCATTAAAAGATTATATTTTTGGTTCTCTAGGAATGATTCCTGGAACAATAATGTATGTTTATATTGGTTCTATAGTAGGTGATATTACTTTAATTGGTACCTCTCAACAACCTACAAATTCTACTGTAGAAGTAACTAAATGGATAATTAATATAGTTGGTTTAATTGCCACAGTTTTAGTAACTATTTATGTGACTAGATTAGCAAAAAAAGCTTTAGAAAAAAGTATTGAAGAAGGTAGGAATTGAAGAAGGAAGAAGGAAGAAGTTAGAAGGCAGAAGGCAGAAGGCAGAAGGCAGAAGGCAGAAGGCAGAAGGGAAAATTACTTATGGATAGTCAACGAAAGGCTACTTCCTGTCTACAAAATCCAAACAATATTAGACATCTCCAAAAAAGAGGGAGTAGAGAGTAGGGAGTAGGGGGAAAGAATTGATAATTTCTGTGGGATAATTGATTTTATTTTTTATTATTGGAGATGTCTATTAAGCACCCCCCTTGACGGTAGGGTATTACAGCGCTTTTCATTTAAGTAGACTACAAAATCCAATAAGGGCGAATGCCATTTCCTAAGGTCATGCTCCGCAAACGCCCCTACATATGGCGTTTTCAAGGTGAATTTGCGCAAGTCCTGTCGGTATCAAAACATTCTCTATCTTCACCATTACCAAATCTTGATAAATTTTTTCCCTCCTGACTCCTGACTCCTGACTCCTGACTCCTGAATTTATAATTCTAAATTCTAAATTCTAAATTCTAAATTCTGAATTCTAAATTCTAAATTCTAAATTCTAAATTCCTTCTAACTTCTTACTAATTAATTGATTTGTCATTTTCGGGTCAGCACGTCCTTGAGTCTTCTTCATCACTTGTCCAACAAAGAAACCCTTAAGTTTAGTTTTACCACCACGATATTTTTCTAACTCTTCTGGATGTGCTGCTAAAACTTCATCAATAATTGCTTCGATCGCCTTAGTATCTGAAATTTGAATTAGACCTTTCTTCTCTACTAATTCCTTCGGCGACCCACCTTTTGATAATAATTCTGGGAGAATATCCTTAGCAATTTTGCCACTGATAGTACCATCTTCAATTATTGTAGTTAGCTCCGCCAAATTTTCTGGTTTAAGGCCAATATCAGTAATGCTAATTTTTTCATTTTTCAAATAAGCAGTAATATCCCCCATTACCCAGTTAGCTGCTTGTTTTGCATTTCCACCTGCTGCAACTGTTGCTTCAAAATATTCTGCTACTTTGCAGTCATCAGTAAGCACGCGAGTATCATAAGCAGATAAACCTAACTTACTCTCATAACGGTGACGTTTTTGTGCGGGTAATTCTGGTAATTCTACTTTCCAAGCATCTAACTGTTCAGTCGAGACTTCAATAGGTGGAATATCAGGTTCAGGAAAATAACGATAATCACTAGAACCCTCCTTCACCCTCATACTAATAGTAAGTTGAGAACCCTCTTCCCAGAGTCTAGTTTCTTGAACAATTTTTTCCCCTGCTTCAATAGCTTCAGTTTGCCGTTGAATTTCATATTCGATCGCTCGTTGTATAGCACTAAAGGAATTCATATTTTTGATTTCTACCTTAGTACCAAACTCTTTTTGGCCCACTGGTCGTACAGAAACATTCACATCGCATCGTAGAGAACCTTCCTGCATATTACCATCGCTCACCCCAAGGTAGCGGACAATTCGCTGTAGTTCCTGAGCATATTCTGCCGCTTCTAGTCCAGAACGCATATCCGGTTCTGATACAATTTCCACTAATGGCACCCCTGCACGATTATAGTCCACCATTGAATAGGTAGACCCAGATAGGCGATCGCTACCTCCATGGACTAATTTACCCGCATCTTCTTCCATGTGTAGTCTGGTAATGCCGATTTTTTTGCGGTTTGCAGTGCCATCTTCTTCTACTATTTCTATTTCTAGCCAACCATTTTCCGCGATGGGTAGGTCATACTGAGAAATCTGATAATTTTTCGGCAAGTCAGGATAGAAATATTGTTTACGGTCAAATTTACTATAGGGTGCGATTTGACAATTGAGGGCGAGTCCTGCTTTTACGGCATATTCTAGGACTTTTTGATTAAGTACGGGTAATACTCCAGGCATTCCCATACATATTGGATCAATATTGGTGTTTGGTGGGGCACCGAATTCTGTGGATGAAGCGGAGAAAATTTTGGTTTGGGTGTTAAGTTGACAATGGGTTTCTAGACCAATAATTGCTTCATACTCTGTTTTTACTTGTACAGTTGTTGCCATAGATATAGAAATTCAATCGAATAAGTTCTATTGTAGATTTTATACCCAAAATCATAGAGCGATCGGCAATTTGGGACAACTGGCTTTAGTATTGATATAGAATTAAGGTCAATCGGAAATATAATATCAACTTTTCGATCAGAAATGGAAGTGAAGTAAGGTTTAGAAGTGAAAATTTACCCTTGAATAACAAAATATATTGATATGGATAGTGCTGCGGAATGTCTGATTGTTTGAAAAATATATGAAAAAATTATTGGTAGATACGATTAATATTTGATTGTAGATGCTATCTACACCAGGCTGAAATCATTTCCATTACAGGAATATCATGTTATTAGATAGAGAGAGTTTTAAACATTTTAGCGACGGCGAGATAAGAACATTCCACTACCAATTAAACCAAGAGCTAAAATCGAACTGGGTTCAGGTACCCTTTCTCTATCATCATCAGTACTAGGTAATCCATAAGACTTATCGCTATCACCACAACCTGAATCGTCTCCGTCAGAAAGGGTTTCCCCTGCAGGACAGAGCTGTTGGGCGCGGATTCCAACCAGTCCCCAGTCTGCTTCAGTTAAGCCGTTCCGAGCAATATCAAAATTAAACGTTTGAATGCTATCGAAGCCCTGATTACCTAGTCGGATTACCCATTCCCACTCGCCGTCAGGACTAGCTATGGGTGGGTTAAGTCCATTGAGGTTACAACCAGGCCCACAACCGAGACTGCTGGTATCAGTACCGACAAGGGATACATTACTTCCTAATAATGTGTTGTCTGAAATATAGTTGTCTCCAAGATCGATAAAGATTCCTAAAGCTTCAGCATTCCACGGATTTACTGTTAGTTCGACATTAAAAAGGTCATTCATATCGTCTTCGGTTACTGTGACGATTTGACATCCTCCCCGGCCTAAAGGCACGGGGATTCCTACTGAGCCGTAGCTCCTCGGCGGGTTGACGCTTTGCTTCGCATAGCTGTCGCTAACACAGGGTGCTGCTTCCTTGGCGGTAGTCTAACGCTTCTCTCCACGTCCGTTTAGAGTTTCCGAGTGCCCCCCGGCAACTAATAACACTGTACCACATATTCAATTCACTTGCACATAAAATAAAAAGTCGCCCTACAAGGGCGAGGCTTTAAACCCAATTTTTCGGTAATTGCCTGAGTCACCCTCATTGGTAGTCCAGGTATCGTAGACTATTGCATTAGCAACGCTAGGAACCAGTGGAAGTGCCACAGCTAATACAGAAGAACCAATTAAAGTAGAAAGAGTTTTGTTGATTATCAGAAGTGTCTCGGTAAAAGTTTTTGTTTACTGTATTAACTATAACAATAAGCCAAATCTACTACCAACCCCTATCTCCGTAAAAACAACAATCTTCATCAATTCTTTACTCAAAGATCCATTTTTATCAAGTTTTGATGAAGTTTATGAGCATCAAGCAATTATGAAAACTTTTATATCGTTAATAGTGTTATAATTATATATTTTATCTATACAAATATTTCCGGGACAATTGTCAATTACAATCGTTAATTGAATACTATTGTTGGTATACTTTTTATCACTCTGTTGCAGGACCATAAAGCTAAGAATGATTTAGATTTTATATTTTCTCTCTATCCCACCTTATGGGAAGCTTTACTTTTTCAGTTTGTCATGCTGCATTTTCCATATCGGCGATCGCTTGAGTTCCTCTGCAAAAGTTTCACCTTCTTTCCTGCTATTTTTTATCAAAATAATATGGGTCGCGCAACCCCGACTTGACTGGCGCAATATTTTTGCCTTGCTTAAATCCCCTAGTTCCCCTCCTGGGAGGGGTTAGGGGTGGGTTAACTTCTGACTTCTTAATCCTTCCTGGTCAACATTAAACTGTATGGTTAAAGTTAAAAGTGCGACGAATCTTAATATAACATCGTAAATAAATCAATCCGGTAAAAGACTAAACTAAGTGGTAAAATCAGAAAGTATATTTTTAACATTATATTATCCCGAACTTTGACAGTTCGTAACATAAGGAGAAAATATGGCCGAATTAAGCAAGGAAGAAATGCGTGAGAGACTGGGAAATATTGACAAAATTCGTGATATAATATTTGGCCCTAAACTTAGAGAGTACGAAAATCGTTTTGAAAAGCTAGAATCAGAATTATTCTCTGTTAGACAAGAAACTAAAAATCAAATAGAACAAGTTAAAAGTGCTTTTTCTACAGAACTTCAAGCTACAGTTGATTCTATAGAGAAAAAGATTAGAAATATTAATTTGAATATCCAAAATACTCAAGAAGATGTTGTGGAAACTAAGCAACAAATTGAGCGAGTAAATCGTAAAATTACTACTACGAAAGAAGCTTTAAATGAAATTATTGACGCTCAAACAACTTCTCTACGGGAAGATTTATCACAAACAAGAGATAAACTCCAAAATGATGTTAGTGAATTAAAAACTAAAATATTTGAAGAACTTGAAAAACGCTTTTCCTTACTTAATGATGTGAAAGTCTCACGGGACGACTTAGCAGAAATTATGTTTGAAGTTGGCATGAGAATGAAAAAAACTGAGTTTGTGAGTGAACTAAAACAAGCAGCAGATAAGGATTTAGAAAAAGAGCTTTTAATTTCAGACAACCATCGTAAATGATCGGAATATAGATGGCTTACTTAAACGAAAAATCGACTAATAATTCACAAGATATTAATTATAATCAATCTGTTGAACTGAATACGGAAACAGTTGAACAGTTAAGACGTTTGTTGAAATTATTGGTGGATTTAAACTTAGTTGATTTTCCGGAAGGTTTAACAGCAGAATCAATTAATTCTCAAGAGGATATAGATTTTCAGTCAACGTTAGTTAATCAAACAGAAAATCATCAAAATTTAATCCATCAGACTATAACAAAACAGTTAGAACAAGACAGGGATAAGATTACTGATTTTCTGGAAGATTTAACAGCAGAATCAATTAATTCTCAAGAGAAGATAGATTTTCAGTCAACGGTAGTTAATCAAACAGAAAATCATCAAAATTTAATCTATCAGAGCATCACAAAACAGCTAGAACAAAATCAGCACAACATTACTGATTTTCCGGAAGATTTAACAGCAGAATTAATTAATTCTCAACAGGAGATAGATTTTCAGTCAACGGTAGTTAATCAAACAGAAAATCATCAAAATTTAATCTATCAGAGCATCACAAAACAGCCAGAACAAAATCAGCACAACATTACTGATTTTCCGGAAGATTTAACAGCAGAATCAATTAATTCTCAACAGGAGATAGATTTTCAGTCAACGGTAGTTAATCAAACAGAAAATCATCAAAATTTAATCCATCAGACCATCACAAAACAACCAGAAAAAGACCAGGATAAGATTACTGATAATCCGGAAGATTTAACAGCAGAATCAATTAATTATCAACAGGAGATAGATTTTCAGTCAACTACAGTTAATCAAACAGAAAATCATCAAAATTCAATCCATCAGACCATCACAAAACAACCAGAAAAAGACCAGGATAAGATTACTGATAATCCGGAAGATTTAACAGCAGAATCAATTAATTATCAACAGGAGATAGATTTTCAGTCAACTACAGTTAATCAAACAGAAAATCATCAAAATTCAATCCATCAGACCATCACAAAACAACCAGAAAAAGACCAGGATAAGATTACTGATAATCCGGAAGATTTAACAGCAGAATCAATTAATTATCAACAGGAGATAGATTTTCAGTCAACTACAGTTAATCAAACAGAAAATCATCAAAATTCAATCCATCAGACCATCACAAAACAGCCAGAACAAGACCGGGATAAGATTATTGATGTTGAGGGTAAATCTACATCTACTAATAATCAAGCAGAAGAAGCAGGTATAGAAAAACCATTACTTTTTCCACAAAAATTACCAGAATTATCAGACGAACGCCAACAATATGATGAAGAATTAGAAGCCTTTGAAGCTTTACAAAATATTTTATTTGGCTCTCAATTAGCTAGGTTAATTAGGAAACTAAATACTAGCCAAGGAGTAAAAAATTTTAATTCCAATCAAGATGAATTCAATCATGCACTAACTCCTTTATTCTCACAAAACTTACAATTAGGTCAAACAGAAGAAGAAGTCATAGAGACAATTTATCCAGTTATCGAGCAAGCCATACAAAAAAGATTTAGACAAGACCGACAGGCAATAACTTCATCATTAGCACCATTATTAGCACCCTCAATAGAAACACAAGTTCAACAAGAACCTCAACTAATAGCAGATGCAATAGCACCAATCATAGATATCATTATTAGCAAAAAAATAGAGCAAGACAAACAGTCAATAACTTCATCATTAGCACCATTATTAGCACCCTCAATAGAAACACAAATCAAACAAGAACCTCAAGTAATAGCAGATGCAATAGCACCAATCATAGATATCATTATTAGCAAAAAAACAGAGCAAGACCAACAAGCAATTAGTGAAGTATTAGCACCATTATTACCAGGAGCAATTTCTACTGCAATACAGAATTATCCCCAAGAAATTGCCAAAGCATTAGCACCAGAAATGGGAGCAGCAATTAGAGAACAAATTAGAATAGACCGACGACAAATTTCTCAAGCATTAGCACCAGAAATGGGTAGAGCAATTAAAGATCAAATTACTTTAGAGCCAAATTCTATAGCAGATGCTTTATATCCTGTCATGGGTAGCACTATTTCTAAATATATGGCAGGAGAAGTTCGAGAAATTAACGACAAAATTTCAGAGACTTTTAGCTTAAAAGGAATAAAACGTAAAATTAAAGCAACTTTCCAAGGAGTTTCAGAAGCAGAATTAATCATCTCAGAAATAACGATTTGTACTGTCCAAGCAGTGTTTCTCATCCACAAAGAATCTGGCTTAGTAATTTCTGAAGTTCAACATTCTGGACGAGATAGATTGGAATCAGAAATGCTAGCAGGAATGTTAACAGCTATTAGCAGTTTTGTGAATGATTGTATTGCTCAGTCTGGAGATACTTCTGAACTGAATGAAATTGAATATGGGAATTCAAAAATTATCTTAGAAGTTGCCGGATACTGTTATTTAGCTGTAGTAATAAAAGGACAAACAAACAAGTCATTTATCAAAGAATTACAACAAGTCCTGAGTAACATTGTGATCGATCATGGTAAAGATATTAAAAATTTTGCAGGAGACTCTGATACTATTCCTCCCTCAATTCAGTTGTTATTAAAGTCATTAATGGAAACAGAAGATGTACAAGAAAATCAGAAATTACAAGTTTCTAAAACTCCCACTGCTTTATTAATAGTTTGTGGATTAATTTTGAGTCTAATATTAATACCTTGGGGCATCTATCAATATTACAGTAGACTTTATCGTGGTATTGAAGTAAGAACTAGGGAAGCTTGGTCTAATATTGATGAGTTGGCTATTTATGGAATAGATGCAAAAGTAGAGCGAGGTTCCTTAATTCTCACTGGACAACTGCCAAATCAAAATCTACGAAATAGAGCAGCAAAAATAGCTAAAAAAGAAGCTAGATTCCACAATTTAGAAGTAAATAATCAGATAGTAGCTGTAAGAAGACCCTCAGAAGTAAGTGATGAAGTAGGTAGAATGACAAGAGTCTTAAATCAAATGGATGGTGTGTCCATTAGCACTGAATATGGAGAAGGTAGAGTGATAGTCAAAGGAACAGTAATGGATATGGCAGATTCTCAGATAATTATTCGTAAAATAGAGCAAGTTCCTGGGGTAACATCTGTAATCAGTACAACTAAACTCAGCCCACTTAAGCTGAAAACTCGCATCTACTTTGATATAGGTTCAGCCCAACTTCAGCCTGTATATTTAGATACAATGGCCCAGATTAGAGAATTTCTTACTCAATATCCTCAAAAACATCTTAGGATATTAGGTCATACAGATCGTACTGGCAGTCCCAATCTCAATAGACAATTGGCCCTTGAACGAGCATATACAGTCAGGGACGCTTTGGTGAAACAGGGGGTAGATGCCAGACGATTAGACATAATTGGACAAACAAACTCTCCTCAAGATGTGGAGGACAATCAACCACTATTATTAAGTAGGTGCGTAACATTTGAGTTGTTTGAACCAAATGAAAAAGACAACTAGCTGAAAATATGATATCGAAAAAAATTTGTCTTGTTGGTGATTTTGGTGTGGGAAAAACTAGCCTTATTCGTAAGTTTGTCGATCGACAGTTTAGTGACCAATATCTCTCTACGGTAGGGGTAAAAATTTCTCGTAAAAAAGTTGATTTACCCAAAACAGATGTAGAAAAAAATGATTTTTTGCAGTTATTAATTTGGGATCTAGAAGGTCATACTAAGTTTAAGGCGATCGCTCCTAGTTATTTACAAGGAGCTAGTGGGGCAATAGTTGTAGCAGATGTCACTCGTCAAGAAACTATCGACAATCTTTCGGAAAGATTAGAATTATTTTTATCAGTAAATCCTAAGAGTGTAGCTATTTTGGCTTTGAATAAATCTGATTTAGTTGATGCAGAAATGATCAATCAATTATTATCAAAATTCGAGCATCAGGAAGATAAAAGAGTTATAGCGACATATTCTACATCGGCTAAAACTGGTGATAATGTAGATGATATATTCCATAAATTATCATATAGAATGTTAGAAAAAATAGGATGATTAACGAAGTCAGAAGTCAGTAGGGGTGATTTCCTACGGAATGCTCCGCAAACGCGAATCACCCGTACAGAAGTTATTTTTGTAACGGGTATTTGAGCAACCCTCCAAAAATATTTCGCCTTAAAACCCACATTCCGCACTTCAAGAGCGTAACATAAAAATTAGTATAAAATCCGTAGCTTGCTTAGGTATTTATACTATATAAATTATCTTCATTTACCTTAATCGAGAGTCAAATTCTCAGATTACTTATGCCAGCATAAACACTTACTGAATCCTTGACTCCTATTGACCACTATAATTTACTTCTTACTTCTTACTTCCTTCTTAATGCATGACTTTTGAGTTATACTACATTTTGTGGTGCGGAATGTGGGTTAAAAGGTGGGGTGGCGCAACCCAATCCTGTTTGATAAAATTATCTAATGTTGGCATTTATACCCGCGCTCTCCTGCAAGGGAGCGTCGTATGGGAATGCCAACCCATGCTATAATAAAACTACAAACGTGTTAGTAATAGATCCAAAACATTGAAATCTAGATACAAATATCGCATCTATCCTAATCATATTCAAATAAGCAAATTAAATCAACTTTTTGGCTGTTGTCGATATGTTTGGAATCAAAGTTTAGCATATTGTAATCAACTATATGCTGGTGGTCAAAAGAAACCTAGCTATGTAGATTTAACTAAACAATTCATAACTCAAGCTAAAAAAGAATTGCTTTGGCTGAAAGATGTAGCTTCTACACCACTACAACAATCTTTGAAAGACTTAGATCAGGCATATAAAAACTTTTTTGATAGTCGTACTGGAAAACGTAAAGGAATTCAAGTCAAACCTCCTAGATTTAAGCAAAGAAAGTCTAGGCAAACTGCTAGATTTGTAGGGGCTAATTACAAGATTTGTCAAGACAAAATCTATCTGCCAAAAGTAGGTAATATTAAAATATTTTGGTCAAGAAAGCTGCCATCACAGCCTAGTTCTGTAACTATCATTAAAGATTCATCTAATCGTTATTTTGCTAGTTTTGTTGTAGAAACTTGTTCAGAACATTTGCCAAAGTCTGGTAATTCTATTGGGATTGATTTGGGTATTAACACATTTGCCACATTGAGTAATGGCGAAAAGTTTAAGCTATCATTACCTCTCAAAAAAAACCTCAAGAAATTAGGCAAGTTTCAACGTAAATTTGCCAAAACTCAGCTAGGTAGCAAACGTCGTGAAAAGGCAAGGGTTAGAGTTGCTAAACTGCACGCAAAAGTCAAAGACATTTCCTACGGAATGCTGCGCAAACGTACAGACTTCCTTCACAAGTTATCGACTGATTTAGTTAAAAAATACGACACAATTGTACTAGAAGACTTAAATGTTTCTGGTATGGTTTCCTACGGAATGCTGCGCAAACGTAATCGCAAATTGGCTAAAGCAATTAGTGATTTAGGATGGAGAGAATTTAGAACTTTAACTGAGGCTAAATGCGAGAAATATGGCAGGGAATTTGGAACTATTTCTAGATGGGAACCTACTTCTCAAAAATGCTCTAAGTTGTGGTTTTAAAGGTGGCAAGAAAGAACTAAATGTTAGGGAGTGGACTTGCTTAAATTGTGGCACTTTGCACGATAGCTTACGCTTAACCGGAGGTTATCGTGACATAAACGCTGCTATCAATATTTTAGAAGTTATTCAGCCAAAAACCAAGGTTGAAACTACTGAAGCTAAAGTAATAGAAACTCCTGTACAATTATCACTTTTCAATGAAGTCGCCGAGGGGCACTCGGAGACAATTAAACGGACACGGAGCCGTCGTAAGTCATCCCCTAAAAAGGACGCAAATGGCAATGATGTGTCAACCCGCTCTGAGTCACCAATTCAACTTCGGTTGTTTGATTGATAGATGGGAATCCCGCGCTGTACCGTAGGTCAGCGTCGGGAGGATGTCAAATATGCCAAAATAAATAATAGAAATTACCGATAAATTGTCGTCTAAAGCTTCCCTTTTTAAGGGGATAAAAAAAATAGAATATTCCTGATATCAAGCCTCCTTATTGCAGAGTTACTGTTAGTGTAGTTCCTCCGGAGGAGGCTAACTGATAACTGATATAGCACTATAAGAATTGGGCGCGGACATTTTTCAATCCTAAAATACTTTTACAGTTTGCTATTTCCTGTTCCCTATTCCCTATTCCCTATTCCCTAGCGCGTAGCGCTATAACTGATAACTGAAATGACCCATGATTAACCTATTAAAAAAACTTTTAGCATATCGTCAAATAGAATATTTGATAATTAATTCAGAGTTAAAAATTTTAGAGGTATCTTATGGGTTAAGCAGGTTTGCCGCTCCTCCAGAATTAGCAGTTTTAGGTGAAGATATTCGTAATAGCTTTCCAGAATTAGCAGGAGTTGAAGAAATTTTAGAGGAAGTGATTAATGGGGAGAGAGAAAGTTTTGAATATGAGGGAGTTGCTAGGTCTTCAGAAAATAAATCTCCTCTATATATCAATATATCTATAATTACAGATTTTAATGAAAATATTCGAGAAAAACATTTAGTTGTATTAGTCGAAGATGTAACGGAAAAAATGGTAATGCAGCAGCAGTTAATTCAAAGTTCAAATGAATCTAATCTTTTATTAAGTTCTTTGGCTGCTTCTGAGGATTATATCAATAAAATTCTTACTTCTATGGCGGATGCTTTATTAGTAACAACAAGTTCGGGGATAATTAAAACTGTTAACCGTGCAGCGGAAGTTTTGTTTGATTATACAAAGGAAGAATTGGTAGGTCAAAAGATTTCTATGGTTATTCCCAAAGAAGAATTACTACATAGAGCACGGCAAAAATATTTATTTTTAAAAGAACAAATTTCTCAAGATGTAGAATTAATTTGTCAGAATAAAACAGGAGATAAAATTATTGTTGAACTTTCTTGTTCAGTGATTCAAACCAATGTAGAAGGAATATATAATTTTGTTTATATAGGTAGAGATATTACAGAACGCAAAAAAGAGGAAGAAGAAATACGTCAAGCTTTAGAACAAGAACGAGATTTAAGAGAACTAAGGGGTCGTTTTTTTTCAATGGTGACTCACGAATTTGGTAATCCTCTAAATACGGTATTATTATCTACTCAATTACTAAGATCCTATGAATCGGAAATTACTGAAACTGAAAAAGATCAATATTTAGTATATATTGAAGAGTCTACACAAGAAATGCTTGAATTGTTAAATGATGTCCGATTTATTGGTAAAGCAGATGCTGGAAAATTGAAATATAAACCAGCACCTGTTGATTTGATTAAAGTCTGTTCTCATATTACTGAATCTATGAAAGTTACTGCTAGCGATCGACATATAATAAATTTCAAAGTTAACAAAAAATTCAAACAGAAATCTCAACCTAAGTCGAACAATAATGATGCGATATTCTTCTTGATAGATGAGAAACTAATTCGGCATATCTTAAATAATTTATTATCAAATGCTGTTAAGTATTCACCTAGTGGAGGAGAGGTGAATTTTCAATTGACTTTAAACGATCAAAGAGCTATTTTTCTGATTGAGGATAAAGGAATAGGTATTCCAGTTGAAAATCAAAAAAAATTGTTTGAATCTTTTTACAGAGCAAATAATGTGGGTAAAATAGCAGGGACAGGATTAGGATTAGCAATTGTTAAACAGTGTGTAGACCTTCATAGTGGAACAATAAATTTTGCAAGTGAAGTAGGCAAAGGAACTACTTTCAAAGTTGAAATTCCATTGCAAAGAGTATCATGAAGGAAGAAGGAAGAAGGAAGAAGGAAGAAGTAAGGAGGAAGAAGTAAAGAAGAAGCAAGGAGGAAGAGGGAAGGAGGAAGAAGTAAGGAGGAAGGAAGAAGGAATAGCTTAGTACCTTAATTATCTCAAATATTTTTCGAGTAATAAGCAATAAGAAATAAAGTGAGGAAATCTATAAATTACAGATATAAAATATGATGGAGCCTGGTTTTTATCAAAAGAAATCTCTCGTAGATTTTTTGTGGCATTCATAGGGCAATAATTGCTATTAGATATTTGTTGTAGTGAAAAAAAATCAGTAATTATCGAGGTCAAGAAGGAAGAATAAAGAAGCAATAGGAAGGAAGAAGGAAGAAGGAAGAAGTAAGGAGGAAGAAGTAAAGAAGAAGCAAGGAGGAAGAGGGAAGGAGGAAGAAGTAAGGAGGAAGGAAGAAGGAATAGCTTAGTACCTTAATTATCTCAAATATTTTTCGAGTAATAAGCAATAAGAAATAAAGTGAGGAAATCTATAAATTACAGATATAAAATATGATGGAGACTGGTTTTTATCAAAAGAAATCTCTCGTAGATTTTTTGTGGCATTCATAGGGCAATAATTGCTATTAGATATTTGTTGTAGTGAAAAAAAATCAGTAATTATCGAGGTCAAGAAGGAAGAATAAAGAAGCAATAGGAAGGAAGAAGGAAGAAGGAAGAAGTAAGGAGGAAGAAGTAAAGAAGAAGCAAGGAGGAAGAGGGAAGGGGGAAGAAGTAAGGAGGAAGGAAGAAGGAATAGCTTAGTACCTTAATTATCTCAAATATTTTTCGAGTAATAAGCAATAAGAAATAAAGTGAGGAAATCTATAAATTATAGATATAAAATATGATGGAGACTGGTTTTTATCAAAAGAAATCTCTCGTGGATTTTTTGTGGCATTCATAGGGCAATAATTGCTATTAGATATTTGTTCTAGTGAAAAAAAATCAGTAATTATCGAGGTCAAGAAGGAAGAAGTAAGGAGGAAGGAGGAAGAAGTAAGGAAGAAGCAAGAAGGAAGAGGGAAGGAGGAAGAGGGAAGGAGGAAGGAAGAAGGAATAGCTTAGTACCTTAATTATCTCAAATATTTTTCGAGTAATAAGCAATAAGAAATAAAGTGAGGAAATCTATAAATTACAGATATAAAATATGATGGAGACTGGTTTTTATCAAAAGAAATCTCTCGTAGATTTTTTGTGGCATTCATGGAGTGATAATTGGTATTAGATATTTGTTCTAGTGAAAAAAATATCTGTAATTCTCGAGTTCAAGAAGGAAGAAGAAAGGAGGAATAGTTTAGTACCTTAATTATCTAAAATATTCTAGAAATAAGGAAGAAGAAATAAAGTGAGGAAATTTATATATACTAGACAACTCCAAGAATAAAAAATCAAATCAATTATTGTAGATAAATCATCAATTATTTTCCTATACTCCCTACTCCCTACTCCCTACTCCCTATTTTTATCAATTATTTTCCTCTACTCCCTACTCCCTATTTTGATAAAAATGTGGTAGTTTTTTTATAAATAAAAATATATAGGAAGGAATAACTATGGCTTTAACCGCTTCTACAATGCTGACATTAGCAACTCCAGCTCCAGATTTTAAGTTACAGGACGTAGTTTCCGAGCAAATCATTTCCCTATCAACATTTGAGGGAAAAAAAGCACTCTTAGTCATGTTTATTTGTCGTCATTGTCCATTTGTTAAGCACGTTCAATCAGAACTTGCTAAAATTGGTAAAGATTACGTTCCAAAAAATCTAGGAATAGTCGCTATTAGTTCCAATAATATTGAAGCTCACCCTGATGATTCTCCAGATAAACTAAAGGAAATGGCATTAGAATTAGGGTTTAATTTTCCCTACTGTTTTGATGCAACTCAGGAAGTAGCAAAATCTTATACTGCTGCTTGTACTCCAGACTTTTTCCTATTTGATGCTGATTTTAAATTAGTATATAGAGGACAATTAGATGATAGTCGTCCTAGTAATAATCAACCAGTTACAGGAAGTGATTTAAGAGCAGCTTTAGATGCAGTTTTAGCAGAAAAATCTGTAGGTGAAAAACAACAGCCAAGTATTGGTTGTAATATTAAGTGGAAACCAGGTAATGAACCTTCTTATTTTGGTTAGAATTAAAAGGGATATTTGCAGATAGTTGAGCAGACTGTTCTGATATTCCGGCGTTGCTGAATAAATGTATGATTTGACAGGAGTCAGGAGTCAGGAGTCAGGAGTTAGGAGCCATGTAAGAATAAGTTGTACAAATTTTATCTGGGATAAATTGTGAAATATAGCTTCCATTAAAAAACTGTTCAAGTTATTTTTACACGACTACTTAGGTAATTTTAACATCTGATTTTACTGGGGAATGCTGCGAAAACATACTTCTGATTTCTGACTTCTTGAAACTAAATCCGCAAAGAGTTAGTTACTTTAAAAATCAAGGATTTAATACCATAATTCATGGAGTTTTTGGTAATGGGTGCACTATGTATAAAAGCGAAGTAATGCAAGAAATACTAGAAGCTAACAGTTGTCCTAATTAATGTACAAAACAATGGTTAGTCTGGTTAATTGATGAAGCACATTAACAAGGAATGGAAGTTCATGCTTATCTTGAGAAAGGCATTAAAATCGATAAAAATAGTCCAATTTTTAATTTAGCGATCGCCAAAAAATGGATAGTACCTGGAGTGGATAAAACCTACAATGGAATTGAGCATTATGTCTAAGATGTAGAAGTGGAAGAAGTGGCTAATTTCTTTACCCAAATTTTAGTTGAATTTGTCAAAAAATACCCCAAAATTAATGTCGTTCAATGGGATGATTATTTGGGATATCATGCATAATTACCAGGAAAAGTAGACCGGACGGCTAAGTGAAAAAAATTTACATCTTTCTATACCAGTTAAAAAAAAGAATGCTACAAAAAGGTGAATATGGAGCAGAGATACTTAAAAAGAGCTTCTCCAATTCATTTTAGATATTTATATCTATATATTTTTACCTTTTTTCTTCTTCCTTCTTCCTTCACTTATACCATTTGTAACAAACATCGATCGCCCTTGGTATTAGCTTGTTAAAATTAGACTAAGAACTGCTGTTAAAAATTGAAGTGGGCCTCATTTCTAGTGCAGGATAGCAGAAATAACTGACCAGTTACAAAATCCTAAAACAATACAAATCAAAAATGATTGACTTTTAACTTCCGCGTAGCGGCACTAGGTCTTGTGACACATACATACATTGAAAAAATAGTAGTTATTTCCATCCAACTTCATCCCAAATTTATATATGAATTTAAGGCTCAATCAATCTAGGAAAATTACCATACAGCTAAATAACTTAATCATAGATTGATTATAAAAATCACCGAGAAGAAGAGTTAAGATAGTAATAAGCTGAAAATGATAAAATGAATAACTAGGGAAGTTTCTGAGGATAATAAAAATGGCTATAAAATTACAAAGACCAATATTAGTAGGAGGTATCGGATTATCTCTACTTTTATGGTTATTAGATAGTGTCCAGAATTCTGTAGCAGAATTTGGTGGAGCTACCATGTTAGGAATTATGGCAGCAGGTCTAGGGGTTTTGTTGTTAAAAAAACCAAAGTCTAAAACACTCGATAAACCTACTATAATTGCACCACCAACAAAAGAAGCAGCAGAGGAAGCGATCGCTTTATCAACTACTACTATAGATAAGATTTATCAGGAAATAAAAAGTACTAATAAATCTGAAAAAATTAGTCAATTACGTCAACAAGCAACCACACTTACTAAGGAACTAGAAAGAAAAGAATTAAGTATAGTAGTGACTGGTTATCGAGGAGTAGGTAAAACTTCTGTAGCTGAAATCTTGAAGTCTCAATACCTATCCACTAATTCTCAAAAGTTAGAAATTAGGGATATAACATGGCAGCAAGAATGGATAACAACAGATGAGAATATTCAACTTAATCCTCTTTCACCTTACGACCTAATCTTATTTGTTATTACAGGTGACTTAACAGACTCAGAATATCAAGCATTATCAAAACTAACATCTCTCGGTCAAAGTTTTATCCTAGTTTGGAATAAACAAGACCAATATTTGCCAGACCAAAAACCCCAGATATTACAGAAACTGAAAGAGACTTTATCTACTATTAACTCAGAAGAAAATCTAGTAGGAATTTCTGCCAAACCTAACTCTGTTAAAGTACGAAAACATCAGCAAGATGGCACTATTAAAGAATCTACAGAACAACCATTACCAGAAATATCTGGATTGGTCGAAAAATTGAATCAAACATTAGAAAAAGAAACAGAAAAATTAGTCTGGGCAACTACTAAAAGAAAAGCAGAAATAGTTACACTCGAAGCAAAGAGTATATTAAATCAGGTCAGACGAGAACGTGCTATTCCTATAATTGAACAGTATCAATGGATAGCTGCAGCAACAGCATTTGCTAATCCAGTTCCAGCTTTAGATTTATTAGCAACAGCAGCTATAAATGCTCAATTAATAGTAGATTTAAGTGCTATATATGAGCAAAAATTTTCCCTCGAACAAGGCAAACAAGTAGCGGGAACTATCGCAGAGCTAATGCTAAAATTAGGCTTAGTAGAACTTTCGACAAAAACATTAACTACTATTCTGAAAAGTAATAGTGTGACTTTTGTAGCAGGTGGTGCAGTTCAAGCTGTAAGTGCTGCTTATCTAACAAGAGTCGCAGGTATTAGTTTAGTAGAATATTTTCAAACTCAAACAAATAGTAATTCTCTGAATATAGAAAAATTAAGCAAAATTCTACAAAGTGTATTTAGCCAAACTCAACAAAATAATTTCTTGAAGTCTTTTGTAACTCAGGTAATGAGTCATATTTTGCCAGAGGAGAAAAAATCAGAAGTTGTCTCAACTCCAGTACAATAACATGGCAATAAATAGTAAATGCCTCTGTTAAATAGACATCTCCAAAAATCCAAAATCAAATCAATTCTTATCTATAAAATTATCAATTATTTCTCCCTGTTCCTTATTGCCTGCTCCCTCCTTTGGAGGAGATGTCTAATAATTAGTATATTGAAAATTTTTCAGGGGCGACTATTACCGGAAAATACTAGCAGATATAAACTGAGCAAAATATTTCTCAACTTCCACAGATATTAATTTTGTGAAAGTTGAGAAATTAGGATAAATTCTGCAATAAATAGTAATGACCTCTGTGGAATAATTAGTATATTGAGAATTTTTAGGGGCAACTATTATCTGAGAAGACTAGCAGATATAAACTGAACAAAATATTTCTATATTTCCACAGATATTAATTTTGTGAAAGTTGAGAAATTAGTATATTGAGAATTTTTCAGGGGCAACTATTATCTGAGAAGACTAGCAGATATAAACTGAACAAAATATTTCTATATTTCCACAGATATTAATTTTGTGAAAGTTGAGAAATTAGGAAAAATTATTCAAAATATTTCCCTAATCCTACAAAATTTCCACAGATACTAATTTTTGTGAGAGTTGAGAAATTAGGATAAATTCTGCAATAAATAGTAATGACCTCTGTGGAATAATTAGTATATTGAGAATTTTTAGGGGCGACTATTATCTGAGAAGACTAGCAGATATAAACTGAACAAAATATTTCTATATTTCCACAGATATTAATTTTGTGAAAGTTGAGAAATTAGTATATTGAGAATTTTTCAGGGGCAACTATTATCTGAGAAGACTAGCAGATATAAACTGAACAAAATATTTCTATATTTCCACAGATATTAATTTTGTGAAAGTTGAGAAATTAGGAAAAATTATTCAAAATATTTCCCTAATCCTACAAAATTTCCACAGATACTAATTTTTGTGAGAGTTGAGAAATTAGGATAAATTCTGCAATAAATAGTAATGACCTCTGTGGAATAATTAGTATATTGAGAATTTTTCAGGGGCGACTATTATCTGAGAAGACTAACAGATACGAACTGAACAAAATATTTCCCTACTCCCACAGATACTAATTTTTGTGAGAGTTGAGAAATTAGGATAAATTCTGCAATAAATAGTAATGACCTCTGTGGAATAATTAGTATATTGAGAATTTTTCAGGGGCAACTATTATCTGAGAAGACTAACAGATATAAACTGAACAAAATATTTCTATATTTCCACAGATATTAATTTTGTGAAAGTTGAGAAATTAGTATATTGAGAATTTTTCAGGGGCGACTATTATCTGAGAAGACTAACAGATATGAACTGAACAAAATATTTCCCTACTCCCACAGATACTAATTTTTGTGAGAGTTGAGAAATTAGGATAAATTCTGCAATAAATAGTAATGACCTCTGTGGAATAATTAGTATATTGAGAATTTTTAGGGGCAACTATTATCTGAGAAGACTAACAGATATGAACTGAACAAAATATTTCCCTACTCCCACAGATACTAATTTTTGTGAGAGTTGAGAAATTAGGAAAAATTCTGTAATAAATAGTAATGACCTCTGTGGAATAATTAGTATATTGAGAATTTTTAGGGGCAACTATTATCTGAGAAGACTAACAGATATGAACTGAACAAAATATTTCCCTACTCCCACAGATACTAATTTTTGTGAGAGTTGAGAAATTAGGATAAATTCTGCAATAAATAGTAATGACCTCTGTGGAATAATTAGTATATTGAGAATTTTTTAGGGGCAACTATTATCTGAGAAGACTAACAGATATGAACTGAACAAAATATTTCTATATTTCCACAGATATTAATTTTGTGAAAGTTGAGAAATTAGGAAAAATTATTCAAAATATTTCCCTAATCCTACAAAATTTCCACAGATACTAATTTTTGTGAGAGTTGAGAAATTAGGAAAAATTCTGCAATAAATAGTAATGACCTCTGTGGAATAATTAGTATATTGAGAATTTTTAGGGGCAACTATTATCTGAGAAGACTAGCAAATATAAACTGAACAAAATATTTCTATATTTCCACAGATATTAATTTTGTGAAAGTTGAGAAATTAGTATATTGAGAATTTTTCAGGGGCGACTATTATCTGAGAAGACTAACAGATACGAACTGAACAAAATATTTCCCTACTCCCACAGATACTAATTTTTGTGAGAGTTGAGAAATTAGGATAAATTCTGCAATAAATAGTAATGACCTCTGTGGAATAATTAGTATATTGAGAATTTTTTAGGGGCAACTATTATCTGAGAAGACTAACAGATATGAACTGAACAAAATATTTCCCTACTCCCACAGATACTAATTTTTGTGAGAGTTGAGAAATTAGGATAAATTCTGTAATAAATAGTAATGACCTCTGTGGAATAATTAGTATATTGAGAATTTTTAGGGGCAACTATTATCTGAGAAGACTAACAGATATGAACTGAACAAAATATTTCCCTACTCCCACAGATACTAATTTTTGTGAGAGTTGAGAAATTAGGATAAATTCTGTAATAAATAGTAATGACCTCTGTGGAATAATTAGTATATTGAGAATTTTTAGGGGCAACTATTATCTGAGAAGACTAACAGATATGAACTGAACAAAATATTTCTATATTTCCACAGATATTAATTTTGTGAAAGTTGAGAAATTAGGAAAAATTATTCAAAATATTTCCCTAATCCTACAAAATTTCCACAGATACTAATTTTTGTGAGAGTTGAGAAATTAGGAAAAATTCTGTAATAAATAGTAATGACCTCTGTGGAATAATTAGTATATTGAGAATTTTTAGGGGCAACTATTATCTGAGAAGACTAACAGATATGAGCTGAACAAAATATTTCCCTACTCCCACAAAATTTCCACAGATACTAATTTTTGTGAGAGTTGAGAAATTAGGAAAAATTCTGCAATAAATAGTAATGACCTCTGCTGAATAATTAGTATATTGAGAATTTTTAGGGGCAACTATTATCTGAGAAGACTAACAGATATGAACTGAACAAAATATTTCTATATTTCCACAGATATTAATTTTGTGAAAGTTGAGAAATTAGTATATTGAGAATTTTTCAGGGGCAACTATTATCTGAGAAGACTAACAGATATGAACTGAACAAAATATTTCCCTACTCCCACAGATACTAATTTTTGTGAGAGTTGAGAAATTAGGAAAAATTCTGCAATAAATAGTAATGACCTCTGTGGAATAATTAGTATATTGAGAATTTTTAGGGGCAACTATTATCTGAGAAGACTAACAGATATAAACTGAACAAAATATTTCTATATTTCCACAGATAGTCAATTTTGTGAAAATTGAGAAATGAATTTGTCTCAACTCCGGCGTAATAATATGGTAATAGGAAATATATATTTGCGCTAAATAACCAGTAAATCTGCAATTTTTAGGGAGTATCTAACAACCTACTGATAAATAAAAATATGACTCAATGGTAAATTTACTGTGTTGCACAGTGACGAATGATTTGACATTTTTGATGAACATAATTTTGGATTTGAGAATTGCCAGAATGATGAATATTAGGTTTTTAGAGTCAAATTATCAACTAATTTTTGGCAATATCATTCCATAATGTGCAACCCCAAATTTACAAATAATTTTACCTATTCAGACAAAGAATAACTGAGAATTACTGAAACACATTTAGTGGAAAAGCAAAAAAAGAGTCTACTAATATGTATAGACTCTTTGCATCTGTTCTACAATTAATTAATCAGGTGTGAGTGGTTAACCATCACTACCTGGGTAGTCAGTATAAGGATAAGGAAGTGGTTGTGAAAAACTCTCTTCGTACATTAAGTCTTGAATATCGGAGATTTTATCGTAATTTTCATCAATAATTTTGTCAACCTTATCCCTTAATAATTGTTCCCAATTTTTGAAGCGTGCCAAATTTTCATAGTCTTCTTCATTTATTGCTACTTCCAATAAACTCTGTCTAAAGTCATAGGAGCTATATTTATCTATTTGAGCATAATTTTCTTTGATAATTTCTTTGATTTTACCTCTTATACCATTTCTCTGTAACAATGCGCTTAATAATTGTTGCTCATGCCTTATTACGCTGACTATTCTCATCTTTATATTAAGTGCAACTTCATGGAGAAATGGTATTACCGAATAATTAAGGTTTAAAGCGTCTCCTTTAAAGGAGAAACAAGAAAAAAATTTCCCTACCGCGTCAATTCTCTTCTTTTCAAAGAGAGGTAATTATTAATTATTAATTATTAATTGTTGAATAATTCTTCCCAATTTCTGAGACTTACTAAATTATCAAAATCTTCTTGCTCAATATCTACTTGTAATAACCCTGTCTGAAAAAAATCTTTTCTTCTTTTACTCTGAGTAATTTGATAACTATTTTTTTGAGAATTTGTTTAATCTCAGCTCTTACCAAACTTTCCCAATTTAATAGACATTCCAGATAGCTCATAGATTGACTATCTATCACTATTGCCAACTCTAAATTATTGGAATTTTCACTCATGTTTATCTCAAAAACTCAACTTATACCAATTATAAATTTTCTTCTCTAGACTCAATGAGGAGTATTCCAGAAATTATGCCAATTGATTTGATAGAATTATATAGCAATTCCCAAAAAGCGTGAGGTACAAAATTCTTTGGTTTTAGGGAGTAGGGAGTAGGGAGTAGGGAGTAGGGAGTAGGGAGTAGTAATTCTGGTTCCCTAAGAATCGATAAAGAAGAAAAAAACGTAAGTATTCAGCTAGCTCGCATTCAGCTTTTAGCTCTTTCATAAATCATGAATATACACTGCTAAGGTCAAGGTTAGTTGTTTTTTTCAATACTTTGAATTATCCTTAAACCTCTCAATACTAATTCCTCCTATCAAGGCAGTGAATTAATAGCTGATTGCTGATTGCTGACCGCTGTTTGCGCAGCATTCCGTAGGAAATGCTTACAAAAAAACTGTACTTCATTAGCTTGGGAAACGCTATATCATTACTAATAATACTTTGATTTCTTGTAAGCATTTAACTGATAACTGAAATAATCTTGAATAACTCAAATATCTACCCAGAAATAGTGACAGAATATTCTCAATCTCCAGAAAATTACCAGAAACAAGGTCAACAACACTGGAAACGTGCTAGGGCAAGTTTACGAAAAGCTCTAAATAGATATTCTGGTTTGCAAAATACTGCCCAAAAAACAACCACTTCTGAATTTTCATCCTCCTTAAAAACTCAATTAGATTTATTAAAATCCAATATTGATAAGCTAGACCAAGGAGTAATTCAAATAGCAGTTTTTGGTCTTGTCAGTCGTGGTAAATCAGCAGTTTTAAATGCTTTATTAAGTGAAAAAATATTAGAAACAGGTCCTCTAAATGGTGTTACTCAATGGCCTCGTACTATTAGATGGACACCTAATATTTTCATTAATTCTCATCAACAAGAGAAAGCAAAAATAGATTTAATAGATACTCCTGGATTAGATGAAGTAGCAGGTCAAGTTCGTGGAGAAATGGCTAAGGAAGTTACTAGGAAAGCAGATTTAATTCTATTTGTTGTTTCTGGGGATCTTACCCGTACTGAATATGATGCTTTGCGTGAATTAAGGAAGGCTAAAAAACCACTAATTTTAGTGTTTAATAAAATTGATTTATATACAGAAGCTGAACGAGAAGATATTTATCATAATTTGCAAAATATTGCTGTGGATAAATCAGAAGAATTAGAAGATATTTATCCTCCGACAGAAGTAGTAATGGTCTCAGCAGAACCAGCTCCTATACCTGTAAGAATTGAATGGTCTGATGGTAATGTGACTCACGAATGGGAAACTCCGTCGCCTCAAATAGATCCGTTGAAACAAAAAATAATTACTATTTTAGAGCGGGAAGGGCGGTCGCTTTTAGCGTTAAATGCGTTAGTACAAGCAAGAGAAGCTGAGGTAACTATTGCTCATAAAACTGTTAAGATTAAACAAGATGAAGCTGATGATTTAATTTGGGATTTTGCTAAGTATAAAGCTTTAGCTGTTGCTCTTAATCCTGTTGCTATTATTGATGTGATGGGAACTACTGTAATAGATTTAGCTTTAATTCGCTCTTTGTCTCGTCTCTATAATTTGCCTATGACTAGCTATGAAGCGGGTAAACTTTGGAAAGTAATTATATTTAGTGAAGGTGGTATGTTATTAGGGGAGTTGGGTAGTAGTTTGTTATTGGGTTTAGGAAAGGTTGGTGTTACTTCTTATGCAGGGGTTGCTATTACTCAAGCTTCTATAGGAGCTTATGGGACTTATGCTATTGGTAGAGCTACTAAGGTTTATTTGGAAAAGGGTTGTACTTGGGGACCTTTGGGACAAGATATAGTTATTCAGGATATTTTAAATCAGGTTGAACCAGATACTATTATTTATCGTTTACAACAGGAATTATTTGAAGGAAGAAGCAAGAAGCAAGAAGGAAGAAGTTATTGAAGAAGGAAGAAGCAAGAAGGAAGAAGTAAGAAGCAAGAAGTTAATAAATTTTATGGAATTATTTAATCAAGAAGGGAGAAGGAAGAAGGAAAAATCTTATGTTGTTTTAGTTTTAAGCTTTTGATTTTTCCTAACCTTTCCTTCGACTGCTATACTTTTCCCGAACTTCTCCACTCCCCTACTCCTTTTACCGAAAAATTCAGGTATAAAACCTCTCCATTCATTGAGAAAAAAGGAAAAAAAATCCTTTGATCCAATTCTCTTATTTTATAAGAAGAGGTAATTCTAAATTCGCGCATTCTAAATTCTAAATTCTTGAATCAGATTTATCTATTTCAGAAATAGCTTTATCGTAGCGATAGAACTCCGTTCCGCTGTCGCGATCGCGAAGTTCTGGAGATAAATCATTTCGTTCCATTTCTGTCTCTTTAATTTTGGGTTTTTGTTGATTAGTTTCATAGTGAGGAGAACCAATTTTTGTCTTTGCTTCTCGTACAAATTTGATTTCTTCAGCTAAGTCAAAAGGGGAAACTTTTTGAGCTTCTCTTTCTCTCATCACTGCTCGACTTGCTGCTGCAATTACAACGTTTAAAATATCACCTCCAGCAAGTTCTTCTGACTCGTTTGCTAACCATTCTAGATTTACATCTTTTGTGATTGGTACTTCTTTTGGCAGTAGATATTGCCATAGTTTAATGCGACATTCTTTGTCTGGTAATTCAAACTCAATATGTGCCAAAATTCGGCGCACAAATGCACCATCATAATTTTTTGCGAGGTTAGTGGCAAAAATTACAACTCCATCAAATTTATCTAACTGAAGTAACATTACAGAACGACTAACATTAACTCCATGATCGGAACTTTGAGTGACATTAGTTAATCTTTTTCCCAAGATAGAGTCAGCTTCATCAAAGAATAAAACTGAATCGGTTTCTTTCGCCTTGTTAAAAGCTGCCGTAATATTTTTTGGCGTTTCACCCACATATTTAGACTCAATTTCTGCATAGTTAACTTTGATAATTTTTTCTCTAAAAAGTGAGCGATCGCTTCTGCACAAAAGGTTTTACCTGTACCTGGTAATCCAAATAAATTAATTGCGGTACGCTTACCACGGGGGTCAATACTTTTTAAGTTCCATTGGTGATATAAAATATCGTGATATTTAATTCTATTCAGTGCTGTATCAATTCTATTTTTGACAGTTGAGGGAAGTATTAGATTGTCTAAACTTTTCTGAGGTTCTTCTGGAATAAACATTTCCATTCTGTTTATTTCAGTTGTTTTATCAGAGGAGTTATTATTGGGAGTTTGTTCGGGAGATTTGTTTTGATTTGTACTTTTTATTTCCTCTGTATTTGCATTTGTAGTTGTTTTTCTTTCCCATCCTGCGGGCATAAATTAATTCTCCTTATAATAATTTGCTAAATATTGAACAATTAAGTAGTTAGTTAAAAAAAATCAACTCTTAGACACTTTTCCCAGGCAAAAACTAATTTCTTCTTAGTCAAGTAAATCCATAATACCGCGCTCAAAATATCCTCTTTCTTTAAGTTGCTTTTTAACATCTTCATCATCTATTTCACTCATCTCATATTCAGTTTCCGAGATGATAACTGCCCCTGTTTTTTCAGTCTTAGCAAAAATTCTGGAACGTACAGTACCAGCGATTGAATCTAACTTAACCCAAGCATCCATTAAAGCACTTTTTTCCAAACCTTGTTGACGTAACCATTTAGCAACTGTTTCTCGTATATCATCCCATAATTGAACAACAATTAATGTTCCTACTGCTGCTGCTACTAACATACCTACTGCTACTAACCAACGCATAATATTTACTCTCCTAAATTTATTAGTTATCCCAAGGAAAATCCCACGGACGAGTCACTAGATTACTACTACTTCTGAGAAATTCAGACCTAATTGTTTCTGGTAGTTCATCCCATTTCCAATTCTTAGAAACGGCAAAAGATGTACCGTTACTGTAATCTACACTTAGACGAATTTCTACATCATTAAAAGATGATAATTTCGTAAAAGTTAATCTAGCAGAATTAACGATTTCACGAATCCTAGCAATTATTGTAGGATTTCCTGAACCCCGAATAGTTTGTAATATTTTTTGACTGGATTTGCCTAATTTTTCTGCTAATGATATGGCTAATCTTTCCTCAAACCACCTATCAATATTCCTGCGATTTTCTGTTTCACTTTGTTTGGTTAAAAAATAGATACCTATGCCTACTGCTACAACTGCAACGATAGAAATAGTAAGCCAGTCAACTTTGATTTGAGTCATTTTTATTCGCCTTAAATACTTAATTTTTTTTGATTCAAACATACTAGGTAACTAAGCAGACATATCCATTTGGTCAATTTCATCATCGCGAATTTCAGTTACATCAATTTCAGTTTCACTTTCTCCTTTACTGAGAAACTCTTTACGCACCTCTTCAGGTAATTCATCCCAATTAACTTCTTCTTCTGTCTCTACTTTTACCGGAACTTTTTTACCAGATTCGAGAACTTTAATTACCCAAGATGTAACTCGTTTTATCAATTCACTTGATGATTTTATTTCTATTTTTACTACTTGCTTTAGTAAAAAATCACGCAACTTTTCCCATGCTTGACGAATAGTTTTGCGGATAGGAGTAGCTACTTTATCTACAGCAATAAATGCTTCTTTAACTACACCTTCAATTAAAGGAATATTTCGTTTAACCCAAGGAAAAAGACTATCTTGTGCCCAATCTAAAATTTGATACCAAAATGCTAATGCTAA
Organism: Okeania sp. KiyG1; assembly: GCF_014132355.1. Taxonomy (GTDB): domain Bacteria; phylum Cyanobacteriota; class Cyanobacteriia; order Cyanobacteriales; family Microcoleaceae; genus Okeania. The sequence continues at coordinate 39,121 of NZ_BLZO01000082.1, forward strand.
GACTATTGAAACTCCTAGAGCAACTACTATAGGAATTAAAAATGGAATTGGCATAATTTTTTACTCCTTTGGATAAAGTTTAAAAGTTAATTTTTTTCACCCTCCCGTAACCACTCTGAACGTACATCTTGAGGTACAGTATCCAAATATAATTCCTGTTCTATTCTTGTTACTATTGGTTTGTTTCCTTTAATGTAATAAATTTCTGTTTGACGATTGTAAGTTTTAACCGTCTGTAGTTCAGGTTCATAATTTACTTTAGGTTCATAATGCACTTTAATAGTTAAAATTAATGCTTTTGCAGCTTCAAGAAGTTTGTGGTTAATTTCTACTCCTTCTTCTAATAATCTTTCGTCAAATTCTCTGCAAAGTTTATGGGTAATTCCTAAACATACACGTTCTGGTTGATGTAGGTTTTCTTGAAGAAATTTAGCAATGCTTTGATAAACTTCCTTTTTATGCGGAAATATCTCAGAATTATTTCAATACGACCCCCTATTTTTAGATGCAGACATCAAAGAATTATTACATCAGCAACTTTCGCGTTTATCAGAAGTAGAAAAACAAGTAATCTCTCACCTAGCAACCACAACCCAACCAGTAACTATTTCAACCTTATTAGATAATTTACAAATACCAGCTTCAGACTTATTCAATATCATTAAATCTTTACAGCGACGCTCCCTAATAGAAAAACAAGAAAACAACTTTACCCTTTTACCTGTGCTGAAACAGTATGTTATATCAATCTGATAGCTGACTGCTGATAGCTGTTTGCGTAGCAGTCCGCAGGAAATGCTTACCTACAATCTCAACATTTAACTATCCTTAAACCTTCTCTGAAGTGAGCAACAGTCGTGACTACCGCTACTACAAAATAAAAAATTCTAATTACCCAAAAACACAAACTCATTGCCCACGAAACAACCCCTGGTGGCACCCCTATCAAACTCACAAACTTTGAATTAACATTCTTTTCCAATCTATCTAAATTATTCATCTGTACCTTTTTATCAGGGAGAATAGGAAACTGAGCAGTATATAAATAGAAACCATAAATACCATCATTACCTACCCTTTGATTTAAAAATGAATTAGCGAGTAATTCAGCTCCATCAAGAGATAAATTTTCATTATTTGCTACCTGTTCTACCCAAATATCATATCTGACCATTTGAGTCGTGAGAAAAATTATTGGCACTAAAATTATTAATAGAATTGCACTCACATAACGACCTAAATACTTAGGTAAAAAAATAGTTGCTAAACCAAAACCCATTCCCACAACAGCAAAAGCAACAATATTAAAAAGTTCAACTATTTCTATTCCTCTTAAAAAATCGCCAAAGAGAATTAAACTATATAAAAATCGATCCGCTAATTTAACAGATATAATTTTGGCAGAAATTATTGTGCTAAAAATAAATGAAGTACAAAATATATAAATAGATAATTTAATCAAGAAAAGAAAAAATATACTAATTCTCTGAAGTAAAATGACTAATATCATGTCCGGTTGAACAGTAAATGACAGAGGAGTCAGGAGTCGTAGGGGCGAATGGCATTCGCCCGTACAGGAGTCAGGAGTCAGGAGTCAGAAGTCAGGAGAGAAGAAAGAGGAAGAAAGAGGAGTAGAAGGAAAAAGTTTTTTGATCAATCATTATCCAGACATGATATAAAACCATAATCAAAAGTCAAAAGTCAAAAGTAAGAAGTAAGAAGTAAATTATAGTGGTCAATAGGAATAAAGGATTCAGTAAGTATTTATGCTGCCATATTTAACTGAGAATTTGACTCCCGATCAAGGTAAATGAAGATAATTTATATAGTATCAATACTTAAGCAAGCTACAGATTTTATACTAATTTTCATGTTACAAATTGAAGTGTGGAATGTGGGATTAAAATCCCCTTTTACAAAGCTGATTGCTGATTGCTGAGTGCTGACTGCTTCTCTAACATTTCAGTCAAACTTAATATCTTATGAAACACGATTAAATTCTTCTTGAGCTAATTTTGTTATCTGAGCGATCGCTGCCAAATCTAGTGAAAGTTTACTATCAACATTTAACCATAATAAATATTCTATATTACCAGCCGGACCTTGTATAGGAGACCAGGTTAAACCAGAATATCCCCATCCTAAATTCTGAGCGCTACTCCATACTTGAAAAATTGCTTCAGCTTGGTCAGTAGAAGAACGTACCACACCTTTTTTTCCGACTCGTTTTTTTCCTACTTCAAACTGAGGTTTTACCAACAATATTGTCTCACGAGGTGGAATAAGTAATTGCCATAAAGCAGGTAAAACTTTAGTTATAGAAATAAAAGAAACATCAACTACTGCTAAATTAGGATAGATTTCTGAATTTTCTTGTACTTGAGAATTTAATCTTAATTCCTCGCCATATAATTCTATGGCAGTTAAATAACGTAGGTTAGTTCTCTCCTTCAAAACAACTCTTTGGTCATTACGCAAACCCCAGTCAACTTGCCCATATCCCACATCAATACCGTAAACTAATTTAGCCCCTGTTTGTAACAAACAGTCTGTAAAACCACCTGTGGAAATACCTCCATCAAGACATATTCTGCCAGAAATAGGGATAGAAAAATATTCTAATGCTTTGGCAAGTTTATAACCTCCCCTAGAAACATATAAAGATTTTTGCTTAACTTTTATATTCGCCTCAGACTCTACTTCAGTTCCTGGTTTATCAATTATTTGCTGATTTACCATTACTTCTCCTGCTCTAATCAAAACTTGAGCTTTTTGTCGAGAAGTACATAAATTTTGTTCTACTAATAAAATGTCTAATCTTTGTTTAACCACAAATTTTAATTATTAACTAGCTATCAGCTTTTAGAATTTCCGTTTCGAATGTTCCGCAAACAGCTATCAGCTTTTTGAGTTGTTAAAATCCGCTTCATTAATGTTAAAAAAAATCGAAAGAATTAAACGGGTGCATCTCAATGCGTGAATAAAGCCAAAAATTTATCGCTTTTAGGGAACAGGGAATAGGGAATAGGGAATAGGGAATAGGGAAAAAGTATTTTTGCAAATATGAGATGTACCCAATTATACTGATTATTAAACTGATTACTGAATTATGAAAAATTGTTGGGATTTGGTTTCCAAATCCCATTTTTACCCTTGGTAATGAATAATTATTCATTATTAATTATTCATTATTAATTAATTAAATGTCCTTTTCAGCTAACTCACTAATTAAATGGTCGAAGGGTGCTTCTAAGAAAGCACCAGTTTCAATACCTGCCGCTGCAACTTCAGATTTAACAAGTTCCTTAAGAATACCAATTCCAACCAAAGTAGGTCCAATAGGTACTTCTAGAGAATTGTAGGTTTCTCGAAGACCCTGTAAGACCCTTTCATCCAAAACATCCGTGTTACCTGCCACCAAAGCATAAGTAGCATAGCGTAGATAATAATCCATATCCCGTAGACAAGCAGCATAACGACGGGTCGTATAAGCATTACCACCCGGACGAATTAATTCAGGTTGTTGCGCAAACAACGTAATCCCAGCTTGCTTGACCAAACTAGCAGCCATAGAATTAATTACAGTAGCAGCTTTTACTCGCGCAGTACCCGTTTCAAAATAAGACTTTAATTGATCGACAGCATCCCGGTCCAAATAACGACCTTTAGCATCGTAATTATCTATCAAGCTAGTGATAGTGTCCCGCATATAATTATTCTCCCAAAAATTTCTTAAATTTTCTATATTAGCGTACTTTGACATCCTCCCAACGTTGCGCTAACGCTAAAACGTGGAATTCCCTAACATCACTGATAGGGATTTTCTGCTTCATAGCACCCGCCTCCAAGGTCTTCCCCTCTTTTCGGTCTTAAAGCCGCTCCACAGACTGACACTGCTAGCCCAGCAGCCTTATTTTAATTAAGAGTACTATGCTGTCTTGACTTCTGACCCGATAAAGTACGGGTTATTCTAAGCAGTTGTTCGGAATTGGTTGAAAAACACGATTCTGAAAAGCTACTAGCTGTCACTGGACTTAATTAAATTTTTCCAGTGGTGGTAGCTCATATACCACCTACAGACTCACATAAGCTGACAAGAGTGCCGCATACATCGCCCTTACTTTTGTCTCGCTTTCAGAGTGGTTTTATACTTATGTTCGAGCTATAAATCCCTATCCTTGCTGAGGTGTTTGTCTTTGCCGAGTGTCTTGGTAGAACCATGCTACTAGCTTCTTCCCGACAGGAGTTTCACCCCTACAAGCATTGAGTCTATGGGACAAACCTTGTTCCTACTCGCATTCATTGGTATTATCCCACGTTTTGGGATACTTGGGAATAAATTCCCACAACTTGTTTTCATTCAAATGCTAAAGCCACTTGGCTTTCAACTACTTTTTTGTAACAATCGCAAGATTGATTGGTTTTCCCAGGGTCATGCTGCGCAAACATCCCGACTGTCCCTTCCAGGAGAGGGTGGGTCTTCAACCAACCTTGAGATAAATTGCCACCTAGTGCTGCTACGCAGAACTCAAAAGTCATGCATTCAAAAGTCAATCATTTTTGATTGGTAAGGCTTTTAGGATTTTGTAATTGGTTAGTTATTTCTACCATCCTGCACTAGCAGAATTATTTGATTAAGGTCAGATTTTTTGTGTCTAAAGTTACAAAAACTCAAGGATTTTCATTCTTATTATCGGCTGGATGTATTCTGATTAGAACTTTGTTAAGAAAGCCAAAATTTAAGACTGATGTATTTATTCTTATTAAAGCTATTCTTCTTGTCAAGAAAGCCAAAATTTAAAACTTAGGAGCTAATATGGCACAAACAGCCCAAGATGTATTGAACTGGATTGACAATGATGATATTCAAGTTATTGATTTGAAATTCATTGACCTACCAGGTATTTGGCAACATTTAACAGTTCACAAAAGTCAAATTGATGAGAGTTCCTTTACAGATGGAGTTGCCTTTGACGGTTCTAGTATCCGTGGTTGGAAAAATATTAACGAGTCAGACATGATGATGGTACTAGATCCAACTACTGCTTGGATTGATCCTTTTATGGCTGAACCAACATTAAGTATAACTTGTAGTATTAAAGAGCCTCGAACTGGTGAATGGTATAGCCGTTGCCCCAGAGTCATCTCTCAGAAAGCAGTTGACTATTTAAAATCAACAGGTATTGGCGATACTGCCTTCTTTGGTCCTGAAGCTGAATTCTTTGTATTTGAAGATGCTCGGTTTGACCAAACTGAAAATAAAGCTTATTACTATGTAGATAGTATAGAAGGTCGTTGGAATTCTGGTAGTGAAGAACCAGGTGGTAATAAAGCTTATAAACCAAACTATAAACAAGGTTACTTCCCTGTATCTCCCACCGATACAATGCAGGATTTGCGGACAGAAATGCTATTAACAATGGCCAAGTGTGGAGTTCCCATTGAAAAGCATCACCACGAAGTTGCTACAGGTGGTCAGAATGAATTGGGCTTTAAGTTTGGCACATTGGTAGAAGCTGCAGATAACTTGATGATTTATAAGTATGTCATCAAAAATGTGGGCAAAAAACATGGCAAAACTATTACTTTCATGCCTAAACCTATATTTAACGATAATGGTTCTGGTATGCACTGTCACCAGTCAATTTGGAAAGATGGACAACCTCTATTCTGGGGTGATGGTTATGCCAATTTGAGTAAGACAGCACTTAATTACATTGGTGGTATCCTCAAGCACGCTCCAGCAATATTGGCATTCTCTAATCCCTCTACTAATTCTTATAAGCGATTAGTTCCTGGATTTGAAGCTCCAGTAAACTTAGCTTATTCTCAAGGTAACCGCTCTGCTTCTGTTCGGATTCCTTTAAGTGGTACAAATCCCAAGGCCAAACGATTAGAGTTCCGTTGTCCTGATGCTAGTTGTAATCCCTATTTGGCTTTTGCTGCAATGCTTTGTGCTGGTATTGATGGGATTAAGAATGAAATTGACCCTGGCGAATCTTTGGATGTGGATATTTATGACCTCAGTCCTGAAGAGTTAAGCAAGATTCCTTCTACTCCTGGGTCTTTAGAAGGTGCTTTGGAAGCTTTGGAAAAAGACCATGAGTTTTTGACTACTGGTGGGGTATTTACAGAGGATTTAATTCAAACTTGGATTGAGTACAAGTTGGACAATGAGGTGAACCCTATGCGTCTGCGTCCTCATCCTTATGAGTTTTCTCTCTACTACGATTGCTAATTTAGTAAGTAGAACTTAGGAGTTAGGAGGAAATAAGTTTTTCTCAAAGCTGAAGGAATGAGTATTTTATTACTTACATGATTTAGAAAGATTAAGGTTGAATCTATTTAAGCTTTGCTGTTTAACTTCTGTATTTTATTCAATCCTGATTCCTAAGTAAGGACTAGAAATGATTTTTCTAGATAAATGATTCTTGATTTACTTGCCTGGCCTCATAGCAAAAATTAGTAATATGAAACAATAGCGAGTTAGTTTTGATAGCCTCCTTTGCTGGGGGCTATTTTTTTTGAGGGAATGTATTAGGTATGCCACTATACATTATACCATTTCTCAAAAATTTTTCTACATTTTGTTGAGCAGGGGACCCACTCCTAACCCCTCCTGGGAGGGGAAATAGGGGAGTGGGTAGGGACGCCCTTATGCAACGTCCGTACAGGGAGAAGTAAAAAGTAAGAATAATTAACATTAACTAGGCTATTTTTAGGATGCAAAGTGATTCTACCTGTTTTGATTAATTAATAACTGAAGTCTTACCCAAGTATAGCGTTACTTTTAGGAACTGGTATTAATTCCTCTGTTGCTTCTTGCCTTTTCCTACCAGAATGTTACGCAAATATTGTCAAGCGCCAAAGTACTATATGGTTTTTTCTTCAAAATTATAGCAACTGCCATTACTACTTTTAACTTATGCAATATCTAAAACAACGGAATATCAACCTTCCTGCTTCTTCCTTCTTCCTTCTTCCTTCTGCTGTATGATAATTGTGTTACAATCCTGAAATAAAACTACAAAACTCGCAAAATCTATTTAGACTTATCGTCATGTCAGATACTATTACAAAATTTACTTATCAAACATTTCAACAAGGTAAAATTTACTTCGCTTTAGCTCACAAAGAAATTTCTACTCGGCTGAGAAATTTTATTTATCCAACTCTTGAGTTTAAAATTCAACCTTTGTCTCCTGAAATTCTCCAAAAAGTTCAGAAACGCATTGATGAGATTATGGAAAGAGATTTGGCAGATGGAGAAAATGGTATTTATCCAGTTAATATTATATTTGATAATCCCTGGTCAGATTTTTTCAGTTACTATCCTAATATTTGGCTAGATATGCCTACAATTTGGAATAGAATTAAACAAAAGAAATATCAAGAATTTTCTCCACAAATAGACACTCAAGATTATCCTAAGTATTATTTACAAAATTTTCATTACCAAACAGATGGCTACTTAAGCGATACATCAGCTAATCTCTATGATTTACAGGTAGAACTTTTATTTAATGGTACTGCCGATGCTATGCGCAGACGAATTTTGGCTCCGTTAAAAATGGGATTAGAAAAGTTATTTTATGGGCAAAATTTAGATGCGATCGCTCCTCAAAATTTACGAGTTTTAGATATTGCTTGTGGTACTGGTAGAACTTTAAAGTTTATTCGCGCTACTTTACCAAAGGCTGCTCTTTATGGTGTTGATTTGTCGTCGGCTTATTTAAAAAAAGCTCATCAATTATTATCTGAAGAGTTGGGAGAGTTGCCTCAACTTTTACAAGGAAATGCTGAGAATTTACCTTGGAGAGATAATTTTTTTCAGGCAACAACTTGTGTTTTTATGTTCCATGAATTACCGCCGATGGTACGTCAAAAAGTAATAGAGGAAGCTTTTCGAGTGACTCAACCTGGGGGTGTTTTTGTGATTTGTGATTCGATTCAAGTTTCTGATGAACCTGATTTTGCGCCAATGTTAAAAAATTTTCCAGCAATGTTCCATGAACCTTATTATCAGAGTTATATTACAGATAATTTAGAGGAACGTTTGGAGAAAGTAGGTTTTATTAATATCGCTACTGAAGTTCATTTTGTTAGTAAGTATTGGGTGGGTTATAAACCTGTTTAAGAAGTAGTTAGTAGGTAAGCATTCCGTAGGAAATGCTTACATTTTGATAATCAATTTTGCTGCATAATTAAGGTTTCAAGCCTCTCCTTTAAAAGAGAAAAAAATTTTCTTTCTAGCCAATCTTCTTCTTTTTAAGGAGAGGTAATTATTAAAAATAAATTTAGGATTGAGGAAGAATTCTTCAAAGCAAGGCTGTTTAATTTTAGGTTGAGATTTTGAACTTTTAGTTTATTCTCACGATTATTCATTTTGTGAAGCACCAGAATCTGAGATGTGTGGTGGAAAAAATAACTACTTCATCTCTCTATTGCGGAGATCGCAATAGCTAATTCATTTTGTGAAGCACCAGAATCTAAGATGTGTGGTGGAAAAAATAACTACTTCATCTCTCTATTGCGGAGATCGCAATAGCTAATTCATTTTGTGAAGCACCAGAATCTGAGATGTGTGGTGGAAAAAATACCTACTTCATCTCTCTATTGTGGATATCGCAATAGCTAATTCATTTTGTGAAGCACCAGAACTGAGATGTGTGGTGGAAAAAATACCTACTTCATCTCTCTATTGTGGATATCGCAATAGCTAATTCATTTTGTGAAGCACCAGAATCTAAGATGGGTGGTGGAAAAAATACCTACTTCACCTATCTATTGCGGATATCGCAATAGCTAATTCATTTTGTGAAGCACCAGAATCTGAGATGTGTGGTGGAAAAAATACCTACTTCATCTCTCTATTGTGGATATCGCAATAGCTAATTCATTTTGTGAAGCACCAGATTCTAAGATGTGTGGTGGAAAAAATACCTACTTCACCTCTCTATTGCGGATATCGCAATAGCTAATTCATTTTGTGAAGCACCAGATTCTAAGATGTGTGGTGGAAAAAATACCTACTTCATCTCTCTATTGCGGATATCGCAATAGCTAATTCATTTTGTGAAGCACCAGATTCTAAGATGTGTGGTGGAAAAAATACCTACTTCATCTCTCTATTGCGGATATCGCAATAGCTAATTCATTTTGTGAAGCACCAGATTCTAAGATGTGTGGTGGAAAAATACCTACTTCATCTCTCTATTGCGGATATCGCAATAGCTAATTCATTTTGTGAAGCACCAGAATCTGAGATGTGTGGTGGAAAAAATACCTACTTCACCTCTCTATTGCGGATATCGCAATAGCTAATTCATTTTGTGAAGCACCAGAATCTAAGATGTGTGGTGGAAAAAATACCTACTTCATCTCTCTATTGCGGAGATCGCAATAGTCATTTCATTTTCTTAAGCACAACACATTAAATAACAAAGAATGACTTGGTTAAGACTTGCGCTAATAATAAACTTTAAACAGGGAAATATTTTTCCCACTGTTGCCTGCTCCCTACTATAATACTAAGCGTGAAAAAAGAATGCTACAAAAATGTAGATATCGATCAGATATGCTTAAAAATAGCCTATCCACTTCATTTGAGATAGTTATCTCTATCTTTTTTCCCTTTTTTTCAATATTTAACCCTTCTTCCTTCTTCCCTCTTCCTTCTTTCGTAGGGATGTTGCATGCAACGTCCCTACCATTTGTAACAAACATTTATCACGCTTGCTATAAAACCTCAATTGAAAATAGGAAAATTATTCTATACTTGCTGACAAAATTAAATAACGCAGTAGTCCCAGCCGTGTCACCCATTCAAAAAAATTATTTGTTTTCTGATTAGCTGGAGAATCTGAAAAAACAGGAAACTCCTTGAGGATTTTATAAGTAGGTAAAGTATTAAAAGTAATATCCTCTATTTGAAAACTATTAAACCCTATTTTTCTTGCTAAATCTTGATAGTTAGCAATAGTGAAAAAATTAACATTGCCATAAGTTTCAGCACCCAAATCTTTAAGAAACAATCTAACCACAGGCTTCAAAAAATTGATTGTGGCAGTAGGAACAAAATCAGACAAAGCAATTTTACCACCAGGTTTTAAAACTCTCTTTGCCTCTTGGAAAAAAGCAGAACGACTAGGAAAATGAAAAATGCACTCTACCGCTAAAACCACATCAAAATAATTATCAGGAAAAGGCATTTTAGTAGCATCTCCCTGCACAAATTCAATAGAATTATTACCACAAGCTTGAACTTGTTTTCTAGCTACATTTAATTGCCGTTCATCTATATTTAATCCAGTGATTTTTACCTCCGAATAATTATTATTAATACTGGCAGCTGTACCGCCAAAACCACAACCCACATCTAAGATAGAAATACCATCCTTAATATCAGCAGCTTGATAAACCTTTTGTGACAGTTTCTCAGCCGCGATCGCAAAATCTTCAGGAGTATTTTTTGCCCAATTAGGATTTTCCCAATAACCCCAGTGAACATGGTTTCCAAAGATAGTTTTAGTTACTTCGTCTTCTAAATTGGCAAAGATTTTGTCAAAATAAGGAAAATTAATTTCTGCTTCAGACATAGCTATAGATTACTAATTGTGGATAGCATTATAGCTTTTTGACATCTCCAGGGGTTGAAACACCCTGGATTTTGTGGTTAGTCCACCCCCATTTGGGACGGGGCGAATAAATGTGCGGAATTTACTTCCGCACGCAGCCCCTCATAAATCCACATTTGCTCCAAGTCTATCAACAGACTCCTATACTCCTAGGCATAGAACGAAATCTAGCTGTGAGTTTACTTTTTTTTGAATAGCTTTCACGAGTGGTTTTACTCGCACTGGTTGGAGCAATCTTCTCGCTGCTCTAGCTGCCTACTTGCTTTTCGGTGCCGAATGCGGAGCTAACAGCCGTCGTAGGAAGTTAATTCCCCGTCTCCTGTCCACCGGAATTTCACCGCAAAGCGCGCTCATGTCATGGCGACAAACCTTGTTCCTTATTCCTCTAGTATAGCAGATTTTTACTTCGCTTTATTACCCGCGCGTCGTTATTCAACCAGGGGATAAATCTTCCGGGAACTTTCCTCCCATCGTCTTTTATGTTTCGATAGAATTTTTCTATTGCTGCCTATGCTCTCTCAGCATGAGCTTGTCTAGCCATGGAGTCAAGTTGCTTGGCCCAGGGAAACTCAGGATTGTGTACTAGTTTTGTGCAGTATTTGTAGGCATCGTTACGACTTTTAACTTCTCTATCTATCCATGCTCGGATAATGCTATTGCGTACAAATCGACCAGTCCTAATGGCTGAGTCTAGCTGATTATATTGGTCTTGTGTGCCTTGCAATTTCATTTCATAGATGAGCATAGAAATGTTTTATCGTTTAATGCTACGATAAAATAATAACACACAGTTCAGCAGCTCTGCAACCATAAGCATTATGCATTATGCATTAGAAAGTTTCCCTAAAAGGGGGAGACTTTAAACCCAATTTTCCGGTAATTAGGATAGGTTCAGGGCTTAAACTGGTGATAGATGATTTTTCTATAGGTATAAATTATGACTACTAACAACCCTGACACTACTTCTGTGGATAATCCTTCTACTGAAGAAGATAATATAGAAGTAACTGAAAATGAGACCAGTCTCAGCTACATAGAAGAGATTGAAACAATTATTGCCAATATGGCAGAAGATCAAAAAGTGATGGTGGCTAATAATGAAGCAGGCCATTTATGGAAGTTTCAATATGGCAGTGTGGAAGTATATGTCAGACTGACTGGACAAACAGACGATGATACTTTTGATGTCTGGTCTTATGTATTGAAGTTACCAGCAAAAAATGAACCCCAGTTAATGCGTAGATTATTGGAAATGAATTGGTTATCGACTATGGAATCTCATTTTGCTATTGTGGATAATCAAATTGTAGTTCTGGCAACTCGTACTGTGGCAGAATTATCTCCAGGAGAAATTTCTCGGGCAATTACTATTGTTGCGACTCTTGCTGATGATAATGATGACGTTTTGGCAGCAGAATTTGGCCAGTAAATAGACATCTCCAAATAATCAAAAATCAAATCAATCATCGGCATTGGTGAATTTAGCTATAACTTTTTTGCTTCGGGGGTAGGGAATAGGGAATTAGATAGGGACGTTGCATACAACGTCCGTACAGATTAGTTCATTCATGGGTTGTTCGGGAGTAAGTATTGACATCCTCCCCGGCCTAAAGGCACGGGGATTCCTACTGAGCCATAGCTCCTCGGCGGGTTGACGCTTTGCTTCGCATAGCTGTCGCTAACACAGGGTGCTGCTTCCTTGGCGGTAGTCTAACGCTTCCCTCCACGTCCGTTTAGAGTTTCCGAGTGCCCCCCGGCAACTAATAGCACTATAGCATATATTCAATTGACTTAACATAAAAATAAAAAGTCGCCCTACAAGGGCGAGGCTTTAAACCCAATTTTTCGGTAAAAAGGGCATTCATAATTCATATCAAATCCGGTAGCATAGGTGTAATTAGATAAAGAGTCTGGGGAGATGAGGAGATAAAGAAAGATTTGGCAATGGCGTTCAGATGGAACATTTCAGTTTGATTGGACATAAAAAAAATATACAAGTTTTTTAACCAGAGAGAAAGCTTCTTCTGGGATATTTACCCATTGAATGGGCATCGAACCCATTCAATTGGTCGCCGATTCATCTCACACTCCTCTTTAAAATTATGGTGTGAGGCTTCTCGACGGTTTAGCTAACTCCTGACTCCTGACTCCTAACTCCTGACTCCTGACTTCTAAAGACTACCAATCTATAACTGTTTAACCGGATTTGATATAAGGGAGTAATTCAAACCTTATTTATTACTTATTGTCGGTTGAATTATAGGTTGCAGTTGTTCGACTAATTCTTTTGAACGTATCACTCTTCCTTCTGGTTTGAGATGGTAGTGAGTATCAGCAAACAAATTAACATCAGTCCACAAATTTAACTTTTCGTCAGAAATGAGAGGAGCAATTTTACCCAACTCTTCAGCGGTTTTCTCCACATTCTTCACAGTTTTTTCATCTGTATTGGCATAAATGATAGGTAATGATATGACTAAACTTGCTTCTTTGGCTTCTAACTCTTCTCTAAATTGCTTAATTCGTGCAATTGAATGAGGAGTCACGGGTTTCCTAACTGTCATTTTCCACCACTTACTTTTACGTTCCCATGTTTTAGTCGGATCTCCCCAGTCCGTAATTGGATCGGCATAGTAATCTGGAACTTCTACTTGCTCAACTATATCTATAGTAGCTTTTGTCAGTTGTCTGAGACTAGGAACACCCAAACCAAAAGTATCTTGAGCAAACTGCTTGGGTGGTACCCCTCCTAACCCTGGTTTTCCAACAGCTACTCCAAAATAAGTAGAGCGATCGCCTAATCCATCTTCATCTAATAACATTAAGTATTCAGGAATTATCAGTATAATATCTCCTGGACGAACTTGCTCCAAAATAGTAGGAAAAATTACATTTAGACCCAAATTTCCATCCAAGCCAAAATTAAATACAGGAATACCAAGTTCTTCTTCCATTAACTGAGAATTGACAGTATAGTGCGCTCCCGAACCACCAACAATTATTAGTCTTTTTGACCCTTCTACCTCCGCTGCTAATGCCACCTTATTGTAGTACATTCCGCGTAAACGACCAATTAAACCGCCATAATAAACATTGTAAAAGAAACCAAGAGACCAAGCAAAACCAGCAATAAGCAACCAAGGGATAATTTTTATTGGGTTCTTCATAAAAATAACAAATCAATCAATTTATCAAGTATATTCTGAGGGAAACGATTTCCCTAGTTTAGTTATCTAGTATAGCTATATATATTAGTTCTGTGCCATCCCTAATATTTCATAAAGTTAAGTATTTTCATCAATAAGAAAGTCTTTGAGAAAATTATCAGCAGTTTTAGATAAATGAATAAAATTATTATAGCAATTCTTATATTGGTGAGGTACAAAATTCCTTTGTTTTAGGGAGTAGGGAGTAGGGAGTAGGGAGTAGGGAGTGGTAATTCGAGAAACAGGGAATAGAAAAAAAGAAAAACAACTGTATCTCACGCTTTTTGAGAAATGCTATATGCTATTGTGCCATCCCTAATATTTCATAAAGTTAAGGATTTTTACCAATTAGAAAGTCTTTGAGAGAATTATCAGCAGTTTTAGATAAATTCAGAAAATTATTATAGCAATTCTTATATTGGTGAGGTACAAAATTCCTTTGTTTTAGGGAGTAGGGAGTAGTAATTCGAGAAACAGGGGATAGAAAAAAAGAAAAACAACTGTATCTCACGCTTTTTGAGAAATGCTATATGCTATTGTGCCATCCCTAATATTTCATAAAGTTAAGGATTTTTACCGATTAGAAAGTCTTTGAGAGAATTATCAGTGGTTTTAGATAAATTCAGAAAATTATTATGCTATGATGGCTACAATTATACTCCTTTTTTTCTTGATATAGGTGCTATATCCATCGGTGAGTCCGGAGAGGAAATAGTAACAAAAACGTTATGTTTCCTTCAAATAGATTATTCAGTTTGTTTACTTAATTAAGAGGAATACAAATGATGTTAAAAGAACCATTGTTAAAGACGAAGAATTTTTTGAGAAATGTGAGGAATTACCAGAAGATACCCAATTGGTATTGGGTGGATAAAATTCCTGAGTTAAATATGAGTTTTAATGATGTAGAAGTTGAGCGTGGTTCGGATAAATTATTTCTCAAACCACTGGATATATATGTTGAAAAAGAAAAGTATGATTTTCTGCTACAAAAAAAAGCATTGAATCAAGCAAAATTTCTCAAGAAAAAGTTAAATGCTAAGTTTACTATAGATAAAAATGATGAATTAATTGTAGAAATAGAAGGAATCAAAGTAAATGTTCAAACAGCAGAAGAACTTTCTATTCTTTGGGAAATTTTTTGGTTAGGAATTTATACTTTTATTTACGACCGCCCTGTAGTTATGTTAGATATTGGTATGAATGTAGGATTGGCTAGTCTATATTTTGCTAGTCAGGAAAATGTGAAGTCAATCTGGGGTTACGAACCATTCAATGTTACCTATAAACAAGCAGTACATAATTTTGATTTAAACCCAGATATTTCCCAGAAAATTAAACCATTTAGTTATGGAATTGCTGATGCAGAAAAAAAAGTAACAGTCGAATTTGATTATGACTTGAGAGGAAGTATTGGAGTTTCAGAAGACCGAACAAACAATAAGCAAAATAAATCTCTCCCGAAAGAAGAACTGACTTTAAAACCTATTAGCGAAGAGTTAAATTCAATAATTTCTCAGCATCCAGATATGGATATTGTTGCCAAGATTGACTGTGAAGGATCTGAATATGAAATCTTTGATTCTTTGGCGGCAAAAGGGCAATTAAATCAGATTAAAATAATTATGATGGAATGGCATAGTAAAGGACCAGATAAGTTAGCTGAATATTTGCGTCAAGAAGGCTTTGCAATTTTTTCTCGTCTGCCTCGTAGTAGTAATATTGGAGCAATATACGCTGTTAGAACCTAATTTAGTCTCCTAAAACAACTGTTTATTATCTTTGGTAGGGTAGGCTGATTTTTAACTATCCTACCGAGTCGTTAATGAAGTCAAAAGTCAGAATTAAAAAGTCAGAAGTTGTTTTTGTAACGAGGATTTGAGCAAGCCTCCAAAAACGTCACATTTACCCAATTAACCTCAAAATCATGTAGCCAGGAAAAATCCTGAGAACACACAAAAAAATAATTCTCTAATCAAGAAAAATAAGTAATAATTCGGGCGATCGCTACATCCTGAATCGAAAATATCTATACTCAAAAATCTCAGACTAATAAAGATAGATTATAACAGTAGAATTAACATCTCCTAATCAGAGAAAAAAATGAGAAAATCCTCAATCAAATCAAGAATATGGGTTGCCAAAAAAAACTTGACATGATATTATAAATACAATGGAGAAGGTGCGCTCATATATACTCAAAAAAATTAGGCCAAAAACCTCATATTTTCCTAATTTAACCTCAAAATCATGCAGCCAGGAAAAATCCTGAGAAAACGCAACAAAATAATTCACTAATAAATATAGATATAGATATCTTGCATAAGTTAGGAAAAGCCGCAATTTTTTCATCTTTTGATGTAATTACGAGGCAACGGTAAGAGAGTTAACTCTTTGGTAAAAGCACTAAGATACCCATAGACGAAGCCTTCTCCCAGAGAAGCAATCTCCTGTTTATTCCCTAAGATTGATTTATGCAAGAGGTCTAATCAAGAAAAATTAGTAATAATTCGGGCGATCGCTACATCCTGAATCGAAAATATCCCTACTCAAAAATCCCAGATAAAACAAAGATAGAGTATGACAGCAGTGGAGTAGTCAACAAAAAATGGTGCAATGAAAAAAACGAAAAAATCCTCAAAAAGATCGAGAAAATGGGTTGCCAAAAAAACTTGACATGATAGTATAAATATAATGGAAAAGGTGCGCTCATATATACTCAAAAAAATCAGGCCAAAAACCTCATATTTTCCTAATTTAACCTCAAAATCATGCAGTCAGGAAAAATCCTGAGAAATCACTACAAAATAATAGACACTCTAGGAAGTGGAGGATTCGGAGATACCTACCTAGCTCAAGATTTAGACTTACCAGGCAAACCCAAATGCGTAGTCAAACATTTATCACCCAAAAGTTCAGACCCAGGAACATTAACCATTGCCCAAAGATTATTTGAAACAGAAGCAGAAACCTTATATAAACTAGGCAAAGACTCAGACCAAATACCAAAACTATTTGCCCACTTCCAAGAAAGAACAGAATTTTACCTAGTACAAGAATATATCGAAGGGCACGATATAAGCAAAGAACTAACACCAGGAAAAAAATTAAGCGAATCTTACACCATTACCCTACTCAAAGGAATATTATCAGCATTATAAAAAGCTCATAAAAATAATATTATTCATCGAGACATCAAACCAGAAAACTTGATGCGTCGTAAGTCAGACAAAAAAATAGTATTAATCGACTTTGGAGCAGTAAAAGAAATAAACGTATTAACCACAGCAAACCAACCAGGAACAACAACCTTAACCGTAGCAGTTGGAACCCCTGAATATATGCCAAGCGAACAGGCGATCGGTAAACCAAAACTGAGTAGCGATATATATGCAGTAGGAATGGTAGGAATAAAAGCACTGACTGGTAAAAACCCAGGAAATTTACCAAAAGACCCAAATACAGGAAATGTTATCTGGCGAAACGAAGCACAAGTAAGTAACTATCTAGCAAATATATTAGATAGGATGGTACATGAATATTTTCCCCAGCGTTATGAAAATGCAAAAGAAGTATTAGAAGCATTAGGTTTGACAACCCCAACAATTAGACCAAAACCAAAACCAGCACCCCAACCTACTCAAACAAAAACAGTAGTCGCAAAACCCCAACCCCAACCCCAACTCAAACCGAATAAGAGCTGATTTGTAAACTGAGTTGAAACACCTTTCTACTATGGGTTTGCGGAAAATTATGCCCTGGGAGCTTAGATAGTGTCGAACCCTTACACTGTAAAGCATTTATCCTCTTAATATTTACTTTATAAATCAGCTCTAAAACCAGAAGACAAATATTGATATTAGGAGGTTTAGCAGGAAGTGGGTTTGTCGCAGCAATATTAAGTAGAGGTTTTGGGAATAAACCATCTCCAGAAATCATTTCTACTCCCCAACCAGTACCAGAAACAACTCCAGAAATTATTTCTACTTCCCAACCAGTACCAGAAACAACTCCAGAAATTATTTCTTCTCCCCAACCAACTCCAGCACCTCCCCCTCCACCACAACCAGAATTTCCCATTCAGACATTTACTACTGTCACAGTTAACCGCAGAGGAGAAATAATAAGTAGTCGTGAAGGTAAGGCAGAAGTAATGACAGAAAATTTCAATGGAGTCTCCCTAGAAATGGTAAAAATTCCCGCAGGTAGATTTCTCATGGGGTCTCCAGAAACAGAAGCAGAAAGAGATGATAATGAAGGTCCGCAACATTATGTAGATGTACCAGAATTTTTCATGGGAAAGTATCCAGTCACTCAAGCACAGTGGGAAGCAGTAATGGGAAATAATCCTTCTAGGTTTAAAGGTGCAAGTCGTCCTGTAGAAAATGTAACTTGGAACGACACGACAGAATATTGTCAGAAACTTTCACAGATAACAGGAAAAAAATATAGTTTACCCAGTGAGAGTCAGTGGGAATATGCTTGTCGAGCTAGAACTTCCACACCATTTTATTTTGGCAAAACTATAACGTCTGAGTTAGTTAACTATCGTGGCAGTTCTACTTATGCTGATGAACCAAAAGGAAAATATCGTGAAGAAACAACAGATGTGGGAATTTTTCCACCCAATGCTTTTGGTTTGTACGATATGCACGGCAATGTCTGGGAATGGTGTGCTGATGATTGGCACGATAATTATAATGGTGCGCCTACAGATGGAAGTGTTTGGTTAGATGGAAATGAGAATCGTTTTCCGCTGCGTGGCGGTTCCTGGGACCAATATCCTAGTCGCTGCCGTTCTGCGTTTCGCGGCTACAACTTTAGGCGCTTCAACCTCAACTACTTCTATTTTGGTTTTCGTGTAGTATGCGATGGCGGGAGAACTCTTTAACCCTTTTCTCTTTTCTCCTTTTCCCCTTTTCCCTCTTTTTCTTTTCTCTTTTCCCTCCCGCGAAACGGGGAAATTTTTTTTCAGAGTGGGAGAAGTTGTTGCCAGAAAAGGATTTTGCTACAGATGTAGGGATGATTAATCTGCATTCTGTGAAGCTCAAAAAATTAAGTCGGGCGGGAAGGAATTTCCCCTTGCATTCCTAAAAAAATCATAGTAGTATGTAATTATTGGGCGTTACTCGCCCCTACGCATGACTTTTTATTCAACGCAAAAACAGCATATCACCACTGAATATATTATAGAAGAGATACTCACACTATCAAAACACCAGAAAAATCATCATTCTCTGAAGCACAGAAAAGATGTACCTACAGGAAAAATTTTCGGTAGTCCTGCAGTGGGTAATGGAAAGACATTTATAAATGCTCAAACGACTGTCAGATATTACTTTTAACTTTTAACTTCTTGCTTTTGACTTGCAATCTGGCACGGGAGCAAGATGCTCCCACTGTTTTTGTCACAAAAATAATCACAATGCACGACCATTAGACCACGGAAAAATTTTCACTCCATCAAACACATCAATATATTTAGTCATGTAGAAGCGATGTAGCTACCGCACTTGCTCCGCCAACACTATATTTACAAACAAACATCATCATTTTGTGAAGCTCAAAAAATCAGCAAGGATTTTCCCCTTGCATAGCCAAAAGAATCGTGATAGAATTTAATTATTGGGAGTCGCTCGCCCCTACGCATGACTTTTTATTCAACGCAAAAAAATATTTCGCCACTGAATACATATAGAAGAGATACTCACACCATCAAAGCACAGAAAAATCATCATTCTGTGAAGCACCAATCAAAAAAACAGTGACAACAGCGAAAAATTTTCACCCCATCAACACATCAATATATTTACTCATAGCGATGTAGCTACCGCACTTGCTTCGCCAACGCTATATTTACAAACCAAAATCATCATTTTATGAAGCTCAAAAAATCAGCAAGGATTTTCCCCTTGCATAGCCAAAAGAATCGTGATAGAATTTAATTATTGGGAGTCGCTCGCCCCTACGCATGACTTTTTATTCAACGCAAAAAGAACATTTCGCCACTGAATACATATAGAAGAGATACTCAGACATCAAAACAGAGAAAAATCATCATTCTCTGAAGCAAACTTAGAACAGAAGTGGCTACACCGAAAAATTTTCGGCAGTCCTGCGGAGCATTATTTCAGTTATCAGTTATCAGTTATCAGTTCAGTACCTCTGCAATAAAGGGGAGACTTTAGACCTAAATTTTTCGGTAATGGTATACGGGAAAAAGGAATATCTGGCACGGGAGCAAGATGCTCCCACTGTTTTTTTTCTACTGACTCCTCCGTCATTATTGATAGCACTATGCATTAAGGTTAGGACAGCTAAGAAACTTCAAAACATTGCAGTTAAAAGTTTTGAATCTAGCTGATAGCTGATAGCTAAATGCTGAATGCTTATAGCTATATAATTATTCAACCAGACTTGATATTGCTTCTTCCTTCTTCCTTCTTCCTTCTTCCTTCTGCAAATGACCAAAAACATCAATCAAAAACTAATAATTTTTCTAGCATTCCTACTACTATCATTTTTCCTCAGATTCTGGACATTATTTGTATCAGTATTAGACAAAGACGAAAGCATCTATATATTAGGAGCAGATAGTCTATTAAACGGCAACCTCCCTTATATAGAAATTTGGGATAACAAACCTCCAGGTATTTTTATATTATTTTCCCTAACAATGCTAATTTTAGGAAAATCAATAGTATCAATCAGAATCTTATCCATTATCGCCACAACTTTTACCAGTTATTTTTTATATAGCATTGGTGTAATTATTGATAAAAAACAAGGAGAAAAAATTGGATTATTAGCAGGAGCATTATATGCCATTTTTTCCCTACATAATGATGGTGCTGCTGCGAATGCAGAAATTTTGTTTGCTCCTTTAGTGACTGGAGCATTTTTATTATTGTTTCAGAATAGGAAACTGTCAAATATTAAAGTCTTTTGGATCGGTCTAATTTTAGGGATAGGAATGCAAATCAAATATTTGGTAGTTATGGATGTTTTGGGATTAATTTTATTGGGAAGTTTATTTTGGAAGGAAGAAGGAAGAAGGAAGAAGGAAGAAGCAGAAAGTAGGAAGGAAAAAATAAACCTTCAAAACAATTTTCAGACTATAGACATATTCAAAAATCTTTCCTTTTCTCTATTTAAGTTTTACATAATTTTAGGTACAGGGTTAATTTTACCTGCCGTTATCATCGCAGTTATTTATCAATTTTCAGGTTATTTTGATGAATATATTTATGCGACTCTCACTGCTAATAGTAAATATGTAGCAATGCTCAATTTTTCTTGGTCAGACCTTTTGAGTAGACTCAGGAAACAGGTATTAGGAAATATTTTATTGTGGTTATGTTTGTTTTGGAGTCCGGTTTATTTGTTTGTCTTTGCTAGAGGTAAATTAAAACAAGAACGAAATTTAATCTATTTATTTGTGTGGTTGAGTTGTGCTTTTTTAGCAGTTTTATTATCAAAGCGATTTTATAATCATTACTTTTTACAATTATTACCTCCTTTATGTCTAATTAGTAGCTATGTAATTATTAAATCTGTTCATTTACCTCAGCCAAAATATCAAGATAATAATTTATATGAAGAAGCAAAAAAAACGAAAAAAACTGTTAGGTTCGATTCCCGAAGATTTTATATTGACTTCCCTTCTGCTTTGCCAAAAATACTTCTATTTCTAGTCTTAATATATCCTTTTACCCAAGCAGGTTATAACAAATTAAGTAAAAATCTAGAATTTATCTATTATCGATATATTAAAAAGATAGATACATGGGATGATAGAGAAGCTTTGATTGCTAAATATCTACAGCAAAGAATTAGATCGACAGATTATATATATGTCGTCAATTATGAACCAATAATTTATTACCTAGTTCCCACAAAAATCCCAACAAAATATGCTTTTTCTAGCCATTTAACAGCCATGTCTCAAATTTTGCCTACAGATGCTCTGCAAGAATTAGATAAAATTATGGCGAAAAATCCCAGTTATATATTACTAGCAGAAAAAGATAATATTAGTCCAGAATATAGAAATCATCTCAATCAATATTTAGAAAAAAATACTTTCTAGAAACCACAATTCAAAATGTTAGATTATATCGACGAGTGCATCTCAATTTTGAATAAAGCCAAAAAATTATCGCTTTTAGGGATTTTAGGGAACAGGGAATAGGGAATATATAGGGAAAAAAGTATTTCTGCAAATAAATATGAGATGCACCCATATCGACATATAATAACTAGACATCTTCAGAAAAGAGGAAGTAGGAGGGAATAATTAATAATTAGAGGTCTAATGATTTCTGTACGATAATTAGGATTTGCTGATTAAATCTCAAAGTATTGACTGATATTGGTAAGTGCCTTTTTCAGTTCTGAAAAAGGCACTTATTTTTTGGCTATTGTTGTCTCAAAATGGTAAAGTTTTGACCCTGAAAATGCCGAAAATTTGACCGTAGCAGATAGTTTAAACTGTTCCCTTTTCCCTGTTCCCTTCGTTCACTAACAGACTTTTTCAGCAAACCCTAATTAATTTTATTTTTGATTATTGAAGATGTCTATTGAACAAAAAAGGAATTCAGAAATCAAGAAATAGAATGTAAACTAAAAAAAGGAAAATAATAGACATCTCCAGAAAAGAGGCAGTAGGCAGTAGGCGAGAAATAATTGATAATTTATGTCCGATAATTGATTTTATTTTTGATTATTGGATATATCTATTGAACAAAAAAAGAATTCAGAAATCAAGAAATGGAATATAATATCATGTCCGAAGGCAATCGTTTGTGTAAATTTAAGGATGAATATCTACAGGAAATTTAAGTTTTTTTCTTGCTCAATAGCCTTCTTCCTTCTTCCCTGTTCCTTTCTTCTCCCTTCTTCCGGACATGATATAAACTAAAAAAAGGAAAATAATAAGAAAAATTAAAATCTCTATTCAAAATCCCATCAATCGTGGTAAACAAACAAAAATCCCGAACCGACTATTGCGGTTAAAAAAATCATTTTTTATGACAACAGAAACCGAAAAATACATCCTAGCTCTTGACCTGGGTACAACAGGCAACCGAGCAATATTATTCAACTATCAAGGCGCTAGTATCGGTCAAGCTTACAAAGAACTTACTCAATATTACCCTCATCCCGGTTGGTTAGAACACGACCCAGAAGAAATATGGGAAGACACTTATGCCATGATGGAGAAAGTGTTCCGAAATACTAATATTTCCCCCTCAAATGTAGAAGCTATCGGTTTAACAGTACAACGAGAAACCTGTCTCCTGTGGGACAAAACCACAGGTAAACCCCTCCACAAAGCAATAGTTTGGCAAGACCGTCGCACTGCATCCATGATTCGAGAGTTAGTAGCAAAAGGCAAAGCAGAAAAAATTCAAAACTGTACCGGATTAGTTTTAGATGCTTACTTCTCAGCAACAAAACTATCCTGGATGCTGGAGTGGGTAAAGCGAGAACAACCCAATATTAATCTCAGTAACGTATTGGCAGGTACTATCGATACTTGGATTTTGTGGAAACTAACTGGTGGACAAATTCACGCCACCGACCATAGTAACGCCAGTCGCACAATGTTAATGAATATTGAATCCCTAAATTGGGATAGAGAATTATTAGACTTGTTTCAAATACCTAGAGAAATAATGCCGGAAATTAAACCAAGTTTCAGCATATTCGGCAAAACAAAAGCAGACTTATTAGGAGTATCAATTCCCATAGCTACAATTTTAGGAGACCAACAAGCCGCCTTATTTGCCCATGGTTGCGATCGCCCCGGAATGTTAAAATGCACTTACGGTACAGGTAGTTTTTTAATTGCTAATACTGGAGATAGTCTTACTAAATCTCAAAATCAACTATTATCAACTATTGGATGGACTCAACAAATAAACGGTAATTTGAAAACAGCTTACGCTCTAGAGGGAGCAATGTTTACCACAGGAGCTTGTATTCAGTGGTTACGAGATGGGTTGAAACTCATAGACTCCGCAGCAGAAACTGAACATCTGGCAATGCAAGTCGAAGATACTAACGGTGTTTATTTTGTACCTGCTTTAAGTGGTCTCGGTGCACCTCATTGGGATATGAATGCTCGCGGTGCTTTTCTCGGAATTACTGGAGGTGTGAAGCGAGAAAACATGGTTAGAGCAGTTTTAGAGTCAATTGCTTTTCAAGTCAAAGAAGTTGTGGATGCTCTGAATAAAGATAGCGGAACTCTAATGACGAATCTAAAAGTTGATGGTGGAGGTTCGCAAAATAATTTTTTAATGCAATTTCAGGCAGACTTGTTGGGTATTCCTGTTGAACGACCTGCGTTTATTGATGCGACTGCTCAAGGAGCTGCTGTTGCTGCTGGTTTGACAGTAGGTTTATGGGATGACTATCACAAATTGGTGAATAATAGTATAGTTGGGCAGGTGTTTGAACCCGGTGAAAATGCTGCAAAAGTACAAAAAAGTTTTATAGTTTGGCAAAAAGCTGTTAGTAGGGCAAAAAATTGGATGGAATAATTTTTTATCGTTCAAATGTTTGTCAAAGATAATATCATGTCTGGTAGTATCAGTTCTCGAATATTTTGAACAGTCAAATCGTATTTATTCGCAATAGTCGTTATCGGTCTTTTATATCAAATTCGGTAGTACCAGTATAATTCAAGACCGTAGGGATTTGGTCTCCAAACCCTCTACAAACTGGGAATTTTCCAATATTGATGGTAGAACATTATTCTCCTCCGGTAGTACCAGTATAATTCAAGACCGTAGGGGTTTGGTCTCCAAACCCTTTACAAACTGGGAATTTTTCAATATTGATGGTAGAACCTTATTCTCCACTCGCAAGCGGATTTGATATTACCTAAAAATAATCTAATAATTTTATTTTGAAGTTATTAATTATTGCTCTGCTGATTAAATATAAAAGCACTGACAAATGAATAATTCAGCTTTTAAAGGAGTGAAAAAAGTGCCTAGTATTCTGTTGAAAACACTCAAAAACTTAGCATAAAAATCACAATCTACAAATATATCTGGCTACCTCTTAACTGCTCTAATATCCCCTACTCCCCCGCTCCCGTACTCCTGAAAAAGGCTTTTTCCGCAAACCCTAGTTATATCATGTCCGGTAGCATTGTTTGTGTATAAAATTTAATATAATAATAGGATAAAACCTTCTGCTTTCCTTCTACCAAAGTGTAAGTATTCAACCAGACATGATATTACCTTGACATCTAAATATTTTGTGAGTTAAGGTGTAAAATAATTATTTTTTAGTCCGAATATGATGTTCAATGAAAGCGGTATTTGAGACTTTTATTTAATAATTGTAGAAGGAAAAACTTGTCAATTTAATTCTCAATATAAAAATCAGAGGTGTAAATTATGGGCTGGTTATGGAAAAGAAAAACTAAGAGCAAAAACAAACTCAAAAAAGACCGTAATAAACAACCGAAAAAGCGTAGAAGTCAAACATTTATTTTAGAAGAAATTATTAGCCCGAGCGTGGCATTTTGTCCGGTGCCAATAGATGATTCACTTGGTTATATTAGAGGATTTGAACTATTTACAGAACAAGAGTTAGTCGCTGCAATTTTAGGAACTGAATCCGCTATAGATATTAATAATATAGATACAGAAAGTTTATTTGAAAATTACTTTGCTAAAATTGACGAATATTTTGCAGAAAATCCTACTGAAGCTGATGCTTTTGATGTAGAAAATTTATCTACTTGGCCGACATTGGAAGCATTGATAAATCCAGGACAGCCAAGTGTAGAAATACCTGATGTGGGTGGAGTAGTAGGTACATTACCCCCTCCGGTAACGATACCAATAGACCCACCGAGAAATAACTATAATCAAGATTATGACTTCCCTGTGGAAAATCAACCTTTGGTAGGAGTTATCGATACTGGGTTTAGTGGTAATAATCCCGATATTGATTATAATCGGATAAGTTTGGGAAGCGATCGCTTCGACAACGACAATAACCCACTGCTCACCTCTGGGGAAGGAAACGAACATGGTACTCATGTTTTAGGAATTATTGGGGCGACTCGGAATAATAGTATTGGTATTGATGGCATTAACGATAGTGCCCCTTTGTGGTTGGGGCGAGCGATCGGTTCCGGGAAATGGGCCGAGTCTTTAGTCGAGTTTGTAGATGCTGCTAGGGAGTCTGAGAAAAAGAATGCGATCGCTAATTTAAGTTTAGACTTGACAAAAATCGACTCAGATGGTAATGTAACTACCCGTTATGAGTTAACACCTGAAGAGCGGGCGGCACTGGAATATGCCAGACAGAATGGAGTTTTAATTGTTGCTGCTGCGGGTAATGATGGCGGTGTAATGTCCGTTTTGGGGCAAGCATCTCAGGAATTTGACAATATTATTACGGTGGGTGCTGCTGATGGTGAAAATCGGGCAGCTTATTCTAGTTATGGTAATGGTTTGGATATTTTAGCTCCTGGTGGTACGGAGTCAAATCCTCTGCTTTCTAATGTTGGGGATGGTTTGGGTACGATGGCAGGTACTTCTGTAGCGACCGCTCAAGTAAGTGGTGCTACGTCGTTAGTTTGGGCAGCAAATCCAGATTTGAGTTATCGTCAGGTTGTGGAAATTTTGAAATCTACCGCTGAGGATGTACAAGCATCCGGATGGGATGAGGAGACTGGTGCGGGGTTGTTGGATATTGATTGGGCAGTGGAGTTGGCAAAAGTGACAGTACCGCAGGAGTATGAAGTACCCTCAATTTTAACTCCTGAAAGCTGGAGTGGTGCGGGAGTGGTGACGCCTGGGGAAAGGGCGGTAGCTACAGAATTTATGGGTAAGTATTATGAGTGGAGTCCGTATGTTATTCAGTCTGGGGATACTTTGAGTGACATTGCTTACCGAACTATGGGTGGTGGTAGTGCGCCTTATTATAATTTTATTGCTCAGAGAAATGGTATTGCTAATCCTAATCTCATATTTCCAGGTCAAAATATTTTAATTCCGCAACTGGTTGCTGCTCCGACTCCACCCAGACCACAACCACCGACTCCTCAACCAATTGAGTTTACAGGAGAAGTAGTTTTTAACTCTTTCGAGGGTGGATTTTATGGAGTCATTAGCGATGCTGGAAAATCCTATCTGCCGCTAGGAGGTCAACAGTTATTTCAAGGAAAAGAGGGAAGTAGAGTTAGGTTAAAAGGTATCCCCAAAAATGTTGCAACTTACCAACAGTGGGGGCAACCTATCGTAGTCTCGTCTGTTGATTTCTTGACCCAACCGATCGATCCTATTGCGAAAGAGGCGATCGAACAAGTTTATCAACAAAACAAAGCTAAATTAGGAGCAGCAACAAGTCAACCTGTAGATTTAGGGAATGGGTTTCTCAAACAAAATTTTGAAGGTGGTTATATTATTTGGAATGGAAATCAAGCGATCGCCTATATTACTGGACCTGGAACGCCAACTACACCTACACCTAAAAATGAGCCTTTCGGGTTAAGTCAAGTAGGATTTGATGGTCAGTCTGTTCATCAAACTTATATCAATACTTTTAACCGCAATGGTGGTAGTGAAAAATTAGGATTTCCCATTAATAACGTACATCCTTGGGAAGAAGGTTATACTCAGGATTTTGATTGGGGTTCTGAGGGACGCGGTGCAATAATGAAAGCTCATGGCGAGGATAATTCTTACTGGGTTGGTGGGAAAATTTGGGATAAATTCTTAGGTATTGGCGGTGCAGGATATCTCGGTTATCCCACAACCGATGCGGTCTCAGTTGCAGGCGGTTTAGATAATAGTGGTGGTAAAGTTCAGCATTTCCGGGGTGCTGAGGGTATTGCTAGTAAAATTTGGCTGTCAAAACATGGCGCACATCCAACTTGGGGAGCGATCGGCGGACGTTATGACTCAATGGGGGGGTTCTGGGAGTTGGCTAGGTTTCCCTACCAGTGCTGAACATGGAATTGGTAATAGTTGGGTAAAGCAAGATTTTGAAGGTGGATATATGCTTTGGCATCCTCAACAGGGAACAACTATTTATAACACCACAATAATTGATACTTTACCTCCAGATAGCGGTAATGGCAGCACCGGAGAATGGAACGTTCAATTCTGGAATAACAAAAATTTATCTGGCACTCCTGCTTGGAGTCGAACAGACCCTCCTGGAGAATTGCGTTTCCATGCAGGTTCGGGTGCGCCCCCCGATACAATAGGTGTTGGTGAAAATAATTTCTCGGCGCGTTGGGAAACTACCAGTGATTTTGAGGGGGGGTTTCTACCACTTCAAAACAAAAGCTGATGATGGAATGCGAGTTTATGTGGATGGCGTTTTAGTCAATCAAAAATGGGCAGCAGTCGATCCTTTCCAACAGCATGATGCTTATATTGCCATTCCAGAAGGCAAACATGATATCCGCATTGACTATTTTGAAGCAGGAGGTAGTGCTGCTATTCATTTCCTTTGGGAACCAACAGAATTTTTAGAAGGATATACGGGTGATTTTCGCCCCGTTGGTTTTGACGGTACATCAGTGCATGGTACTTATGTTGGTAGTTATCAACGCAATGGTGGTATAGAAGAATTAGGTTATCCCATTAATAATGTGCATCCTTGGGAAAATGGTTATATCCAAGATTTCGATGGCGGTGCAGCAGGTAAAGGCGGGATAATGAAATCCAATGCCAACGATAATTCCTATTGGGTCGGTGGAAAAATTTGGGATAAATTCTTAGATTTAGGTGGTGCTGGATATTTGGGTTATCCCACAACTGATGCCATTCCATTGCCAGGAGGTTTAGAAAACGGTGGTGGAGCAGTACAACATTTTGCTGGAAATAAAGGCATCCCTACTAAAATTTGGCTATCCGAACATGGAGCACATCCGACCTGGGGAGCGATCGGCGGTAAGTATGAAAAATTGGGTGCTGCCGATAGTTTCTTAGGATTTCCTACCAGTGGGGAAATAGGTCTGGGTGATGGTTGGATTATTCAAAACTTTGAAGGCGGTTATATTCTGTATAAACAAGGTTATCCAACCATTGCTTACGATACAAAAGCGATCGATACTTTGCCTGCTGATAGTGGTGAAAGTAGTACATCAAATTGGCACGCCCAATATTGGAATAATAAGGAATTGACAGGCTCCCCTCAATGGTCGCAATACGAAGAAATGAGCGATTTACGTTTCCATGCTGGAAATGGCGCACCTGTGGGAACGCGAGGTATTGAAGAGGATAAATTTGGAGGGCGTTGGATAACTACCAGTTATTTTGATGGCGGTATCTATAACTTTATTAACCGAGCTGATGATGGAGTCCGAGTCTATTTAGATGGCAACTTAATTATTGATAAATGGAAAGATTCGCCCTTTGAAGAAAAACGAGCTTTTTATGCTGTCGAACCAGGCTATCATCAGGTGATGGTAGAATATTATGAGAATGGTTTTAGTGCTGCCAACCACCTGCGCTGGGAACAGGCAAATTCTCCAGAAGAATGGGCAGGTGAATTTTTCCGTGGTCAAGATTTGAATCCTAAAGACTTTGCCGGAAACCGTGGCGGTGGTGTAAATTTCTTAGACAAAGATTGGGGAACAGGAAATGAATTAGGCGTACCTATTGGTAACGATGATTTTTCTGACCGTTGGGCAACAACTCGTTATTTTGATTCCCCAGGCGTTTATGAATTTACGAGTCAAGCTGATGATGGGGTACGAGTTTGGGTAGACGATAAATTAGTCATCGACCAATGGCAAGTTCAAGCTTTGGCAACCAATAAAGTTTTAGTTCCTCTCGATGAAGGATATCACCGCATTCGAGTCGAACATTATGAAAATACTGGTGAAGCAGCTAATAAACTAAATTGGCAAAAAGTTGCCGGAACGCCAGACGGTGAGAATGATTGGTCGCAACCTTGGGTAGGGCAGTATTTCAATAACCGAGATTTACAGGGCGCACCTGCGGTAACACGTCTAGAAAAAACTCCCGATAATTTAAAAGGAGGAATTTACTATAACGTTTCTGAAACTAGCCCCGATGTAGCAGTCGATCGGGATAACTTCTCTACTCGTCTCACATCTCACCGTTACCTCGAAGGCGGAACCTACAAATTCAACCTCAAAGGAGATGATGGAGTACGACTATTTGTTAATGGCGAGAAAATAATAGACCGTTGGGAGAACCCACCCTTTAATACAGCTCACGAACAAGAAATTATTCTGCCCGAAGGCTTGCATCGTATAGAAATCGAACATTCCGAAAAATATGGATTAGCTTATGCAGGTTTAGATTGGAACTTCTTAGAAAAACAGTCAGACCTGCAACCAGGAGCAACAACAACAGGGAAAAATCAACCAGAAATACTCGCCACTTATGAAAATTTAGTAGCAGAATTTGGCGCAAGTGCCATTGGAGTTCCCATCACACCCCTAACCACTGAATATTATTCACCACAACCACCACCAGGGATGTTTGCTCCAGCAGTCGTTTTCCCAACCGGACAAATCCAAGAATTTCGAGGCACAAACGGTCGTGGAGCAATTCTCAAACCTAATAACAACCCTCCTACCTATGTCTTTGGCAAACTCTGGGATGCCTTCCAAAATATGGGAGGTACGGAAACATTAGGTTATCCCTTGTCGTCGCAGCAAGATTTAGGTAACGGTGCTTCCGAGTTGGAATTGGAAAACGGCAAATTATTCTGGGCACCGGGAATGACAAATCCCACCTATTACGAATATACAAACGACACCCTGACTATTCCTGCGGATAGCTGGCGCGGAGAATATTTTAACAACCGTGACTGGAAAGGAAATCCTTTTGTGGTACGGAGCGATAGTGCTTCTGGTGGTAACTTAGATAAAAATTGGAGTTCTGGCACTCAACCCGCTCCCGGAATGCCTGACGATAATTTCTCCGTGCGGTGGACGAGTAACCGCCCCTTTGACCGAGGTACATATCGATTTATTAGCGAACACGATGACGGTTTTGTTGTAGAGGTGAACGGTCAGAAACCAATTAACAAAATGATGGAAGTGGCGACCCATACCACAGGATATGGAACCTTTACTGATGGCGGTCAATATCCGGTAGAAGTGAAGCATCGGGAATATGGCGGTGCGGCGAGGGCGAAGTTGCAAATTGAGAAAGCATCTGCTTATGTAGTGGGGTTAGACCCCGATAACAGGCTGAGTGTGGAACTTCCCGTTGCTTTTAATAAACATGGCGGTTACGAGAAAGTGGGGTTGCCTATTAATGACGTGCATTCTTGGGGTAGTGGATATGTACAGGATTTCGACCACGGGGCAAACGGTCGCGGTATTTTGATGCGACGGCATAATACGACAACTTTTTATTATCTTCATGGCAAAATTTGGGATACTTATTTAGCTAATGGCGGTGCTACTGGTAAATTGGGTTATCCGACTGGGGATGCGCGTAATATCGGTAATGGGATTACCTACCAGCCGTTTGAGCATGGATACATTCAAATTATGCCCGATGGTAAAGTGAGAGCGCAGGCTTATAATTACAAAGAGTTTGTAGGTTATCCCATGCCTTCCATTGGAGTTGCTCACCGTCATACTCCGAATTTACACCATCGGACAGGTGGTGCAACGGCTTATCAGCAATGGTTGACCTTTGATGCCTGGACTTATGGGGATACGGCTACCGATACTCAGTTGGGAACGCCCGATAATCGTTGGTTCCGCATTAAGGGGACGGATACTTGGGTTCCGAGTGCTTATATTTTTGGAAATCCTGAAGGGTTGCCTGATACTGGTGGTAACGGTGGTGGTAGTGGAAATTATTATCCTGAGCTTGCTTCTTTGACAAATGCTGACTGGAATTATCAAAGCAAAGACAACCTATTTTTTGATGGTAATACTGGAAATGGAGAAAGCTTATCATCAGTTAAACAACTTTACTCCGATCTCTCTAATGATATCTTTGGTTCTTACAAAGCAATGACGGCTGGGTACTTTGATACCACAAATTATCCTGGTACACACTATGGCATTGATATGGCTGGTCTTGCTGGCAACCCAGTAAAAACTGTAGTTGGAGGTACAACAACTCTAGTGCAAAATGAGGCTGGTAATTACTTTATAGGTGTCAAAGGTGATGATGGTAATCTTTGGATTTATGGACACCTAGAAAATTACTCTGTGGGGATTGGTCAGCGTGTAGAAACTGGAACACAGATTGGTGTAGTATTCGACGGCGCGTATTTGGGTGATTACTGGATGGCTCAACATCTCCATTTGGAAGTTCACCAAGGTCATGTATACAATCAGGCTAACTCAATAAGTCCGCTTCAGGCTTATTGGGAGTTGAAAAATGCTTCTGGTGGTGGTAATTCTGGTGATGATGATTCTGATAATGATGATTCTGATAATGATGATTCTGGTGGTGGCAATCCAGGTGAAAGTATTATAGGAAGTTTGAAACAGTTACAGTTTGAGCTAGATAATACAAGTCTATGGGGTTCTGGTAAGCAAGGTTTCTATTTAGGGGGAGATTGGCGATTCGATAATGTAGGTGATACTTGGTCATTCGGTCCAGGCGAATTTTGGGTAAAGATGAAAGGTGGTATTGGAGCATATGTGAGTAGCGGAACTGCTGACATTAAATTGCCTGGAGTTTTTGACTTTAAGTATGATAATAGTTCAAATCAATTTACAGTTTCATCTAATATTGGCAAAGGAGATCCTCTTTTTTCTAGTGACTTGGGTGCGGGGGTAGGTATTGATTTTGAGTTGGGGTCTGGAATAGGAATAAACGGAGAAATTCCTATTCTAAGTGGTACTGGTTTCAACTTTAAATCTGGTTTTGAATTGGATGCTTTTGATATTGCAACAGGATCTGTTGTAGCGTTGGGTTTGTCAGCATTTGGAGTACCACCAAATCTCGCAAAGTCGATTGCTAATTCGTTTGCTGATTCAGTTGATATAGACTTTGCATCTAATTTAGTAGATCAAAATTTTGACAATAACCGTTTAGAAGATGAGGATAGTGCTGGTATTAAAATAGATTTGACAAAGGGGTTGTTTAAAAACTTAAAGTTTGGCACTCTTAATGCAAGCCATATATTGGGTGCAAATCTCGAAGTCAATTTCAATCAAAAATCTACTCTAGACCTGACAGGGTTCAATTTTGATCAAAATAATGATGGTAAAGCAGACTTTAGTGTAAATCTTGGGCAAAGTATTTCTGAGAAACTTACAGGCAACCTAAATAATCTCATGGTTCAACCAATTACTCAACTGAAAACCACCTTTTCTCCTCAGCTAATAGGTAGTATTGGCGCGTCTTTCCAAAGTGCAATAGATAGCGTAGTTCCGGATTCTACTCCGCAGTGGATCAAAGAATTAATTAAGGTAAATCCTAGTGGAGTAAACTTCGATCTAAATTTGACATTCCCAGGATTAAATTATGAAGTAAAAGAATTTAACCCATTTGAAGTCTCTAACTACTGGCTACCTTTCAAATAGGAAGTGGTAGGTAATAATCATTTAACCCCTGTATATCACCGTAACGCACAAATATCCCCTGGTATCGGTGCGTTACGCGGGAACAACATTAACTCGACTACGCCATAATTAAATTCCCCTGAATGGCGCACCCTACCTTTTCACCAACAAACCTGATTTTTGATAACAGGAGCGTTCTCCTCCAGTTCCCCCCTTTCCAAGGGGGGTTAGGGGGGATCGATCCCAAGGTAAAATCAACAGAAAAAAATTCCTGCTGTTGAGAGGACATATTTACTAGGGTAGCGATCGCTTGAAAGGTAGAAGTTGGAGTTGTTGAATTGGGGTCGGTTGTCGGTTGATGACTCCTGTGTCGATCCCCCCTAGCCCCCCTTAGAAAGGGGGGGACCGGAGTGGTATTAGTCATGTGCGTTACGCAAAAACAACATTAACTCAATTACACCATAATTAAATTCTCCCGAATGGCGCACCCTACCTTAATTGCTCTTGTTCTACAGAATGCTCCGCAAAGGTGAACAAAATTGTCTGCTAATCTAGGGAAATAGCGATCGCTTCCGGTTCCCCCCTTATCAAGGGGGGTTAGGGGGGATCTAATCCATATTGTTGAGAGGAAACCTAAATTTGTGGAGCGTACCCTTTGAACTTAGCCCTAGTACAGGAGGTATGGTCAGAGTTGCTGGGTTGGTCTGATGGTGATTGTTTGAGGTTCGTTGGGGTGCTTCCTAGTCTGTCGATCCCCCCTAGCCCCCCTTTCTAAGGGGGGGACCGGAGTGGTCTTAGTCAGGTGCCTTACGCGGGAAAAACATTAACTCGACTACGCCATAATTAAATTCTCCCGAATTGCCCACCCTACCTTAATTGCTCTTGTTCTACCGAATACTCCGCAAAGGTGAACAAAATTGTCTGCTAATCTAGGGCAGCAGCGATCGCTTCCGGTTCCCCCCTTCTCAAGGGGGGTTAGGGGGGATCTAATCCATATTGTTGAGAGGAAACCTAAATTTGTGGAGCGTACCCTTTGAAGTTAGCACTGGTACAGGAGGTATGGTCAGAGTTGCTGGGTTGGTCTGATAGTGGTTGTTTGAGGTTCGTTGGGGTGCTTCCTAGTCTGTCGATCCCCCCTAGCCCCCCTTTCTAAGGGGGGGACCGGAGTGGTCTTAGTCAGGTGCCTTACGCCGGAACAATATTAACTCAATTACGCCATAATTAAATTCTCCCGAATGGCGCACCCTACCTTAATTGCTCTTGTTCTACCGAATACTCCGCAAAGGTGAACAAAATTGTCTGCTAATCTAGGGCAGCAGCGATCGCTTCCGGTTCCCCCCTTATCAAGGGGGGTTAGGGGGGATCGAGCAACTCACCAACCAAACCCTCCAACCGCCAACAAACCCCCTCAAACTCCCGAAAAACCTCAACATTAGTAAACCTCACCACCCGCAACCCATAACCCTCCAAAACAGAAGTCCTCTCAGCATCATAAGCCTTTCCCTCCTCCGTAAAGTGACTATCCCCATCAACCTCAATAACCAACCCAAGAGCAGCACAATAGAAATCAACAATAAAATTATCAATAGGTCGCTGTCTCAACACCCGCAGGGGAAAAGTTCTGAGGAAATCTTGCCAGAGTTTTTTTTCAGCGGGAGTGGGGTTTTTGCGGAGTTGTTTGGCGATGGGGACGAGTTGGCGGTTGTAGGGGAGGTGGAAGTTGCTGCGATCCCCCCTAACCCCCCGTTTAACAAAAAGCGCAGCAACATCTGGCTTCCCCCGCAGGATCGGGGACGGGAGGGGGATCGATAAGGGGGGACTGGAGGAGAGGGAGGGTTGGTTGGGGTATTTTGAGGATTGCGATCCCCCCTAACCCCTCGTTTAACAAAAAGCGCAGCAACATCTGGCTTCCCCCGCAGGATCGGGGGACGGGAGGGGATCGATAAGGGGGGACTGGAGAAGAGCGTTCCTCTGTTGAGAAGGGAGAGGCCGGAGCAGGAGTAGAATTTATTGGGGTATTTTGAGGATTGCGATCCCCCCTAACCCCTCGTTTAACAAAAAGCGCAGCAACATCTGGCTTCCCCCGCAGGATCGGGGGACGGGAGGGGGATCGATAAGGGGGGACTAGAGGAGGGGGAGGGTTGGTTGAGGTGGTTTCAGGATTGCGATCCCCCCTAACCCCCCTTGATAAGGTGGGGACCGGAGAGTTGGTTGGCTCTTGTGGGCTGCCCGTGACGTTTTGCTTAGTGGTCATTGGTGTTTTCTCAAATAGATGAATCCATGTTACCAACTCTTAAAAGTATTTTCTACCCTAGCAGAATTTTTTTGGGAAGTAAGAAGCGATCGCCCCTCCCCAAAATCCCCATAAACTCCGGTTCCCCCCTTCTCAAGGGGGGTTAGGGGGGATCGTAGATATCCCTCGCCTGCGATTACCTGCTCAGAACAGCAGTAATAATCACCGTAGTAGAATAAGACTTAAAGCAAGTAACACCATCCACCGAGTAGCTTGTTGGTAATTAGTCAAGCGATCGCTCTGATTTTTCTTGTTTTCAACCTCAACCCAAGAAGCGATCGCCCACTAGACCACAAATCATCTTTTTCCCCTCCGGTTCCCCCCTTATCAAGGCAGGGCTAATTTTTTGTCGTCAGATAATATTGACAAACCTTGGAGAATCAACCTTTGGTGGGCATAAATAAAACCTAAAATCTAAATACGTCTTTTATGGTTATGATAATTCCTCAAGCAGTTACAATTATTTATAAATCATCCCAATATGTATAGTACGGATATACAGGAGAATAGTAGCATGGATCTTGGAACTTCCATCATTGGAATTGCAGAAAATATAACAGTGGGAGTAGGAGGTAGTTCCTCTACAGTTGTTGCTCCTAGACAGTATAGTCAAGTTGTTAACAAACCATATCCCAACTACAAGGTTATTGTTTTAAATGATGATGTCAATACATTTAAGCACGTCGCTGAATGTTTGCAAAAATATATTCCAGGTATGACAAGCGATCTTGCTTGGGAGCTAACTCACCAGGTTCACAACGAAGGTCAAGCCATAGTTTGGGTTGGCCCTCTAGAACAGGCAGAATTATATCATCAGCAGTTGAGTCGGGCCGGGTTAACAATGGCACCGTTGGAAAAAGCATAAATAATGAGGGAGGAGTCAGGAGTCAGGAGTCAGGAGTCAGGAGGAAAGAATAAGGTATTTTTGATTGAGTAAAATCTTAAAGCAGATTAGAAACTATAGCACTCGAAGCAACATTTAAGATATATCAAAAGCTTACAGCACTTCCCGATGTTATGAGGTACACAGCTAGCGGGCAAGATGCCCGCACTACAATAATTTGACCATTCGCTCCTTGTACCTCATTAGTCTAAAATCTGCTGTAAAACTCAGACAACGCCAAATTTTCCTTCTTCCTTCTTTCTTCTTCCTTCTGCTATAAACATGATAAAATTATCCATGAAATAACTATATAAAAATACTATGCAATTAACACCCCAAGAAAAGGATAAACTGTTAATTTTTACTGCTGCTTTATTAGCAGAACGTCGTAAAGAAAAAGGCTTAAAATTGAATTACCCTGAAGCAGTTGCCTATATCTCTGCAGCAATTTTAGAAGGTGCTAGAGAAGGTAAAACTGTGTCTGAATTAATGAGTTTTGGTACAACTTTATTAACAAGAAATGATGTAATGGAAGGTATCCCAGAAATGGTGCAAGAAGTTCAGGTAGAAGGAACTTTTCCTGATGGTACAAAATTGGTGACTGTGCATAACCCCATTCGTTAGAAAGTAAGCGTTTCCTCCGGAATGCTGCGCAAACAGCTATCAGCTATCAGCTATCAGCTATCAGCTATTTACTGAAAATAGGAGGTTAAAGCAATTGAAAAATTGAGAGAGAATTAAAAGTTACTGCCAAGGTACGCTCCTTCAAACTGAAAAGGAATTATTCATTATTTGCAGTCAGTGGTGAGTGCTAAGAGCTGAATACTTACGTTAGAAATTATAATTTTTGAAACATAGAATAAATAGGAAAAAAATAACTATTATGATTCCAGGTGAAATGATAATTCAAGAGGGAGAAATAGAATTAAATTCAGGTCGCCCCACAGTAAAATTATTAATAGCAAATACAGGCGATCGCCCAATTCAAGTTGGCTCCCATTTCCACTTTTATGAAGCAAATGATGCTTTGAGTTTTGACCGCGAACTCTCCAAAGGAATGCGTCTAGATATTCCCGCAGGTACTGCTATTAGATTTGAACCAGGAGATGAACGGGAGGTAATTTTAGTACCGTTTGTTGGGAGACGAGAAGTTTATGGTTTTAATGGCAGAATTAATGGTAATATCATGTGAGAAGTCCTCATGAGTCAGGAGTCAGGAGGGAAGAAGAAGGAGTTTTAAGGTATAAGGTAGGAGAAAGTTTTTTTGTCACGCTCTTATCCAGACATAATGTAAGTTATTTCATCAGGACTTATGCACAACCACTATATCTAGGGCGAATGGCCATTCGCCCCTACAGATGGGGTTTCATTAATTGATAATTGATAATTGATAATTGATAATTACCTCTGGTTAAAACCGTTACGGAATTGAATATAAGGAAATATTATTTCTTTATTTCCCCGATCAAGGGGAGGCTTCAAGGCGCGAATTATTTAATTATTAATTATTAATTATTCGGTAATTTGATATTTTGCGTAAGTCTTGATATCATTTCCGAATGATTAACAATAAAAAACCTTATCCCTTTAAACCCTTCTGCCTTCTGCCTTCCTTCCACCAAAATCTAATTACTCAACCGGAGATAATCAGGACTTACGCAAAATGTGAAATTATACACCAATTGTAGTGGGCGAATGCCATTCGCCCCTACTAGATATGGTGGTTATGCGTAAGTCCTGATAATATTAAAAAACTGTCTGCTTGAGAGATTCAATTTCAGTTTGATTGAGGTCTCGCCACTCACCAGGTTGAAGTTCATTCATGCACAGACCAGCGATCGCTACTCTAACTAACCGTAGTGTGGGAAAACCTACTGCTGCTGTCATTCTTCGCACTTGACGGTTTCGACCTTCTGTGAGAGTAATTTCTAACCATGCAGTAGGAACAGTTTTCCGAAATCGAATTGGTGGGTCGCGGGGTGGAAATTTTGGTTCTACAGATAATAATTTAACTTTTGCAGGTCGAGTCTGATAATTTTTAATCGTTACACCTCGTTGTAGTTGTCTTAATGCTGCCTCGTCTGGTATTCGTTCTACTTGTACCCAATAAGTACGAGGATGAGCAAATTTAGGGTCCGTTAGTCGATGTTGGAGTTGTCCATGATTTGTGAGTAGTAAAACTCCTTCACTATCTCGGTCTAATCTACCCACAGGATAAACTGAAGATATAGGAATATAATCCTTAAGGGTTTGGCGTTGGTTGGACTCATCAGTGTTGTCAGTGAATTGACTTAAGACATTGTAGGGTTTATTAAATAAAATATACCTGTAATTCATTAGACATCTCCAGAAAAGAGGGAGTAGGGAGTAGGGAGTAGGGAGTAAGGAGTAGGGGGAAATAATTGATAATTTATGTACCATAATTGATTTGATTTTTTATTATTGGAGATGTCTATTAGTAAAATTATATCAAGTAACGAAAGCAAAGTTTTTTCTTCTTTCTTCTTTCTTCTTCCTTCTTCCTTCTTCCTTCTTCCTTCTGCCATAAGGGTTTATTAAATAAAATATATCTGTAATTCATTAGACATCTCCAGAAAAGAGGGAGTAGGGAGTAGGGAGTAGGGAGTAAGGAGTAGGGGAAATAATTGATAATTTATGTACCATAATTGATTTGATTTTTTATTATTGGAGATGTCTATTAGTAAAATTATATCAAGTAACGAAAGCAAAGTTTTTTCTTCTTTCTTCTTTCTTCTTCCTTCTTCCTTCTTCCTTCTTCCTTCTTCCTTCTGCCATAAGGGTTTATTAAATAAAATATACCTGTAATTCATTAGACATCTCCAGAAAAGAGGGAGTAGGGAGTAGGGAGTAGGGAGTAAGGAGTAGGGGGAAATAATTGATAATTTATGTACCATAATTGATTTGATTTTTTATTATTGGAGATGTCTATTAGTAAAATTATATCAAGTAACGAAAGCAAAGTTTTTTCTTCTTTCTTCTTTCTTCTTCCTTCTTCCTTCTTCCTTCTGCCATAAGGGTTTATTAAATAAAATATACCTGTAATTCATTAGACATCTCCAGAAAAGAGGGAGTAGGGAGTAGGGAGTAGGGAGTAGGGGGAAATAATTGATAATTTATGTACCATAATTGATTTGATTTTTTATTATTGGAGATGTCTATTAGTAAAATTATATCAAGTAACGAAAGCAAAGTTTTTTCTTCTTCCTTCTTCCTTCTTCCTTCTTCCTTCTTCCTTCTTCCTTCTGCCATAGCAGTTTAAAAAAGTCTCATAATTGTACAATTTCGTCCTTCTTGTTTAGCTTGATAGAGAGCTTCATCTGCCGTTTTAATCAACGGTTCTAAGGGAAACCCTGGTAAAGGAATAGTGCTAGCTATACCAAGACTCAAGCTAACAAATGGCAATACTTTAGAAGCAGTATTAACTAAATTTAAACCCATAACTCGCTTACGGATGGATTCGGCCACATAATATCCACCTTTACCATCTGTTCGAGGTAATACAACCACAAATTCCTCGCCGCCGTAACGTGCTACTAAATCTCCAGGTCGCTTTACTTCTGCTTTGATAGCATTAGCAATTTCTTGCAGACACTTATCCCCTGCTGGATGACCGTAAGTATCATTATAAAGTTTGAAATAGTCAACATCACAGAAAATCAAAGATATTGGAGCTTTTTCCCTTGCCATACGTCGCCACTCCCTGTCAATATATTCGTCAAATAGACGACGGTTAGCAATCTTAGTTAAACCATCTAGAGTGGCAAATTGAAGTAACTTTTCATTGGCAGTTTCTAATTGTTGATATAATTCTGACTGTTGTAAGGCGATCGCTAATTGTCTAGCTAAATGTTCAATAAATTCAACTTCTGAAGGTTGCCATTTTCTTGGTTTTGAACAATGGTGAGCAATTAATAATCCCCATAATTCTTCTCTAGAATAGTTACAATAATCTGGACCGGAAAGTTGTCCTTTATTAGTTTTTGATATTGGTACTACTAAGTTAGATTTTACTTGAAACTGAGTCAGAAATTCTATATGATATGGAATTAAATCGGCAATATATATATTTTTAGCAAGATGTGTTGGCTGTAGATTATCGCTGTTAAAACATGAATTTATACTAATATTTTTTCTAACCGATTGCCAACCAGGAGCAATAGATTCCATTACTACTTCACCAGTTCCGTCTGGATGAAATTTATATATCAATACCCTGTCAGTTTGGAGAAATTTTCTGACTTCATATACGGTATTTTTGAGAATATCATTAAGGTTTAATGACTGACGTATTCGTTCTTGAATAAAGGTCATTAATCGCGATATTTTTGTTTGCTTTCTTAACTCTTTAACAAGTTGATTGATTTGCAAAATTCGACGGACTCGCTGACGTAAAACTGCTAATTGAATAGGTTTAGTAATATAATCTACCGCACCAACAGTAAAGGCAAGATCGATAGATTCTTGATCTTCAAGAGTAGTAATCATTAACACTGGAGTCCTATATAGTAAAGGGTTGCTATCTAATTCTGGATCTAGGGAGAAATTATTTGATAAATCTTTACTAAAAAGTTCTTGTAATTTTATACAGCAAGTAAAGCCATTCATTTCTGGCATCATTGCATCTAGTAAAATTAGGTCTGGTATTGAAGTACTGCACATTTCTAAGCATTGCTGACCATCTTTTGCTTCTATTACTTGATATCCTTCTTTGTGTAATGCTTT
Source organism: Okeania sp. KiyG1 (assembly GCF_014132355.1). Taxonomy (GTDB): domain Bacteria; phylum Cyanobacteriota; class Cyanobacteriia; order Cyanobacteriales; family Microcoleaceae; genus Okeania. The sequence goes on from NZ_BLZO01000082.1 coordinate 80,378, forward strand.
ATTAAGTAAATAACGGGTAGATTTTTCATCATCGACTACCATAATTACAGTAGAATTATTATGTGACTGCTTTGAATTCATAAAAATATGATTAAAAAATATTAATAGTTAATTGTATTTTGACTAAATATTTCCTGCAATATATTTTGCAGTTGTGATTGTTTAATTGGTTTATTTAATAAAGCTGCAAAATTTAGTTCTTGGACCAGATTTTTTTCTGGAGATTTACCAATAGGAGTTAACATAACTAATGGTAAAGATTGATATTTAGGTATTTCCCTAATAGCAGTAGCAGTTGCTACTCCATCCATTTCTGGCATTTGCATATCAATAATTATTAAGTCAAAATCTTGATGTTGGTTAACATTTTCATTTTGGAGAATATCTATTGCTTCAGCACCTGATGCTACACCATGAGCTAAAATTCCCCACTGACTTAACTGCTTAGTTAAAATTTGTAAGCAAGAAGAATTATCATCTACAATTAATAATCGTTTTTACCTAATTTCGGTATAAAATTCAGTTGACTTTTCACATTCTCATCAACTTTTACAATTAGGGTAAAATAGAAGGTAGATCCTATTTCTTCTTGACTTTCAACCCACATTTTACCACCCATCATCTCGCAGAGACGTTTACTGATTACTAATCCTAATCCTGTGCCTCCATATTCTCTAGTTCTGGAACTATCTACTTGACTAAATGGTTGAAATAATTTGTGCATTTTGTCTCGGGGAATTCCAATTCCAGTATCTTTAACAAAGATTTTTATTTCATACAAATTATTGTCTATATTTTGTTGATTATTTATTTTTCTGAATCTGTTATTTTGTTAGCTGAAACATTAACTAATACTTCTCCTGTTTGTGTGAATTTAATCGCGTTAGAGAGAAGATTCACTAATATTTGACGTACTCTAATTTCATCTCCTGAAACTATACTTGGAGTATCATCTTCAAGTAAATAAGCTAATTCAATATTTTTGTTTACTGCCTTAATAGCTAATAAATCAATACACTTTTCTACACATAATCCTAAGTTAAAAGGTATTTCCTCCAAATCTATTTTATTAGACTCTATTTTGGAAAAGTCAAGAATATCATTAATAATTCCTAGTAAAAGAATACTACAGTCATGGACATCATTCAAATATTCTTGCTGTTCTAAATTTAAGTCACTATCAAATAACAAAGAAGTCATCCCAATTATTCCATTCATTGGAGTCCGAATTTCATGGCTGATCGTAGCCAAAAATTCACTTTTTGCTTTATTCGCCACTTCTGCTGCTTCTCTTGCTTGTTGAAGAGCAATATTTTGTTCGGCAAGTTGTTGACGTTGGCTAGTTTCTTGCTCCAATAAATGAGAATGGGCGAGGGCAATTCCCACTTGTTGGGCAACATCTTCTAATAGTTTAATTTCATCTTTTGTCCAAGTACGGTAACGATCGCATTGATGCAAGCAAATAATCCCATTGGGTTCACCCTGATAAGAGGTACGAACCATTAACATAGATTTTAATCCTATAGAAATACATATTGATACCGAAACATTTGTTTGTAACAGGGGTTCTGTATAAACATTTTCAGAAGCGATCGCTCTATCTTGTTCTAAAAGCTTTCCTATATATGGATTATCTACTACCAGCATTTCTAAATCCATGATTGATTCATATCCTTCCTCTAAATACTCAGCTACAAATGGCACTTTTGGTACTGTCCCTGCTTTATAGGAATGAATGATGCAACGGTTGACGAGAAAAGCTTGGCCTATTTGTTTTGCAGTAGTATCAAATATTCTCTGTGCATCTAAACTTTGACGAATATCTTGAGTAATTTGTCTTAATAGAAGACTACGTTGTAATTGTTGCTGTAGCGCTAAGTGAGTTAAATTTTGTTCAATTGCACTAGCGAGAATATTCGTCACTGACTGTAAAAAGTGAAGATCGTCAAGAGTGAAAGTATGTTTTTGATTAGCATAAGCTGCTAATATTCCTACTGATTGATGATTTCCCGGAATAATTAAACTGATACCACTGACAATGCCTTGGTTTAACAAGTGTTTGAAGTCTGGATACTCTGAAATTTTAGTGTTGAGGTCTTCAATAATAACTGGTTTTTCCGCAGCTAAAGTGTGAGCAATAATAGAATCAAAAGCTTTAGTAACCACTGGTTGAGCGATCGAAGTTTTTGCTCTATTCACACTAGCTTTAATTTTCCAAGTTTGAGTATCTGATGAGTATTCCCAAATTTGACAATGGTCTAGTTTTAGAGTCTGACAAACTAGGGACACTGCTTCTGACATTAGCTCAAATAAAGAAATCTTTTGTAAAGCACGTTGACCTAATTTTGCTAATGCTGCTGCTGCTGAAGCTTGAATAGCTAATTTTTGTTCTGCTTGTTTGCGTTCGTAAAGTGCAGCTTGCTGTTCGCTAATATCCCGCAAAATTATTGTAAACACAGTTTCATCCTTTAATTCTAATTGTGAAATTGATGCCTCTGCTGGAAATTCTGTATCATCTTTTCGCCTAGCAATAACTACAGCTAGTCTATGTTTTGTTTGATGATTTTTTACTTCTAGAGAGTTGTTGAATTTTGACTCTTGCCAAACAATTAATTTACTCAGCGACCGCCCTACAGCTTCCTGATTTGTATAACCAAATATTTTTTCTGCTCCTTGATTAAACATTTGAATAATTCTATTTCTATCTACTGAAATAATTGCATCTTCCGCCATATCTAAAATACCTGCTAAACGAGCCTCAGAATTTTTTAAAGCTTCAGAAAATGCTATGCGTTCATGTATTTCATTTTCTAGCTTTTGATTTAAATCTTTTAAATCTGCTGTCCGCTTGTTTACTCTAGCTTCCAAACTAGCATTCAGGATATTAATTTTTTCTTCAGCTAAAATACGTTCTCTAATTTGCTTTTCTAGCTCCTCATTATTTACTTCTAATTGTATGAAATCAGGTATTGTTAAAAGTTTCCGAGCCAAACGAATTAGAAATATTACTGTGACAATACCAACTATTACTGTAGAAGCTTTAATTAATCCTAATAAACCATGATGAGGATACCGTAGAGTCCAAATTTCTTGACTGTAAGAAATACCACTAAAAATCATCAAAATTGCAAACATCCAAAAAGTAAAATTGAATGGCATACTTGGTCGTTTAATCAAACAGTAAGTAAGAATTAGTGCGATAAAATAATAGGCCAGTGCTATCAATAAATCGGATGTTAAATGAAATAACATGAGAAAGATACCCGAACTCATCGTTATGAGAAATACCTCTGACATATAATACCCCTCCTGATATACTAACTACTATTATTTAATCAAATCCTAAGCCGCAATTGCAAATAGAACTTTCTAGTTTCGCTATGCGGAAGTTAAAAGTCAAAAGTATTGATTTGTAATTAATAATTATTAATTATTAATTATTAATTATTAATTGTTGAATGTACTTCAGTCAACCAAGAAACGCTATATAATTTTGATGATTGTCGTAAGCATTCAGCTAGCTTGCTGTCAGCGCTTCAGCAACAAAATTTTCTTCTTAAGGACAGTGTTTAAATTAACAACTGACTTTAAGGACAAGGGAAGTAACTTTTGTAGTAAGATAATTAAATATTGCTTTGATCCTAAACTAAAAGCAATAGCTGATAGCTGATGGCTGACTGCTGAATGCTTACTGATTGTCTAGAAAAAAATCTAAAATTAAGCCAAAATGCTTAGTACTCCAATCCAAGTAGCAATTACTTTAGGAACTCGCCCCGAAGCTATAAAATTAGCACCAGTTATCCAACTTTTTCAAAGTTCTCCAGATTTTAAAACCCAGGTAATTTTAACTGGACAACATCGAGAAATGGTAACACAGGTAATGAAATTATTTGAAATTAGCCCAGAACGGGATTTAGCAATTATGCAAACTCGGCAAACATTAACAGATATTATGTGTCGAAGTTTACAAGGATTAGAAGCGTTATTTCTGCAGTTACAGCCTCAATTAGTATTAGTCCAGGGAGATACTAGCACGGCTTTTGCGGCTGCCCTAGCTGCATTTTATCAAAAAATTCCTGTAGGTCACATCGAAGCAGGTTTACGAACTAATGATTTATTAAACCCCTATCCTGAAGAAGCAAATCGCCGTTTAATTTCTCAGATAGCTCAATTGCATTTTGCTCCTACCAATTTAGCTGTAGAAAACTTGCACAAATCTGGAGTAGTAGGGGAAATTCATCAAACAGGAAATACGGTTATTGATGCTTTATTAAAAGTAGCAAAAACTCAACCTCAATGTGATATTTATGGTTTAGATTGGAGCCAATACAGAGTAATATTAGCAACTGTTCATCGGCGGGAAAATTGGGGAGAACCTTTGACAGAAATTGCTCAAGGATTTATCAAAATTTTAGACAAGTTTCCTGATACAGCTTTAGTTTTACCTCTTCATAAAAACCCTACAGTTAGAGAACCTTTAAAAGCTATTTTAGAAAGTCATCCCAGAGTATTTTTAGAAGAACCTTTTGATTATAGTGAATTAGTAGGAGCAATTCATAACTGTTATTTAGTCTTAACTGATTCTGGTGGTTTACAAGAAGAAGCTCCGAGCTTAGGAAAGCCTGTTTTAGTATTACGAGAAACAACAGAAAGACCGGAGGCAATTATGGCAGGAACTGCTAAACTTGTAGGTACTGATTCAACTAATATTATGGCTGCTACTGCAGAATTGTTGAGTGATGCTGCTAAGTATGAAAAAATGGCAATGGCAATTAATCCTTTTGGTGACGGTCATGCTTCAGAAAGAATTATGAAGATTGTGAAAAATTATTTTGGTTATACCGTTTCACGGAAGTTTTAACGAATTCTAAATACTACAGGACCTACGCATGGACACTAAATCTAGTAGGGGCGATTTCCTACGGAATGCTTCGCAAACGCGAATCGCCCCTACATATCGCGTTTTCAAGGTTAATTTGCGTAAGTTCTGTACTATTTATTGACGTAATTTGATTGTTAACTAACCTCTGTGATTTTTCCAGTTATTTTTACCACCTTCCAAGGGTAGCATTACTTTTGAGAAATGGTATAACAACTGTAGGTAGTATATATAATGTCAGCTTTAAAGCCAACAATAGTTAATTGTCTTTGTTGCCCACATCATCCTCATCATTCTTATGACAAAAAATGAGGTTAGTAATTTTTTCTATCAGTCTACTAGATTTTTGGTTCAGTTCTATTCTTTTTATTTTGCCTTGGTCTATTTCAATCGCAATACTATATGACATTAACTGGTTTAAAAAGAATAAGAGGGTTGTAGCAAAACGAATAGTTGTCCACAACACTTTAGCGTTTCTTCGTGCAATTGGTGGTGTGATTATATTTCTATTTTTCATGTTGTCCATGACTAACTCCTATAATTACTGTCGCTAAGTAAGTATTAACAAATGATCCAGTTTTTCCGAGTATCTCGATGTAAGATCGGCTGAATTACTGATCTCAAGTTTTATTGATCGCTTTGTATCAAGTCATGAGAAATAGGCCATTTTCATAAAATATTGCTACAGTGGTTGATTTCTAGGTCTTAGGTGTTAGTGGGACTTACACAACTTTTAAGCCCAAATATAGCCAAAACTCTTTTTGTAAGAGGCAAATACGTCACGATTATTAGTGAAGCATTCCGAAAGCTGCGTAAAAACACTAGCGGTGTTTTTATGGAGTTGATATAGTTATTTACAGATACACAGAAAAATGAAAAAACCACGGGGGTGAAAAATCGAGTGATTTTTCGCCCTTATATTTTTTTGTTTGGGTACGGTTGTTCTGCAAGCATATTTTGTTCGGTTGAACTCAGCTCGTCAAATTTCATATTTCTAAACAATAGATAAATTGACAGCAGTTTTTATTTGAGTAGATCGCAGTTAAAGATATTCCATGGAACTTCCCCACAAAGATGTTGCTTTTGACTATGTGATTGACTCATGTAAAAATCACTGTAATATCACCTACATTCAATAAACTCACCATCATATAAATTTTATTGATTTATTAAAAATCCCTAAAAAATAGTATTAACAACCGTGTTTTTTCGGAATATTCGAGATAATTATAGAGATATATTCATCGTCCGGAAAAAATATATTATTTTTTTAAAAATACGCCAAAATACTGAAATTATCGGAATATTTTTAGCAAATTTGTATCAGGGAAAAACATATATTAATTTCCAGAAAAAGCTAATAATTATTTATTTAAACTTAAAAAAATAGACCCATAAGAGACGTATATTGAGACTATATATATGTTTTTAGAGGAAAATCAATACTTTAAAAGAAATATTATTCTCCTCAATACTTCAAAAATCAATCATAAAAATCAAGACTAATGTAGTATTTTTGCCAATTAATCAAAAAATACTGGTAGTGTTTTCATAGAGTTGCTATATTGATTTACAGACACAAACAAATGTCACCCACGACCGCAAAAAAATTAGTTATTTGATATCGGTAAATTAGCTAATGGCATTTGTAAAAAATCCCAAATAAACTAACAATAGATACAACAAATAGAGGTATTAAACATGAAGAGTATAATGATTTCAGCTCTCGTTTCTGCTCATTTAGCAGTAGCTACTGTATTCAAAACTGGTACTGCTAACGCCGCAATTTTATCTGGAAATTTCAGTTTTGATGGTGCTGGTAATACAATTTCATTTGATGAAGATATGCTAGACTTCGCTGGTGATGGAATTGTTCTATCACTTAAAAATGGTGATTTCGCAGGTGTAGACCCAGATGCCAAGATTTTTGATATTTCGTCTGGTCTTGCCGCTCTTGATGGTATAGATACTGTTATGGAACCTATAAAGTTTATAGAATTGAGCGATGGAACTACTTTAAATCTGACATCATTTAAAGATTTCACGTTCACTCCTCAATTTGGAACAACTGATATCAATCTAGGATTGAGTGGATTCTTTTTAAACCATAATGATGGAGATATGACTAATGCTATAGGTAGTATCACTTTCCAATTAATTCTTCTATTAAGTAGGTCGGTGTTGAAAATTATTGTTATGAAAAGGCAGAAGTTAGAGAGTAAAAGGCAGAAGGCAGAAGAGAAGAGGATTTTGGGGGAATTTACTTTTAGTTGTATACTTCACATATTTCTATTTTTTTGCACTGTTCTACTTAGGATGAAATTTGTACCTCCAAGACTCGAAAACTACTATAAATAGCTTTGCTTCAGCAAGCGATCGCTAGCTTCATATTTTTCCTCCGTCATTGCGACGATAGGAAGCAATCTCCTAAACTCTTGAGATTACCTCCTTCCACGGAGTAACTGTCGCAATGACTTGGACAATGAATAGCTTTGCTTGAACTAGCGATCGCTCACTTCACATTTTTCCTCATGATGCTTACATGAAATACAAAAAATCATGCTACTTACGAATCTCCCATTTTTGCTGCGCAACATATTTACGAAGCATAATCTAGGAAAAACTCAGTCAGAGACTACTTTTGTTTTTTTGGTTTTTAATTAATCTTATTGCCATTGGAATGTTTGTGGAGCATTCCGAAAATTTCCTCATATCTAGCAATAGTAATTTATGGACATAGCACTGCACACCTTCTATATATTGTCTGCACAACCCGAATAAGAAGCTATATAACCAAAGATTTAGGAAATAATCTATATAATTCTACGGATAAATTCATCATCTGGAAAAATCTGATAACAATTTTCCAGAATATAACATTAAAGATTCATTAATAACCAAAGATTTGGAAAATAATTTTCTTTATTCTAGGAATAGATTCATCATCCGGAAAGTTTTTATGATTTTCCTAAAATTTGGAAAAAAATTTATTAATCGCCGATTTTATTCTGATAAATATATATTATTCTAAGAATATACTCATCATCCGGTAAAAAAAAATATTTTTTTATATGTCTAAATACCGTTACTTATCTATTATTTTTAGTTAATCTATATTATTCTAGTAATATATTCATTATCCGGGGAAAAAACTAATAATTATTTATTAAACTTGAAAATAAAAATAGATTTAAAATGTATTATTATTGACGTAATCTATACAATACTAGGGGTATATTGACTATCAGTAAAAAAAATAGTCACTTTACATAAAATTCAAGAAAAAGCTTATAAAACCCCAGAAAAACCTAGTATTTTGTAAAGTTTTCATGAAGTTACGTCAAAACACTAGCGGTGTTTTTATGGAGTTGCTATAGTTATTTACAGATAGGAAGTAAGAGAAATCTACTAGGATTTCCAACTACAAATATCTACAACACAAAGATTAGTGATAAAACTGTTTTATCTGGTTATTTGTATCAATAAAACTGTTTTTATCAGAGAAAAGACTGACATTAACTATCAAACACAAACAAGGAGTAACAAAATGATCGCTAAGTCCATCAAGAACATTGCATTAGCTACTATCGGAACAAGCTGTGTTGCTTTTGGTATTGCCACTGAAGCTCAAGCGTTTATCGGCACCCTGCAGATATCTAACGAAAAAGGCTTTATGGCAGATATGGATAGCATTGATTTTTTAGACAATGATATAGAGTACTATGGAGAAGGAGTTTTCAGCGACTTTATAGCAGATAGTGATGGTTCAGTTGGTGTTGCTTCCTTAAATCTTCTAGGAGATCCACCGGTTAATTCTTTTTTCCAGTTTGATGATCATAGTCCTTCCGAATTTAACCTTACTTCTATAACTATTTCACCAGACTCCGATATGTTTTTCATGATGTATAATTTGACGGGAACTGTCACACATGGTGATGAGACTTATAACGTTGAAGGTGCTTTAACCAGTCAAATGATGGGAGCTGGTGTAGATGGTTCTTCTTGGTCAGCAACTCTAGTAACTACAACAGTTCCTGAACCAGCAACAATATTAGGTTTAGGTGTGGTAGCTGCTGGTTCTGCTTTCGGTTTGAAAAAGAAGAATAGCTAGTCGTTGAAGTTATTAAAACTTCGTCATCAAGTTTGACTTGATAATAGACCAGTCAATATTGACATACAAATTTGAATTTCTATCTGGTATCTAGGCAGAAGATATTCAAAACACAGGGTATGAGCTAACATTCATCTACTACATAAAAATGAAAAAACCACGGGGGTGAAAAAATCAAGTGATTTTTCACCCTTATATTTTTTTTGTCTGGGTACGGTGGTTCTGCAAGCATATTTTGTTCGGTTGAACTAAGATAGTCAATTTTCATGTTTCTATACAATAGATAGATTTACAACAGTTTTTATTTGAGTAGATCGCAGTTAAAGATATTCCATGGAACTTCCCCACAAAGATGTTGCTTTTGACTATGGGATCTACTCATGTGAAAGTCACTGTAATATACCCTACATTCAATAAACTCATCATCAGAAAAATTTTCTTGATTGATTAAAAATAGGTAAAAAATAGTATTAACAACCGATTTTTTTCGGAATAGTCCAGAAAATTCTAGAGATACAGTGACAGGAGTGAGGTACACCCATCGCGGGCAAGATGCCCGCACTGAGAACGTTTAATTGTTAATATCTGTATTTCATATACTTGGAATCTGCTGTATATTTTAGCCCTTTTCAAATTGATGAACCACATCTTCACAAACAAGACTTGTAGGGACCTTCCATGGAACGTCCCTACAGTAGTCTACTCAAATGAAAACTGCTGTTTATCGTCCGGAAAAATATATTATTTTTCTCAAAACACGCCAAAATACTGAAAGTATCGGAATATTTTTAGCAAATTTTTATCACTCCAAAAACATATATTAATTTCCGGAAAAACTAATAATTATTTATTTAAACTTCAAATCAAAATAGACTAACAATAAACGTATATTGAGACTATATATAGGTTTTTAGGGGATGATCGATATTCTCAAAAAAATATTATTTCGATCGACATTTCAAAAAATCAATCATAAAAATCAAGACAAATGTAGTATTTTTTATAATAAACCCAAAAATAGTAGCAGTGTTTTCATAGAGTTGCTATATTGATTTGCAGATAGGAACAAATGCCACTCACGATCGCACTAAAAATTAGTAACTTGATTCGGTAAATTAGCTGATGGCATTTGTAAGAAATCACAAATAAACTAACAATAGACACAACAAATAGAGGTATTAAACATGAAGAATATGATGATTGCAGCTATCGTTTCTGCTCCTTTAGCAGTAGCTACTGTATTCAACGCTGGTACTGCTAACGCTGCAGTTTTATCCGGAAATTTCAGTTTTGATGGTGCTGGTAATACGATTTCATTTGATGAAAATATGCTAGATTTCGCTGAGGATGGAATTGTTCTATCACTTCAAAATGGCGATTTCGCAGGTCTAGACTCAGATGCCAAGATTTTTGATATTTCTTCTGGTCTTGCAGCTCTTGATGGTATGGATACAGTCATGGCACCTGTCAAATTTATAGAATTGAGCGATGGAACTACTTTAAATCTGACATCATTTAATGATTTCACCTTCACTCCTCAATTTGGAACAACCGATATCAACTTAGGATTCAGTGGATTCTTTTTAAATGATGGAGATATGACTGATGCTATGGGTAGTATCACTTTCCAAGTAATTGGTCAATTAAATGAAGATAGTTTTGCAGGTGACGAAACATTCCAAGCTAGTTTTTCTGGTGTAGTATTTGGAACAGAAGACACAGATGACAGTGTAAGAGTTTCTGAACCAGGAACAATATTAGGTTTAGGTCTGGTAGCTGCTGCCTCTGCTTTCGGTTTGAAGAAAAAGAATAGCTAGTCACTGAAGTTATTAAAGCTTAGTCGTCAAGTTTGATTTGATAATTGAGCGGTCAATATTGACTACGAGCTTGAATTTCTATCTGGTATCTAAGCAGAAGATATTCAAAATACAGGGTATTAGCTAACACTCATCTACCACAGAAAAATGAAAAAACCACAGGGGTGAAAAATCACTATATTTTTCGCCCTTAACAAAAGCATTATTTTTTCATGCTTGGCATCACCAAGCGATTTCATAACCCCATAACCCCATAACCCCATAGCACCATAACCCAGTGATGCCCTAACCTCATAACGCTATATAGAAAAAATATTTATAATTATGAATAGATCCGGCCTTACGCAAAAGACAAAATTATACACCATTTGTACTAGGGGTTAACGGCCGTTAACCCCTATGATATATTGTGGTTATGCGTAAGTCTTGTAGATATTACATTTAGCTTAGGCTGCGATCGTCAAGGCCAATTTCCCATGACTTGATACAAAGCGATCCATAATGAGATCAGTAATTCAGCTTAATATTAAGTAATTCAGCTTAATATTAAGTAATTCAGCCGAATATTAAGTAATTCAGCCGATCTTACATCGAGATACTCGGAAAAACTGTATCAGCTTGGGAAGGCTAAAAATAACAAGGATGTAGTTGCAAAAAATATAGGTAGAAACTATGAATTTTCGTACATTTAACGGCAGTAACAATAACTTAGATAATCCCCAATATGGTGAAACAGGTGAAAATTTGCTTCGTTTAGCACCAGCAAATTATGGAGATGGCATAGATCAATTAGCTGACGGCCCAAATGCTAGAGTTATTAGTAACACCGTATTTAACCAATCAGAATCTATTCTAGACTACCGAAATTTAAGTGATTATACGTGGTTATGGGGACAATTTCTTGACCATGATGTCACTTTGAGCGAGCTACAGTCAACGGATACAGGAGAAATTATTAGCATTCCTATCCCTAACGACGACCCTGTTTTTGCACCAAATTCATTTATTCCTGTTACTAGATCGCTCTTTGATGAAAATACTGGCACTGACCCGACAAACCCCCGCGAGCAATTTAACGAACTTACAGCTTGGATAGATGGCAGCAACGTATATGGTAGCGACCAAGAACGCGCTGACTGGTTACGCAGCTTTGACGGTGGAAAATTAAATGTAACCACTCACTCCACAGGAGATTTAATGCCAACTAGAGGGGACGATCCAAATGCACCTCACATGTCGATGGAAGAAGCAATGGGTCCAAGCACCTTTGTTGCAGGAGATGTAAGAGCAAATGAAAACTCAGCTTTAGCCTCAATACACACTCTCTTTGTACGGGAGCATAACCGGATCGCTGAAATTATTGAAGCTACTCATACAGACTTACACTTAGACCCTATTGAGCGCGATGAACAAATTTATCAACGGGCCCGTAAAATAGTAGGGGCCCAAATGCAGAAAATTACTTATGACGAATTCTTGCCTGCTTTGGGCGTGACTCTCGATCCTTACACTGGTTATGATTCAACTGTTAATCCTAATATCAGTACAGAATTTTCTACAGCAGGTTTTCGTTTGGGGCACACTTTAGTTAGTTCTACTCTACAACATCTAAATGAAGATGGTAGCTCTACAGAATTTGGCCCACTAAACTTATCTGAAGTTTTCTTCCGGCCAGATAGTATTACTGACAAAGGAGGAATAGACCCTGTATTGCGTGGTTTAGCTTCTCAGGTACAGCAGGAAAGAGATGCAAAAGTAATTGATGATTTGCGGACTCAATTATTTGGTCCTCCCAGTGAAGGGCCAGTGGTAAATGGAACAGATTTGCCTGCTCTGAATATTCAGCGTGGGCGGGACCATGGTTTGGCCAGTTATAATGATGTTAGGGAAGCATTGGGTTTACCTAGGAAAGATAATTTTAGTGACATCTCATCTGACCCAGAATTGGTGGCATCACTAGAGGCGGTTTATAGTGATGTTGACGAAATTGACCTGTGGGTGGGAATGTTGGCAGAAGATAATTTAGAAAATTCTAGTATTGGAGAGTTGAATGAAGCAATTTTAGAGGACCAGTTTGAAAGATTGCGAGATGGGGATCGCTTCTGGTATGAAAATGATCCTCACTTTGCTAAGTGGGAGTTAGGCGATGATGGTTTGGTTTCAGATTGGTTAGGTGGCCTTCAGTTGTCCGATATTATCAAGGCCAACACTGGAATTGAAAATATTTCTGATAATGTGTTCTTTGTTAGTACTTCTGTCCCTAATATTAATGATGGCGGACCTACTTCTTTAATTATCCTGGCTAGTTTTTTGATCGTTGGTCGTCTATGGAAGAAGTTATCAACAGCTAAGAGAAAGTCCAGCGATCGCTGTTAATATTTTGTCCGTTGGTATCGTTTGTGTAAACCCAAGGAGAATGTCTGGAAATTTAAGTTTTTTTCTTGCTCTTAAGTCTTCCTATTTCTTCCCTCTTCCTTCTTCCTTCTTCCTTACCTTTGCGCTTACAATACGGATGCTACCGGACATAAATTCATAAATAGTAGGATAATTGCATACAATGTTCCTACATAATGATGAGCGATCGCTAATAAACCAGCAACCGCTCTAAAAATTGATTTCACAGATATTTTTTTGTAATCAGGTTTTTGTAAAAAATCTAAGTATCTTATGATTGATTTGAAATAATGCTTAGGTTGAAGCAAGCGATCGCTGTTTTTTTTTAAGACTCTGATAGTTTAACTAATGTAGGATATTATTGATTAGACCATAGCGATCGCACAGACAACAATCAACCTTGAGATTAGGAGTTTTTCTTACGGCGGCTAGTTACTATACCTGCAGTAACTACACCTAGACCAAATAATACAGTTGGTTCAGGAACATCTACCTTCATTTCCCCCACTAAAGCACCAGAGAAGGTTGCGCTTGCAGCATCACTAGTTCCATTGAAAATACTCTGAACTTCTGCAACACTTGTATCTGCTAGCTGAAGTGTTAAGTCACCTTTACCGTGGGTTTTGTGGCCATTCTCATCCTCAAAAAATCCATGAAGAGATACTAATATATCTACATTAGGATTATCTGGCATCTGCATTAAATCTATTGTAGACTTAGTTAGAGAAAAGGTATTAATACCATCTTCTATGCTACCGGTACCGCCACCAGCATCTACTCCAGGAAAATCTAAGTTACCAAAATCTAAAAAGGGATTGGTAAAATAATCTACTGTATATGAAGTACCAGTAGTACTTCCATCAAAATTTAAGGGGCCTTGAATCCCTGCCGAGTTAAAATTCACAAAACTTCCATTGGTAACAGCAAGTCCTACTGGACCTGGGTTTGGATCGAAAGTTAACTGACCTTGTGACAATTCGATAGTGGTCATGACACTACCTATACTGAAACCCCCAGTTAATCCACCAGCGTTAGCAACACCAGCACCAGCGAAAGCAGTACCTAAAGCGAAAGGAAGAGCAGCGATGGAAGCAACGATTTGGTTTTTCATTTTATAGACTCCTAATAAATTAGTTATTTGTTAATTGAGTGACGATGAGGATAACACTTAGATTCGTACTTGTTCAATACTTCACTTGAAGATTGATACTTCTCAGTAGTTTTAAATGACTATAAAAATCTAAGTATCTTAGATTGATTTGAAATAGTAGTTAGGTTGAAGCAAGCGATCGCTATTTGTTCTACACTTTTAAACTGTGACTTATGTAGATATTATTGCTGAGACCAGAGCGATCGCACAGACAACAATCAACCTTGAGATTAGGAGTTTTTCTTACGGCGGCTAGTTACTATACCTGCAGTTACTACACCTAGACCAAATAATACAGTTGGTTCAGGTACTTTTTTCATTTCCGCCACTAAAGCACCAGAGAAGGTTGCGCTTGCAGCATCACTAGTTCCATTGAAAATACTCTGAACTTCTGCAACACTTGTATCTGCTAGCTGAAGTGTTAAGTCACCTTTACCGTGGGTTTTGTGGCCATTCTCATCCTCAAAAAATCCATGAAGAGATACTAATATATCTACATTAGGATTATCTGGCATCTGCATTAAATCTATTGTAGACTTAGTTAGAGAAAAGGTATTAATACCATCTTCTATGCTACCGGTACCGCCACCAGCATCTACTCCAGGAAAATCTAAGTTACCAAAATCTAAAAAGGGATTGGTAAAATAATCTACTGTATATGAAGTACCAGTAGTACTTCCATCAAAATTTAAGGGGCCTTGAATCCCTGCCGAGTTAAAATTCACAAAACTTCCATTGGTAACAGCAAGTCCTACTGGACCTGGGTTTGGATCGAAAGTTAACTGACCTTGTGACAATTCGATAGTGGTCATGACACTACCTATACTGAAACCCCCAGTTAATCCACCAGCGTTAGCAACACCAGCACCAGCGAAAGCAGTACCTAAAGCAAAAGGAAGAGCAGCGATGGAAGCAACGATTTGATTTTTCATTTTATAGACTCCTAATAAATTAGTTATTTGTTAATTGAGTGACGATGAGGATAACACTTAGATTCTTATATTGTTAACTACTTAACTTGAAGATTGATATCTCTCAGTAGTGTTAGCGTTTTGTGAACCTCTCTTGCCCTCACGAATATAAACTAACTAATTCCACCGAGGCTTTGCAACCCTTTTTGCAAGATTTCACTGAATCTTTAAAAACTGTACTATAAATTTCACTCTAAAATTAATGGTATTTACTCAATATACTTACAGTTTTAAAGTTAGTTTAATCACATATTAAACCGTATAAACAACTAGGCCAATAGTCGTAAGTATATTTAGTTAATTGATTTTACTTACTTAACATATATATAAAATGAGGAAAAGAAACTTTACATAGATTTTCAGCCCAATTTTAAATAATTAGTCTATACAGCTTAGTGATGTAACTAAGTATTTTCTAGTAAGCCAAAGTAAACTTTTATCGAAAATAATAAGTTTTTGTGAAGCGTATGCCAGATCATTTACAAAAGTTCACTAGATGTGATAAAAGGCAAAAATTTAATTAAAATGTATACAGATAAACATAGACAGGACTTACGCAAATTGACTGTTACACCACCATCTGTAGGGGCGAATGGTATTGGCTAACGCCAAGCTCCGCTAACGCCCTCGCTATATATAGAGTCTCTGCGTAAATCCTGATAGAAAAAAAGTTAGACAGAAGTCCAGGAGGACAGTATCTGACAACTGACGATAAAAATAAAACAATAGTCTTGAAAGTTCAAGGGAAATTCAAAGGGGATAAAAAATCTTTACTGAGGAGAAATGTAGGGGATGATTATTAGGCTTTAGATTTAGATATTATCAAGGCCAATACTAAAAGGGAATAGAGAATAGAATTTTATGGCCAAAGATTACGAAAAATAATTTTGTCAGTGACTGTTACTTCTGTTGCTGATGTGAAATAAATAGCAAGTTTATTTTCTGGACATACCTAATATTAATAGGCCAACTGACTTAATTATTCTGGCTAGTTTTTGGATGATTCTCAACACTGATCATATCTGGGGCCATCGTTAACTAATAAATCAATTGTCGGAGTATTGCATAAATGTTTCTATAACTAATAAGCGATCGCTATGTCATTAGCGATCGCTCTAAAATTTGATTAAACAGATATTTTTTTATAAGTATAGATGTATAGATGTAAAAATCTAAGTATCTTATGATTGATTTGAAATAATGGTTAGGTTGAAGCAAGCGATCGCTATTTTTTTTCTACACTCTGATAGTTTCACTAATGTAGGATATTATTATTGCTGAGACCAGAGCGATCGCACAAACAATCATCAACCTTTAGTTTAGGAGCTTTTCTTGCGGCGGCTAGTTACTAAACCTGCAGTCACTACACCTAGACCGAATAATACAGTTGGTTCGGGTACTGTTTCCATTTCTGCCACTAAAGCAGCAGAGAAGGTTGCGCTTGCACCAGGATTATCTCCATTGAAAATACCCTCAACAAATGCAACATTTGTATCTGCTAGCTGAAGTGTTAAATCACCTTTACCTTGGGTTATGTTGCCATCCGCATCCTCAAAAGTTCCATAAAGAGATACTAATATATCTACATTAGGATTACCTGCCATCTGCATTACATCTATTGTAGACTTAGTTAGAGAAAAGGTATTAATACCATCACCTATGCTAGTTGTATCTCCAAAAGGTATTCCAGGAAAAGTTAAGTTACCAAAATCTAAAAAGGGATCGGCAAAAGAAGTTACTGTATATGGAGTACCAGTATCTCCATTAAATGTTAAGGGACCTTTAATCGCTGCCGAGTTGAAATCCAGAAAACTTCCAGTGGTAACAGCAAGTCCTACTGGACCTGGGTTTGGATCGAAAGTTAACTGACCTTCTGACAATTCGATAGTGGTCATGACACTACCTATACTGAAACCCCCAGTTAATCCAGCAGCATTAGCAACGTCAGCACCAGCGAATGCAGTACCTAAAGCAAAAGGAAGAGCAGCGATGGAAGCAACGATTTGGTTTTTCATTTTTTAGACTCCTAATAATTAGTTATTTGTTAATTGAGTGATGATGAGGATAATACTTAGATTCTTATATGTTATGTTGAACTACTTAAGTTGAAGATTGATACTTCTCAGTAGTGTTAGCGGTTTGTGAACCTCTCTTGCCCTCACAAATATAATCTAGCTAATTTCACCTAAGTGTTGCAACCCTTTTTGCCAGACTTTACTGAATCTTTAAAAAACTCCACTGCCAATTTTACTCTATTTAATGGTAATCAACGATATATTTATGGAGATACACTATTTTTCTTGTTACATTTATACCAATATTAATAACTAGATTGATAGTCATAGATATATTGAGTTAATTGATTTGACTTACTTGATATATATGAAAAATGAGGAAAAAAAGCTCTATCTAGATTTCCAGCTCAATTATCAGTAATTAGTCTATATAATTCAGTGATGTAACTAAGTATTTTCTACTAAGCTCAAGTGAATTTTCATCGAAAATAACAAGTTATTGTAAAGTACGTTCCAAATTGCTGACAAAAACAGATGTAATATGCTAAACACAAAAATCCAACAAAAATGTCACAATATTAGGACTTACGCATAACAACTAGATATAGGTTAACGGCCGTTAACCCCTACAAATGGTGTATGATTTCCTATGGCGTAAGTTCTGAATATTTTAGATATAAATGTCAGCTAGAAGTAGAGGAGGGTTGGAATTGGCAACTGATACCATTTATCCATGAAGTTGCACTTAATATAAAGATGAGAATAGTTCGTGTAATCAGGTCTGAGCAATAATTATTAAGCGCATTTTTACTATGTCCTAATGTATTCGCGTAGCGCTATAGTATACAATATTGCTAAAACAAACAAATAAGCGATCGCTAATTACTTAGCAACCGCTCTAAGAGTTGATTTCATAGATATTTTTTTATAAGTATAGATGTAAAAATCTAAGTATCTTATGATTGATTTTAAAAATAGTTAGGTTGAAGCAAGCGATCGCTGTTTTTTAAACACTCTGATAGTTTGACTAATATTAGGATATTATTAATTAGACCAGAGCGATCGCACAAACAATCATCAACCTTTAGTTTAGGAGCTTTTCTTGCGGCGGCTAGTTACTAAACCTGCAGTCACTACACCTAGACCGAATAATACAGTTGGTTCGGGTACTGGTTTCATTTCCGCCACTAAAGCAGCAGAGAAGGTTGCGCTTGCAGCATCATTAGTTCCATTGAAAATACTCTCAACTTCTGCAACACTTGTATCTGCTAGCTGAAGTGTTAAGTCACCTTTACCGTGGGTTTTGTGGCCATTCTCATCCTCAAAAAATCCATGAAGAGATACTAATATATCTACATTAGGATTACCTGCCATCTGCATTACATCTATTGTAGACTTAGTTAGAGAAAAGGTATTAATACCATCTTCTATGCTACCGGTACCGCCACCAGCATCTACTCCAGGAAAATCTAAGTTACCAAAATCAAAAAAGGGATCGGCAAAAGAAGTTACTGTATATGGAGTACCAGTATTTCCATTAAATTCTAAGGGGCCTTTAATCGCTGCTGAGTTAAAATTCGTAAAACTTCCAGTTGTAACAGCAAGTCCTACTGGACCTGGGTTTGGATCGAAAGTTAACTGACCTTCTGACAATTCGATAGTGGTCATGACACTACCTACACTGAAACCCCCAGTTAATCCAGCAGCATTAGCAACACCAGCACCAGCGAATGCAGTACCTAAAGCGAAAGGAAGAGCAGCGATGGAAGCAACGATTTGGTTTTTCATTTTTTAGACTCCTAATAATTAGTTAGTTATTTACTCAGTGATTATGAGGATAATACTTAGATTCTTATCTGTTGAGCTACTTAAGTTGAAGATTGATACTTCTCATTAGTGTTAGTGGCTTGTGAACCTCTCTTGCCCTGATGAATATAATCTAGCTAATTTCACCTAAGTGTTGCAACCCTTTTTGCCAGACTTTACTCAATCTTTAAAAAACTCTACTGCAAATTTTACTCTATTCAATGCTGTTTTACCAGAGACATTGACGGAATTAAAGTATATTTAATCACATACATAACAGTATTAACAAATTAGATAAATAGTCGTAGATATATTTAGTTAATTGATTTTACCTACTTGATACATATGAAAAATGAGGAAAAAAAAGGTTTATACAGACTTCAAGTCCAATTCTAAGTAATTAGTCTACACAACTCAGTGATGTGACTAAGTATTTTCTACTAAGCTAAGTTGAATTTTGAGCGAAAATAACAAAATATTGTAAAGTACGTTTCCAATTACTGACAAAAAATCTATAATATGCTATAGACAAAAATCTAGCTAAAATGTCACAATAATAATATGTAGATATAAGAAGTCAGCTAGAAGTAAAGGAGTCTTCAGATTGGCGACTGACAATGTCCAGAAAACAGAATTAATTAACGTACATCTTAAATTTAATTCTGACTCCTGTACGGGCGATTTCCTCCGGAATGCTCCGCAAACGCGTTTGCGACAGCATTCGGAACGAAATCGCCCCTACTGTCTTCCTGACTTTTTCTTAACAAAAGTCCTTTTTTGTAATTAAGGGAAACTCTTATGGCTAATACCAGCAATTTTCGTCAAGCAATTCGTGAGGCCCAAAGTCAAAACCTAGTTGGCCCTAATGTGATTTCTAATGCTCTACCTTTTGTAGGTAGTGGCCTAATTCTCACAGCAGTAGGTACTTTTGGTGGCCTACAAGTGCTGCAGTCTAACCCTAGTATATTTCTGCCCACACTCTGGGTAGCACTGATCGGCGAATTAGCATTATTTTTTATTGCCCGTGGAATTGCGGAGAAAGGCAATAATAACGTAGCTCTACCTTTATTAGCTACTTACAGCTTATTATCCGGCTATACCCTGAGTGGTTTAGTATTTGTGGCCTTAAAAACCCCAGGAGTAGGTATTGGGGGAGTAGGTTTTGCTGCCCTCGGTTGTGGTGTCACCTTTATAGCAGCTCGTCAAATAGGCTCAAATCTATCTGAAGAAGATGGCATGGCCTTGACTAAAACTGTCAGCCTGGGAGTAATGGCTCTCTTAGTAGCACTTGTCGGCCAAGTTATTTTTAGCTTTTTCGGTGTTTATACTCCAAGCTGGTTAGAAATAGGTATTTCTGGCATAGGTGTATTTCTATTTGCTGGCGCTGCAGTAGTAGATTTCTACATCTTGCCCCGTACTTATCGCGACGAGCAGTATATTTCCGCAGCTCTCTCAATGTACTTAACTTACATCAACCTATTCATCTTTATTCTGCGACTTTTGATAGCTATTAATAGTCGCGAGTGACATACTCCCACGCTGATTCTTGTAATCAGTGTGGGCTACGAGCGCGACTTCTCTATGAGAACATTGACTGAGCTAGCACGGGATGCCCCACCGCTCCAATTAAATTAGTTAGAATAGGCTTAATTGTACGCCTTCATATCCTTCAAACCTTGTTGTTGGTAGTAGGTTTTTAATCAAAGCCTTTGCTCTATTCTTGATATTAATTGCAGCATTTAAGTCACGCCCAATTGATAGATTACATTGAGGACAATTGTGCTTTCTTTGAGCTAAAGTTTTCTTGACTTTATGTCCACAATTACTACATTCAGTTGATGTTCCATGAGGTTTTACTTTGACTATTAACTGACCAGCTCTTCCAGCCTTGTCAGTTAATATTTGATTAAATTGACCCCACCCTGCATCATGTACAGACTTTGCTAATTTAGACTTAGCCATACCTTTTATATTCAGTTTCTCAACTGCTACAATATCGTAATTAGATAATAAATTATTAGCCGTTTTGAAATGAAACTCTTTTCTTGTATCAGCTACCTTTCTATGTTTCTTAGCTAATTGTTTAATTGCTTTTTGCCTACGCTTACTGCCCTTTTTTCTTCTAGATACTTTCCTTTGGGCTGATTTAAGTTTACATTTGCTAACGCAAAGCTTTCCTATGGTCATGCTACCGCAAACGCTAACAGCTTTTCTCAAGTATTTAGGAGCAGGTATAGATTCATTATCAGAAGTTACTACAAAATCAATTAAACCTACATCTATACCTACTATTTTACCTCGTTTTATATCTGGTTTGATTTCGGGTACAGTTTGATCCTCTAAACTAAAAGTGACAAAATAACCGTTAGATTTTCTCGTAACTGATACAGTTTTAATCATAAATCCATCTGGCAATGGTCTGTGAACAATTACTTTGACATCACCTATTTTAGACAACTTGACTTGATTATTAACAAACCAGTGTTGTTTAAATTGAGGATAAACAAAAGTTTTATATTGGTTCAATCCTTTAAATCTTGGTTTACCAAGACGCTTTCCAGACTTATCACTTTTCATCCATCTATCAAAGGCTAACTCAACTCTTTTTGGTACTTCTTGCAATACTTGAGAATGAATATCTTTGTACCATGGTCTATCGATTTTTAATTTAGGTAATGATTGTTTTTGACTATAGTAAGTCGGTTGGTCTTTTAATTCTGGCAAGTGGCAAATTAAAGGACAAGAATTAATTGAGCATCTATTTTGCTTCCACCAATCAAATCTTTGAGCCAACATATAGTTGTACTGGAAACGTAACATTTCCAGAGTTTTATCTATTTTTTCTGCTTGAGTTTTTGTTGGACGTAATTTATATTGGTAAGCAATTCTCATCTCGATATTTCTTGAACTACCAGAATTATATTATCATAGTTTATATACATATTTGCCAGATATTAAAGATGAAAAAAACATGACAAAATCATGACTAATTAATGATTAACAATTATGAATTAGTCAGATAATGTACAAGATAAACGTTGAGAAATTGACACACATTGTAGAAAAAAAATCACGCATTCATCCCACACTGACTAAGCACGCTTTCAGTGTGGGACTTCTGCTTAAAACAGCTAAAATTTGAAAAACTCGGTATTAGTGCTAAACCTAGCACTGAAATCAACCAGGTTTTATTGTATAGTTTATGTTGAATAATGGTTTGTGTATAAGTTAAATATATAACCTGCATGGAAAACCACAAGCTCAAAGAAACAAAAAAGCTGAAAGCTAATTGCTATATTTTTATCGACAGGAGGCGATCGCCATGGAAGTATTAGACATTAAACGAGAAATTGAAAATTTGTCCTCTCGTCTGGGAAAAACCCAGGACTATCTTTGACATTCCGGCACTAAAAGCAAAAATCCAAGATTTAGAGCAAGTTGCAGCTCAACCGGAATTTTGGGATGACCAAACAACAGCACAAAATACTCTGCAAGAGCTTAATGACCTGAAATCCCATCTACAGCAATATCAACAATGGCAAAATAATTTGGAAGATACTAGAGCTATCTTTGAGTTATTGGAGCTGGAGACAGATGAGTCTTTATTGGAGGAAGCTCAAGCAACTATCTCTGGTCTCAACCAGGAATTAGACAGGTGGGAACTACAGCAATTATTGTCTGGTCTCTACGACCAAAATGGTGCAGTTATTACTATTAATGCTGGTGCTGGAGGTACAGACGCTCAAGACTGGGCAGAGATGTTGTTGCGAATGTATACCCGCTGGGGAGAAAGCCATAACTATAAGGTACAGTTGGCAGAAATTTCTGAGGGAGATGAAGCAGGTATTAAGTCTGCAACTCTGGAAATTATCGGGCGCTATGCTTACGGTTATCTGAAAGCAGAAAAAGGTACTCACCGCTTGGTCAGAATTTCACCTTTTAATGCCAATGGCAAACGACAAACCAGTTTTGCAGGAGTGGAAGTGATGCCTGTGCTAGATCATTCTGTAGAGTTGGAAATTCCAGAAAAAGATTTGGAAATTACTACTTCTCGGTCTGGTGGAAAGGGTGGTCAAAACGTCAACAAAGTTGAAACAGCAGTGCGAATTGTTCATATTCCTACAGGTTTAGCTGTGCGTTGTACTCAAGAGCGCAGTCAGTTACAAAATAAGGAAAAAGCATTAGCATTGCTCAAAGCTAGGTTACTGATAATTGCCAAAGAGCAACGCGCTCAAGAAATTGGTGAAATTCGGGGTGATATGGTAGAAGCAGCATGGGGTAATCAAATTCGTAACTATGTTTTCCATCCTTATCAGATGGTAAAAGACTTACGGACTCAGAAAGAAACTACTGCTATTACAGATGTGATGAATGGCGAGCTAGACTCATTCATAGAAGCTTATCTGCGACAGGAAAATCAAATGGTCGAGAGTCAGTCTGCTTAATGTAGGCAGTGCATTAGATTATCAAAATAATTGGGTCGCGCAACCCCGCCTTTTAAGGCGAAATGTTTTTGGAGGGGGACTCAAGTCCCCGTTACAAAAACAACTTCTGTACGGGCGTTAACGATAGTTATGCGAAGCAAACGGCCGTTCGCCCCTACTGACTTCTGACTTCTGACTTCATTATTGGGTCGGGGGCGGGTTTATCTGAATAATTTGTCAGACCATTAACTTAACGCGGAACCCGCCCCTACTATAGAACATTTTAGGTGTGTCACACCACTACTGGACTGTACACTTTATTTATGCAGGGACTCTACATATAGCAAGGGCGAATGCCATTTAGCAAGGGCGAATGCCATTTAGCAAGGGCGAATGCCATTTAGCAAGGGCGAATGCCATTTAGCAAGGGCGAATGCCATTTAGCAAGGGCGAATGCCATTTAGCAAGGGCGAATGCCATTTAGCAAGGGCGAATGCCATTTAGCAAGGGCGAATGCCATTTAGCAAGGGCGAATGCCATTTAGCAAGGGCGAATGCCATTTAGCAAGGGCGAATGCCATTTAGCAAGGGCGAATGCCATTTAGCAAGGGCGAATGCCATTTAGCAAGGGCGAATGCCATTTAGCAAGGGCGAATGCCATTTAGCAAGGGCGAATGCCATTTAGCAAGGGCGAATGCCATTTAGCAAGGGCGAATGCCATTTAGCAAGGGCGAATGCCATTTAGCAAGGGCGAATGCCATTTAGCAAGGGCGAATGCCATTTAGCAAGGGCGAATGCCATTCGCCCCTACTCCCCTACTCCCCTACTCCCCTACTCCCCTACTCCCCTACTCCCCGCTCCCCTACTCCCTACTCCCTACTCCCTACTCCCTCTTTAACCCAAAGTATGTCACAATGAAGATATTTTATCCCACCCAGACTATAATATGTCCTCATGTCAAAGGTCTACAGCACTATCGAGCTAATAGATATCCTGGCTGAAGAGCGCCAAGCTTGTCTGCAAGGCCAGCGCCTGAATTTGGCAGCAACTCCCCGCACGGGAAATCCAGTAGTTGACCATTTTCTCAAACCAGAGGCTTTCCAAAAGTTTACTGCATATCAAGATTTTAAAGCTGCTATTCATCGCTATCAAACAGAATATTTGGTCTCTGGTATTGTGTGGCGACAGGTGACAGTTAATGACAAGACTATTAGTTTTCCTGTAGTCCATGAACAATTAATTGCTTTATTGAGCGATCTAGAAATTTTGCAGGCAGCAAAGGTTTCTGTATTAAATTTCTGGAGTCAGGTGACAATGGGGATGGACTTATATTTAAGTGTGGGTAGCGGTCGAGAGTTTCGCAAAATAGAAATACAAGATGTAGAAGCGATCGCTCAACGTACAGAATGGGCAAATATGTTGAAGTGGGAAAAATCTAATTTTCTGGAGATGCTACTACAGTTAGGATGGGGAAAACCAGAGTTAGCAGCTTATCGTCGCGGTTGGCCTAATTCTGGAAGTGAGTATATTCATGCTGTGAAACCAGGAAAGCAACCTATTTGTTAATATAGCTATCAGCGGTCAGCAGTCAGCAGTCAGCAGTCAGCGTTATATAGTGGTTATGGGTAAGTCCTGTTCATCTAAGTTTTCTGGTGAGTGGTTGGCGATCGCCCGTTTTATATCATGTCCGGTTGAACAGTTATAAATAGACGACGGAGGAGTCAGGAGTCAACCCACCCCTAACCCCGACCGTGGAGGGGAGGGGAACTCAGGAGTCAGGAGGAAAGAAAGGAGAACAGAAGGAGAAAGTTTTTTGATCGCTAATTATCCGGACATGATATTACAGCATATTTCAGGTAAATGAGGTACAAATATAAATGGTAAAGTGTTCGTAGCCCGCTATAGCATCTTGCCCGCGACTGGTGTACCTTACTAATATGTATGAAATACGCTGTAAGTTTTATTATAACTGATACAGGCAATTTTTGGAGAGGTACACACACGCGAGCAAGATGCTCGGACTGGGAACATTTAATTATTAATATCTGTACTTCATATAGTTGGAATCTGCTGTAACTGATAACGTAAGCATTCAGCTATTAGCTCTCAGCTATCAGCAACAAGAGTCTATCATATAGGACAGTGTTTAAATTAATATAGACTTTAAGGGCAAGGAAGGCAACTTTTGTAGTAAGACAATTAAATATTGCTTTTATCCTAAACTAAAAGCAATAGCTGATAGCTGATGGCTGACGGCTGTTTGCGCAGCATGACCTAGGAAATGCTTACCTAATAACTGATAACTGAAAAAATGATTACATCAACAAAAACATTAAGTTTAGGAGATCCTGCTCCTCCTTTTATTTTACCAGACCAGTCAGAAGAATTATTCTATTTTAGAGATGAAGCTGGTAAGCCATCAATTCTAATTTTTTATGCCTCTGATGAAATTCCTGCTTGTCGAGAGATAGCTTGTGCATTTCGAGACTTAATACCTACTTTTAATAAATTTAATTTACAAGTTTATCTAATTAGCTCTGACTCATCAGCATTTCGTCAAAAATTTGCTGGAGAATATAATATTCCTTTTCCATTGCTGTCAGATTCTCAGAATAAAATCAGTCGTAAGTATGGTGTTTGTTTTCCTGTAAATAATGACCAGAAAAGTATGCAATATAGCCGGGTAGCTTTTTTACTCAATCCTAACCAAAGAATAGTTAAAATTTATCATCTCAAATATTTATCAAGTAGTATTGAAGCAATATTAAAAGATATTAAATATATACTGCCTAAAGAGGAAGCTCGTCATATTCAGATGCAGGCTCCCGTACTATTAATTCCTAATGTTTTTTCTCCAGAATATTGTAATTATTTGATTGATATTTGGCATACAAAAGGTAATGATGAATCAGGTTTTATGCGTAAAAAAGGTGAGAAAACAGTGGGATATATTGACCACACTCATAAGATTAGAAGAGACCATTTTGTGACAGATGAGGAAATTATTACCAGTTTAGATAAAATTATGAGGTCAAGGGTATTTCCGGAGATTAAAAAAGCTTTTAATTTTAATGTTACTAGACATGAAACGTATAGAATAGCTCGTTATGATGGCAGTCTTGGTGGTTTTTTTAATGCACATCGAGATAATACTACGCCGGGTACAATACATCGAATATTTGCAATGACATTAAATTTGAATGTGGGTGAATATGAGGGAGGATTTTTAAGATTTCCAGAATACGGACCTCATTTTTATAAACCTGATACTGGTAGTGCGGTAATTTTTTCTTCTTCTTTGATGCACGAAGCTACTCCGGTGACATCTGGTTTAAGGTTTGCACTTTTGAATTTTTTCTATGGAGATAAAGAAGCAGAAGCGAGGAATAATTATGAAAATAGAGCGCAGAATGATTATGATGCAGTAGTTAGAATTCAGAATTCAGAATTTAGAATTTAGAATTTAGAATTCAGACGCACAACCTCGTTAACGCTGCGCTACATGGAAAGCGGAGCATTCCCTCAGGAAAAAGTGTTTGCGCAGCATTCCGCACCGAAAGCGTAACGCACCGAAACATCTGGGATAGGCAGTGCGTTCAAATTCCCATTTTCAAACAAATATTCATAAATAAGGTGCGTTACATTTCATTAACGTAGCCTACTAGACTTATCCTTATTCAGCCCATTCAACAATCACATTCTTGTAATGTAATTGTTTAATCCACTTATCTAATTGTTCGATATTTGCCAAACCTAGACAAAGGTAATAATGGTTAGTAGTGTAATCAGCCATTCACAACATTTTCCTGTCAATACTTTTTTTTGGCGTTGGTGAAAAGAGGTATGATATTATCTCCGGATAAGAGCGCAAACAAAAAACTTTCTCCTTATATTCCTCTTTATTCTTCTTTCTTCCCTCCTGACTCCTGACTTCTGACTCCTGACTCCTCAATAATTAAGATTAGTATCATACACGCGCTTCACCAACGCCTTTTTTTTTAAGTTTCATTGATTGTTTCTGCTTATTGTTGTGTTTTTTTCTGGGCAAGTGAAGCAACTATTGTAAAAAATTGTTTTTAACCCATTCTTTTTTCTTGTTCCATTCCGGAGAGCCAACGTAACTATTTACTAGCCTTTGCATATTCCCAATGTTAGAACAACCATCAAGAGGAATATTTTCTGTAAGTTGAACATTTATTCTCTGATATTGTTGCTCTCCTAAGAGCATTTCTGCCTCAAAATCATCAAGAATTGAGGAACCATCCATGAGGATTGAAAGTAATGGAATTCTAGGGGTATGACCTACAGCCTCTGGCCAAAGCCATGTTGCTGGACCATATCTGAGGGGGCCATCGGGTTGATAACTAGGGGGAAGATAGCTCTGAGTTGTTCCTGTACCAATAGATAACATTCTAATGTTTTGAATATTCCGTTTTCCAAGAATACCTGAACCGAGAACCCTTGCTAAAGCTAATATGCTAGGGTTGTTAGCAAAGACACCACCATCAACACAGAGTCCATAGCTTGGATGCTGATAAGGAGGGAAATAGGTTGGCGCAGCACTGGTACAAAGAGCCGCATCTAAGATTGATGTATCTTGGCTATTAAATAGATTGTTTGGGAGATTATCAAGTGTAAGTGGTCTCCATGACTGGTTGTTTGGATCGGCAGTATTGTCTAGCTGAAATGTGGTCACTAAAACTTTATGGTCTAAATTGGCTAAGGATTTTGAAGGTGATGTTAAATTATTCTCCAAAACATTTTTTAAGCCAGTGTTGTCATATTTGACATACAAAAGTTTATCTATAATTCCTATAATCTCTGCAATTCCCGCAAATTCTTTACTATTATCTAAGCTTTTAGTGAACTTTTCCACGGATAGACGATCGATCTTCGCTCCAGGGTTATAAGGGTTAAATATCTGAGAACAATTACCAGGATTGGCATATATGTTAACTAGCTTTGATATGGGAACACCACTTGCTAATCCTAAAGCAATTATTCCACCTGTAGAAGTTCCTGAAAAGACATCAATCTTATTCAGAAAAGGTACCTGTTTATCCAGTTCTTGTAAAATCATAGCGGTGATTAAACCCCGAATACCACCACCGTCACAGGTCAAAATTAAGAAATTAGAATCGCTCACGAGATATTTACCTTTTGAATAATAAATGTAGCAGCCAGCAATAAGATTGTCCTCAACCAGCAATAACGATCATTTTGAGCCAGGATTAATTGCAACTAGATTGATATTTGAGCCAGAATTAACTGCAACTGAGCCAGGATTAAATGCAACCAGACAGCAATAACTTTTTTGAGCCAGAATTATTTGCAACTAGAAGTAAAGAAAACGTTCGTTTTTTTTACTCTTTTCTCTTAGCAATGACAGATACGAAAATAGGACTTTAGAAAAGTAAAAAAACTCAGTCAATTTATCTAAGGTAAGATATAATAATTAGTGATGAGTTTCTTGCCTTACGGCTGAGGCCCACCCATGCTAATTGGTTATGCCCGAGTCTCGACAGATGACCAAAACTTAAGCCTGCAAAGAGATGCCTTGCGGACTGCGGGATGCCATCGGATTTATGAAGATCGTATTAGTGGGGCATCAGCAGCCAGACCTGGTTTACAAAAAGCTCTTGAAGTAGCTCGAACCGGAGATTTATTAGTTGTGTGGCGTTTAGACCGACTCGGGCGATCACTAAAAAATTTGATAGAGATAGTAGAAACTCTTTCAAAAAGAGGTATAGAGCTACAAAGCCTCACAGAAGTAATTGCTACAAACTCTAGTAGCGGTAAACTCATCTTCCACTTATTCGCAGCCTTAGCCGAATTCGAGCGTAACCTGATTAGAGAACGAACCCAAGTAGGCTTAAAAGCAGCTCGTGCCAGGGGACGGAAAGGCGGTCGTCCCAAAACCCTCAAACCAGCCCAGCGCCAGTTAGTAGTTAAACTTTACGATGAAAGCCAATACACCATTGATGAAATCTGTCAGATGATGGGCATCTCCAAGCCAACGCTTTACCACTACATTGCGGAGGCTAGAGGAACGACGTGAGTCGCAAACAAATTCCCTCTGAAGCACTCGTTCAACTACGCTCTAGGTTGGAATTACTACCAGAACGTTCGCGGGAGCGTCGCGCACTAATTGAAGAAGCCTCTGCCAACTATGGTGTGTCAGTAGATACTCTATATCGTAGCTTGCGAAGACAACAAAAGCCCAAAGCCATTCAGCGCTCCGACAAAGGAAAACCTCGTAAACTAACCCGCTCAGAAATGGAGAATTACTGTGAGGTAATAGCAGCGATGAAAATCCGCACCAACAACTCTAAAGGGCGACACCTTTCCACAGTACGAGCTATTGAACTACTAGAAGAATATGGCATAGAAACCCCAGACGGTTTCATTCAACCACCAAAAGAACTGCTGAAAAAAAGTACAGTCAACTATTATCTCAAAGCTTGGGGATACGACCACACATCCCTCACCCGACAGCCACCAGCAGTGCGCTTTCAAGCCGAACAGAGCAATGAATGCTGGCACTTTGACTTGAGCCATTCCGACTTAAAATATCTCAAGCAACCCCTTGGGTACAGTCTGGGCGAGGAAAACCACAATTAATGCTCTATAGTGTTGTCGATGACCGCAGTGGTGCTTGTTATCAAGAATATCGCTGTGCTTATGGCGAAGACGCGGAAACTGCTTTACGGTTCTTGTTTAACGCCATGAGTGCTAAAACCATTGAAGGGTTTTCATTTCAAGGCATCCCACAAATGCTCTACGCCGATAACGGTCCGATCGCCAAGAGTCGAGTATTTCAGAACGTGATGGACTGTCTGGGAGTAAAAGTAGTAACCCACCTACCTAACGGTAAAGATGGCAGACGAGTTACAGCACGAGCTAAAGGCAAAGTAGAGCGCCCTTTTCGCACTATCAAGGAAGCTCACGAAACACTCTATCACTTCCACCAACCGGAAACTGAAGTTGAAGCCAACCGTTGGTTACACCAGTATTTGCTTAACTACAACAGTCAGCCTCACCGTCAAGAAAACCATTCTCGCATTGAAGACTGGCGTCTACATCTCCCCAAGACAGGATTACTGCAAATGTGTAGCTGGGAACGCTTTTGTACCTTTGCCAGGGAACCTGAGCAGAGAAAAGTTGATGGTTGTGCGCGAATCTCCGTTGAAGGAGTGGCTTATGAAGTAGACCCAGATTTAGCTGGAGAGATGGTTGTCCTCTGGTGGGGGTTATTCGACAACGAGTTGTATGTGGAAAAGGATGAAAAAAGATATGGCCCTTATTTACCAGTAGATGGCCCCATTCCCCTACATCGCTATCGCCAATTCAAGAAAAGTAAGACCCAACAACGAGCTGATAGAATTGAAGCTCTCTCAAAAAAATTGGTTCTGCCGACTACTGCCTGGCAAGGAGACGGAGAATTCCAGTTCTTGGCTCAAATTCAAACAGCACCTGGATTAGTTGTAGTTCCCTTTATTGACCCCGACCCCTTCCAAGAGTTTAGCTACCCCACAGTCTTGGCAGCCAAGGGTGCTATTGCTGACTACCTAGCTTTGCCCTTAGCTCGTTTATCTGAAGTCGAGCGGGCTTTTATCGACGAACTGTTGGAGGAAACTTTAGAAAAACAAGTGATTCTGGAAAGGGTACAGCACTACTTTCAGAGTGGGAGGCGGAACAAAGATGTTGACTGAAGTGCAGCAATTTTTCGGCTTAGTCAAGGAATTTCGGCGGGCGGGCTACTATGAAACAGAACACCTGCGCCGTTTATTCACAGAGATTTCTGCTGCAATTCGTATGGGGAAATTAATTGCCATCACAGGGGTTGTAGGCTGTGGTAAGACTGTTACTATGAGACGTTTACAGGCAGCTTTGAGGCAAGAAGGCAAAATCTGGGTATCTCAATCTTTATCAGTGGATAAAAACCGAACCACATTACCCAGTTTGATTGCAGCTTTATTCTATGATTTATCTTCAGATAAGCAGGTAAAGATTCCTAGTTCTGGAGAAAAGCGGGAGCGCGAACTGCGAGAACTTTTTCGCAAGGGAAAGAAGCCAGTTGCACTTTTCATCGATGAAGCCCATGACTTACACTATAGTACTTTAACGGGACTCAAGCGTTTGATTGAGGTGGTAGAAGATGGAGGGGGTACTCTCTCAATTGTGTTGGGCGGTCATCCTAAACTTAAGAATGACTTGCGTCGTCCAACGATGGAGGAAATCGGCTATCGCACTGCCGTCTTCTCCTTGGATAGTATTGGCGGTTGCCAGGGGGAGTACATTCAGTGGCTGTTGGGAGAATGTGTGGCAGAAGATACACCCCTTTCTGAATTAATTGTTCCTGAAGCTGTTGATGAGCTAGCTCAAAAATTGAGAACACCTTTACAAATTCAACAGCACTTATCTTTGGCTTTTGAGCAAGCTTACCGTCTGGGTGAAAAGCCTGTAACTGTAGCGGTGATTGAATCAATTCTTTCTAAACAAATTGATGAGTTAGAACCCACTTTAACTCGTCATGGCTATAACGTCAAAAGTCTGTCTGAACAGTTTAATGCTAAACCAGGGGAGATTCGTTCTTTGTTTCGAGGTCAACTTGAACCCAGTCGCGCCCGTGAGTTGCAGGAACAGATGTTGGCTGCTGGATTACCTTTGTAGGGACTTTATACTCATCACATCAACAGTCTTTGAGGCTCTTTCAGCTTTACGGCTTAAAGAATGCCCTATCATGGCCTTCTAGTTGCAGTTAATTCTGGCCGAAAAAAGTTATTGCTGGCTAGTTGCAAATAATCCTGGCTCAGTTGCAGTTAATTCTGGCTCAAATATCAATCTAGTTGCAATTAATCCTGGCTCAAAATGATCGTTATTGCTGGTTGAGGACAATCTTATTGCTGGCTGCTACAGCTAAAAAATCTGGCTGTTCTTAAGATTTGTTTTACAAACAGTCTCTAATATTATTTCGACTATTACCCATATCAGTAACAATGGGAATATCAACCGCCTCAGAAATACCATCAAAATTATTCCCAGGCAAAATACCAATAGTTAAACCATTAACGGACTTCGCACCTCGAGGAGCAGCATCCATCACCCCCATCTTTCGCCCACCCGTCAATAAAACCCAAGATTCTTGAGCAATTAATTGACCAAGTTTATAGGCATTTTTCAGGTCATATGAAGTAGCGCCACTTCCCGGACCCATCACACCGATGATGATTTTCTTCATTTTATCATACCAATTTCTTACCCGTCAAATACTTCAATAATTTAACTCATATACTACTCTTTAATACCGAGCGTTTTGACATCCTCCCCGGCCTAAAGGCGCGGGGATTCCTACCGAGCCGTAACTCCTCGGCGGGTTGACGTTTTGCTTCGCATAGCTGCCGCTAACACTGGCTGCTGCTACCTTGACGCTAGTCTTACGCTTACCTCCACGTCCGTTTAATGTCTCGGACTGCCCGCCCGCGACTAATATATTTATCGCTGCATTCTCGTCTCTATCATGTTTTGCACCACAGTTGAGACACTCCCATTCTCGAACCTGAAGGTCTAGCTTCCCACCTTTAAAGCCACAATTTGAGCAAACTTGGGATGTTGGCTCAAGGGCGACTAATTACTCTGAAATCGCGACCATATTTTTCTGCTTTTCCTTCTAAAAAAGTCCTGAACGTTCTCCAAGCTAAATCAGAAATTGCTCTGGATAATTTACGGTTTTTAACCATTCCAGAAACGTTTAAATCTTCTAAAACAATTGTTTGGTTTTCACGAATTATTTTAGTAGATAATTTATGTAGAAAATCTGTCCTTGTATCTTTCAGTTTGGCATGGAATTTAGCCACTCTAACCCTGGCTTTTTCATACCTTTTAGACCCTTTAGTTTTATGAGATAATGACTTACTTAACTTTATATACTTCTTAATTCGTTTCTTCAGTGGCTTAGGAGCATCAACCTTTGTACCGTCGCTCAATGTAGCAAAGGTTTTAATACCTAAATCTATGCCTACTGAATTATCAGTTTGAGGTAAGATTTCTGGTTGTATTTCTACTACAAAAATCAAGAAATATCTATGGGCGGAATCTTTGATTACTGTTACTGATGATGGAGCAGCAGGTAACTCCCTTGACCAAACTATTTTTAGTTTTCCAATCTTAGCTAAATAAACTTTATGCTGACCAATCTTAAAGCCACCCTTTCTAAACCTAGCAGTTTGCTTTGATTTCCTACTTTTAAATTTAGGAGGTCTAACAGGTCTACCTTTTCTCTTCCCTTGAGTTGATTTAAAAAAGTTAGAGCAACGCCTGGTTTAAGTCATTCAATGATTGCTGCAATGGTATGTTAGAAACCTCTGACAACCATTCTCTTTCTTCAGTCTTTTTAGCTTGAGTAATAAAAAGCTTTTGTAATTCTGAATTAGTAGATTTCTTTTCTCCTGATCTATACCTCTGTTGGCAGAAAGCTAGACTATCATTCACTCGCCACACGGACACAGCCAAATAGCTTGGCTAATCGGTATTTTTGTCCCGGCGTTGGATATATACGGTACTTAAATCTAGCTTTCATAACTTGACGCATCAAACTAACATATAGGTTAACATATTTATTGAAAAAATCAACCCGCAATAAAAAGTCGCCCGCTTATGGGCGAGGCTTGAGACCCATTTTTTCGGTCAAAATTCGCGTTTCTTAAATAAATTGATATATATAGCTTTGACAAGAAACTCGGATTAGCGTTTCTTAAATTTACACCAAAATTAAGTTAAAATAAATAGGTAGGTTGAAATTAAAAACTTACCTATTTATCCTAACTTTTTACTAGAAAATACCCAGTACAAGTTACTGAATCACTGAAATAATAGTTGGCATTAAAAAAGCTTGTAAGCTATAAAAACGCGGAACAACGCGAAGAGTCTTCGCGTTAGCGATCGCTGTCAAATAATTCAACAAATATGAATGATTCGCTCATCTTCTCTATCCATCTCCAACCTATCCTCCCAACGGCAGGAATATTGGCTGCTTCTGGTTAGCAGAATAATCCAGGATATGGGCTGCCCATATCCTTATTAAGTTTTTAAATTAAACTATTTTAGCCAAGATATGTTCTGGATAAGTATTCACCATTCCAAAACGAGGATCATTAATTTTTTCAGGTACTATCCCCATTCGCTTACAAAGTGCTGTAGCCTTCCGGCCTAACGCTGATGCCGTCTTCACAGAGTACGAGCCTAAGCCGTACTTCGTCGCATAACCGACAACGCTGTACCAGCAACCATGACTATTCCTAAACCGTTCTAGCTCACAAGAGTTGGCTTCAGCCAGCATTTCAACGCTTTCTACAACTTCTTGCTGTTCGGCTAGCTGCTGCTTTAGTATGATATTTTCCTGTTCAATAACTGATAAGCGTTGCTCGTGTTGCTTAAATGCGCTAACCATCGCCTGCAAAACATCCCCAGTTGTAGGGATTTTCTGTTCAATAGAGTATTGACCAGTTTTGCGGATAGATGGCAGGACTTCAGAGGTAATCCATTTTTTGAAAACCTTAGCTTGTTTCTTGCGAGATTTGAGAACTAAAGAATACATTCCGGATTCTGAAACTATTGACATTACTTGATTTCCACCAGGGGTATCCACTAATACCGACCCCCTTTCATCATCGTCTAATCGGCTAACAGCATCTATATGATTATTGATTCCCAAGACGTTGCACAAATCTTTGGCCACAAAACAAGGCTCATTGTCAATGATAACAATACGAACTTCTGACTCTTGGAAGTTGAAAACTGAGAGTTGAGTATTGTTGTTTTTCATAGTATAATAGGATTTAGGTGGCCAAATCTACCGATAACTTTGGCGAGTTAGTAGATTTGGCCTTTGTCATCTCTAGCGAAAGTATTGGAAACAATTCGCTAGATTTTTTTATAATAACATATTTATTCATTTGCGAACACCACGAAATAAAGAAAAAAAGGGTACAATGTACCTTGAAAAATGATGGTAAAACCATTACTAAATGATTACTAAGCAATAATTAACTATTAATAATTAAAAAATCAGGTTTAAAAGCCTCCCATTTTAAGGGGATAAAATCAAAATTTTTCCTTTTAGTCAATCCCATTCTTTTAAGAATGAGTAATTATTAATTGCTGAAGCATTCCACATACCATCCTCAGCTATAGTAATTTCTTGGTCTTCAAACACCTTGATTATTTCAGCCATTTTTACTCCTTAAAAATAAGATATGGGAATTCCCATATCCTGCAAACCTCACGGGGTGACAAGGTCGATGAAAGCTATATATAGAGGTGGACTTATCGAATAAGCTGAAGAATACTTCAACTGAAAGAGAACTATTATTGAGAATAGATGGGGGTGTGGTGCGTTCGCGGAGCGTTGCGTCAGCAGTATCGCACCACACCCTCCATAGTAGGTTGATTATTTATTCAAACAAAGTTAAAAACAG
Source organism: Okeania sp. KiyG1 (assembly GCF_014132355.1). Lineage (GTDB taxonomy): Bacteria > Cyanobacteriota > Cyanobacteriia > Cyanobacteriales > Microcoleaceae > Okeania. The sequence goes on from NZ_BLZO01000082.1 coordinate 116,420, forward strand.
TTAAAAATATGATAAAAAAGGTTTGATAATTATAAATAAAAAAGAATAAAAAGTGAATAGATTAGGCTTTTATCAAGACCATATAGAACAAAAATTGAGTCCATCTCAAGTAGCAACATTACAAATATTATTATATTTAATATCAGTATATAAAACTGTACAAATATCAAAATTAACAAGCTTATTTCCTCTGCCAATCCAATCAGAAAGTAAGCGCAAACATATACAAAAATTTTTAACCCTTAAGGAATTAAGTTTACCTATATTTTGGTTTCCTTTGGTAAGAATTATGGTAGAGAAAGTATTCAGTTTGACTTCTGAATTAATATTAATTATAGATAGAATTCAATGGCAAAATACTAATATATTAATGATTAGTGTGGCCTGGAAAAAGAGAGCATTACCCATATATTGGAAGATTTTAGATCATAAAGGGGCTAGTAATTTAATAGAGCAGCAAGCAGTAATTCGTCCTGTGTTAAGATTATTAAAAAGGTATAAAATTATCATCACAGCAGATAGAGAATTCCACAGTATCTTTCTATCCCATTGGTTGAAAAAATCTCAGAAAAATCAGGTTTACTTTGTCTTAAGGCAGCGAAAATCTACCTCCATTAAACGAGGTAAAAAATATTGTTAACTCTCAGAATTAAAAGTAAAAATCGGTACAGCTAAACTATTATTAAATCAAAAAAATACTAAAATAAAGAAAGTGGGAACATATAATTTACTTGTATATAAAAACATAAATATCTCGACAACTATGTTTCAGAAAAATGGTATATTTTGACCAATTTATCATCGATTGAGAAAGTTAAAAAAATATATAGCCAGAGAATGGGAATTGAAGCAATGTTTAAGGATTATAAAAGTGGTGGTTATCACCTAGAAGCAGCCAAGGCCAATCAAACTAGACTAAACAATCTAATTTTATTAATAGCTATTTCATACACAATAAATTCATTTCAAGGACAAAAATCAAGAATAAAGGTCTTCAAAAATATATATCAAGAATCAATGAAAAAGAAGAACATACAGAAGGCACAGTAATTTTTTTCTCGGATTATCCGGTGTTAATTGGATTGTAAATGATGAAATTATCAGGAAATTAGTAGAAAATTTAATGAGGTTTAATCGTCATAAATTACCATGTTATATGAATGGAATTAAAGCCATGAATAAACTACTTAATATTTAATTATTTATGAGTAACTAAAATTAATAAAAGTGAGTTTTTTGATAATCTTAATTTAGAAGTTGAGTTGAACTATTGTTCAACCTACCGTGGGGGTGTGGTGCGATACTGCTGACGCAACGCTCCGCGAACGCACCACACCCCCATCTATTCTCAATAATAGTTCTCTTTTAGTTGAAGTATTCTTCAGCTTATTCGATAAGTCCATCTCTATATATAGCTTTCAGCTACCTTGTCACCCCGTGAGGGATTTATTTACATAATGGTTATTTTGATGATTTAGATTGGTATGATTCAGCCGAAAAAGCCTTGGTTTTGCTCTTACCTCAGATTTTACTCCTTTCCCTTATCAAAAAATTAAAGTTACTAAATCCCTGGTTTTATGAACATGGTTTGGAACTTTGTCTTGTCAGGTGCAAGATGTGAGTATGGGTTTGAGTATGTAGTGTCTTTGCGTAAGTCCTGATAATATTTTATTTCCCACATAGATACCAAATGGGTTCTATACTGTTATCTCCCCCGATTTTTTTCACTCTCCTTAATGTGAGCAGTAAATTGTTCTGTTTGCGAGCATGAGCGTTCTTGTTTGCAAGCAACTACACCTAAAACTCAACCCTGGCAAGGCTTACAATTTTAGCGATCGCTCTATTTATGAGAAATCCGGGTGATGCACTACCATCGATTCTACCTCTTCTCTTTCTCCCTAATCCCACAACCTAATCCCACAACAAGACAACTGGAAATCTTGCCGGATAGGCGAGGCGAAGTAATTGATAGCCGATTCCGGCCATTCCCTGAAAGAAACCAGGATTAAAGGCGACAGTCGATAGGTTACCCAAAAGTTGATAACTCCCTTTTTGCTGCGCTTGTTGCACTAAATGAGTAGCTTTTTGGCATGCTATGTCTATCAACTGGGGATGTTTGAGAACAAGTCCTGCAGTTAATAACAGTTCTATACGACCAAAATGACCGCAACAAAGATGATCTACACTCTGTCCCATGTATTTTTGAGTATTTTCTAAGGCAATTTCTAGCTCTTGACGGATAGCTGCACTCGATTCTATTCTTAACCCGCCTAATCGCGCTAATCCAATACCAGCAGCCCCATGACACCACATAACTTTAAAAGTAGGTGGCATGGTTAAAAAATCAGGCCAGTTAAGCACTGTAGAGGAAAAAACTGACCTTTCGTAGGCTATACCTTCCCTAGCAATATCTAAATACTCTGGCTCCTCCGTCACTTCATACAGTCGCACTAAGGCATAAGCAATCCCTGCCGCACCATGGGAAAAGCCTGTGAGGGGCTGCTCCGTGATAGTTTTCCAAGCTAGAGGCTTACCCTCAAAGCTGATTCGCTTCTTAATAAGAATCTGCCCACAGTCAATCGCTTGTTGTAAAACCTTAGTAGCTCCTGTCTCGCGATAAAGGTTTAATAAACCCAACATAGCTCCCGCAACTCCACCGATAATGTCTAATTGGCGATCGCATTCTATCCTCTCCGAGGTGAGAAAATGAGCCATTTTAACCCCATCTTCTAAAACAGTTTCATCTCCTAAAAATTTGCTAATCTTAACCAAGGCATAAATAATAGAACCAATTCCCGTTCCGCCACCGATTCCGATTTGTTGGGCAAATTTTGAAGTCAAGGCAGAATTAGAGTGATTTAACAGTCCTTTTAAAGGAGTTAACGCTTGAAGTGCTAGAGTACGAAAAGAATCTTCTCTAGTTATTTGGAATAACGCACTCAAGAATAAGGCGATCCCACAATTGCCATCATAAAGACTGTACCCTAATGGTTGAAATTGAAAGCGATTACTATGGTCAACATAGCTTAACCCTAACCAGCGAGCATTCCCAAATCGATCTACTATGGAGCGCTCGCATATCTCAGTAGCGATTTGCCTTGCTGCATTCAGAAACTGGTCAGAAGTTAAACAAGGTAAAGAGGGAGAAGGTAAAGAGGGTATGGAGGATAATGGTTTATTTTTGGCAAATCTTGCTGCAAAACTTCCCCGAATCATAGCAACTTGCTGTCTTAAATCCAAATCGCTTAAGGCTTGTAAGCGCTCTATAAATCGCTCATAGCTGGGGCTGAGGTAGTCTTTAATAGGTTGTCTGACTCCCACCGTTAAGGCGTGACTGCTAGCTGTGCTACCAAAATAGGGAATATCAAGTTGTTCCATAGCAGCTAATTCTGCAGATAAGATTGGCCAAGCTGTCGGTTTTTCCTCCCCATTAAGAAAGGTACGGCTCAAAATATCAATTTCAATGCTACGATCTACCCCATTTTTCAGGAACTCAGGTGCGAGGGTTTTTTGCAGTAGTGCTTCATAAACGTAGGTAGCACGGAAAATAAATCTTACTTTCTGAAACTGAAGAGTGGTTTGTAATCCTTTTTGATCTAAGAGTGCTTGCTTATTTTCCCCTAAAAACTGATACATTTGGGTAAATCCCGTGATTAAATCCGCTTCATAGTCTTCGGGAGCTAATGCTACTCCATTTAATTGAGGAATGTTAGCTTGTTCAGCTAAAGTTCCCCGTTCTTCAAGGAGATAAACTTCATCTGTGTTGATAAATTTCCATCTGGGTAAAGAATAAGGGGCTTTTTGAGCAGTGATACTCCCTAACCCACTAATATCGTAAGCAATCGCGTTATCTGGGCTAAAATCCCAACGAGGTAACAAACCTGTTCGCAATACTGAATCCCATAACTGGCGATCGCCATCAATGCTCTCTTGGATAGAACCGGGGATTGTTTTTGCCTGGGGGTGCATCAAGGTTTCGAGATCGATTAGGACTAAATGTTCGCCATGAGCGATTAAATTCTCATAATGACAGTCATTACCTCCCAAGACATACAGCAAGCAAAGTAGCATTCCCCCTCGCTGATAAAAGCGCTGTGCTGCTGCAGCATCAGCACAGGGTTCTTGTTCTATATAGTCTAACACCCAGCCATAAGTATCGCTATCGCAGTGATCGATAGTTTTAAAGGGGAGAGGAAACTGCTGTTGATTACACCAGGTTAGCAGTTGATTGTAAGCCACTTCTAAACCGATGTTTTTGGGTTTATAGATTATTTTTTGCCCCGATTCCAAGGTTAAAATGAATACGGAACGTCCCCGATTATGAAAATCGGAGAGGGAACCTTGAATTTCTTTAATTTTACCTTGCAGTTGAGGTACTGTACTACGATCGTCCTTCAAACGAAGGATAAATTCTGCTGTAGCTTCTACCCAAAAATTTAGGGTTGTTACCATTAATCGGGCTAAAACAGGATAGTTTTTCCATAAAGTCAGTAAGCCATCTTGTAAGAAGTTTTTAACAAAAGCTTGATAATAAGTTGTTTCGGGAGGCGTAAGGTCTAATTGCGTCAATAAATCGAATTGTTCTAGAAAGAAATTCAGTCCATTGTAGATTGGCGGGCGAAATTGGCAAAATTCATGGTAAAGAGTTTTTCCTCCCATGTTAACTAGCCGTTGAAGCAACATTCTCTCTAGGTTTTGGTAGGCCCTGGCAGAGAGTAAGGTGAAGGGAATTTGCTCAAAAGATATAGTAGGTATGGCTAGACGTTCACAGAGTTTTTTCCGGGCGACAATAACTGCAGAGAACCAAATTTCTTCAAAGGGAAGGGGATTATTCGGATCGATGGGGAAGGAAGGAAACTGCTCTGTAACTCGCTTCAAATTAAACTTTGCTGTTGTTTCTACCCAAAGGGTTAAAATTTCTGTCCAAGGCGGAAGAGAAAATTCTGTACTAATTTTTCCATTTTCTAGGAATGGTTTGATTTCTTCCAGGGTTAAATTATCCCACTCAAGGCGTTTTTTCAATTTTCTCCAATCTCCATCCCCGATTATTTGACACCAATGTTCTAAGCGTTGATTAATGATTTCTGTTTCATTACTTGACAATATAAAACAAGAGCTTAACTGATTCAATCTTTCTGATAATGAGCTTGCTTTTAAACTAATTTCTGATAATATATTGGTTTCAATTATCATAATTTTTTATAGTAAAAATGTGACAGTTTTTATTTTCAGTTTCCCCAGCAATTAATACTCAATATTATCTTAATATATCTCTAACAAACAGTTTCATAAGTAACTCATAAATGAATTTAATTAGCTGGGTATAAATAAAATTAAAATAGGAGTTATGAGTTCTTACTGTTACCTATTCCCTATTCCCTTGTCATCACCATTTTATAATTAATTTTATCTTCCTACTTAATGTAAGGATTCATATTCTATGGAAAAGCCTATAAATCTTGATTGATAAGCATTTCAGGCAATTATATCCCAAATTATATTATCAATTAGAAATGGCTACAAACCTTTATTTTCGTCATTATTGAGAATGAGACTATTAAATTGCTGAGTTAGCCATTTTCAGAGTTCTCTCTATAACTGGGTTTGAGATACCTGAATCCTTACTACTTAATTACTTATTTTTTCTCTATAACAAGGGTAAAACCTCGTAATTTACCATCAGAAGTATTAAATTGTTGTAAGGTACGGATGCGTTCATTTGGACTTACTAAGTTAATAGTTTCTGCTGTTAATTGTATCCCCGTTATTTTATGGGTGACATTAATAATAATCAGATTTTCACCTAATTCTGATACCAACATAAGAAAGTCATAATAATGGATATCTGGGCTTTCCAATAGCAAGGTATTTTCTCCAACTGCTTTACCAAAAAAATGAAGCGTTTCTTGTCTCCCATCAGAATAAGTATTTTCGTTAGTTTGTACCCATTGATTGTTTGCAATTTTTTGTTTTAATATACTGGTAAACTGATAACGCTCTTTTCCTGTCGGATCTAAAGCTATCCAGTTTCCCTCCCAAGTTCCTACCAACTTTGGCAACACTTTAAATTTACTTATCTGATTCATAATTCTCTCAAAAAGTTAACAGCTAATCATCTATAGCAGCAATATGAAATCATTCGCGATCAAAAGCTGAGGGGTTTTGTCTCTCAACCAAAGCGCTAAGAGATTTGGAGACAAAACCCCTACGTTCAAATCTTACAACCTATGCACGGATTGCTACTATATTTACACAGGACTTAGGCAAGATACTAAATTATACACCACCTGTAGGGGTTAACTGCGGTTAACTCCTACTAGATATGGTAGCTCTCTCTGCGTAAGTCCTGTTCATAACAACGGAAAGCACTGTATATAGCGCTAGGGAATAGGTATGGAGGGAATAGTAAAATGTTAAAGAGTTTCAGGATTTAGAAATGTCCGCGCCCAATATTCGACTACTATAAACTAATTTTTCAGACTATGTTCAGCTCATCTTCTCTTTGATTAATTTGACAGTTTTATGCCCAATAATAGATAGTATCATCCTCGTGAGACAAACCCACAAATCCTCCAATACTGTAACGAATCTTATTTCCTTTAACTTCCGAAATCGCGTGCCAGATACAGGCTCCATGAAAAATAGTTAAATCTCCCGCCTGGGGATGATAACGTCTTTGCTGACAGTTTTCCAAGTCTAATTCTTTTTTAGGAGTAGTCAATTCTGCTGGTAAACCATCATATAAAATCAACTCTCCTCCTGCTTCTGGCGGGTCAATTACCAGAAAATAACTTAGACAATCTTTAAGTTTCACAATTTTGTGCAACCCTTCAAATCCCTCCATGTCGATAAATTCATTACCTTTATGTAAGGATATTCCTCCTTGATTGGGATAAGTAAATCGCACTAGAGCAGGTGAATAAATATTCCCGTTTTGGTGAGCAGGAGCAACTTTTCGATTATTTGAGAGCTTCGTAAAAACGCTTTTAATTGTTGCTTCGTAACCCGGCGGCTCAAAAACCTCCTTTAACACCTTCCTGAGCAAAACTGCGTCTTGAAAATATTCGCTCCGATCGTTGCCACTGGCGGGGAGAATAGCTCCAAGTAATTTTCCATACTTTTGAGTGGAGAGTAAATGCTTAAAAGATGCTTGTTTTTGAGTTAAATTTTCTTTAACTACCTCCATCTCTGTTAGAGAAAAAACCTGCTTAATATGTATCCCATCAATGTTACCTTGGTAAATTTGATTAATCCCGTCAGAATAATTCCCTAGAGAATTAATATCAGTTGTAATCCATTTCTGTTCCATGTCCAATTTCCTTAAATTGTCCTAACTGATCGAGGATTTGTTTACTAGCTCACTTGTCCCTAGATAAAACAAGTTGACCCTAGTATATTATTATAGGCAGGACTTACGCAAGGGCACTACATATAGTGTTAACCCTTAAGGTTCTCTATACATTTGCTATCTAAACTAAGTTCCTCTTAGCGATTGCCAGAGCCACAAAATTATCATTAACTGAAATGAAAAATTAGATTGAGTATATTTTAGGTTGTCTGGCTCACGGGGTGACAATGGCCTCAAAAGTATTGCTAACAATGGTTTAAAGGATTAAAGTGATTCTTGAAAATTACGCTCAATAGTGAAAATAATTATTATTATTAGTGGAGGTTGTAGTTAAGCGATCGCTCAATTACAACCCCACATTAGGTTGATTTTTTTTTCAACTCAATACCACTAACAAAATTTATATCAGCCCACTAAAAATTATTTTTAGTTATTAGATAAACTGTGAATTCTTGAAAGTACAAATACTTAATCTAATAACATAGACATCGCTTTTAATCCTCTTTGATAATAGAGCTTTTTCTGAGGTGATAGATTCATCATACTGACGACTTTCATATTTAATGGGCAGAGGAAAACAAGCAGCTAACCTTTCTATTTTAACAGTTTTTTGGACAGTAATTAACAAAACTAAAATTTTAAAAGTTTGAAGTTGAGTATTGGTCAAAGATTGTTTAAAATATGACTCATACAATGATAAAAATTGCATTTTGGTCGGTCTATTTCTGTAAGAGGAACGACTTTTTTTACCATAAAATGTGACTTATGGCTACCATTAACAATTGACATAAAAGTCAACTTAGGAGCCGTGTAAAAATAACTTGAACAAATTACCTCCAAAGCTAAATAATAAAAGTATCACGTTTATTGTTGGGTAATATGTCTGATAACTCTGTAGTCAAAACTATTCAAGACAAGTATGAATTGTTGTGGCCTTACTTAAACGAAAAAACACGACGTATATGGGCAGCTATTGAAGCTCAAAGCCTGGGTTGGGGAGGTCTCACCTTGGTGGCCAAAGCAACTGGACTTTCGCGGACAACAATTCATGCTGGTATAGATAATCTCTGTAAATCAGATGGAACAACAAGATCGGACTACAGCGATCGAATTCGTGAATTTGGTGGTGGCCGTAAACTACTAGAGGAAAAAGACCCAACTCTGTTAACAGATTTGGAATTACTGATTGAACCCGCGACTTTAGGAGACCCAGAATCTCCTCTGAAATGGACCTCAAAAAGTGTAGCTAAATTAGCAGCAGGATTGAATCAAGGGGGACACAGAATCAGCCCTAAAAGTGTTTATAATTTACTGGAGTCTCTTGGTTACAGCCTACAATCAAATCGTAAGACTCGCGATCGCTCATCTCACCCAGATCGAGATGCTCAGTTTTTACATATTGCTCAACAAGTTAGATATTTCCAATCTGAAAATCAACCAGTCATTTCTGTTGATACCAAGAAAAAAGAATTAATTGGGGATTTTAAGAACTCTGGTCATGAATGGTGTGTTCATGGACAACCAATAGAAGTACGAATGCACGACTTTGCTGACCCGAAATTGGGTAAAGCAATTCCCTATGGAATTTATGACTTAACTTTGAATACTGGATGGGTGAATGTTGGCATTGACCACGACACAGCCTGCTTTGCAGTGGAGTCGATTCGCCATTGGTGGTACTCAATGGGTGAAGAACTTTATCCAGATAGTCAAAAGATAATGATTACAGCTGACTGTGGTGGTAGTAATAGTTATCGCTCCCGACTATGGAAGTTAGAACTACAAGAATTTGCTGACGAGATTAATCGAACTATTCATGTGTGTCATTTCCCTCCCGGTACCAGTAAATGGAACAAAATTGAACATCGCTTGTTTTGCCAGATCACCCAAAACTGGCGTGGCAGACCCCTAAGTAGCTTGCAAGTCGTGATTAATCTTATTAACAATACTACTACCACACAAGGATTGAATGTAGTTGCTCACCTAGACGAAAATTTTTACGAAACAGGAATTAAAGTAAGTCGCGAAGAATTTAATGCCATTAGAATTGAGCCAGACTTTTTTCATGGTGAATGGAATTATATGATTAAGCCGAGAACAATAGCTTAAATTGTTCAAGTTATTTTTACACGGCTACTAAGATTGGGGATGCTGATGTGCAGCGATCGCCGAGCCCCTTACTAATAATAATTATTATTTTCACTATTGAGCGTAATTTTCAAGAGTCACTTTAATCCTTTAAACCATTGTTAGCAATACTTTTGAGGCTATTGTCACCCCGTGAGGTTGTCTGGTATTATTATAATTGAAAATAGCATATATTTTTATATCGTTTAGTAGACGATAGTGTGGGTATAAAAAAATACCAAAAATTGGAAGAATAAAAATGGAATGAGTTGGAATTAGAATCAGGAAAAATTATTAAGATAAAAGGTTTTCCTAGTGCAGGATGGCAGAAATAAGTGACCAGTAAGAGCAATGCCCTCTTCCTGAGATAGAATACTCAGAGGTGCGATCGCATCGGAGAGGCCAGCCCCAAAAAGTGACCACTAAAAAAAAGTGATTCTATGAAGTAAACTAGAATTTGTGGAAGCCCAATCAATCAGCCTAGTCAACCCCATGAATGAATGCCTATCCCCAAAGCTCAATCCATAATCCTGTCGCCAAGACAGAAAAACCTACTGCAAGTTCTAGCCAGTCAGACCACCAATTCCTATCGCCTGGTCAGAAGGGTAAAACTCATCGGTAGTGCATCAGCCCCAAATCTGGTAGATGACGATTGACAATCCGTTAGTAAACATTTATACTATGAAGAGTATTGCTAAAATGTAGAATAAGTAAATAAATATAGGTAGTGTAGTAATCTTTGCCTACTACTATAGTGCTATAGTGAATAAAAATATAATAGGTTGAAGATATCCATTCTACAAAACTATATAAATCACTCTCTACTACGTGCAATACTCTCTTACTAGACAGGGATACCTGTAAACTTATAAATAACCGAGGGAACAAGCTTATGTCTGTTCAAGCATTTAACGATTTTATCCAAAGCATTACCACAGCACCAAAAGGCAAATCTGCTAAAAAGTCTAATCCTGCTGTGGCGGGAATTGTTGCAGGTTATGACCGTTCCTTATCAGGAGAAGCTAAAGGAATGGCTGTGATGGATAAACTGGTTGAAGCAGCAAGAAGTCAAGGATTTGATGTAACATTTGATGATGTTAAGCAATATGTACGAGAAATGAAAGCTAAATATGAAAGCGATCCAATGTATACTTCCATGATGGATGCCTATTGTAACACTACTTGTCACTTAGGGTCTGTTGTTGGTAAGAAGTAGGTCTTAAGAAGAACCATTAATAAGAAGGATCATTAAGAGGTTTTTGATGGCCTCAAATACTTAGCTCCCCTAAAAAATAGAGTGGGGAGCAGGTATTTCTATACTACTTAATTTTTCAACAAAATGATGACAATTGCAGCTTCAAAAACCCTCTACAATTTAGTAGAAATAGATGCTCAGGATCTGGCTCGTCACTATCCCGATGGCATTAAAGATATCTGTGAACGCAAAATTGATGGTTTAATCATCGAAAACTTTCTTTCTCAAGAAGATGTTGACCAAGTGGTGAGTCAACTCAATCAAAAAGGACCATTTGAAGGGTCTCCCTTCGGAGAGATTCTGATTTACGGACCAGCATTGTATGTTTCCGAAACCAACATCGAAAAATATTGCCAAGAAGCGATTGAATATCGGGAATACTGTCGCCATATTTTTCAGGGGGGAACAGACTTCGAGACACGCTTGGAAGAAGTGTTAGGGATGATGTCTGGGGGAAGAGAAGTTACAATACCCAAAGCAGCAAATGGCTCTGATTACACCCCTAGCACCATTCGAGTCTTAGAAGAAGGACAATTTATGGGCTGGCATTTTGGCAATCAGTTTGTATACTGCACCCCTGGTTACAAACACTTAGGAAATCAAATCAACAAAGAGGCACATCTCGGTTATAATCTAACTCTAAGTGAAGCAGAAATCGGCGGGGAGTTAATCCTTTATGATTTAGAGTGGGATGAAACTGAGTGGACAGACACAGAAAACGGTGGACGCAAGAGAAATGGAACAGTGAACGGCAAATTAATTGCTGATGTCATGGAAGATTATGCACAAATGCGGGTTAAGCCCAAGGCAGGTAGTTTAATCATCTTTGATGACGGTCGCATTTTACATCGGGTTTCCACTGTCAAAGGTTCTCGTCGTCGCATCACCATTGGGGGGTTTGTGGCGTTTTCTCAAAATCGGGAACAAGTTTATTACTGGAGTTAAGCAAAGTTTGAGGAAAGCAGCTTTGTCCACTTTATTAGATATTTTACACCAAAGAGCGACAGAAAATCCTGATCGGAAGGCTTATACCTTTCTTCAGGATGATGTAACTGTATCTGGAAGTCTCAGTTACCAAGATTTACTCCAGCAGTCTCAGGCGATCGCGACACAATTACAACAGTTAGGTTCTCCTGGGGAGCGAGTATTGTTGTTATATCCTCCTGGTTTAGACTTTATAATTGGCTTTTTCGGCTGTCTGGCAGCAGGAATGATAGCTGTTCCTGGGTATCCTCCCCGTCCTAATCAATCCCTAAATCGATTAGAGTCTATTATCAAGGATGCTGAGGCGACTTTTGCCCTGACAACCACAGCTTTATGGCAACAAAAAGCTCGTTGGCAGGATCAAAATCCTGATTTTGCTCAATTAAAGTGGTTGGACACCAGCAGCATTTCCAGTGTCCCTCGAAAGGATTGGCAACCGCCTAAAATCAATCAAGATACCTTAGCCTTACTACAGTACACATCGGGATCAACAGGTAATCCCAAAGGGGTGATGGTTAGCCATGAAAATCTACTTGTTAATTGTAGGGATCTAGCTGTAGGTTGGAATCACGCTCGGGATAGTAAAATTGTCTCTTGGTTGCCTACTTTTCACGATCTGGGATTAGTGTATGGGATTTTGACTCCTTTATTAGTAGGGTGTAGTTGTTATTTGATGTCTCCCCTATCTTTCTTGTTGAAACCCTTAAACTGGTTGAAAATAATTTCTCGTTACCAGGCAACCCATAGTGCTGCGCCTAATTTTGCCTATGACTTATGTGTGCGCAAGTTTAAACCAGAACAAGGGAAGGGATTAGACCTAAAAAACTGGAAAATGGCACTAAACGGAGCGCAACCAGTAAGAGCCGAGACAATAGAGAAATTTTCCAAAACATTTGCTCCCTACGGCTTCAAAAAACAAGTCTTTTGTCCTGGTTATGGATTAGCTGAAGCCACATTAAAAGTAGCTGCGGTAAGGCAACAGGATGCACCCATATCCATAGAGATTGAATCAGCAGCATTGTCCGAAAATCGCCTAGTAATAGCCGAAAATAGGTGTTTAAAGTCACAAATCCAAGTGGGATGTGGATACAGTGAAATTGATACCCAAGTCAAAATTATCAATCCTGAGAGTTTAACCCCCTGTAACCCCACAGAAATTGGAGAAATTTGGGTTAGTGGAATGACAGTAGCCCAAGGTTACTGGAATAATCCGGTGGCCACTGGTGAAACCTTTCAAGCTTATCTTAGGGATACAGGAGAAGGACCATTTTTGAGAACAGGAGATTTAGGCTTTCTCTACAAGGGACAATTATTTGTGACTGGACGACTGAAAGACTTGATTATTATAGAAGGCCGCAATCATTATCCCCAAGATATTGAACTGACTGTGGAAAACAGCCATCCGGCATTGCGTTCGGGATGTGGTGCAGCATTTTCAGTGGAGGTAAAGGGAGAGGAACGTCTAGTGATTGTCCAAGAAGTAGAACGTAGTTATGGGCAAAATTTGGATCTAGCAACAGTAGAGCAGAAAATTAAGGAAGCAGTGGCTGTTGAACATGATTTACGAGTATATCAGATGGCTTTAATCAGACACGGAACTATAAGCAAAACCTCTAGTGGTAAAATTCAGCGTCAAAACTGTCGCCAGCAATTTCTCAATAATCAGTTAAATTTGTTTACTTCCTCTATAAAATCACCAGAGACGAAATTACAAGATGCTAACATCAGAACAGCTTAACCATTTTGCTCGAAAGGGATGGGTAGGTCCTTTAGAGATATTTTCACCGGAAAAAATTGCTGCTGTTAAAGCGTGTTTAGAAGCCAACAGCCGTTTAATTGTTGAAGCAAACGGGCAGGAAATTCTCGGTTTTTATAATAATGTATTTAATCTGGAAACCCCTAGAGATCACCATCTATTTCATCAACCAATTAGGGAATTATTTGAAGACACAGAACTGATTAAACATATTCAACAAATTGCTGGAGAGGATTTGTTATTGTGGTACACCAATATCTTTTGTAAATTGCCTGGTCAAGGAGAAATAAAATGGCATCAAGCAAAAGAATATTACACTTCTAGTGACATTGATTATCAGAAAAAAACCCTAGTTTATCAAGATGATGAAGAACCGATAAATTTAACAGTTTGGGTAGCCTTGGACGATGCAGATATAGAAAATGGCTGTATGCGGTTTGCTAATGGTTCCCATCAGAAACTATTTAAAATGTTAGCAGGTAGTCGCCCAGCGGAAGAGGGAGTTTTTGCCGGAATTAGTGCTCATAAAACAGTTTGGCAGAGGGAACAAAAATATTCCCTTGACTACGATTTTGATGAGAATGATTGGGATTTGGAAACAGTTCCGGTGGAAGCAGGAAAAGCAATTATTTTTACCGAGAAAGTGATGCACAGTTCTTTTCCTAACCGTTCACAACGTCGTCGTTTAGGAATTATTGGGCGTTATGTGCGTCCTAGCACTCAAGTTTACCCCTACCGTTGGCAAGGAGAATTCATTGATGAAAACGGACATAATATTAAACGACATTATTGTATATTGGTGTCAGGAAAAGATGATTATGGACATAATTTGGTGAGAGACTCCCATGATTTAAGCGACACGGAAGTTCAATTTCAAAACAGTTTAAATCAAGTCCGGTTTGGTCAGGTTAATATTCCAGAAGACGAGCGACAACTAGAAATTTACGGGTTAGAAAAACAGTCTATCACAGGAGATTGTGATCAAAGCAAGCCTAACCCAATCCTTCATCCTCGCAAGTATATACAGTGGGAAGCTTGGAATCAATATCGTGGCCTGAGTGCAGAAGAAGCAATGACACGATACAGTCAACTTGTAGAGACATTTAAACGCAAAAATACCTCTGTAGAATCAAATAGTCAAATTTCTGGGGATCAGAAAAAAATTACGACTTCTGACATTGAAGCTTGGTTGATTTCCTATTTAGCGGAACTCTTAGATCTAGAGGCAGAGGAAATAGACCTTGAGAGTTCTTTTCAAAGCTATGGATTATCCTCAGCAGAAGGAGTTGGGATGATTGGCGACCTGGGAGATTGGTTAGGAACTACCCTCAATCCCGCCTTAATTTATGAATATCCTAACATTGCCACATTTTCCTCTAAATTAGCTCAATAAGCTACTGTTCAATGATCGAAGCCATGAGTCAGAAACTCTCTAGAGAACCTATTGCTATCATCGGGATGGGGTGTCGCTTTCCCAAGTCTCCCGATCCTGCCACCTTTGAGCAACTTTTGGTCAATGGAGTTGATGCCATTACCGAAGTCCCAGCCAAGAGGTGGTCAGTGGCTCAATTCTACCATCAAGATCCACAAACCCCTGGTAAAATGAATACGCGGTGGGGGGGGTTTTTAGAGCAAGTGGCAGAATTCGATCCAGCATTTTTCAATATTTCCCCCAAGGAAGCACCTCGCATCGATCCTCAACAACGCTTAGTAATGGAGGTGTCTTGGGAGTCTTTGGAAGATGCAGGGGTGAACCCAAATTCCCTCAAAGGTAGTAAAACAGGGGTTTTTGTCGGCATTGGTAATTTTGATTATGGGCGATTATTATGTCGAGATTGGGAGAAAATTAATGCTTATAACGGGACGGGGTTAACCTTAAGCCTTGCAGCTAACCGTGTTTCCTATTTTCTGGATTTTCATGGGCCATCCTTAGCAGTGGAAACTGCTTGTTCTTCTTCCCTAGTAGCTGTTCATTTAGCCTGTCAAAGTTTGCAAAACAGAGAGAGCAATCTCGCTTTGGCTGGGGGAGTCAGTTTGATGATTTTACCAGATATGACGATTACTTTCTCTCAGACCAGAATGATGTCAGGGTCAGGACGGTGTAAAACCTTTGATGAGAAAGCTGACGGTTATGTGCGAGGAGAAGGCTGTGGGATGATTGTCCTCAAACGATTATCTGAAGCGGTGGAATCTGGCGATCGAATTTTAGCCGTCATCAGAGGTTCAGCAGTGAATCATGACGGATTTAGTAATGGACTAACAGCACCGAACGGTTTTGCCCAGCAATCAGTGATCAGCGAAGCCTTAAAGGGAGCGGGAATTTCTCCTCAAACAGTCAGTTATATAGAGGCACACGGGACAGGTACTCCATTAGGAGATCCTGTGGAAATAAGAGCCATTCAAGCTGTCTTGACAGAAGGACGAACACCGGAAAATAAATGCGCTGTCGGCTCAGTTAAGACCAATATCGGGCATTTAGAAAATGCTGCGGGAATTGCGGGAATTATTAAAGTGATTCTATCTCTACAAAAACGGCAGATTTTTCCCAACTTACACTTAAATAAGTTAAATCCTTACATAGAAATTGCTGATACGCCCTTTTTTATCCCTACAAAAAATCTACCTTGGAACCCCATACTTGGAAAACGGGTAGCAGGGGTGAGTAGTTTCAGCTTTGGAGGAACAAATTGTCATATTATTCTTGAAGAAGCACCAGAAAAGGCAACTTTATCAAGTTTTCCTGACCGTAACCAACACTTATTGAGCCTATCGGCAAAAAGCGAACCCGCATTACAAGTCTTAGCCCAACGTTATTATTCTTGGTTGCAAGAAAAGCCCCATCTGAGTCTAGGGGATATTTGTTTTACTGCCAATACCGGACGCTCACATTTTCCCCATCGATTGGCTCTTTGGGGCGAAAATAGTAACCAAATTCAGGAATTACTGCAAAAATTCAGTAACAAACAAGAAAGCCCGGGTTTGATTCAAGGGAAGTTTTCTCGCCGTAAACCGCCAAAGATTGTTTTTCTCTTTACTGGACAAGGTTCTCAGTACAGTGGAATGGGTAAAGAACTGTACGAAACTCAACCCAGATTTCGCCAGCTTCTGGAGCAATGTGATGAAATTTTGTTCCCTTATTTGGGTAAATCTTTAATCAAAATACTTGATTCGGCTGATTCAGAGGCAAATATCATTCATCAAACAGCTTACACTCAGCCAGCTTTGTTTGCTCTGGAATACGCCCTAGCTCAACTGTGGATTTCTTGGGGGATTAAACCAGATGCAGTTATCGGTCATAGTTTAGGGGAATATGTGGCTGCTTGTGTGGCTGGGGTGTTTAGTCTGGAAGACGGATTAAAATTGATAGCCACTAGGGCGAAGTTAATGGATAATTTACCCCAGAAGGGCAAAATGGTAGCTATTTTTGCCAAAGAAGACCAAGTAAAAGCAGTATTAGCTCAGGTAGCTTCTTCAAGAGTAGCGATCGCCACCTTAAACAGTGACGAAAATACAGTTATTTCTGGGGAAAAACAGGCAGTTGAAAAAGTAGTTGAGATTTTAGAACAAAAAGGCTTTAGAAACCGCCCCTTAAATGTTTCCCATGGCTTTCATTCCCCCTTAATTGAACCGATGTTGGAACAATGGCAAGAAAGCATCGAGGGAATTTCCTTTAAGAAGCCCCAAATCTCTCTGATTTCTAACTTAACCGGAGAATTTTTCCCCGATGACAAAATTCCCGAAGGCAATTATTGGCGACAACAAACCCGAAATCCAGTACGCTTCAAAGAGGGAATAGATACCTTATTCCAGCAAAAATACCGATTATTTGTAGAAATTGGCTCAAAACCGATTCTCTCCAAACTAGGTCAACGCAGGGGAGAAGGAACTTGGCTACCCTCTCTGGTAGAGGGACAAGAAGATTGGCAAATTTTAGCCTCCAGTTTAGGAAAGTTATACATTGAGGGAGTCGCTGTCAACTGGAAAGGTTGGGACAGCGATTATTCTCGTCATCGCTTATCGTTACCGACCTATCCCTTCCAACGTCAACCTTACTGGCTTGAAGATTCCGAAAATGTTATGTTAGAAAACCACAGCTCAAACCCGACTATAGATCAGACTGCTCTCAACAATGGCTATCAGCAACAGATAATCAAAGAATTATCGACTTTGGTAAGTGATTTCCTGAAAATTCCCATAGCTGAGGTGGACTGTACCGCGCCTTTCCTAGAAATGGGTGCTGATTCCCTCGTTTTATTGGATTTAATACAAGTGATCGAAAATAAGTACGGACTGAAAATTCAGGTTAATCAATTATTTGAAGTTTGGCCGACGATAGAAGGATTAGGAAGCCATATAGCTCAACAATTACCAACTTCACCCCCAACAGATACTCCTACCCCAGAAATTAGCGAGAAGAAACCTCTAATTCCCGATACTTCTCTTTCTCCTGTCAATCATAATACTTTAGCAGAAACGGCTCTAGAGAGAATTATCAGCCAACAATTACAAGTTATGTCTGAGCAATTAGCGTTACTCCAAGGTAAACCGCTAACAGCATCTCAGCCTTCCCCAATACCTCCGGCGCGAGATATGAACAGTTTTTCCTATGGGAAAAGAGAAGAAACGGAAAAAAAAACATCTCCTCGTAAGCTAACTCAGCCCCAAAATTTGACTGCTAAACAACAACAGCATCTTGATGATTTAATTAGCCGTTATAGTGTAAAAACACTGAAATCAAAAGCAAGAGCTGCTTCATCACGTCCTATTCTTGCAGATAGTCGAGCAGTAGCTGGATTTAGACCCTCAATCAAAGAAATGCTTTATCCTATTGTGGGAGAAAGGGCGCAAGGATCTCACTTTTGGGATATCGATGGCAACAAATATCTCGACATTACGATGGGGTTTGGGGTATTGTTATTTGGTCACAATGCTCCTATTATTACTCAAGCCGTCACTGCACAGCTAGAGAAAGGTTTACAAATTGGTCCTCAATCTAATTTAGTAGCTGAAGTTGCCCATTTAATTCAAGATTTAACCGGAGTACAAAGGGTAACATTTTGTAATTCTGGTACAGAAGCTGTGATGACAGCTCTAAGATTAGCCCGTACTGTCACTGGAAAGAGTAAAATTGCTTTATTTGCGGGTGCCTATCATGGACATTTTGATGGGGTTTTAGCCCTGGGAGTCTCAGGGACAACTGAAGCTGTACCTATGGCTGCTGGAATTGCTGAGAATGCCGTCAAAGACTTGCTGGTGTTAGATTATAATAATCCCGATAGCCTAGAGATTTTATCCCGTAACGCAGAGGAATTAGCGGGGGTTTTAGTTGAGCCGATACCAAGTCGCAACCCTAGTGTAAAACCGACAGCCTTTTTGCAAAAATTACGTGCTTTTACTGAAGCAGCCCAGATACCACTGATTTTTGATGAGGTGTTGCTAGGGTTTCGCATCCATCCAGGGGGCGCTCAAAAATGGTTTGAAATTGAAGCAGACATAGTTACCTATGGGAAAATTGTGGGAGGAGGATTACCAATTGGGGTTGTGGCTGGAAAAGGGCGTTATCTGGATGCCCTTGATGGTGGGGAGTGGAATTATGGGGATAATTCTTATCCTAGGGCCGAAAAAACTTTTTTTGCGGGAACTTTCAACAAAAATCATCTAGGAATGGCTGCGGCTCGTGGTGTTTTACAATATCTCAAAAAAGAGGGGCAAACCCTCCAACAAGAGTTAAATGAGCGTACTGCTAGATTAGCCGATACCTTAAATCATTATTTTGAAACTGAACAAATTCCCTTAGAGATTGTCTATTTTGGCTCATTGTTTCGTTTTGCTTCCAGTGCGAATATAGATTTACTATATTATCATTTATTAGAGAAAGGGGTTTATATTTGGGAAGGGCGTAATTGTTTCCTCTCTACAGCCCACAGCGATGAAGATATTGATTTCTTGATTGGAGCAATTCAAGAAAGTGTGATGGAATTGCGACAAGGAGGTTTTTTTCCCTCTGTAAAGACTGCTCAACCGATTATTTCTGAATCCAGCGTTAATTTATTAACCCCTAAAGTTATTAATACTCGCTTGCTCCCTGAGATGGAAAATCTCTGTAAACAGTATGAGTTAGAAAATTACTGTCTAGGATTTTTTGAACTGGAGAAGTTGAGTTTTGCCTATGTTATCGCTGCTTTTGCTAAATTAGGGGTTAAATTTCGCCCAGGAGAGCAATTTACCCATGAGGCGATCGCTCAAAACTTAGGGATAATTCCTCAACATTATTCCCTATTAAAGCGTTTGCTACAAATTATGGTAGAGGAAGATATCTTAAGGCTTACTCCCCATCATTGGGAAGTTATTAACTCACCAGAATCAATGAACCCTCAAAGGTTAGCAGAGACAATTTTGGCGCAATATCCCTCTTTAAAAGCAGAATTGACTCTACTGAATCGTTGCGCTTCAGCCTTAGCAGAGGTATTACAAGGAAAAATTAATCCCCTTCAGTTAATTTTTCCCCAAGGAGACTTTACCTTAGCAACAGAATTATATCAAACCTCAACGGTGGCGCGTTTCTTAAATACTCTAGTACAGAAAACCGTTTCCCTTGCCTTAGAATCGGTTTCTGAGGGTGAAATCGTGAAAATTTTAGAGATTGGTGCAGGTACAGGGGGGACAAGCGCTTATGTTTTACCCGAGCTACCCCCAGAATTAGTTAAATATTATTTTACCGATCTCTCTCCCCTGTTTCTGAATCGGGCAAAACAGAAGTTTCAAGACTATCCTTTTGTAGAATATGACAGTTTAAACATTGAACAAGCTCCCGCTGTCCAGAAACTGGGAAAAGCACAATATCACATTATTATTGCAGCTAATGTTGTCCATAGTACCGCTAATCTCCATCAGACCTTACAAAACATTCAGCAGCTATTAATTCCAGGGGAAATGGTAATTTTAATGGAAGGTACATCTCCCCAACGCTGGTTAGATTTAATTTTTGGTTTAACGGAAGGATGGTGGAAATTTTCCGATCTGGAATTGCGTCCTGCTTATCCTCTCTTATCAGTGGAAAAATGGCAAAACATTCTACAAGAAACGGGTTTTACCGATATAGTTGCCTTGCCAGGAGAAAATAACCCAATAATTAATCAACAAGCTGTTATTATCGCCCGTTATCCCCATAAAATTCCCTTAACTCAAGCTCAAAAACAACTTTGGACACTAGCTCAACTTCAAGAGGAGGGATCAATTGCTTACAATGAATCTCTACGGTTGGAATTTAAAGGAAAGTTAGATATTTCTGCTCTAAATCAAGCTATTCAGATAGTTATTAATCGCCATGAAGCTTTACGCATTTTAATTGACGATCGCGGAGAAAAGCAGGAAATTTTGCCAAGATGGGAAATGGATATCCCTTATTTGGATTTTACTGACACAGAGCAAGAGGAGATCGCTGCTTGGTTGGATAAAACCGTCTGTGAACCTTTTCAAATCAGCAATTCTCCCCTATTACGGGTACAAATTGTCAAAATCGCCTCAGAAGTTCATTGGTTAGTTTTAACCATCCATCATATTATTTCTGATGGATGGTCAGTTGATGTGATTGTCAATGAGTTGGCAAGGTTTTATAATGCTCAAACCCAAGGAATTGAGCTTAAATTGGGGAAACCAAGACAATTTAGCCATTATGTAAAGATTATGGGCGAAATTAACCCTAAGCTCGAACAAGATGAGGTTTATTGGTTAAAGCAATTTAGCGATACAATTCCCGAGTTAGATTTACCTACTGATTTTCCTCGCCCTAAGATCCAAACCTATCGAGGTCAACAGCAAGATTGTCTAATTGAGGCTAAAATCAAGGATAAACTGGAAAAATTAAGTAATCAGCAAGGTTGTACTTTATTTATGACTTTGTTGGCAGTTTTTACCCTACTTTTACGTCATTTATCTCAAGAAAATGATATTACGATCGGGATTTCTGCTGCTGGACAACTGGCTTGGGGGTGGAAAAATCTGGTAGGCTATTGTGTTAATGTCTTGCCTGTGCGTTTTCGTAGCCAAAAAGAGACATTTTCTGAATATCTAAAAACTGTTAAGCAAGAGTTATTAAATTCTTACGAACATCAAAGTTATCCCTGTTCCCAATTACTCCAAAAATTGAACCTAAAACGAGATCCTAGTCGGCCACCGTTAATTCATGTTCAATTTAATTTAGATAAATTTGGAGAAGGATTAAATTTTGCCAATATTGAAGTTAACCCAGTCCTAAATTTCTCTGGAGCAGCCCGACGAGATTTAACTTGGAATTTAGCTGAAACTAAGGGTGAGTTGAGGTTGACTGCCACTTATAATGCTGATTTATTTAAATCAAAAACGATTGATAATTGGATAGCTAAATTTACTACTATTCTGCCAATTGTGGTACAACAACCAGACATTTCTTTAGATGATATATCCCAACATTTTAAGGAACTGGAGCAGCAAACACAACAGAAAAAAGCAGAAAAATTCCAAGCAATTGCGCAACAAAAGTTAAAACGAGTCCAACGAAAAACATTGAAGCAGGATGAGGTAAATTAATATTAAGAAAGCAGGTTATGTAGTAGCTATAGTAGTTAGTTTTATAGAAATTATCAATTATGAAAAATATTTTGAATTTGCTGAAATCTTATCAAACCAATACCATCCCTCATACTCAGGTAACTTTGTACGATCATTTAGTGGGAACAGGAAATTTATTAGAAACTTGGAAATGCCACAAAAATCTTTGTTTGGCTGGATATTTTCATTCTTTTTATGGTACGGATGGAACTGGAAAAAAGCATGTTTTGAACTTTTCGCAAAGGGATGAGTTACAGAAAGCAATTGGCGAAGAAGCAGAAGAAATTGTTTATTTATACTGCATTTCACAACGAAGAAAGTATTTTCAAAAGCGTGTTGTTCCCGATGATAAAATTCCTATTATTAATCGTTTTACCAATGAAAAAATAATGATTAATTATCCTCAATGGCTAAATCTAATTATCTTGGATATGGCTAATTTACTCGAAGAATTTGATAGGTTGCATTGGCTTTGGAGGAAAATAGGACTTTATCTATATGTTTACCAATTTGGTTATCGTAAAGTTCTCAAGCATATACCAGAGCAAGTAAAAACAGAAGTTCAAAAAAAAATTATATCTAAGTAATAACTAAATAGTGTTATAAGCAGTAGTTATTATTAACGATGAATTTACCTAACAATCCAGCGATTGACAAAAACAAAAATGAACCAAAAAACAATTACAAAATTAGAACCGAAAAAAAAACCACTTGTCAAACGTAAACCTGTTAAAATTAACCAGGATAGCCTAATTGAAACCTCTCATTTTCTGCCCTCAAAGCAATCTCTTCCTCTAGTGGTGAAACCAAGGGTAGAAGGCTTAAATTTAGTCAGTTGGGTAGAAAAAAATAGAGAATTTATTGAGAAGAATTTAGATCAATATGGAGCCATTTTATGGCGTAATTTTGGACTCCAAGACATAGCAAAATTTGAGCAATTAATTCAGGGAATCTGGGGAGACTTATTAGATTATACCTATCGTTCCACTCCACGATCGCAAGTTAGGGGGAAAATTCACACCTCAACAGAATATCCGGCCCATCAAACTATTCCCCTGCATAATGAAATGGCCTACAGTCGCAACTGGCCACTAAAAATCGCTTTTTTTTGCCGAAAAGCAGCCTCAAAAGGTGGTGCTACGCCAATAGCAGACAGTCGCCTGGTTTTAAAACGACTCGATCCTCAAATTGTTTCACGATTTGAGGAAAAAAAGATTATGTATGTGCGAAACTATGGGGATGGTTTAGATTTAAGCTGGCAAAATGTCTTCCAGACAAACCAGAAATCAGTTGTGGAAAATTACTGTCGTCAGCAGGGAATTGATTGGGAATGGAAAGAAGGTGATCGCTTAAAAACTCGTCAAGTCTGTCAAGCGATCGCTATTCATCCCCAAACTAGGGACAAAATTTGGTTTAATCAGGCGCATTTATTCCATATATCCAGCTTAGAACCAAAAGTCCGAGACTTGTTCTTGAGTGAGTATCAGTCCGAAGAATTACCCCGTAATGCTTATTACGGTGATGGAACTGCTATTGACTCCTCGACCGTCGCTGAAATTCGTCACTGTTATCAACAAGAAATGACTATTTTTCCTTGGCAATCAGGGGATATTCTCATGTTAGATAATATGTTAACTTGTCATGGACGAATGCCTTATGTTGGGCAACGACAAGTCGTTGTGGGAATGGGACAACTTTACTCTAACTAAACTCTTATTAAATCTTTGAGGACGTATCAACGATTATGACTACACAAGTAACTAAAAACAAATGGATTACCGTAGCTGCTGATTCAATAAATCAATATCCTGATGGAATTAATCAGATTTATCAAGAAGAATTAGAAGGGATTGTTATTAAACAAGTCTTCTCCTTAGAAGAAATGCTCAATGTTCAACAGCAATTGGAGATGCAAAAGTTAGCAACTCATGAGGTTCGCTATGGACAAACGTTAGGTCAAGTTATCATCGAAATTGGCAAAGATCGCTCAGAGTATTTACAAAACGCTCAACGCTTTAGAGAAGGGCTGACAACCATCTTTAAAATTGACTTTGAAACTAAACTTGAGAACATTTTTAGTCAGATGTCAGGAGGTCGGAACATTGAATTACCAAAAGAAAATGGACAAGCATATAGTCCAGCTACGATTCGCTTTGCACAACCGAAAAAAGGGGGACTTCCTGCCCATACTGGCAATGAATTTCTACATGATTCAGCTTACGATTACCTAAAAAGTATCGGTAAAGTAGTTAATGGACTGAGTTATTTTATTGTGATTAGTAAGCCAGAAGAAGGGGGAGAATTAGTGCTTTTTTATCTCCCTCCAGAGCATATGAGTAAGCAGGAAACCGATCCCGAAAAGATCAGACTAGCTAAGCAACACCTCGATTCGTGTCCCCAAAGAAAAATTGTTCCAGAAACAGGTGATATGATTATTTTTAAAGGGGGTAACATTATGCACAAAGTTGCTGAGATTTCCGGCAACAAAACCCGCATTACCATTGGCGGATTTTTAGCCCTCTCTCAAGATGACCAAAAAATTTATTATTGGAGTTAAAAGTAGGTAGGTTTTGAATTTGATAAATGTAATTCTCGGCTATTATGATTTATTGCTAAACTAGAAATATGAAAACTGAACAAATAGAAGGATTTTGTCTCTCACCACAACAAAAAAATCTGTGGTTATTACAACAGAAAAATCCTAGTTCCTATTACCGAACTCAAGGTGCATTTTTAATAAAAGGGGCATTAGAAAAAGAACGGTTAACTAAGGCTTTACAAAATACAGTTAAACTTCAAGAAATTCTGCGGACAACTTTTTATCAATTACCTGAAATGGATGTTCCCCTACAAGTAATTGGGGATAATGATTTGATTTCTCTTGAACAGTATGACTTGCAACAAATTTCTTCATTAAAGCAATTAGAGAAACTAGAAACGATTTTTCAGTCAATGTTGCAGCAACCATTTAATCTGCAAAAATCACCTATTTTGCAATTGTCTTGGGTGCAGTTATCCCCTGATGAATTAATTTTAATTATTAGTTTACCGGGATTATGTAGCGATCGCTTTTCTTTACATCATTTAATGACGGAAATAAGTAATACTTATGCAAAAATGGAAAGGGATGAAGAGGATAATGAACCTTTTCAATATGTAGATTTTTCTGAATGGCAAAATGAGTTATTAAATGGGGAAGAAACGGAAGAAGGAAGAGACTATTGGCAGCAAGAAAAATTACTTTTTAATACTTCCTTGAAGCTACCACTATCAAGTTCAAATAATAAAAAATTAACAACTAATTTTGACACAAATTTATTGTTTTTGAATTTGGATGATGAAGTAAACCAAAAGATCAAAAAAGTTGCTCATCAATATAATATTTCACTTCAAGACTTTTTTCTCAGTTGCTTTTTAATATTACTGGGAAGAATGACCAATCAATCAGAGGTAAGTCTGGAATTAGGGTCTGATAATCGTCAATATGAAGAATTAGGGCAAAGTATTGGATTGATGACCAAATATTTACCCCTATCAACTACTTTAGATTCTTCCTTGAATTTTGCCACTTTCTGTCAAGAAATTTCTCAAAAATCCCAAGAATTAGCAAAATGGCAAGACTATTTTACTCCACAAATCGCAGAATTCGTTGGCAATGGAATTAGTTTTGAAACTGATTTACAAATTAATAAAACAATTACTGTAGCTGGCATAAGTTGGTCATTGTTTAAAGAGTTTTCCTGTCTTCAAGCTCACAAATTAAATGTCTGTTGCGTTCAATATTCTAACCAACTTGAAATTGAATTTCACTATAATGTTAATTGTTTTGAAGTAGAAGTAATCGAAGGTTGGCTGAAACATTATCACATATTATTAATTAACGCAGCAGAAAACCCTACTCAAAGGATAGAAGACTTAGATATTCTCGGCGATGAAGAAAAAGAACAGATTTTATTCCAGTTTAATTCCAGTTTAAGCAGCGATTCCCTGGCAAATACCTTTCACCGGAACTGTGTTCATCATCTAATTGAAACCCAAGCACAACAAAACCCACAACAAATTGCAGTGGTGGGTGAAGGTCAAACATTAACCTATCATCAGCTTAATGCTCGTGCTAATCAGTTAGCTCGTCATTTGCAAAAATTAGGTGTACAACCGGATGATCGAGTGGGAATTTGTGTCGGGCGATCGCCGTTGATGATAGTGGGATTATTAGGAATTTTGAAAGCGGGAGGTGCTTATGTACCTCTAGACCCAGTTTTACCCCAAGAACGACTCAAATTTATGTTAGAAGATTCTCAAGCTGAGATTCTCATCACCAAAGACTATCTTACCTCCATAATTCCTGCTTATTTAGGAAAAATAGTCGTTTTAGAAAGAGATAGAGAGGCGATCGTACAACAGAGTGAAACCAATATAAATACTGATGTAAGACCCCAAAATTTAGCCTACGCGATCTATACTTCTGGTTCCACAGGAACTCCAAAAGGAGTGGCGATCGAACATCGGCAACTGTTGAACTATATTCAGGGAATTACACCACGTCTCAATTTGCCATCGGGAGCAAATTATGCACTAATTTCCACTTTTGCAGCAGATTTAGGTAATACAGTCATTTTTCCCGCTTTATGTGGGGGCGGTTCTTTACATATTATTTCTCAAGAACATACGACAGATCCAACTGCTTTAGGTGATTATTTCGCCAAACAGGGAGGAATTGACTGTTTAAAGATTGTTCCTAGTCATTTGCGAGCTTTAATGACTGAAATTACTAATCCAGTTCAAATTCTCCCCAAAAAATGCTTAGTCTTGGGAGGAGAAACTACACCCTGGGAATTGGTGGAACAGGTGCAAAAATTTACTCCAAATTGCCAGATTATTAATCATTATGGACCAACAGAAGCAACAGTAGGGGTTCTCATTTATAAAGTAACACAAGCATCTCAGAATATAGGAGCAGCTACTGTTCCATTGGGTCGTCCCTTGCCTAATACACAAATTTTCTTGCTCGATAAGCAATTACGCCCGGTTCCGGTTGGGTTTCCTGGTGAGTTATATATCGGAGGGGATAATTTAGCGCGGGGTTATCTAAATCAATCTTCTTTAAAGCAAGATCGTTTTCAAACTAATCCTTTTAATCAGAAATTAAGCGTTAAAGTCAAAAATCACAAATTAAAACTCAAAATTACGAGAGGACAATGGTTTAATAGAGAGGCTAAATTTAAGATTAAAACTAAAGAACTCGAAAGTTTAGAACCGAAAAAACGGAAATTTAGCTTTTCAGAACGGCTATATCGTACAGGAGATTTAGCGCGTTATCTTCCAGACGGGAATATTGAATTTTTAGGGCGAATTGACAATCAGGTAAAATTGCATGGTTTTCGCATTGAGTTAGGCGAAATCGAAACCCGCTTAAACAACCATCCTTCTGTGAGGGAAACAGTAGTGCTACTCTCAGAAAAAAATACTGAATACAAGCGTTTGGTTGCTTATGTTGTTCCCAGAGTAAGACCTGCTCCCAAAGTCTCAGAATTGCGCCATTATTTACAGGAAACCTTACCGGAATTTATGATTCCCTCAAGGTTTGTGTTCTTGAATCGTTTTCCTTTAAACCCCAATGGGAAATTAGATCGACGAAAGTTACTTGATGCAGAAACAACTGATCCCAGATTAGAAACTTCTTATATAGCTCCTAAAACACACCAAGAGAAAATTTTAGCGAAAATCTGGGCTGATGTTCTTAATGTTGAACAGGTAGGAATAGAGGATAATTTCTTTGAGTTGGGAGGGGATTCAATTCTGAGTATTCAGATTGTTGCTAGAGCTAAAGCAGCAGGATTAGGATTTAAACCAATTCAACTATTTCAGCATTCAACCATTACAGACTTGTTAAAAGTTATCCAGACAGTAGAATTTAAGCCACAAGCAGGAGAAACTAGGGGGCAAGTTCCTTTAACACCGATACAACACTGGTTTTTTGAGCAATCTCTCCCTAATCCCCACCACTGGAATATGTCTATTCTTCTGGAAACTCCCCCTCAGTTACAACAGGAACATTTGGAGACGGCGATTCAACACTTAATTGAACACCACGATACCTTAAGACTGTCTTTTGAGTTAGGGGAAGTTGGCTGGATACAAAGCTATGGGGAGGTTGGGGAAAAAATATCTTGTGTTAAGGTGGATCTCTCTGAAGTTGGCGATCGCGAACTTTCTGAGATTTTAGCAGTAGAAGGCACGAAACATCAAAGTAGTTTAAATTTAGCCGCGCCACCCTTACTTAGGTTCGTCTGGTTTGACTTAGGAAAAGAACGCACTGGACGTTTATTAGCGATCATACACCATTTACTTATGGATGGGGTTTCTTGGCGCATTTGGTTAGAGGATTTTCGGACTGCTTACACGCAACTACAACAGAGAAATGCGGGGTTCGAGTTACCCAAGAAAACTACATCCTTTAAGTATTGGGCGCAAAAATTAACTGATTATGCTCAATCGGATACCCTTGTGCAAGAATTAGACTATTGGTTAGCTCAACGTCAACCTTTCCCGTCTTCCCTTCCTCAAACCCCATCTACTGATTTAAATTCCGTTGTATCTACAGAAACAGTTACAGTCTTTTTGGAGACTACCGAAACTCAAGTCGCATTACATAAAGTCTCCCGACTTCATCATACGCAAATGAACGAGTTGCTACTTTGTGGGTTACTCCAAACCTGCCAACGATGGACAGGAGAAAACCACTTATTGGTAGAATTAGAAGGACATGGTAGAGAGGATATGTTTGAGGATGTGGATATCTCCCGCAGTTTAGGCTGGTTTACCACTCGTTTTCCTCTGTTATTATCCTGTGAGGCATCAGTTTCACCATCTCAGGCGTTACAAGTAGTTAAAGAAACCCTACGACAGATTCCCAATCGGGGTATTGGTTATGGTGTCTTACGCTATCTGAGTCAGCGCCCAGAAATTCGAGAAAAGTTAAGCCGTTTACCTCAAGCAGAAGTTTGTTTTAATTATGTAGGACAATTTACTCAAGAAAACTCAATTTTTCCTTTGTCGATGGAAAATCGAGGAAGAGAAAAGAGTGGGATCGGAAAACACACACCCAGCATTACCATTGATGCGATGGTGATTGAAGGTCGTACTCGGTTGGAATGGAACTACAATCCCGATTTATATCAACGGGAAACTATTGAAACTTTGGCGGATGATTTCATCAAGTCCCTCAAAACCCTGATTAATGAATGTCTCGAAAGTGAGAGAAGTTATGCTCCCTCTGACTTCCCCTTAGCTAACTTAACTCAGTCTCAACTAGATAGCATTAGTCAAGAGTTTAGTAACATTGCGGATATTTATCCCCTCTCTCCTCTGCAACAAGGGTTACTTTTTCACAGTCTCTACAGTGCAGAATCTAATCTATACTGTCAACAAAAAGTCTTCACCCTCGCTGCCTCCTTAAATCAAGTAGCCTTTCGACAAGCTTGGGAAATAGTTATTAATCGTCACGATAGTCTCAAAACTGCCTTTATTTGGGAGAAATTAGCTACTCCTCTGCAAGTAGTACGATCGGCGATCGCTTTACCTTGGCGCGAGGAAAACTGGTGTCATTTATCCTCTCCTCAGCAAGAGGAAGAATTAGCTAATTATCTGAAAAACGATTTAGAGCAAGGATTTTCTCTTTCTAATGCACCTTTAATGAGAATGGCTTTATTTCAAGTATCTAAGGCTCAATATTACCTCGTTTGGAGTCATCATCATCTTCTGTTAGATGGTTGGTGTAATGGGATAATTATGCAAGAAGTCTTCAAGGTTTATCAAACTTTGTGTGATGGTAAAGAGCCAAATTTACCCCCTAGTCCACCTTATAAGAATTATATTGCTTGGTTAAACCAGAAAAATGAAGTTGCAGCTCAAAATTTCTGGAAACAAGCTCTAAAAGGTGTAAAAGCGCCGACAAAATGGGGAATTGAACAAACAGTTAGGGCATTAAATGGCGATCGCCGAGAATACTGTCAGGAAGAGTTGCAACTTTCAGCAGAGACTACAACAAACTTAAACACTTGGGCAAAATCCCATCATTTAACTATAAATAGTTTAATACAGGGAAGTTTTGCCCTGTTATTGAGTCGTTATAGTGGAGAAGATGATGTTATTTTTGGCACTACGGTTTCCGGGAGACCTCCAGAACTGTCTGGGGTAGAGTCTATGGTAGGATTGTTAATTAATACCGTACCAGTAAGAATTATTGTCGATCCTGATGCGTCTTTACTCGACTGGTTACAACAGCTTCAACAGCAACAGATAGAGCGACTGGAATATCAGTATAATTCCTTGGTGCAGATTCAACAATGGAGTGATGTAGCACAGGGAAACCAGTTATTTGAAAGTTTTATCGCAGTGGAAAATTACCCTATACCGATATCATTAGGGGAGGGTAAGCTCAAAATTTTGGAAGTACGCTCTTTTTCTCGTACTAATTATCCCCTTAGTGTCACCGTTGAGTTAGATTCGAGTCTGTTGGTAGTGATGACTTACGATCCAGAGCTATTTAAGGTTATGGCGATTCGCCAACTTCTCCAGCAGTTACAAAATCTCATGGAAAATTTATCCCATTATGCTAGCGATCGCCTCTCACAAATTCCCTTAACTTCAACTCAAGAAACCCGAAAGTTACTGGATAGTTTTAATGCGGAACTTGATTGAATCAGCTCAAAAAAAGACTGTCCGCTTCCATTTTATAGTTTTGTCTGATGATGATGCAAATTATAGCTAAGAAAGAGTTGGCTCTTGACAATTACTGATAATGAATCTAAGACTACCAGGACTAAAGCCATGCGAACCCAGAAACCCGGTTTCTCGTAGATGCTTATTAGACTTCTCCAGAAAAGAGGGAGTAGGGAGTAGGGAGTAGGGAGTAGGAGAAAAGAATTGATGGTTTCTGCCCGGTAATTGATTTTATTTTTTATTTTTGGAGATGTCTATTGTCAAAAACAATGATTTACTTTCTTAACCGGGTTTCTTTGCGTAAGTCCTGACTAGGAAATGTTTTTCTAACTATTCCCTGTTCCCTGTTCCCTGTTCCCTGCTATACAAGTTTTTAGCTCCATTAATATTAATTGCTCAAAACTTAAAACAATACCTATGAAATATCCTCCTATTCACACTTGGTTTTCTGAGACAGCTAAACAGTTTGGTGAACAAATTGCTCTCTTTTGTGGTGAGCAACAAATAACCTACAAACAACTTGAGGAAAAAAGTAATAATCTAGCTAATTTTCTCATTCTAAATGATCTTAAAAAGATCACTTTGTTTACATAATTACTGATGATACGATCGCTATTATCACAGCAATTTTAGCGACTTTAAAAGCGGGGGGAGTTTTTGTTCCCTTGAGTCATAAAATCCCTGGCGAAAAACTCAAAAATATACTGTTACAAATTCCTCCAAATTGGCTAATTGCCGATCATTCGGTGGTGGGTATTCTTGAATCCCTCGATCTGTCTCAAAATCTCCAAGTTATTGTTAATAAAAATCCCGATTTTATTACCTCACTTAAAAACAATAAGACAAAAGAATATCAAGACTTTTGGAATCCTGAATCAGTTAATATAGAGCGAGAACTTGATGAAATGTGTTATCTCTATTTTACATCAGGTTCAACGGGAACACCCAAGGCTATTACTGGTAGGTTGAAAGCAATTTCTCATTTTATTGACTGGGAAATTAATACTCTAAAAATTGAACAGGGTTTTCGAGTCAGTCAACTAATAAATCCTGCTTTTGACGCCTTTTTGAGAGATATTTTTGTTCCTTTGTGTTCAGGGGGAGTAGTTTGTATTCCTGAAAATCTAGAAACAATTATTGATGGAAGAAAACTTGTAAATTGGATCGATAAACAACAAATTAATCTGATTCATTGTGTTCCTTCTTTATTCCGTTCTTTGCTACTGCCAGAATCTCCACCGAACCAATTTTCAGCACTAAAATATATTTTATTGTCCGGGGAACCATTGTTACAAGCTGATGTTGAACGCTGGATTCAGCGTTATGGAAAACGCATCCAATTGGTTAATCTTTATGGTGCCTCGGAAACAACTATGACTAAATTTTTCTACCTTGTTAAACCTTCAGATGGAGAGAAAAAAACAATTCCTATTGGTAAACCAATGCCAGGTAGCACAGCCATTATTGTTGACAAAGCTGGTAAAGTTTGCCCTCCAGGTATGGTAGGAGAAATTTATATCCGAACTCCCTATAGAACCTTGGGTTATTATCAGCAACCTGAATTAACAAAAGAAGTTTTTATTCAAAATCCTTTTAGCGATAAAATCAATGATATTGTTTATAAAACAGGGGATTTAGGAAGAATTCTTGCTGATGGGAATTTTGAATATCTAGGCCGTAAAGATCGACAGGTAAAAATTCGAGGTATTCGCATTGAATTAGCCGAAATTGAAAATACACTACAGCAGCATCCTCTAATTAGAGAAAGTGTAGTTTTAGCTTGGAAAGATCGACAAGAAAATCTCTATCTTTGTGCTTATTTAATAGGAACCAAAACCTTAGATACTAGCGAAATTAGGGAATTTTTATTAGATAGATTGCCAGAAGCTATGATTCCAACTATATTTCAGCAACTCGAAAGTTTCCCCAAGACTGTTAGTGGAAAGATAGATAGGCGATCGCTACCTGAACCCCAACTCCAACAACAAAACCGTCCCTTAATTGCACCGCGAACCCCCATAGAAGTAGAATTAGTCAAAATTTGGCAAAAAGTCTTAGATGTGACTCCCATCAGTATTGAGGACAACTTCTTTGCTTTGGGAGGGCATTCTTTGTTAATCACTCAGTTAATGTCCAGTATTGATTTAGGATTTCAAATTAAAATTCCTATAAAAACTTTATTTGAGTCTCCTACCTTAACTAAGATGGCAGATTCAATTGACACCTTAATCTGGCTACAAAAAAGCTCTGCAACTAATGTTACAGGGACTGACATCATGGAGGAGGGAGAACTGTGAATTTAATAGACTTATTATCTCAAATACGTCGCCTTAATATCAAACTCTGGCTTGAGGGCGAGCGTCTGCGATATAGCGCACCTTCAGATACCTTAACTCCAGAATTAAAAGCTAATTTAGTTGAAAATAAAGCAGAAATAATTCAATTTTTACGTCAAAATGCTGCTCAAAAAGGTGAAACATCCCCAGACTTACAACCTATCAAAAAAATTGCCCGCCCTGAGAAACTTCCCCTCTCTTTTGCCCAACAACGGTTGTGGTTTTTAGAACAATTAAACCCTAATACCAGTGTCTATAATATGCCTGGGGTGCTGCAACTTGAAGGGAAGTTAGACTGTCCCTCTTTGGAAAATAGTCTCAATCAGATCGTAAAGCGCCATGAAATTTTTCGCACAGTCTTTACAGTTGAAGACGGAAACCCCATTCAAGTCATTATTCCTGAATTAAGCATTACTCTAAGGAAAATTGACCTCACAAACCTGTCTATTTCTGAGCGTTCCATTCAAATTCAGCAATTAATTCAAGAAGAAGCGTCTCAACCCTTCGATTTAACCAAAGCTCCCTTATTGCGCCCCCTATTACTCCAACTCACCCCCTCAGAGCATATTCTCAGTTTGGTCATTCATCATATTATCTTTGATGCTTGGTCAATGGATGTACTAATCAAAGAATTAACCACACTTTATTCCGCTTTTAAAAGACAAAAACTCTCATCCCTACCAGAATTACCGCTTCAGTATGCGGATTTCGCTATTTGGCAACGCCAAACCTTGTCAGAGGAACGTTTAGCCTCTCAGCTCGCCTATTGGAAACAACAATTAGGAGATCCCTTACCCATCTTACAACTTCCGAGTGATTATCCTCGTCCTCTAGTTCCTAGCTTTCAAGGTCACCGTTATCCCTTTCGTTTATCAGTATCTTTAGCGGAAAAACTGAAAACCTTGAGCCAGAAACAAGGGGTAACTCTGTTTATGCTTTTGTTGGCAGCTTATTTAACCTTACTCTATCGTTATACAGAGGAAACCGATCTGTTAGTAGGAACAGCGATCGCTGGCAGAACAGACCCTAATTTAGCGCCGCTGTTTGGCTGTTTTGTGAACACCCTTGTCCTCAGAAACAATTTATCTGGCAATCCTTCCTTTGTTACTCTGTTAGAACGAGTTAAACAGGTCGCCCTAGAGAGCTATAATTATCAGGATGTTCCCTTTGAGCAATTAGTAGAAGCCTTACAACCACACAGAAATCTCAGCCATTCTCCGTTATTTCAGGTGGGATTTGCGTTTTATCCAGAACCGAGGGAAGAATTAAGCTTAGAGGGATTGACCGTTACTCCATTAAACTTTGATAGCAGTACCTCTAAACTAGATTTAACTCTATCTTTAAGACCCAACGGTAAGGAATTACAAGGTTGGATCGAGTATAGCCGGGATTTATTTACAGAAGCGACAATTATTCGGTTATTAGGTCACTGGGAAAATCTGCTAGAAGGAATTACAGCTAATCCTCAACAGTCACTTGATAAGTTACCTTTGTTAACTCCAAGGGAACAAAAACAACTCCTGTGGGAGTGGAATCAGACGGCTCGAGATTATCCCCAACAACGGTGTATTCACCAACAATTTGAACGTCAAGCAAGAGAAACTCCCGACGCGATCACTTTAGAATTTGAAGGGCAAACTCTAACTTATGCCCAATTAAATCAAAAAGCGAACCAACTAGCTCATTATTTACAAAAACAAGGAGTTGCACCAGAGGTGAAGGTAGGGATTTATTTAAAGCGATCGCCTCTGATATTAATCGCCTTATTGGGTGTTTTCAAAGCAGGAGGAGCCTATATTCCCTTAGCTCCTGCTTATCCTCAAGAAAGATTAAGCTTTATGCTAGCAGATGGGGATGTATCCTTAGTGTTAACTCAGGATGGGTTAGATGCTTCTTTAGAGATGGTGGTGAACTTAGCACAGGAAAAATTCCCTCTTTCTCATCCACAAGTCTTGTGTCTTGATGCGTCCTTAGAAAGTTTAGCAAGAGAAAATCAAGACAACCCAGATTGTCAAATTCAACCTACTCATTTAGCTTATATTCTCTATACTTCCGGTTCTACAGGCAAACCCAAGGGAGTTGAAGTCGAACATCGAGGATTGCTCAATCTGGCGATCGCCCAAAGTCAAGCATTTCATGTTAACAAAGAAAGTCGGGTACTTCAATTTGCATCCTTTAATTTTGATGCGTCTGTCAGCGAAATTTTTATGACTTGGATCGCGGGGGGAACCCTTTGTTTAGTGAAATCAGAAACCTTATTAGTTGGAGAAACCTTAATTCGCTGTTTAGACGAATTAGAGATTACCGTTGTCACCTTACCTCCATCTGTCTTAGCTGTTCTTCCCACCGCTCAATTACCTCACTTAAAAAGTCTAATTCTCGCGGGGGAAACTCCTTCCCTAGATGTTGTCAAACGTTGGTCATCCAATCGGGAGCTTTTTAACGCTTACGGACCAACAGAAGCCACAGTCTGTGCTACCATCGGTAAATGGGAGCCGAGTCAATCTCCCCATCGCGTTTCCATCGGTCGTCCAATCGCCAATACTCAAGTCTATATTCTGGATCACCATCTTCAACCCGTTCCTGTGGGTATTCCCGGAGAAATGTATCTTGGGGGAGTCGGAATTGCTCGATGTTATCACAAAAAAGAGGATTTAACCACACAGTCTTTTATTCCCAATCCGTTTGCGGAGTCATCCTCAAAAAAATTATACAAAACCGGGGATTTAGCTCGTTACCTCCCAGACGGACAAATAGAGTTTTTAGGTCGTCGAGATCGTCAGGTTAAAATTAGGGGGTTTCGCCTAGAAATCCGAGAAATAGAAGCTATTTTAAACCAACATCCCCAAGTGTTAACCGGTATTGTGGAGTTAATCGTAGAGGGAGAGGAAAAAAGTTTAGTCGCTTATGTAGTATCTCCCGATCTAGAAACCTCAGATATTAGAGTTTATTTAAGGCAATATTTACCCGCTTATATGATTCCTGCCCAGTTTATTAAACTGGACTCCTTACCCTTAAATGCCAATGGAAAAATCGATCGCCGTGCTTTACCGAGTCCAAGTATTACTCAGTCGAGTGCAGACAGCGTACAACCAAGGGATAACGTCGAACTAGAACTATTAAACATTTGGGAAAACGTTCTCCGCCATCGACCGATTAGCATCACCGATAATTTTTTTGAAATTGGCGGTCATTCTCTGTTAGCTGTTCGTTTAATGGCACTGATTGAAGAACGGTTAGGAAGTATTCTCCCACTCTCCACCCTATTTCAAGAGGGAACCATTGAGAATTTAGCGACAATTATTCGTTCTGCACCTCAATCTCGTCCTTGGTCGCCCTTAGTCAGGATTAAAAATGGCAAATCCCAACAGCCTTTTTTCTGTGTTCATCCTATTGGTGGCAATGTTTTAGGATATGCGGATTTAGCCCGTCATTTAGCCCCGGAACAGTCCTTTTATGGCTTACAAGCACCAGGACTTGAAACCGGACAATCTCCTTACCAAAATATCCCCGATTTAGCGACTTACTATCTGGATGTATTAGCGCAAGTTTTTCCGAAGGAAACTCCTTACTGTTTAGGCGGTCATTCTTTTGGCGGATTGGTGGCTTTTGAAATGGCTCAACAAAGTCAACAGCGCGATCGAGCCGTGGCATTATTAGTCATTATGGATACACCAGCTCCTCTGAATGGTATTATCGATGAGGAAATTGATGACGCAATGTGGTTATTCAAGCGAGCGGAAGTGTTAGAGCGTTTTTTTTGCAAATCTCTCTATGTTTCTTTGGAGGAACTCGAAAAACTAGCTCCCCAGGAGCAATTTAATTACTTTTTAGGAAAATTGCGACAAGCTAATGTCATCCCTCCAGATGCAGGAGAATCCCTGATATGTTGTCTTCTGGCTCTGCAAAAAGCCTCTCATCAAGCCTTATTGAACTATATTCCCCAAATTTATGATGGAAAAATTACCCTACTGCAAGCATCTGAAACTGTAGCTACAGATAGGAGAGGCGTATTTGCTGAGAGTTTTACTAAACCAGCCTTGGGTTGGAGAGAATTAACCACACACCCGATCCAGATTTATGACGTTCCGGGCAATCACATTACCATGCTGACCCCCCCTCATGTCCTAACTTTAGCAAAAATTCTGCAATCCTGTCTTAGCCTCAGGGAGTGACAAGCAAAGCTCACGGGGTGACAAGCAGCTCACAGCTATTGTTGTATAAGGGTTTAAAGGATGTAACTGGAGTTTGGAGAGTGAAAAAAATCGGGGGAGATGACAATATATGGTAATATGGACAAATGTTTAATTACTCCGACCCGTTATCTACGGGCTCTACCAACTCAAAGTCGTACTACAGAGTATTAGTTTGATGATCTGGCATCGCCTACCCTCTCCTACTTCTTGCTGTTGCCACACCAGTTCCGCTAGAGTTACTTTGGACATTAGCTATAGGTCTTTTCGGTCTTTTGGGATATCTGGTGGCTTGAAATTCATCTCTCAAGTCCATCTGTAGTTCTTTCAAGCAGTATGGGTTGGACTTATTTCAAGAAGTGGTCTACATCAGATTTGCTCAAGTGGCTGTCAGGAAAGCTTTCAAGCACCGTGGCATTACAATACTAGGTTAATATGCTGGATTTTGTGGGAAGCGATCGCCTTTATCCAAAAGCAAGCGATCGCTTCCCACAAAAGTCAATCTATGCTACAGGCAACCTCACATCATTAGGAGTAGTAGTAGCCGTGTAAAAATAACTTGAACAATTTAAGCTATTGTTCTCGGCTTAATCATATAATTCCATTCACCATGAAAAAAGTCTGGCTCAATTCTAAGTAGCCGTGTAAAAATAACTTGAACAATTTAAGCTATTGGACTTTAGACAAAAAGAAAACAGTTAGCGTAAATATTACGCTAACTATATTAGAGAAATATTTCTCTGCTCACATCTTGCACCTGACAAGACAAAGTTCCAAACCGTGTTTATAAAACCAAGGATTTAGTAACTTTAATTTTTTGATAAGGGAAAGGAGTAAAATCTGAGGTAAGAGCAAAACTAAGGCTTTTTCGGCTGAATCATACCAATCTAAATCATCAAAATAACCATTATGTAAATAAATCCAATAAGCTAATAAATAAGAGACGAGAGAAAGAATTAACCAACGATAAACCCCTAATAAAGTTTTTTGTCCAAAACGATGGAGACTAAATTGATGTTTGGCCGTTTTAAAGAAACCTTCAATCTGCCATCTACGTTTTCCCCAACGGACGATAGTTTTTCCCTTCATAGGTTTAGTTGAAATAACAAATCGCTTAACTCTTTTTCCATCTCGTTTTAGCCAAACCCATGATAAGAAGACAGGAAAATTTAAGCCGTTTAGATAAACTTGTTGTCCACGAGTTTTTAGTTCAGACACTTTACGTCCATCAGTTAATTTTCTGGTATTAGGGATGCCAAGAATTCCATGATGATTAAAAGAACTGTCACGGAGTTTTTCAATGAATTTAATTGTCCCAAAGGCTGTATCTCCTAAAACATAAATTGGGAAAGATTTTGTCAAAATAGAAGGCAATGTATTCAGTAATTTTAAAGCCAGTTGAGAAGGTGATGAGGTTCCTTTGCCTCTATATACACGAAAACTCCAAGGAAATCGCCAATTACCTATAACTAAGTAAAGAACAACGATGTGTAAACCTTTTTTATGATTATAAACTCTAACTAATTCTTTTAGATGAACAAACTTCCCTACTTTTTCAAGAGTTGTTAAATCTAGAATAACTTGTAAAATGAGTTTTCGTCCTTTTATTCTTTCAGATAAAACTAAGTTGAGAATGAAAGAACGAACAGTGCGTATCAGAGAACGAGTTGACCAATTATAATGATTTAAGAAGCGACTAATAGCACTTTCTGATTTGGTTTGACAATGATGAGGAACAGCATTTCCTTGACTATGTAGAAACAAGCCTAAAACAGATTCTAGAGTTTCTTTTGATAAATTGTGGGCATTAATTCTTTTAAAGAGCAGAGTAATTCGTCAACTTGGGATAAAATGGGGTGAGGCAACATAGTTCTCTGTTTAAAATAGAGAACTATAATAACATATTCCATAATCAAAAAGCTCAAAAAATGGCTAAAATCAACAGTAATCTAGAAATAGCAGAGCGAGCAGACCGTATTAGAGAAGCTATAGCTGCTTTAAAACGTGAAAAATCAGAAATTGAAGCTTCAGGATGGGTTGCTCCTGCTGATTGTTATGTAGCACGGTATCAAGCCAAAGGGCAAAAATATCATTATTGGTATTATCAACTCAAAGGGTCTAGATCTGTTTTCCCAAAAAGTAATAAAAAAGGGGAATTTTCGCGTTTTAAACATTTAGGAAAAGCAGGAAGTCAAGCACATATAGATGGAGTGAATGCTGTGATTAGAAGAGGTAAAATTGAGCAATTAACTTCAGCTATCGAAGCACTTTATGAAAGTTGGTTAGATTTATATCCCGATGAAGAAAAAGCAGGTCATCGGGTAGAGTAAGATTAATTTACCCTCTGGTTTTTATTACTTCTTCATTATAGTTCTCTATTGAGAAGAGATAACTAACTCCCACCTCCGATCAGATAAGTATTTCAGTTATTGTTCTTCATATCAACTTTTGTTGGTGCAAGATGTGAGT
>NZ_BLZO01000083.1 GCF_014132355.1 Okeania sp. KiyG1
AAATAAATTTGGACTCAACTATATAGAAAATTTAGACACAAAATCTTTTAACCGTACCTTCCATGAAGCGATCAACTCTTCCCAAACAACAGTACCAGGATATTTATATAAAAATTTTGTCCTTATATCATTGATGACAAAGACAGTTTGTTTGAAGTCTTCAGGTACAATAACTAAGCTATCCTGTAATCTTTGGTATTCTTCTTGAACATTTGATTGATCGTTCTTCTCTGGTGAATGGGCTAACATTTTTTGAACGTCTTCAAGGGTAAAATTATTAGGACTTTTCCCTGTATCAAGCAGATATTGTAGGTTATCCAATAAACTTTCTAAATTAGTCAAACCTGCTACAGAAAATTGTTGAGTTATTTCCTGTTTTTAAGTTTTTTTATACCCTCTTTTCCGACCTAGTGCTTTTTATAGAAAGTTTATATAGGCTTCAATATCTGTTTTTGAAACTATCATTTTAACCCCTGTCCTGAAGAAGAAATGGCATTCATTTCCGTTAATATAATAGTTATGAATGCCAATAGATTTGAATGATAATTCTTGTTAATAGTTAAAGAAATTATCAGTAACATCCTGCTGCTGTTGCAGCAAGTTTACAAGCAATACTAGCAGGTCATGTTGCATGAACCCACTGGAAAAGCTCAGACTATAAGCAAGAAATACAGTCACTTGCACCAGCACTGATTAAACACTTTACTGGGTCGGAGGAACCTATACACTTAGCAAGGCTACCAGCACATTTCACAAGACATTTAAAATCAATAGAAGGATTAACTCCATTACTAACTGCCATTTTAGCAGTGGAAACATTACGGAGAACGGGCTGAGATTGAATGGGAAGATTCATTGTTTTTATCCTTATTTAAGAATGGATTGTTTTTAGGTTTTACGAATGCGAGGTGCAAGCAGGAAAATCCCTCCCTCACATATCGAAAAATTAACAAATGCTAGATTTGACAAATGTAACCAGGGATAGCACTACAGGTTTCTCCTCTGACAGGTTGAGATTAAATGGGAAGATTCATCTATTCTTCTCAGGACTTACGCATAGACCATATATATAGCGTTTAAAACTATTGTAAAATGGTTTTAAAACCCTACAGATAGTACCTTTGCCTAAGTCCTGCTTCTCCTAATCTGGTTTTGTTTTTTTAGAATTTGAGAGTCTGCCTAACACGTATCACTAATTCGCGGTATGTGTAAGACGATGTGTAAACACTATAATTCCCAGGACTTAGGCAGAACCGCTATATCTAGCAAGGGCGAATACCATTTCGCTGCGCGACATGTTTGCGGAGTATTCCGTCAGGAAAACGCCCCTACAGATGGTGTATATTTTCATATTTTGTGTAAGTCCTGATCGCTATATTACCAAGGGTTATAGCCATTTTTAGGTTTTAGGGCTTTGACGTAACTCCCTTACCTAGACTAACTTTCAAGTATTTTCATGCCCAGAAAATGTGTAAGCCCCAAAAGTAATCAGGATTTTTTCTATATTTTAAAGACAGTCTTTGCATGAGTCATAAGCAGGTCCTAGGCATTCTATACAAGCCTCACCCTCTGTAACTACACAAGCGGCTGCACAGCCTGCAGCTATTGCTCCGCATTTAACCCAATCCAAAACACCGCATCCTTGAGGTGTGAGTCCATTGAGGACTATTACTGGTGTGTTTCCTTTTCTGATTACTGGTTGAGATTGAATGGGAAGATTCACGTTTTTTTCTCCTTGGTTATTTTAAAATTGATTGTTTTTTTTAAGATGTCACGAATATGAGGTGCGAACGGGGAAAATCCCTCCCTCAGATATCCAAAAATGAACTCGAAAAATTAACGAATGCTAGATTTCACAACTGCAACCAGGGATAGCACTACAGGCTTCTCCTCCAGCTAGTTGACAACAAAGATCGCAAGCAAGATTAGAGGGGTCAATCGCTCTGATTCCAGAAAGTTTAGCTGTACTAACTTCTCTTAAAGTTGGTGGAGCTTGAATAGGAAGATTCATAAATAATTTTTTTCCTCTTGAGTATTTTTGATTATTTATAGTTAGGATTCAGACCAAGAACGTACTGTACCTATAGTGACAGGAATTACATCACTGACATCAACTGTGAATCGAAAGACTCGGTTAGAACGCTGGTTATTTTCTGGGTCAAAGAATCTTAACTTCACGTCATAGCAATCTGAATCAGGGCGGCAAATTGGACTTTTTTCTACCGAAATAGAGTCAAGTACTCGGTCAGTACCTGCTGCAGTAGCGATTGCTACGGAAGCTTGAAAAGCATTGGTAGCAGAGAAGTTTAACGCCCGTTCTTCAGGGGTTATCCCCAAATTACGGTAGTCATAATAGATCCGAGTCAAATAGTCTTCAATTCGAGACTGCAACGTTGCCTGTGTGATATTTGCAGCCTCGATTTGTGGCATCACCGATTCTACTAAAGCATTAGTTGACCAACTATACATCCCGCGTACTTCTGGAATTATGACCGGGACAACTTGACCAGACATTAAGCGGATACTACCACCAATATATCCTGGAACTGAGATGCGTTCAATGCTCTCATCTCCTAAATAGGAAACAAGTCTCTCATAAGCAATGTTAGCATAGGCACCAGTAGGCATTATAGCATAGATGGGAGTAGCATCTAAATTGAGAGTAAAAATGAGGGATTGAGCTTCATAAGGACGATCGCCGAGATACTGAACCAGCGTCATATCAGGAGGCATTGTTTGGGTAAAGGAATCTCGACGAGCTTCAGTACCGAAATCCGTATTTAGTTGACCGATAGCATAAACTATCTGCATTGGTCCGCCTCCTCCGCAGCCACAATCTCCATTTGCTCCAGAAGGGGTAATAGAAGAAACTGCTTGATTATTGGGAGTTACCATCATGGGGTTAACTGTATTGGAAGTATTGGTAGGCATAACTGGGGATATTTTGGCTTCTGCTGCTTGTATACCTGTTACCGAGTAGGGAACAGTTGGTTGTGAACTAGGGTTAATAGCTTCAATGGGTTGAACTTGCTCTTGTGAACTGGAGTTAATAGCTTCAATGGGCTGAACTTGCTCTATTTCAATCTCATTGATTTCATTGGTAGTTAACTCTTGAGGGATGTTGTTAACTTCACTCGGTTCCATCATAGCTTCTTCTAATTGATGATCGGACACTGGTTCAATTTCTCCTTTTGTAATTAGGGTGTAAGCCCCAGAAATATTAAGAATGCCTACTAAACAGCGAGCTTGATCTGTTTTTTGTACATTACAAGGCAAAGCACTTTTGAGAATGGCTTCACGAACGCCATGGGGATCTGGCTGTTCTCCCCGTTGCAATTGAATACTGAGTAAAAGAGCCACAATCCCAGAGACAATGGGTGTTGCAAAGCTAGTCCCAGTTTTTAGACTCGTGCCCCCACCAGGAGTTGCACCTAATATGTTTGCACCGAGAGCAAGAATCCCTTGACTTTGGTAAGCTTTGCCCCAATTACTAAAATCAAGGGGATTTCTTTGAGAGTCCATCGCTCCCACGGCCAGAACTGATTCCAGAGCAGCAGGAAGATGAAGACATTCGCAGCCATCGTTTCCTACAGCAGCAACGATGAGAACATTTTTTTCTTGACACAAACGAACAGCATTAGCCAGTAATTGGTCAGATTCTGGGGAAGCCGTCAACTGACCACCACTGATGTTAATGATATTAGCTCCTGCTTCGACTGCTTGGGTAATCGCTCGTGCTAGGTCAATTTGAGAACAGGGAGCCAGATTATCTCCTTTCCCACTACTGAAAATAGGTAGGATTAACCCACGACAATTAGGAGCGATCCCCTGAACAGAACTACCCTGTTGACCAAAGATGATGCTAGCAACATGAGTTCCATGCTGAGATGCTGGACTTCCATCGGCTACACCAGATACTAATGTTGTAAGCTGAGTGATATTAGCTCCAGTAAAGCATGGATGGGACAGATCGACTGGTCCATCAAGGATAGCTATGCATACGCCAGAATCACCAAGAGATTTATTCATTAGTGAACTGAGTTCAGTTGATGTTGCAATGTTAGTCACCAAGCTTTTCTCTATCCTCTTTGATCTGTTTTTGTTGGCTTTTGTACTTAGCTATGAGTACAAGGTATAGGTTTTCTTTTGTCAGCACAACCAAAGTTTGTAATTTTAAGAAAAAAGATAAGCACTTAGCACCAGTAAATCCCTAAAGCCATTCCCAATCTATATTTCAGCTATCGAAAAGTTAAGAACATCACCACCATTCCCCTACCCAAATTGCTTAACTTGGGAATTTCTCCAAAGTTAAAAGTTAAGCACTGTACTTCCGGTTTCATCTCGTAGTTCATTACAATTATCTTGGTGATGGTCCATAG
The DNA here is from genome assembly GCF_014132355.1 of Okeania sp. KiyG1. Lineage (GTDB taxonomy): Bacteria > Cyanobacteriota > Cyanobacteriia > Cyanobacteriales > Microcoleaceae > Okeania. The sequence continues at coordinate 4,380 of NZ_BLZO01000083.1, forward strand.
CAGTAGGAGAACTTTGCTCTATTGTTCATCCTCATAAATTAGACTTGTCGCTAAATAAAACCCTGAAAGTGGCACTCGCAAGATTCTGATTTTACCCATACACCTATCCTGCCATTAGGTAGAAATTCCAGAGTCCTGCTGTTATTGTTAGGGTAAGTGGTAAAGGAAGGGAGAGTTATCAAAGTTTATAACCGTATTTATGAATGAGTATTTGATAGTAATTGGGTAGAGGTGGCCGAGCTTACTGAGGGGATAAAATTCTACAATGTAGCAGAATAAATGAGACTTTCAGTAAATTTCCGGGGATTGTATAAAGTTTATATAAAGTTGTCTAAAAATCATATAAACTTTATATAAAGTTTTGGGGTTGTATTTTTCTTTTGGTGCAAGTATCTTGGTAATAATTCAGAAAACAACACTTAAAAAAGTATTTTCTTTGTACAACTATTATGAAATTATCCCAGCCTAATTTATTAGTAACTTTGAATACTTCAGAGTATAGGGTCTGAAAGCAGTCTTTCCCTGTCATGTCTATAACATAACTATCTTGCCTTAAATGTGGTTTTAATTCTGTTGTTAAAAATGGCAAAATCCACAATAGCAAGCAGAACTTTTAATGTCGAGACTGTGATAGAAAGTTTGTGTAAGATCTACAAAATAAGTGATTGATACTGCTAAAGAGCTAATTTGTAAGCTGGCTTAAAACTAGAGAAACTGTAGTTAAGTGCCAAGTTCTCTGGGTTCACGTTTACTAAAAATGAATTTACCTCATTTGAGCTTTCATTAGTTTTTCAAGGGATGGCTAATATAAATAAACCTTTAAGGGTTAACACTATATATAGTGCCTTTGCGTAAGTCCTGAATATGCAGAACTACAATTTTTTTGGCGTTGCTGATTCTGGGTATGATGCAAGCCCCCCTAGCCTCCCAATTTTGGGGGAATAAAACTCTAAAAGTCCACCTTTAATCCCCCTCCCGTTCCCCTTGGAATCCCCCTCCCGTCCCCCTTGGAAAGGGGAAGCCAGATGTTGCTTCGCTTTTTGTTGAATGGGAAGCCAGAAGATGCTGCGCTTTTGTTGAACGGGGGATGCGCGGGGGCGAAGGCGAGAACCAAACAATCGCACATTCATACTTCAATTCAGGAACGCCATTTTTTTAACAGAAAAATCTAGTAATAATGAGCAACCATGGACGCCGACGAGGTGTAATTTTAACTATTCAAGGCTTAAAGAAGCTCAATCAGGCAAAAGCTAAGGCAGAAATTGAGCAACACTCCAAACGCTACACCCTCGAATCTCTCAGTGAAGAAACAGGTTTAACTCCCAATACCCTCAGCAAAGTTTTTACCTGCTCGTCAGGAGTTGATAAACGGACTTTGAAGTGCTGCTTCCATGCTTTTAATCTAACTTTGACAGAAGACGACTATCTCTACCTTCGATCTAATCAAGATAATCTAACCAAAACTAACTCAGTGGCACTTGCTAAAACCTGCTCCCTCCTTGAACCTGCTTGCCATTCTCATGTCAATATGCTGCGCTATCGCAACAATACCCCCCCAATCAAAAAAATGATTCAACCACAAGATAATCTACAATCTTGTCTACTAACAGCACCCGGAGGACAGATGCCTCTAGATTCTGTTTTTTACATTGACCGTCCCATCATCGAATCCCTCTGTTACGAAAGCATCCAGAAACCGGGTACACTGTTGAAAATCCGCGCCCCCAAGCAAATGGGCAAAACCTCACTAATGAGTCGCATCATTTCTTACTCTAAATCCCTAGGGTATCAAACTGTTTTTCTGAACTTACAACTGGCCGATGCTGAGATTTTACAGAACCTAGAACACTTCCTGCAATGGTTCTGTGCTAGAGTTAGCAAGGAATTAGAATTTTCCAATGCGCCATTGTCAATGGCGATGGCGGAGCAGATAGCTGACTTTTGGGATGACTGCTTGGGTAGCAAATCAACTGCCACCGACTACTTCAATGATATTATCTTAGCCAAGCTAGATCGACCTCTCGTAATAGCTATCGATGAACTAGATCGGCTTTTTGCCTATCCAGGCATTGCTGGTGAATTTCTCCAACTTCTGCGAACCTGGTCTGAGCAAGCTAAAGCAAGGGTAGTAGAAAGTAATCCTTGGCACAAACTCCGAGTGGTGACAGCTCATTCTACGGAAATTCTAATGCCCCTATCGATTAATCCTTCCCTGTTGAATACTGGGTTAGTCATCAATTTACCTGAATTCACCCTAGCTCAAGTGCAGGATCTGGCAAGAAGGTACGAACAAGAAATAACCAAATCACAAATCCAGCAACTTATTACCCTTCTGGGCGCACATCCCTATCGTTTGCAGTTAGCATTTTATTACCTACAGCAACAGACAATAACCCTGGAAGAACTTTTAGATAATTCTGGGAGCGCAACTGCTCTTTATGCAGAACATTTACAACAACAATGGTGGAACCTGAAACGCTATGATAAATTATTGCCTATCTTTACTGAAATTGTGAACAACCCCAAACCTATAGAAATAAAAGTATCCCTTGGTTATCAGTTGCAACAGATGGGGTTGGTTAATTTGGAAGGCGATCGAGCGTGTCTCTCTTGTGAGTTATTTCGTCCGTTTTTTCTGGGAGTTTTGAATTGATTTAGGACTTACGCAGATACGCTATATATAGCGCTCAAAACTATTGGACAATAGTTAGTTATTTTGACATCCTCTCCGGCCTGAAGACGCGGAGATTCCTACTGAACCATAGCTCTTCGGTGGGTTGACGTTTTGCTGGCGCAAAGCTCCGCTAACACTGGCTGCTGCACCCACCCCTCTTGCTCCCCTCCCGGGAGGGATGGGGATGAGTTACGCTTGCCTCCACGTCCGTTTAATGTCTCGGACTGCCCGCCCGCGACTAATATATTTATTGCTGCATTCTGCGTCTAAGAACGTGTTTGCTGCCACAGTTTAGACACTCCCATTCTCGCACCTGAAGGTCTAGCTTGCCACCTTTAAAGCCACAATTTGAGCAAATTTGAGATGTAGGCTCCCAACGACTAATTACTCTAAAATCACGACCATATTTTTCTGCTTTTCCTTCTAAAAAGTCCTGAATTTTCTCCAACCTAAATCTGATACCCACCCTCTTGCTCCTCCCGGAAGCGATGGGGGTGGGTTACGGTTTTTAACCATTCCAGAAACGTTGTTATACTTCTAAAACAACTGTTTGGTTTTCACGAATTATTTTAGTAGATAATTTATGCAGAAAATCTGTCAAGCGTATCTTTCAGTTTGGCATGGAACTTAGCAACTCTAACCCTTGCTTTTTCATACCTTTTAGACCCTTTAGTTTTATGAGATAATGATTTACTTAACTTTTCTTAATTTCTTAATTCGTTTCTTCAGTGGTTTAGGAGCATCAACCTTTGTACCATCGCTAAATGTAGCAAAGGTTTTAATACCTAAATCTATACCTACTGAATTATCAGTTTTAGGTAAGATTTCTGGTTGTATTTCTACTACAAAACTCAAGAAATATCTATGTAGGGGCGTTAACGATAGTTATGCGTCAGCAAACGGTCGTTTGCTGACGCATAGCTCAATTGCGCCCTACGTCTTTGATTACTGTTACTGATGATGGAGCAGCAGGTAACTCTCTACAGGCAAAACAATTTTCAGCTTTCCAATCTTGGCGCTTCATAAACTTTGTGTTGACCAATTTTAAATCCTCATGAGTGTAAATCTAGCAGTTTGCTTTGACTTTCTATTTCATGAATTTAGGAGGTTTAACAGGTTTACCTTTCTGTCTGATCTTTAGTAGACGTTGATGCAACGTTTGTAGGTGACAAATTGTTGATAAGCCCTACGGTTTAAATCATTTAAAGATTGCTGCAATGGTATAGCAGAAACCTCTGATAACCATTCTCTGTCTTCAGTCTTTTTAGCTTGAGTGATAAACTGTTTTTGTAGTTGAGATAAGTAAGGTTTCTTTTCTGCCGATCTATACTTTTGTTGACAACAAGCTAGGCTATCGTTCCAAACCACACGGACCGAACCAAATAGCTTTGCGCTCTCGGTATTTTTGTCCCGGTGTTGGATAGATACGATACTTAAATCTAGCTTTCATAATTTGACTCTTAAACTAACATACATGATAACATATTTCTTGAAATAAGATTCAACTACTAAAAAGTCGCCCGCTTATGGGCGAGGCTTTAAACCCAATTTTCTGGTAAGGTTGATGGTAGGCAAATGCAACGCTCACACAGATTATGGCACGGATGCACAGATTAAGTGTAAGTGTATTTCATTAATGGATAATGGATAATTACCTCTGGTTAAAACCGTCCTAATTTTTGCAATAAATCGAAAACCACATAATACCAGACTCCTATTCGTGCATAACCTGTAAGTTTACTACCAAACTCGTTCCCCACTTTGTTAGAAACTATTTCCACTACCACATCTGGTGCTTTACCAAATTCCCAAGTATAATAGCTGAAGAAACTATGGTGAAATTATGGTGAAATTATGGATTTATTTTCAATTGCCAAAATAGCAGCACCAATTGCAGGTTCTTTGGCAAATGTTGCTGCTCAAAAAGGGTTTCAATAGCGTAACGCACTATCCCTAATACAAATTTAAAATAAACTGATTGGAATGCCTAATTATAGAAGACCTAATATTTCTGGTGGAACATATTTTATCACTCAAGTCACTTATCAAAGAGAAATTTGGCTGTGTGGGGAAGTTGGTAGAAAAGCTCTCAGAGAAGCGATCGAAAGGGTAAGGGAAAAACATCCTTTTTCTATTGATGCTTTTGTGTTACTACCAGAGCATTTTCATTGTCTGTGGACTTTGCCTCCCAATGATGGAGATTTTTCAATGAGATTGCGACTAATTAAAACTTATGTGACCAAACATTATGGGCAAGAATTAGCTATTAATCGAGAAATTTCTCTGTCACGACAAAAGCGAAAAGAAAGCAATCTTTGGCAGCGTCGTTTTTGGGAGCATTTGATTCGAGATGAACAAGATTTTGCCAACCATTGTGATTATATTCATTATAATCCTGTTCGACATGGGTTATGTACAAATCCCCAAGATTGGGAATTTTCCAGTATTCATCGGTTTATAGCTCAGAGAATTTATCCGGCAAATTGGGGAAGGGATGGGAGTCCAGAAATACCCCTAGGAATTTGGGATGAATAAAATTTTGTAGGGTGTGTTAGCGAAGCGTAACGCACCTAAACATCTGGCATAGGCGGTGGTTCAAATTTCCATTTTCAAGCAAATACTCATAAATAAGGTGCGTTACATTTCATTAACGCACCCTACTGGACCTTGGGTTTGTAGGCCAAACCTCTACAGCGAAGCGTAACGCACCGAAACATCTGGCATAGACGGTGTGTTAAAAATTCCATTTTCAAACAAATTCTCATAAATTAAGGTGCGTTACATTTCATTAACGCACCCTACTGGACCTTATATCATATTCGGGTGAAATTATGGATTTATTTTCAATTGCCAAAATAGCAGCACCAGTCGCAGGGTCTTTGCTAAATATTGCTGTTAAAAAAGGATTTTAATTTATTAATAAAACAGTCCAGTAGGGTGTGTTAGCAAAGCGTAACGCACCGAAACATTTGGCATAATAAATTAAGGTGCGTTACATTTCATTAACGCACCCTACTGGACCTTATATCATATTCGGGTGAAATTATGAATATTTCTTTAATTACAAAAATAGCAGCACCAATTGCAGGGTCTTTGGCAAATGTTGCTGTTAAAAAAGGATTTCAATTTCTTAATCAAACAGACATACAAAAAGCAATTGAAGCTGGAATAAAAGCTGTGGAAAAAGAGGAAGAAAAATTCCCTAACCAACAGCGTTTATTTTATTCAGCTAGAAAAGATGGTTTGTCTGGAACTGATAATTTTTTAAATCATTATTTTAGTAATTCTGGCGTTTTAGCACAATTGCAAAAGCCTTTAACTAATCAAGGCAAGCCAGATATTAAAGTTTTAACTGAAATATTTAAAAAAGCAGCAGAAGCTAAAAATATTAAATTAACTGAATCAAATCTACAAAAGTGGATAGAAACTTTTGTTAATGCTTATTTTCAAAATACTACAACTTATATTAGTTTCCAAGTTGCTAAAAACAATTATTTCACCCAGTTAAATACCTGGTTTAATAATGTAATTTTTGCTGGAATTAATGTTGCGCCACAAGAAGAAGAAAGAAAAAGATTAGTTGATATTTTTGTGATGCCAGAGGTTAAGGAAGAAGTTTATGAAAAAATTCTTTTCTTCACTTCGCATGGTTATTTTGATAAAACAAAGCCTCTGGAGGGAAATGCTTCTGGACTTATATTAGGAGAAAAACCAGAAAATAGACCCTTAATAAATACTTCTGGTCGTAAATTTTTAGCTTCTCAGTTGTTGAGTGAAAATAAGTCTCAAAAATTTGTCATCTTGGGTGGACCTGGTTCTGGTAAAACAACCTTAATGAGTTATTTTGCTCTCATGTTGGCACAGAAACAGCCTCAAGTTTTGGGTTTAGACCGCGATCGCGACTGGTTGCCTATTTTAATTAGAATACGAGATTTTGTCAGAGATTTAGATAAAACTATTCCGGAACATATTCGTGTATTTGCTGAAACAAATATGGCACTCCAAGATTTGCCGACAGGTTTTTTTGAGCATTGGTTGGAAGATGGTAGAGCTTTGATTTTACTCGATGGTTTGGATGAGGTGGCGGAAGAAGGCAAACGTTATGATGTTGTCAGGCGCATAGAGACTTTTTTAAGGAAATTTGATAAAAATCCAGCAATTATTACATCTCGCCCTGTGGGTTATCGGCGCTACTTTTTCAATAGGGCAGAATTTCCCCACTATCAAATGCAGTCTTTTAATGATGACAAAATTTCCCTGTTTCTTGATAACTGGTACAACAGTCGGTTTCAAGATCGACAGCAAGCGCAAAGGTGGAAGGAAAGTTTACAAAGGGCGTTGGGTGAGAATGACCGGATTAAATTATTGGCAAGAAATCCGTTGTTGTTGACAATTATTGCTTTGATTCATCGGTATCAGGGAGGTTTGCCGAAGCAAAGAAATGAACTTTATAAAAAAGCAGTAGAGACATTGTTGGTTTCTCGGGAGAAAATCAAGGAGTTGAGTAGTCATCAGCGACTGAAGTATTTGGATATGGACGATCTGAAACGGTTGATGGAATTGTTGGCATATTGGGTACATACTCAGGGAAAGTTTGGGAGTGAGGAAGAGGGTGGTACTTTGATAGATAAGGATGATTTGATTGAACAGTTGAACCAGGAGATTTGGGAATTAAAGGATTTAAAGTTGTATCAAGCACAGGAAGAAACAGGAAGATTTCTGGAATTGATTCAGGGGCGCACTGGTTTATTGAATGAGCAGGGGCAAGATTATTATGCTTTTGTGCATAAGACGTTTCAAGAATATTTGTGTGCTCAAGAGATTCAATATCGGGCAAAAAATGAATATGATTTAGGAATTATTTTGAATTGTATTCAGGAGAATTTGCACGATTCTCACTGGCGCGAAGTTTTACTATTGCTGATAGCGCAACAAAATCCTAAAGCTGCTGCAAATGCTATTCGGATGATTTTGCAGAATGGTAGCGAGTACGAGGAATGGTTGCATCGGGATTTGTTATTTGCTGGTTATTGTTTGGCAGAAAATCTGAAGGGGATGCGGAAAGCTGATGGTAAGTTGGTGCAGGAAATTTTAGAGGCATTGATTGAGTTGGAGGTGAGTAAATATGAGCAGGTTGGTGGTAGGGTGCGCGGTCAGGTTTTTCAAATTCTTAGTAGTTTGGGTGAAACTGACTTTGAAGAGCAAGCTTTAGAAATGTTGAAAGAGCGATCGGATTTAATTTATGAGAAGCGACTGTGAGGATATCAAGTTAAGTTAGGAGAAAAAGATGAGGGAATTCAATTGTTTGTGGAAAAGCTTTTGGAAGAAAAGGATGATGAATTAGTTCGTTTCTTGCGATTCAACTCGGAAATATTGGAGCAAATTTCGGAGGATGTAGTTAATGCTTTATTACCCCTGCTTCAGGATGAAAATTCTAATGTGCGTTTGAGGACAGCCTTAGCTTTGAGCAATTTAGGGAATAGTTCAAAGGATGTAGTTAATGCTCTATTGCCCCTACTTCAGGATGAAAATTCTGATGTGCGCTTGAGGGTAGCCTTAACTTTTTTTGGGCGACGAGTTAGGGAACAGCTCAGAGGATGTAGTTAATGCTCTATTACCCCCTGCTTCAGGATGAAAATTCTAATGTGCGTTCGACTGCAACCTTAGCTTTGGGCGACGAGTTAGGGAACAGTTTGGAGGATGTAGTTAATGCTCTATTGCCCCTGCTTCGGGATGAAAATTCTGATGTGCGTTCGACTGCAGCTTTAGTTTTGGGTTCCTTAGGCAACAGTTCGGAGGATATAGTTAATGCTCTATTGCCCCTGCTTCGGGATGAGAATTCTTATGTGCGTGTGAGCGCAGCCTCAGCTTTGGGTGATTTCGGGAACAGTTTGGAGGATGTAGTTAATGTTCTATTACCCCTGCTTCAGGATGAAAATTCTAATGTCCGTTTTAGGGCGGCCCATGCTTGGGGTTATTTCGGGAACAGTTTGGAGGAAGCAGTTAATGTTCTATTACTCCTGCTTCGGGATGAGGATTTTTATATGCGTTGGAAGGCAGCCTATGCTTTGGGCAAATTAGGCAAAAAATCTGATAAAATCCTTCCTCAAGTCATTCAATTGATTCAAAAACATCAGCATTCAGAATATTTAGGCGCAAGTATTGATTTACTGTGGGATTTAGTTGTAGGAGAGTAGGGGAGTGTGGGAAGTAGAAGTAGGTTGGGTAGAATGAAGTGAAACCCAACAAAACCTTATGGTGGTTGGGCGTGCTAGACACAGGTGGGAATTTAGTCCAGTAGGGTGCGTTAGCGACAGCGTAACGCACCATCCATAAAACAGTCTAGCACCATCCATAAAACAGGTATAGTGAATTGACAAATCTCAAATGGTGCGTTACGACGGATTGCTGAATCTCTTTCATCGTCTAAATTTAAGCCGTCTAACGCACCCTACGAATTTTGCTTAAACAACTTGTCAAAAAAAATTAGCACAGAGATAATTAGTGTGCCACATATTTGCCAAGTATTCCGAGGTAAAAAGGGTGATTCGTAACCAATCAAATTCAACATTTTAGGTGTGTCACTTGCCACGAGTCATAAACTTATAAATTAACAGAGTTTGCTGTTGTTTAAATTAAGATTTTATTTTAGAATAAAAAATATGTCCTAATATATTCTAGCTAGAAATATGAACCAAAAACTAACGTTAAATATTGAAGAAGATCAACTCCATTTTCTTCTCCATCATAAAAACTATGGCTTTAAAGATGAAGTAGAAATGATTAAGTTTGCCTTGCAAAAGTTACAGTCAGAATTAGAAGCTCAAGATTTACAAGAGTCAGCACAATTATATGCAGAAATATACGAAGAAGATGCCGAATTACAAGAATTAACTGAGACTGCTTGTGCAGATTTTAGAGAAACATGAAACTAAAACGAGGTATGATTATTGATGTGAATCTTGACCCTACTCTAGGTTCAGAAACAGGAAAGATTAGACCTTGTATTATTGTCACGAATAATACTTATAACGAGCGTGTACCTGTTATTCAAGTTGTCCCCGTTACAAACTGGAGTCAAAAAAAGGCAAGGATTAAAACTAATGTAGTAATTGAACCATCTTCAGTTAACTGTTTAAGTAAAAAATCAATAGCAGATTGTTTACAAACTAGACCCATTGATTATTGTTCTCGCTTAGTAAGTGTTAGGGGTGAACTAGAAACAGAATTAGTCCTAAAAATTGATCTAGCTTTAAAAATTGTCTTTGCTCTATAGAGTATTATTGTTTTAGCTTTCCACAATCCAAAAACTCGTAAATTAACTGAGTTTGCAGTTGTTTAAATTCAACTTAAATCCATTAGGCTGAGTTAGTGTTAAATTAACCGAACCTTCGAGGCTATAATTAGAACATATCACTTTTAGATACAAAGCTATGTCAAACAAAACATTTGACCTGAAACAACTACCGATAGGTATTACTGAATTACTCTATTCGATTCAAAATGAGCAAGAAATCGTCATTACTAATGATAATATTCCGGTTGCTAGATTGACTCTACTTAATCCAGTTACTGAAACTAGATTGCCATTAGACAAAACACCTCAACCTGGATTAAATTTAGGTGCTATGGTAATGAGTGATGATTTCGATCGACCTTTACCAGATGAATTTTGGTTGCAAAATTCATGAAATTACTGTTAGATACACATACTTTTATTTGGTGGGATAGTGAGCCATCAAAACTTTCTCAACGTGCATTAGAGTTATAGCGCTTCTCTAATTTATGAGATATAGTTTTAGATCCCCCCCTGCCCCCAGATCCCCCTAACCCCCCTTAGTAAGGGGGGAACTGCTTAAAAAGGGGGGAGGCTTCAAAGTCCCCCTTTTTAAGGGGGATTTAGGGGGATCGTAAATGTACCTCAACAAAATAATTTTATCGAGATATTACCAATTACTGTTGCTCATGTTTTAGCTTTAGATAGTTTGTCTGTTGATCACAAAGATCCTTTTGATCGTTTACTAATTGCTCAAGCTAATATAGAAAATGCAGTGCTAATTAGTTGTGACTCTGTTTTTGCTAATTATTCAGTTCAGGTAGAGTGGTAGTAAATTTTATTCTACTAAAAATTTAGGTTAGGTAGAACAATAGTGAAATCAAAAAAAACTTTACTCTTGTTGGGTTTATCCTCCGGATAAGCTCCGCTAACCTCCGTCAACCCAACCTACGCTTGTTGGACTAATTATTAATTATTCGATAAAGTTTTTGTTTGTAGTAGTGCTTGAGCAATAAGATAGGTATTTATGGGGCTAAAGTCCTACTACGAGCGTAATTATAATAACATCCAACTATGCAAACTACTGAATTTCTGAATGAGCTAAATTTATCGCAACGCCAAGCAGTACAACATTTTTGCGGACCAATGCTAGTTGTGGCGGGAGCTGGATCTGGCAAAACTAGAGCGCTCACCTATCGCGTGGCCCATCTGATTCGCCATCATCGGGTAAATCCAGAAAATATTCTGGCGGTGACATTTACCAATAAAGCTGCACGGGAAATGAAGGAGCGGATCGAAAAGCTATTTGCTGGGCAACAAGCAGAAGCAAAATATGGTAAACCATTATCAGCTTTAACACTCGAAGAACAGACTAAGTTGCGATCGCAAGTCTATAAAAGTATTACGAAACATTTATGGATGGGAACTTTTCATAGTCTTTGTGCTCGTATTCTGCGTTTTGATATTAATAAATATCAGGATGAAAAAAAACGTCGTTGGGATAAAAATTTTTCTATTTTTGATGAAAGTGATGCTCAAACTTTAATTAAGCAAATTGTTACTAAACAGCTCAATTTAGATGACAAAAGATTTGAACCACGTTCGGTTAGATATGCTATTGGTAATGCTAAAAATAAGGGAATGTCGCCTCTAGAATATCAAAGGTCAGAACCAGATTATCGGGGGCGGGTAATTGCTGAAGTTTATGGTATTTATCAAGATAGTTTAGCAGCAAATAATGCTCTTGATTTTGACGATTTAATCAGAATACCTGTAGAATTATTTCGGCAAAATGAACAAGTATTGGCTTATTGGCATAAACATTTTAACCATATTTTAGTAGATGAATATCAAGATACTAATCGGACTCAATATAACTTTATTAGATTTTTAGCAACTAATGGTGAAGACCCTAAATATTTTAATAAATGGGAAAATCGTTCTGTTTTTGTGGTGGGAGATGTAGACCAATCTATTTATTCTTTCCGCATGGCAGATTATACAATTTTGCTAGATTTTCAACATGATTTTGGTGATGGTTTAGCGGATGAAGATACCAGGACAATGATTAAATTGGAGGAAAATTATCGGTCGCGGGAAAATATTCTGGAAGTGGCAAATAAGTTGATTGAAAATAATACTCAACGTATTGATAAAATTCTCAAACCAACGAGAGGTTTAGGGGAAGACATTTATTGTTATGAGGCGGATAGTGAGTTAGAAGAAGCGGAATTTGTTTGTAGTAAAATTCAGGAAATTACAGACCAAAATCCAGAGTTAGATTTAGGCAGTTTTGCTGTACTTTATCGGACTAATTCTCAGTCACGCGCCCTGGAAGAAGCTTTGATTCATTATGATATTAAATATGTGATAATTGGCGGTTTGAAATTTTATGACCGGAAGGAAATTAAGGATTCTTTGGCTTATTTGCGGGTTATTGCTAATCCTGCTGATACTGTTAGTTTGCTCAGGATTATTAATACTCCGAGAAGAGGTATTGGTAAGGCGACTATTGATTCTTTGGTGAATGCTTCTTTGGAGATGGGAATACCTTTGTGGGAAATTATTAATGATGAAACTTCTGTTAATACTTTGGCTGGGCGTTCTTCAAAAGCTGTGAATAAATTTGCTGATATAATTAAGCATTGGCAAAATGAGGTAGAAAATCTGACGGCGGTTGAAATTGTTGAAGGAATTTTGGAAGATTCTAATTATATTCATGATTTGAAAAAACAGGGTACGGAAGAAGCAGATAATCGACTGGCAAATTTGGGGGAATTATGTAGTGCTGTTGCTCAATTTCAAGAGGATAATGAGGATACAAGTTTAGGAGGTTTTTTGGCAAATGCTTCTCTAGCTTCTGATTTAGATAATCTACAAGATGGGCAGGAAGCTGTATCGTTAATGACTTTACATTCGGCTAAGGGTTTGGAATTTCCGGTGGTTTTTATGGTTGGTTTGGAAGAGGGTTTATTACCTCATTTTCGCAGTAAAAATGACCCTTTATCTTTGGAAGAGGAAAGGCGACTTTGTTATGTAGGAATTACCAGGGCGCAGGAACAATTATTTATTTCTTATGCTACTGAAAGGCGACAGTTTTGGGGAGCGCGAGATGTAGCAGTTCCATCTCAATTTTTGGCTGAATTACCGGAAGATTTGATTAATACTAATGGGATGAAAAAGGTAATTTATCGTTCCCGCCGTCAAAGCAAAAATACTAAAAATACTCCTGTTAAAAAATCGGCAAATAATCAAGGAGAAAATTGGCAAGTAGGTGAGAAAGTGATGCACAAAACTTTTGGAGTAGGACAGGTAACTAATGTTTTTGGTGGGGGACAAAAACTGAGTTTAGGTATCAAATTTGGTAAGAGTAAAAAAATTATTGATCCTAAGACTGCACCGATGGAAAAGTTGGAATAAGGAGATGGGGAGTGTGGAATAGGCATCTTGCCTGTTCCTAATATTTTCCCTATTCTATTTATAAATTTCCCGGTCTCATATCCAGATAATGATATTAAATCTGGTAACATCGTTGTTATTCAGTATTTAAATATAAGAGTATATATTATACCAATTACCAAAAGTAATGCTATACTTAGGCAACACTTCAGTTATTAAGTAATTAAACTATCCTAATAAACTTTTCGCTAACTTGAGTCAACTTAATACTAATTATGATTATTTTTACTGAATAATTAATAATTAATAATTCTGGTTTAAAGCCTCCCCTTTTAAGGGGAAAAAAAGAAATAATGTTTCCTGATATTCAATTCCGTAACGGTTTTAACCAGAGGTAATTACCAATTATCCATTATCAATTATCCATTAATGAATTCTACTCTACTCCCCTACTCCCCCACTCCCCTACTCCCCCACTCCCCTACTCCCCCACTCCCCTGCTCCCCACTCCCCTGCTCCCCCACTCCCCTGCTCCCCACTCCCTACTCCCTCTTTATGAGAAACAAATAAACTAATAATGAGAATTTAATTAAAAGTATATAAATTGCTTCTAAACTGGCAATAATTAATAACTTATTTGAACGAAAGCTAATATACTTGACTGAGCGTTCTATAATTGCTAGGGTAGTTATATAAACAAAAAATAACCATCAATTATCAATTTATAGAAGTTTGGATCGGATTGTCCACAACTGGAAAACACCCTGTTATAACATTCTTTGATAAACTTCTAATGCTGAAATTTGTGTGATTTTCTTTGTGGTTTCTGGAATAATCGTTCCAAAAAAAACTGATAAATCTCACTCAACAGGAGAAGCAAAAGTGCCGACGAAGCTCTTAGATATAGATATCCTTCCTTCTGATTTACGTCAAGCGATCGCCAGGCGAGAGTTGTCAGAAGAGCAAAAACTATTCTGGCAGGGAGACTCAGCTCAAGCAGTCTTTATTGTCAAAACTGGGCGACTCAAAATAGTGCGCTACAAAAGTTGTGGAACAATAGTTAGGTTATGCACTGCTACAGCAGGAGATATTTTAGCCGAGACAACACTTTTTTCTAGCAGATATACCAATACAGCGATCGCAGAAACAGCCTCACAAGTAATGGTTTATCCTAAGAAACATTTTTTAGCAGCTTTGCATAGCTATCCCGACTTAGCTGAAGATTTCATGGCAATTTTAGTCAGAAAAAATCAATGTCTACAACACCATCTAGAATTACGGGACATCAAGACTGCCCACGAACGAGTGCTTCAATATTTATCCCAGATAGCTAGACTTTCTAATCAGACATTTGTCAATTTAGATAGACCTCTCAAAGAAATAGCTGCTGAGTTAGGGTTGACTCCAGAAACTCTATCCCGTGCCCTCAAACGCTTAGAAAGAGATGGTTTGATTAGTCGTTCTCAGCGTGCGATCGCCCTGCATTAGAGTTGTTAGGAGTAGGGGAGTAGGGGAGTAGGGGAGCGGGGAGCGGGGAGTGGGGGAGTGGGGGAGTAGGGGAGTAGAGGAGCAGGGGAGCGGGGGAGATTGAAATAATTATAGAATTATCAACAGATATTATATAACTGGATTCTATATTTCAGAGAAACTGTGTTATCAGTACTTTACTACAATAGGGAGGCAAAATTATCAATCTTCTCGATCGCTATTTTCTCAGCCACCAATAACCAATAAAGGAAAGGACGCAGACAGATCAAAAGCTTAAAATTCAGACAACACAATATTTTCCTCCTTCCTCCTTCCAGTCGAGGGATGGCTCCGAAACCTGCGCTGACCGACCATCGACCAAGAGAAAATAAAGTTCAATATTTCAAACCTCTGACTTTCCTAGGTCATGCTGCGCAAACAGGTACTGATAACTGATAACTGATAACTGATAACTGAAATGACACCACAATCTAATGTAATTCCTCAATCAACAAAAATATCAGACCAACCAGAATCTAGCAAACTGTTGATATCAAGTAAACAGAATAATTGGCAAGGTATTCTGCTACAACGTCTATACTATTCCGCAGCAGAAAGTAAATTTTCCTTACCTGCAATACCAGAAGAACTACTGATAATTCATTTAGACTATCCTTGTCACATAGAGCGATCGCTAAAGGGAAAATACGACCGGGGGAAGATAGTACCCGGAGATATAACTGTTGTGCCAAGTGGAGAAGTTTCCGAATGGCATATTCAAGGAAACCCAGACTTGTTATATATATATTTAGCACCTTCCCTCATGGAAAAAGTTGCTACCGAAGTAGTAGAAGTAGACCCCCAGCGAATTGAACTCGTAGACAGATTTATTCTGCGCGATCCATTTATTCGCCAGGTCGGGTTGCTGCTACTAGGGGAACTAGAGTCAGGAGGAGTAGCAGGTAGGTTATATGCAGAGTCATTAGCATATTCATTAACAGTTCACTTAGTCCGAGAATATTCCACTATGAGTTTAGAAGTTAATGAGTATCGAGGAGGATTATCAAAATATAGACTTCGCCAAGCAATTGAATATATTAATGAACATTTAGACCGAGATTTAAAACTAACTAAAATTGCTGCTGTAATTGGTATGAGTCAATATCATTTTTCCCGGTTATTCAAGCAATCAATGGGTATTACACCCTATCAATATGTCATTCACCAAAGAGTAGAACTGGCAAAAAAATTATTGAAACAGCAAAATATCAGCATTACAGAAATTGCTTTTCAATGTGGTTTTTCTCATCAAAGTCACTTAACTAAAATATTTCATCAACTTACAGGTACTACTCCAAAACAATACAAAAATCGGTGCTGCTGAAGCGCGTGTATGATATTAATCTTAATTACTCAGGAGTCAACCCACCCCTCGCCCCTCCCCTCCCAACCCACCCCTAACCCCTCCCTGGAGGGGAGGGGAAGAAAGAAGAATAAAGAAGCAATAAGAAAGAATAAATAGGAGGAAAAGGAGATTTTTTTATCACTAATTATCTAGAAATTATATTATTTAAAGCAGATTTTTTCATAAATAAATCTGTATAGCTTCAGAAATAAAAATTAAATTTTTGTAGACATAAAATTACAATAATTGTTGAAAATAATGTATAAAATACTGTTTGTAAAAGGAATGTTAAATCCAGGGGTAGTAGATTGATACAGCTAAAGCTGTGCAATAGATTTTTGTCTCTAGGTGTTTTTATCTCCCCTACTCCCCTACTCCCCTACTCCCTACTCCCTAAAATAAAGGATAAAATATATGTTATCAAATCATTCAAATTATCAAACTGAAATTGAAATGAAAAAAAATCAACCAAATCGCAAACTATCTGGCATTCAAAAGTTAGCTCAGTCAATTAATGACCGACTAAAATCAAAATTGTCTCGTCGCGTAGTGTTATGTGTTTTTACTAGCATTATTGCCATTGAAACCATTATTTTAATCCCTTCTGTCAAGAGAAGAGAAAAAGAAATTCTATCTCAAATTCAGCAAATGTCTTCTGGGAAAGTTGCTTGGATTTTGATTACCTATCCTGACGCTTCAAATACAGAGCTTGTCAATCATTTATCAGAACTTATGGAACACCATCCTGCCATTTTAGGAGGTGCTGTTTATGATTCTAACAAACAGAAAGTAGGTACATTTGGTGAGTCTCCAGAATTGTCACTTTCTGAAGTAAATAATTCCAAAAAACTTTTCGTTTCCACCAGTAGTAATGTTTCTCGTTATGATGACTTAATTTGGTCTGGAAAAGATATGCAAACAGACTATAGTATTATTATTCGCCACGACGCTTCTAATGTCAGACCAGAATTACTTGCTTATATTTATCGAATTATTGGTTTAGTTATTATCATATCTCTGTTTTTGACAATTACACTTTGGCTATGTTTAGAACCAATTGTAATTAATCCTATTCTACTATTAAGAAGGGATTTGAATCAAGCCGGGGAAGCAATATATAATGATCGAGAAGCACCTGCATTTAGGTCAATTTCTCTCCAAAGACAAGATGAGTTAGGAGAAGTAATTAATGCCTTTGAACTAATGTTTATGAAAATTTCTGAAGCAATAAGTGAGCGGAAAAAAGCCGAAGCAGCTTTACAGGAAAGTCTAGAAAAAGTTAAAGCTTATTCTCAAGCTCTTAATTATGAATTGGAGCAAGGTCATCAGATGCAGAAGAATTTTCTGCCTGCTAAAATTTCACAACAAAATGGTTGGGAAATTGCCAGTTTCTTTCAACCAGCTAGACAAGTTGCTGGTGATTTTTATGATGTATTTGAACTTTCTAATCATACAGTAGGATTAGTAATTGCTGATGTTTGTGATAAAGGAGTAGGAGCAGCATTATTTATGAGTTTATTCCGCAGTTTAATTAGAGTTTTTTCTGGTCAAAATTATTTTGAAGAAATGAATGAGGATTTAGGAAGTGAAAAAGATAAGTTGTATTTAGATAGAGGTCTAGCTACTGAAGATTGTTATCATGCTCTGAAAGCTGTGTGTTTGACTAATAATTATATTGCGAAAAATCATGGCGAAGTGGGAATGTTTGCCACACTTTTCTTTGGAGTTTTAGACATAAATAATGGTAAAATTACTTATATTAATGGTGGTCATGAACCACTATTTATGATTGACGCTACAGGAAAAATCAAGGAGGAGTTAAATTCTACAGGTCCAGCAGTTGGAATGTTGCCCGATATGAAATTTAAAATTGAACAAACTCACTTAGAAGTTGGTGAAATTTTGTTAGGTTACACAGACGGAGTACCAGAAGCTCGTAATAGTAAAGGTGAATTTTTTACTAATGAAAAATTGCGGTTACTTGTGGAGAAAAAAGCAACTTCAGCAGAAGGTTTGCTCAAAGAAATATCTACCAATGTTTTAAATCATACTGGTAGTGCCACACAATTTGATGATATTACTTTATTGGCTGTACAACGACAGGCTTCAACAATTAATAATTAATAATTAATAATTAATAATTACCTCTCTTTGAAAAGAAGAGGTAATTCTAAATTCTAAATTCTAAATTCTAAATTCTTGAACATTAAATCATCAATTGTAATACCTTGTACATTTAGATGAAAGATTTTAGTTGACTAGATTATTCGTAACATTCTTTTTTCAAACTGGTATAAGACGTTTGAGTTGAATACAACTTACTTAGAAAGGGCGTACTAATAATGTAATTCCCTGGCGACCGATAACTGCAACTTCTTGACCAGGTTCAAGAGTCATGCTGTAACCTCTAAAAAGCATAGCAGGCCAATATGTAGCTTTGAATTTAACTCTTCCAGGTTCATCAAAAGTAATCTTTTCATCAACTACACCAACTTGAGGTTTAGAAAACATTTTGGGAGTATTATTACTAAATTTCTGCATTACTATTCTTCCTTTATTTCTTAAATTTGAGTCAGTATTAATTTTTTAAATGCCCCCATAGTTAGAAAATCTTGAAAAGCTTAAATACTTGATTTATTGTCCTTAAATAGCACTACATTTTGCTTATGTCGTTTTCCGGAGATTATTTAGTTTGCAGTTCTGATAATTTTTGTAGATATATATACTTAGAGTTTGCTGAATAAGTCTTTTGGTATGAGGTAGGAGTCAGAAGTCAGGAGTCAGGAGTCAGGAGTCATAATTTGATATTAGAACGAATTAAGCGGATCTGATATGATACCAAATCCGCTTATCATGCATCGCGTTTTTCAAATTCCTCTCTAACCGTTCAGCATAGCTGCCTTACCTTCATAAATATTGGTTCTGTCTAATATCATGTCCGGTAGTATTGGTATTGTAAGCACGAATGTAAGGAAGAGGGAAGAAGACTATTGAGCAAGAAAAAACGTAAATTTACTGTAGATATTGACCCTTGGGTTTATACAAACGATTGCCTTGAGACATGATATAAACCGGATTTAGTATGAGTCAATATCTAGAAAGTTTAGCCAAGAAAATTAGATAGAGAAGTCAGGATTAACATAGTGACTCAAATCTTCATCGGTGAGACCATTGATATCAACAGTACCTAGATTCTGATAAAAACCACTTTCGACACTTTCAACCTGCTGCACTTCTAACTTTTTGATCTTGAATCGATCTTCAGGAGTCTCGTCGGAGGTAGAAGCTGCAATGACGAGTATATTACCACTCACTTCACCATTATTGATATTTGCCCAGCGTGAACTTGAAC
Organism: Okeania sp. KiyG1; assembly: GCF_014132355.1. GTDB lineage: Bacteria > Cyanobacteriota > Cyanobacteriia > Cyanobacteriales > Microcoleaceae > Okeania. The sequence goes on from NZ_BLZO01000083.1 coordinate 23,953, forward strand.
CGCCATTATTGTCTTCTGTGAATTCAAGACTGTCTAAGAAATTATCACTTAAGATATTGTGGTCAGTGAACGCATCTTCCTTGCTACCTACCCAATAGGTAATATCACTGTCATTTGTCACGGAAGCTAAGAGTGCCTCATCGACAACAACATCCTCAGAGAATTCAAATAAGACGTAGTTGTCTCGATATACATTGTCAACTTTATGCTTGTTATCGCTTCCATTACCTTCTGAGTTATCGGTGACTCCGAGTCCACCGGAGAAACTACCCAAAAAGCTTTCATCCCAATTTCCCTGGTCATCACGACTGAAAGCACTAGCTTTGACAGAGAGGTCTCCAGCATCAAAGGTACGAATATTACCATTAGGACCATCTAAACCACTATTGTCTGTGAAATTGAAGGTTTCGGTTGCCCCCTCTGTAACTGTCATCAGGTCTTGAGCTGTTCCTGTCTTTTCGTAAATCCAGGTTTCACCAGGATCTAAGGTGTTATCTCCGTTTCCTTGGCCACTGATGTTGGTAATTGTGCCTTCTTGGTCGTCAGTTACTTCAATATCAGATTTATCAAATGGTACATCACCAGTATTGGTCACTTCATAAGTCCAAGTAACTGTCTCACCAGCAGCAATTTCTACTGCTTCCTCTACAGTGTCAGCATCTACACCATTGGTAAATTTCTCAATATCGATACCAGGATTTTGGGGGTCGGGTTCAGGATTGGTGTAACTACTCTGGTCTTCATCACTTACAGAACCAGCGGTTACAGTTCCAATGTTGACGTAATTGCCGATGGTTGTTTCACCCGCTACAGAAAGATCAAGTTTTTTCAACTTGAAGGCATCATCGTGATCGTCTTGACGTGCAGAAATAACGATGGTGTCACCTGTTAACTCATCAGCATTAAAATTAGACCAACGAGCGTTGTCACTACCGCCATTACCACCATTTTGATTTTCTTTGGCGAAGTCATTTAAGATATTGCCATCTAACAGTGATATATCTCCATCGCGATCGCCTATCCAGACTGAAATATCGCTATCATTGCTGATAGAACTCAGGAATGCGCGGTCTACAGTGACTTCTTGGTCAAACTCAAAGAGGACATAATCGTTGCTAGTACCATTATCTACTCGGTGATGGGAACCACTTTCATTACGGTTAGTAACACCTAAACCACCACTGTAAGCTCCAAGGTAAGCAGTTCTCCAGTTTCCACCGCTCTTGTTACTGCTGAATGCTCTGACATCTACTGATACACCATTTTGAGTAAAGGTACGGACATTTCCATTACTACCTGTTGTGGAACTGTTACCTGTTAGGTTGAAGGTGATGTCTTGGGAACTGGTGGCAGTGGTTAAGTCTTGAGCAGTTCCTGTTTGTTCGTAAATCCAGGTTTCATTAGGATCTAATGTGTCATCTCCATCACCTTGGTTAGAGATGTTGGTAATTGTGCCTTCTTGGTCGTCAGTAACCTCAATCTCAGATATATCAAATGGTACATCACCAGTGTTGGTCACTTCATAAGTCCAAGTAACTGTCTCACCAGCAGCAATTTCTACTGCTTCCTCTATGGTGTCAGCATCTACACCATTGGTGAATTTTTCAATGTCGATACCAGGGTCTTGAGGATCTGGTTCGCCGTTAACATAGTGACTGGGGTCTTCGTCGGTGACATCATCAGCAACAACTGTACCGATATTTTTATAGATGCCATCACCTATGCTGTCAAAATCTAAGCCAGAAATAGCACCACTACCAGCAAGTTCAACTTCTATCTTCGCAACATCACTGTCATTGATATTTAAAGTTTGGAGACTACCATTGCCAGGAGCAGGAATTGCAGTAGTATCTATTATATTTCCATCAACATCAATAGTGCGAACTTCACCACCTGTTTCCTCAATATCTACGAAGTTAATAGAGTTGAAATCGACTGGGTTATCCAAGTCAAAGGTAATTACCCCACCACCTGCATTGTCATCAGGATCGGAACTGTCACCATCTTCGGAAATGATTAAGATGTTGCCTTCACTATCTGTTCCTAAATCTGGGTCTCCACCAGTTGGGTTAGCACTATCAAAGATCATCGCACCGAATTGAGTAGCTGAAATTGTTACTCCTAGGTTCTGGTATTCGTCATCAATAATTGTGCCAGCAGGTAAAGCGTTACCCAAACCATCGGTTTCAAAATCAATAACGGTGTTAGTAACGGTAGATAAATCTTGAGCTATTCCTGTTTGTTCGTAAATCCATGTTTCACCAGGGTCTAAGATGTTATCTTGATTTCCATTGATTTTTTCAATGATATTAGTGATTGTACCTTCTATGTCATCAGTAACTACAACTTCACTTTCGTCAAAAGGTACATCACCTGTGTTGGTTACTTCATAGGTCCAAGTAACTGTCTCGCCAGCATTAATTTCTGGTGCTTCCTCTGGAGTGTCAGCATCTACTCCGTTGGTTGACTTTTCAATCTCGATGTCAGGATTTTCAGGAGCGTCATAACCAAAGTCTTGGTCGAGGTCATTTTCCCCTGGGTCTAATTCCACCATAGAACCATTATCTAAAGTTCCATCAGGGTCAGCAGTTTGGTCTAAACCATCTAAAGCACCATTGGTGTTGAGAACTTCTACTTGATAGTTTCCTGCTTCTAGGTCTTCAAATAGATATTCACCATTTCCATCTGTGGTTTGAGTTCCGATAACTACATCATCTG
>NZ_BLZO01000084.1 GCF_014132355.1 Okeania sp. KiyG1
GAAAGATTTACTGTTGAAGCAAGAGGATAAGTTTTTTGGTCGCGTCAGCGGAACGGAGTTCTATCGCTCATTATCCGGACATGATATTACATATTACAAATAAAGATTATTTTTTGTGCTTTTTTTCAGAAAATTTCTTGCCTGTTGTCTACTTCTGCAAAAAGTCTATTCTTTTTCAGAGATATCTAATAGCTCAAAAAGTTAGCATTTTGAGCAGACAAGGGTAGAAAAATTACCAAAAAATTGGGTTTAAAGCTTCGCCCTTCTAGGGCGACTTTTTAGTTGTTTTTTTTAATAAAAATGTTATCATACTGTTAGTTCAGATAGGAATTATGAAAGCTAGATTTAAGTATCGTATCTATCCAACACCAGGACAAAAATACCGAGAGCGCAAAGCTATTTGGTTCGGTCCGTGTAGTTTGGAATGATAGTCTAGTTTGCTGCCAAGAAAAGTATTCTTCAGGAGAAAAGAAACCCACTAATTCAGAACTACAAAAACAGTTTATCACATCTGCTAAAAAGACTGAACACAGAGAATGGTTATCAGAAGTTTCTGCTATACCATTACAGCAATCTTTGAATGATTTAAACCGTAGGGGCGATTTCCTGCGGAATGCTGCGCAAACGCGAATCGCCCCTACTAGGTATTTCTTGAGTTTTGTAGTAGAAATACAACCAGAAATCTTACCTCAAACTGATAATTCAGTAGGTGTGGATTTAGGTATCAAAACCTTTGCTACATTTAGTGATGGTACGAAGGTTGATGCACCAAAACCACTCAAAAACGAATTAAGAAATTAAGAAAGTTAAGTAAGTCATTATCTCATAAAACTAAAGGATCTAAAAGGTATGAAAAAGCAAGGGTTAGAGTTGCTAAGTTCCATGGCAAACTGAAAGATACGCTTAACAGATTTTCTGCATAAATTATCTACTAAAATAATTCGTGAAAACCAAACAGTTGTTTTAGAAGATTTGTTTGCGTTTGCGTAGCATCCCGTAGGGAAGCATCTCCGTTGGAAACGTTTCTGGTATGGTTAAGAACCGTAACCCACCCTCACCTCCCGGGAGGGGAGCAAGAGGGGTGGGTATCCGATTTAGGATGGAGACAATTCAGAACATTCCTAGATGGAATTGCTGAAAAATATGGTCGTGATTTTAGAGTAATTAATCGTTGGGAACCAACATCTCAAACCTGCTCATGCTGTGGGTTTAAAGAACACAGCAATAAATATATTAGTCGCGGGCGGGCAGTCCGAGACAAAAACGGACGTGGAGGCAAGTGTAACCCACCCCCATCCTCCCGGGAGGGGAGCAAGAGGGGTGGGTGCAGCAGCCTGTGAGACGTCAATCCGCCGAGGAGTTACGGCTCGGTAGAAATCCCCGTGCCTAACAGCCGGGGAGGATGTCAAAGGACTCTCATATCCGACCACATCCTCTGTAATTCCCGTGTATCCTGTCTCTCCTCCTCCACGGTCGGGGGGAGGGGCTAGGGGTGGGTTGGGAGGGGAGGGGCGAGGGGTTAGTTGTCTCCTGTCTCCTGACTCCTACCCTCACCCATAAGACTTATTGAGCAAACCCTATTTAAGGAGATAATTTTGTGAAAGCTTTTGAAATTCAGGAATTTGGTAATTTAGTTTTAACAGAAAAACCACAACCACAACCAAAATTTGGAGAAGTTTTAGTCAGGGTAAAAGCAGTCTCGGTTAACTATCGAGATATTTTAATGGTCAAAGGTCTTTACCACCCCCATCTACGTTTGCCTGCTATTCCCTGTTCGGATGGAGTGGGAGAAGTTGTGTCAGTAGGAGAAGGTGTGACTAAATTTCAACCTGGAGATAGAGTCGCGGGTATTTTTATGCAGAAATGGCGATCGGGTAATTTAACTAAGGAGGGATTTAAGTCAGCTTTGGGTGGTGAAGTTGACGGAATGTTGGCAGAATATGTGGTGCTGTCTGAAGATGGTTTAGTAAGTATTCCGTCTCACTTATCTGATACAGAAGCAGCTACTTTGCCTTGCGCTGCAGTAACAGCTTGGCACGCTTTAATGGAAGCAGGTTTAAAACCAGGGGAAACAGTGTTAGTGATGGGAACAGGTGGAGTTTCTTTGTTTGCTTTACAGTTTGCAGTTATGGCAGGAGCAAGGGTGATAGCAACTTCCAGTAGTGATGAAAAGTTGGAAAGGGTAAAGCAGTTAGGTGCATGTGATGTAATTAATTATAAGTCTGTACCGAAGTGGGAAAAACAGGTATTGGAGTTAACTGAGGGAGTTGGAGTTGATTATATTGTGGAAGTTGGTGGAGCAAATACTTTGAGTAAGTCTTTAAAAGCAGTCAAAATGGGAGGGCAAATTAGTTTAATAGGTGTATTAGCAGGAGCGCAAGCAGAATTTAATCCTTTACCTGCAGTGATGAAAGGAGTTCGGATACAAGGAATTTTTGTCGGTTCGCGCCAGATGTTTGAAGCGATGAATAAGGCCATAAATGTGAATAAATTGTATCCTGTATGCGATCGCGTTTTTCCATTTGAGTCAGCTCCAGAAGCACTAAGTTATATGGAAACAGGTTCCCATTTTGGCAAAATTACAATTCAACTTTAGGAGAGAAAAATGAAAGCATTGGTATTAGAAAAACCAGGAATTCCTGATAGTTTACTTATGGCAGAAATGCCCTTACCACAGCCAGAAGTAGATGAAATTAGGGTAAAAGTCCATGGGGTCGGGTTAAACCCTGTTGACTATAAAGTGGCTGCTTCTGGGTCTTCGAGGTGGAGCATTAACTTAATCAGAGAATAACGATATAATAGCTTTAAAAGCATACTATTTAGACTGGCTGCACTCACGCATACATGAAATCCATGATTAACAAAGCTCAAACTTAATAATAAACAGAAAACTCTGATGGCTCAACACGCGGGCTACTCTCGATGGTGCTATAACTGGGGTAAAAGGTCTGTGGAATGCTGCATACATTGATGGTTACAAACCCAATGCTTCCTGCGGAATGCTGCGCAAACGTAAGCTTAGAGAAGTATTTACTAATCACACAAAACCACTTTATCCTTGGATGAAAAACTTGTCATCTAAAGTTTATCAATATGCTTTTCCTTCGGAATGCTGCGCAAACATTAACTTGGGTGAAGCATTTAAGAGGTTCTTCCAAGGGTCCTTGTAAACGCCCAAAATTTAAGAAGAAGGGTAAATCTGATTCTTTTCCTTCGGAATGCTTCGCAAACACAATTGATAATTGTGGAAAGCCAATAGAGTTAAACGGATGGAGCCACAAGTTACCTTTTATTGGTATTGTCAAAACTTATGAACCTATTGAGGCAACAGTAAAAAAAATAACTATTAGCAGGCAAGCAGGAGATTGGTATATTAGCTGTGTGCGACTCGTTGGCTAGTAAAAATCGCCGTAATGCAGGTATAGCAAGCCTTTTAAGTCAAGACATGATGTAAAAACATCGACTTGAAAAACTCAGTAGATGGAAAAGTTTTTATTCAACAGCGATCGCTCAAAATTTAGTATTTTTTAATACAAAAATTTCAGGGAGTGACGGCTAATGAATTAGTAAAACTTATCATCGGATTCAGCAAAATATTGTTGTTATCAACCTGATGGAAGATAAATTGCATCAACAACATGGTAAAATTTATCAATAGACTGTTTAAGAAAAGCTAACATCTGTTTAAAAGTAAAGATTTCTTGATAAATTAATCTGCCTCCACGTCTGGTTGAACTAACTTTTTGCGCCTAGGAGATTGACCCAGATATTAACAAGAAGAAAGGAAATTCCTAGTAATAGTAATCTAATGATTGGCTTTTTATTAGTGGTTTTAATACGACAGATATTTTTAATTCTATAGCTGCTCTCAATCCCAAAACGTTTTCGGTAATCAGTCTGAATATAATTTAAGCTAACATCAGCTTTATAGACAACATAGACTAAATATTCAAGGCCATATTTATTTCTTTTTCCTTTCCTATATTTAACAATTATCCAGAGATCAAAGGTGACATAATCATCCAGACTTTTTTTCATGGTATAAGTCGTTTGATAACTTTTTCTCCCTTGAAGAAACTGATTAATTCCTCCTTGCTTACCCCGTCTGATTGCTGGCATAATAAAAGGAATATTTAAAGCTTTTAAGCATCGAATCACAGAAATACTAAAAACCTCTGTCTAAATAAAGAGTTTTAATTTTAATTTTTAGCGGTTCAATAAAAGCTAATAAATAAGTGATAATTGCTACATTTGTGTCTTGACAACGAATACCTTTGATGGCTAAGGTAAGACGTTTTCCTTTTTTTAAAACATATAGACTAGCATAAGCATAAAAGGAACAAGTCCCCGCCATACGCTTGACTTCTATAGATATAAGGTTTTTCTTCTTCTGTAGGATTCCCACACTGAAGGAATCAAGTTTAAGTCGATAGCAAATTTCAGTTTACCTTTTTTGATTCCTGGTAATTTTCGACTTCTTAAAGCTGAGTTAATTTGAACTTCTAACTCTTCAAAATTATCAATCTTGTCTAAATGATACCTAATATTTTTACCAGAAGGGGATTTCTTTAAGATTTTAGATGTGTTTTCAATACTATCACAGTTACTGGCTGCTCTTACTAATATTTGGAAGAGGTCTGATGAACTAAAAGCCCCTTGTGTTGATAGGGGAATATATTCGGTTAAACAATTAATGGTTTCTTGCAAGGTTTCTGATTCACTTAAAAGAATCTGATTTTCAACTTTAGCCAAAATTTCAACTTTTATCAGAATTTACTATCTTATATTTTAGCTTTTCTATTACTTTTTTGCTCTTCTGTTTTGGTTTGACTAATTAACATAAGTAAATCTTATTAATTTGCCTAGATTAGAACTTATGTATTGAGTAAAAGCTCCCTTTTTTGGTTTAGCGATCGCTGTTGAATAAAAACTTTTCCATCTACTGAAACTCTTATGACCTTGTAGGTGAGATTCCTACTGCCTCGTTGTTGGGTTGACAGCATAAGCCACAAGGTAGAGACTGAACATCAATCCCTGAAGCTGGCTTAAATGGGGTTAAAGCTTTAACTACCAAATAAGTGAGACCCCTAGCAAAGGCTGACAAGTGGACGAACAGGAAGGCAATCTAAACTCTCGTCAGATACAGCCATTCCAAAGGTAGCTATGGAATGTAGGACAAAAGTCAGGGGGTCAATGGATAATCTTATTGCAGCTGAGATTATCAACAACCATACCGAATCCTCCGAGGGATTTTGCCTCACTAAATCAGTCGCAATAAAGGCATAAGGGAACGAGAAAACCTCTTTAAGACACCTAAGAATACAGGTCGATTAACGAAGGTGCGCCATTCAAGGTCAATCTGCACAACGGTTGCAGGTCTTAAGGAGAGTAGGATTAGGTCCCAAGGTGGAATTTTAAGGATGTACCCATGACAAGGGACGTTTAGGAGAGGAGCCGATTTGGAGGTGAAAGTCTCACGTCCGGTTCTGAAGACGAGCAGACCCTATAAAGGATTACCCGGAAATGGGTTTGCTTAGTTTAACAGCTTTGAATTTCATCCTCACACCATACCCAAAAAAACTGATGTTATCGGTGTAGATTTAGGTGTAAAAACCTTAGCTACTTTAAGTGATGGCAAGGTGTTTCCTAGTATCAAACCATATAGAAAAGCTGAGAAAAAACTGACTAAGTTGCAACGTCAAGTTAGTAGAAAAGTCAAGTATTCAAATAATTGGTACAAAGCTGTAATCAAGTTAGCGATCGCAGCATAGACGAGTAGCTAATATCCGCAAAGATGCACTTGATAAACTGACAACTTACGCAAGCTTTGAACCACGGCAGTGTTGTCATTGAAGTATGACAATGTGTCTGGAATGCTAGCCAACCATAGGCTAGCTAAATCAGTTAGCAGATAGTGGTTTTATGAGTTTCACCAGACAGCTTAAATACAAGTGCCAATGGTACGGAAGTGAATTAGTAGTAGTAGATAGATTCTTTCCATCATCAAAGACTTGTTCTAACTGTGGTCATGTTCAAGACATGCCCTTGCATCTGAGAACTTATGACTGCAAGAAGTGTGGGTTGTCAATCTTCGCCAAGATTTAAACGCAAGTATAAATTTGAGAGATGCGGTCGGTTTGCTCCGCAACGCTAACGCGTTTCGCTCTAGCGTTGCGAAGCAAACGACCGTGAATGCCTGTGGATGAGTAACCGCCGACGGTAGGGACGTTGCATGCAACGTCCCTACAGCAGGAAGTAAACCTCAATTTGTAACGCTATGTAACGCTTTGTATCAGTTTTATAGAGCAGTTATCCATTTATTTTGGGGTTAGATGTGGCGGGAGTTATCGTTTAAAAGGCCGTCATGTCCGGGGTAAAATAGTTGCTAAAGTTGCAGAATAAAGTGTATTAGAGAAAAAAATACCTTTATAATATCATATCCTGATAATAGGGCGATGAAAAAAAATAAAGTTCCATATTTCAAGCCTCTGAATTCAGGCAAAGATACTGATAACTGATAACTGATAACTGAAATGACTCCTGACTCCTTAGAGATTACATTCTTGAACTTTAGAATATAATATCCGACGCAAACGTTTAGTAATCATAAATTCGGGAATATTCACAGTAGCATCTAGCTCTCTTAAAGCTATTGGCAAATGACCTTGAGGAGCATTTTCTGAAAAATTTAACTGCTCATATTTTTTCCATTTTCTGGCTTTTCTCCAACCTAATTGGTCACCGAATAGTTGGTAACTTTGTGGGTCGTATGCTTCCAAGTCATTGCCAGTTTCTAAGTAAATTGACATTTGAATACTAAGACCAAATTTATCTTCAGAATATTTCCGCCATAGTCTATCTATATTGCTAATTTCTTCACAAGAAATTTTTTCTTTTATTGCTCTTGTATTGATACCTCCTCCTCTCTTTCTTTGAGTTAAAGTTAAAATCAAATCGTATGTTTCTTCGTCTGCTTCTTGCCATTTATTATCTGCTAACAGATTTTCTAACTTAGCATAAGGAGAATTTTCTTGCTCTGGTGAAGTAATAGTTTGAGATTGAGAAATATCTGATTTATTGTGGGTTAATATTTCTAGATTATTAGAGTTCGCTAATGATGGGAGTGCTGCGAAAAAATCCATAATAAAATAGTTAAATTTTTTAATTTATACTTAATCATAAATTAACCTCCAAATTATTTATCATCATATTCTATAATTTATTCAATATATAGTAATCCTATTTAATGAAAATTTTAGAGAAAATATATTGGAATTAGCAGCCAACCCCTAAATATTTAGACTAAAATCCTCTGAATGCTTACAAATCCTCCTCTGAGATAGAGGGGGACTAATACCAATTTGAAAAAAGAATGTTACGAATAGTAAGAGGAATAAAAAGACAAATGCAGGATATGTCCTTTGACAAAAGAATGATTTATGACCTAAAAAATGGTATTAAAGCTATTAATTATGACTCCTGACTCCTGACTCCTGACTCCTAAGAAATATCCTAGCTATTTGTAGCAAATATTTATCAATTTGGTATAAGTTACGATAAACATTATCATACATTTTTAAATTGACTAACTTTTTGAAGTCAAATAATCGTAACCATTCAGCTATTAATAATAAAGTTTAAGGCGTTTCAGCAACATCAAGTTGAATTTTGCTTTAACTTATCAATCGCTTTTACCGAAAAATCGTGGTCTAAAGACTGCCCTTTTAAGGAGATAAAAAAAAAGAGAATTCCGTATTTTAAGCATCCTTATTACAGAGGTATTGATAACTGATAACTGATAACTGAAATTACCTCCTACAAAGCAATAGCTGATAGCTGATAGCTTACAAATAATCTTTCCACAAATGAAAATTAGTTGTCCTACCAAGTAAAAATACACCTTCTCCTTCTTTTCTTGATTGCCTCAATAAATTACACGCATTTGCTATAACATAATCTAGACAATCTCGATCTGCCAACAATACATCTTGTTCAGTTTCATACAATGAAACGCCTTCATTTCGCAAACATCTTCTTGCATAAAATACTGTCATATCTCGTCCTAATATTTGTTTAATCCATGCTCTTGCTCCAATGGCAAATCCTTGATTCGGATGACACATAAATACTAAACCACAAATACTGCTAATAATAGGTTTGATAAGTTCTCCCTTTTCATTAAAAGCCTGCTCTAATGGTAAATTTTTAAGTTCTAAATCTTTGGTAGTATAAATTTTTCCTTAATCTTTTTCAACTCTTCATTTGATAATTTAGTCCAAGGTATTGTAGCAAATTTTGATTTTTTAAATATTCGACCCACTCAGAATCTAAATTACATTCTTGAGCACCATAAATTAGAGTTTTTAAATATCTTTTAGAAGGCGGTATACCCTCTTTAATTATCAGACCTGGGAATTTAATTTTTTCTCTGTAAGCTATATATGTTAGAGCAGTAATAGTAGTATTTGAACCATAAGGCAAAACTCCTACAATTTCTTCTTGATATACTTGACCTTTACCTTCTAATCCATCAATTACTGCTTTACATTCTGGTGACATTTCATATAAACAACCATGTACAGTAGAATTTTTTGATAAACTAAATTAGCGTAACTTGGATCGACATTATTCGTCGGCACATATAAATTAAATTTCAATTCAAAATCTTTTAATATAGCGGGTTGAGAATGTAAAATCAGTGAGTTAGGTTCTGTATTGTATTTCTCCTTCGTTTGAGGATTTGATGATAATTTGAATTCTAGTAATGATTTAGATAAGTTGGAGCCATAAGCAAAGTATTTAATATTAGAAGTAGAGCTGGAAAATTGTGCCGAACTTGATTGCATATAGCCTCGATTAGTGAGTAATTAGTAATTTTCATTTTATCAATTTTTCTGAGTTAAGTTAAACTACTAATGTAATATAATTAAGTAATTTTGTTTGTAGTTTTGCTCTAGCAATAAGACAAGTATTAGGGCTAGAGCAAAACTACTATAAAAGTTGCACATCGCGTTACCGAAAAATTCAGGTCTAAAGCCTCTTCACAGGAACTCCGATCAAGAGTTTAAAAATCGCTATTGACCTGCTAAAGAATTAATATAATTCCAAATATTTCCCCCTGGGGAATAGTAAATAGTAGAGATAGGAGTAATTAGTTACTTAAATTTGAATTATGGTCGTGATTAATTACGCCATTCTCTACATAACATTCCACAGGATTTTTACCTAAATCCCAAATAGAAGGTGTTTTTTGATGCTGGTGATAATAATTTTCCCATTTTCTTGAATAATCTCAAATTCTTGGCTTTCTCCTAACAATTCTTTAGGTATTAATAAACCTTGTTCTGTTGCTGTTAATTTAATGTTTAATTACCTCAATTAATTTTGTAGATTAATTCATTAAAATTACTCATTCTCAGAATTGCAATACTTATGCTAAATTTTCAATTTCCTGCAATACCTCTATCAAAGAAGGAGCATTTGAGGATATAATATTATCTTCACTTCCATCATGTTTATGATGAGGAAAGTTTGGCAAATTTAGCTTTTTATGATGTCTAGTATTGTCATAACGAAAAATTATATTTTTGGAGGCAGTCATATATTGATATACGTACATACCACGATTGATGATTGTTTTTACATTTACAAATTCACGCCAATAAAGAATAGAACCATCTATAAAATTTATTTCACCTACAAGAAAACCTCGATCATCTGTTCGTTAATCAGATGTAATACTGAATGAAGTGACTAATGAACAAGAGTTAATTACTTCACGAATTTCCTGAACATAATCCTTAATTAACAAACTCAACCACCTTTAAATTTTCTACTTCTTCACAGAGATTTTTCAGCATCCAAGATTCTCCAATCCATTCGTCTAATTCTAGAGTTTCTGTAAATTCATCATTTTCATATCTTCTGAGAAATTCTTCTGTAGATAACTGATATTTAGTCTCAAATTTCTACAATCTTTGTTTGGTTCGTTCAATACCATCAGACAAAGACTGTAATTCTTTTTCTACTGCTGCTTTTAAAAAGATTTTTAATGATTCTGGGTGCTGGCATTTAATTTTGAGTTCTGGCATATTTATTATTTCCTTTAAAAATGATTTAATCTTGTACTAATCAGACTTCTCCTCTTTTCAGATTATTCATTTTCTGTTTCCCAATCTTCAGCAATCCTAACTAATAAAGGCAGAAGATCAAAATCTTAATACTGTCGCGATTTCTCACAAACAGCACAAAGCCTGCTGAGGTTATTGTCAGTTAAGCTATTAGAGCGAATAAATATTTTTTGGTGATGATATAGTCCTTTTGAAACCAGACTAGAAAATTTGTTTGCTAGATTGCCTTGCAGTGGCTGGATTGGATTTAGTATCTATGAATTGCACACAATCAAAAGTATTAATCCACAGATGAGCGCCACAACTTGCTGGTTTGTAAGGTCGATAGACTATTTGGCAAGGACCTGAAATATATAACTCATAACCATAATAGTTATGACCGCCGTGCTTAACTGACACTACAGCTTCCAATTCTGTTGGAGGCTTATTTTTATTACTTTGAATTTTGTTTTGATTGACATGAATCATTTTTGGTGTGGTAGATTCTCTCTTGCGCCATATACCTTTCGGACCGCGCCGAGCCGGAATTATTACAGGCATTCCACTTTCAGAAACTGGTATTTCCCAGAATCTACCTTTTTTCTGTGCTCCTTTGACTCTTCCTTGAGCTAATAAAACTAATAAACGTTGACGAGACATACCTAATAAAAAAGACGCTTCTCTAGTACCCATGATTTTTTCCTTAACTGTTGGACAATAGTTAAAAATTATAAAATACCTACTATTTATAAAGTTATTAGGACTTACACAGATACGCTATATATAGTACTCATAACTATTGTCCAATAGTTACTGGACTCTATACACAGTGTCTTTGCGTAAATCCTGGTTATTTAAAAACGAATATAAACAAAATTATTGGTTTTGTCTACCTAGAATTTGCTAAAAAAGTATGAGTGGTTAGCGTAGGAGTCAACTGAGACGGCCCAAACCTGAACCGAGAGGTTTCAAACCTCAACTTCTTCAAAAGATGTCAAATGGGTTCTATAGAATGAACAATGAAGAAAGGTGATCATATTGTCAACCTAAATTAAACTATCTCAAACTAGGCGCTAAGGTATTTGCCAAATGATTCTGGGTTCTGGCATTTAATTTTAAGTTCTGGCATATTTATTATTTCCTTTAAAAGTGATTTATTTTTGTACACTAATTCATTGAAATTGCTTTTCCGATAAATCTCTAGCAATATCTTTAGGAATCACATCATCACTTAAGCCAAAGTTTTCTAATGATATTCCCTCAGATTTTAAAGTGGGTATCCGCAAATTAAAAGCAATCACTAATTGATTATTTTCAATGTTGATATTAGTTACATTAACTACACTTTTTCTGTTAACAAACTATCAAGTGGTACTTGAGGAGATGACCGACATCTATATCCATCTATTTCCAACCATTCAGAAATATTTCTCCAATTTTCGATTCTGCGATCGCGCCTATCGACTAAACTTTTGACATACTTATATATGGTTGCACATAAATCAGTTTCTACACCTTTAGGATTTTTTTCTAGCTTTTCTGCTATTTCTCCAGGACTGTAGCCACAGAGTAAACCTCGTAGATGTAGCTTTTCAGTAGGAGTCAAACGCTTTCCTTTAGCAGAAGCAAGGTCTGTATAGAGGGTTTCTAAGTCCCAATTTTGGGCTGCTTCTGCAAATTGTTTGTCGATGGAGGCCATAGTTGAAAGAATTTTGAAAGTTCCTGATGTGATTCTAATATAAGTTCTAAGTTTTATCAGGTGTTAGTGTGAAATTGATTAAGCTATTATCATTATTATGATTGGACACTTTTTTTCAATCAAGTTAACTTCAGTAATTACTGATAATTATTAGTGGAGTAACCAACTAATGGCTTGGGATATTTTAATACAAGCTGCTGCTGGATTTCTTATCGGCGCTGCTGCTGTTTATGCTTTTGCTGCAATAGTTGAAGCTTTATCAAGAGCTTTTGCTAATGTGTGGGAACAATTTGTTGGTGGGATTAAACAGATATGGGGGTATGTAACAGAAGCTACTAAATATTATTTGGCCTTAGTAGCTCAATTCTTAGACAAAAACTGGCCAGAGATTGAATCTTATCTAAGACAAGAATTTGGCTATCGTAGCGAGTGGTTGCTAGCAGTTTTCAGGGATGGATTAGATGTAATAGTTGCATTTGTAGATCCAAAACGCTCAGATGTGCAGCCAGTTATGATTTCTCTAAAACCTTTAGAAGACCAAGATGTTCAGTTGCCAACGGTGCAAAACAAACCGATAGTTGCTGTCTTAAGTAGTTAGTTAATAGGAGGTAAAATAAATGGGTTTTTTTACATGGGTGGGTAGTCTAATAGATCAGTTTTTAGACTGGTTAGGAGAAGTTTTTAGACGCTTTATTCAAGCTTTGGTTGATGCTCTGCAAAAAATCTGGGAAACTTTCGTAGTTGCTGTTCTAATAGCAGCTTTTGGAGCTGGAGCAACTTTATACGTTATTTTTTATGCTGGTGCAGTTCTTGGGGAAACAATTATGGAAATTTGGGACCCCAGATATGCAAATAGTAAACCTTCAGAAGTTTTCAAACTACAGCAAGCGCCTCAAGATTCGCCTTTACCTGAATATCGTTCAGAAGCAAAGATACTGAAACTAGAAGATTGGAATTAATTCCAAAAAGGAGTCAATAATTATGTCACGAACACCACAAGAGAAAATCTATCTAGAAATTGGTTTTCGTTCTCCAGAAACCTATGGAAATTTAAAGACTATTGAGTTGTTAGGAGTTCCTGGGCAAAGATTAAACAATGGAGAGTGTATTGTTAATGAAAAAACACAAAAATTCTTTGATAAATTAATCATCAGAGAGCTATTTCGCCAGAATCGTTTCCTACCTAATTGCAATTTTGAATATCTCAAAATATGGCTGTATGACACAGAAATAGAAAACAATGAAAGAGGGTACAGTGTTCCTACAATTGATAGAGGTGATTTAGAAATTAGGTCTAATATTCCAGGTTCTAAGTTAGAACGAATTTATGTTCTAGATAATGAGTTAAGTGGTCAAGAATACCAAAGTTGGAAAAGAGATACTGAAAATCTTTTCAACCCTTTATTTAGAAAATTTATTGCACCACCAGAATTTCCATCACTTTTAACTGAAGAATCAATAGCTGACAATCCTTTGATTCAATTATTTAAGCCATTGGTAGAAGGGATAGACAAAATAACTGAAACTGCCGACCAATATGCCAAAATGAAACAAAGTTTGTTTTTTAATGCTTTGATTATTCAGATAGATTGACTGTTGAAATAGAGAGAAAGTTACTTGTTAATTTGAAGTAAAAATTTAGAGGTAGTTATAAATGCCACGAAACGATCCGCCTAGAGATAGAGAATCACAGTTCCGCCAATATAGTCAGGATAATTCTATGCCAAAAAGAAATAAGAGAAATTTTTTTGATTCGTTAAGTAAATTTTTTGGTGGTAATAGAAGTTCTACAACTGAAATGTTGTATAGAAAATTGGAGCCAATTTGGGATACAAATATTGCTCCAGTTTTAATTGAAGCATTTGGTAAAGGAACAACTTTACATTTGATACTTTACTTGGAAGGTTATTCTCACGAACTAACTATGGAAGTGTGGGACCCAAAGCACGTTGAAAGCAAACCATCCCAGGTGTTTAAATTATCAGGAATAAGTGGTAATGATATTAATAATTTTCCCAAAGATAGGTCAAAAGCCAAAATAATGACTTTGGAAAATTGGCATGACTAATTTCCTGAATACAATTTCAAGACCCCAGAAATAAACAGAGTTAAATCAGAGTAATTTATTTGGAGTATAACTGTTAGTTGCAATTTATAACTTAAAGGAAAAATTGTCATGCCAAGAGCTGATAAAATAGGAGCATTTCGGCAAGCAGGAGGAGAAAAAAACACCTCAGCTAATAATGCTGTTAATGATACTCTACACTCTCAGAATGATGTAAAATCTAGCGATTCAGAAAAACCAGAATCAAGTATAGATTATACCTCCTATCTAAGAGAGCCAAAATATACTCTTGAAGATGTTATTTTGCCTCAAACAACTAAAAATCAAATAGACTTAATTCTAGCAGAAATTGAGTATCAGGATTTAATCTACGATGAGTGGGGAATGGGTGAAAAACATAAGTTGGATAAAGCTCTTTCCATTAATTTTTCTGGTCTCCCAGGAACAGGAAAAACCTTGACTGCTGAAGCACTTGCTCATGCACTAAAACTGAAAATTCTAGGTGTTCCTTATCAGCAACTTGAATCTAAATATGTTGGTGAAACACCAAAGAATATTGCTAAAGCATTTGAATTTGCTAGTAGCAATAATGCAGTTTTATTCTTTGATGAAGCAGACTCTTTTTTAGGTAAACGTTTAGAAAATGTGACTCAAGCAACAGATACTGCAGTTAATTTGACTCGTAGTGTGATGTTGATGCAGCTTTCTTCTTACGAAGGAATAGTTATTTTCGCAACTAACCTAATTCGTAACTACGATCCAGCTTTTATTAGCAGAATTCGATGGAAAACTCAATTTGATTTACCTGATGAAGAGGCGAGGGCAAAAATTTGGCAAGCTCAAATTCCTAATAAACTTCCATTAGATAAAAATTCAGTAGATTTTTCTGAACTTGCGAAACAGTTTGATGAAATATCTGGTAGAGACATCAAAAATGCTGTGTTTAAAGCTGTAGTTGCTGCTGCTAGGGAAGACAAGCCTAAAGAAGAAAAATGTGTTACTCAATCTCACTTTGCTCAGGCAATAACTGAGATTATTGAAGCTAATAAGGCAGCATCTAAACAGGAAGTAAAATTAACGCCTGTTGATGGTACGGTAGAATTACCTCCTCCACCAAAGACAGAAGTTGATGGTACGGGAGAATCACCTCCTCCATCAAATACAGAAAATGATAGTTATACCATGAAACTTTAGGGAAATTTACAAGCGATCGCTTCTCCATCTCACAAAACAAATGAGGAGCATCGCTATTTTTTGCTACTGATACTTCAATATTTTAATGACATATTTATATATCTATAATTCAACTATCAACATGATAATCTATGCAAATAATTAAGCCTGCTAGTAATTCTTCAAGGATAGGATTGGAAACTTGCCCAAGATATTTAACAAATCTTTCATTCGCAATACTACGAACTTGAAGCACATTACCCGCATAGTCGTTATCTAAACTATTTTCATCAGTTTTCGGTATCGAAATCATACAAGGGCGGTTTTGAAATTTAGATTGCCATTTGGCTACAGGAATAATAATTCGGACACTGACTGAGCTAAAAAGGTTTGAGCTAATCACAACTGCTGGGCGAGTTTTTTTGATTTCTTGACCTCTAGTCGGGTCTAGTTGTACTAACCAAACTTCTCCTCTTTTAGGATTATTCATCTTCTGTTCCCCAATCTTCTCCATCAAGAATAGAAAACTCTGTTAATTCTGGGTCATTTAAAAAATCCTCAGCAGTTTTAGCTATTGATGCTGTTAATAATTTATGACGCTCTGCTATAGGCAAACGAGCAATTTATTTGAGAGATAACTTATTTTTAGAATCAACTTGAGATAGCTTCAATTTATGTTGAATAAACTGAATAAAGTCTAGCACTTCCTGTTGTTTTTCAGGTGGTAATAATTTCAGATTATCTAAAATTTCTTGTTGAATTTTATTATTTGTTATTGCTGTCATAAAAGTCATCTCCAACTCAGATAAGAAGTCATTTTAGCAAAAATATTAAGTTATCATGGTAACACTTCAAATCCAGCTTGAAGAAAATGGTTATCTAAAGTTAAAGCTGTAACTATCTTTCTTTCTTTCATAATGATAAATGATAAACAATCAGTAAGAGAATAGGATTTGTCTTGATGCTTTTGAAAATATTGCCATCCTTGATTAAATAGACTTTTATCAATATTAATCAATTCTATATCAGGACTTTCCAATAGTTGATTACCAACTTCAACTGCTTTATAATGAAGGTTTCTACTATTTAAGAAAGTTACTACTTCATCAAAAATATATGTTGTTGTTACTAACAAAGGCTGAGATTTGGCTAAAAAATTCCAATTTTGTAATACTTGTTGATGAGCATCTTCATTTTTTATTTCTAGAGCCAAAATATAGCTAGTATCCAAAAAATAGACTTCTCTCATTGTTGATTATACAGATAACGGTCGTGATTAATTGCGCCATCCTTTACATCACATTCCACAGGATTTTTACCTAAATCCCAAATAGAAGGTGTTTTTTTAATGCTGGTGATAATAATTTTCCCATTTTCTTGAATAATCTCAAATTCTTGGTTTTCTCCTAACAATTCTTTGGGTATTAATAACCCTTGTTCTGTTGCTGTTAATTTCATGTTTAATTACCTCAATTAATTTACAAAATTAATTCATTAAAATTACTATATTTCAAAATTGGAATACTTATCTCAAATTTTCAATTTCCTGTAATACCTCTATCAAAGAAGGAGCATTTGAGGAAATCACATTTTCTTGACTTCCATCATGTTTATGATTAGGAAAGTTGGGCAAGTTTAGCTTTTTATGATGCCTAGTATTGTCATAACGAAAAATCAAGTTTTTGGAAGCAGTCATATATTGATAGGAATACATATCACGTTCTACAGTTATTTTTACATCTACAAACTCGCGAAAGTAAAGAATTGAATTGTCTTTAAATCTAGCTTATCCCCGAATAAAACCTTGATAAGTACCTTGTTTTTGGGATTAAATGTAAAATTTTGAATTATTGAAAATGTCTGAAGAGCTTCATTAAGTAGTTGAAAATATTCTTCAATCAGCAAAATCAACTCCTTTATATATTTCTAATTCTTTCCTTAATCGCTCTAACATTATTGATTCTCCAATCCATTCGTCTAATTCTAAAGTTTCTTCAAATTCATCATTTTCATATTTTTGTAGAAATTCATTTGTGGATAAATGATATTTAGCTTCAAATTCTAAGAGTCGCTTTTCTGTACGTTGAATGCTACTGGATATTAAGTTTAATTCTTTTTTACCATATCCTGAAAAAATATCTTTAATGATTCTGGATGTTGACATTTAATTTTTAGTTCTGGCATATTTACCTCCTATAAAAGTTATTTTATAGAACCGATCGTCAATTTAAAAATTAAAGCGATCGCCAACTGATAACTGATTTTATGGTTCAATCCAACCTAGACAAGCTGCAATTAAAATATTAGCAACTGGATGATCGATAGCTTCTTTGAATGCTTCTGTTCTTCCTGATTTTAACTTATCTAATACAATAACGTTGTTAACATTATTATTAAACTTATCAGCTTCTAAAACTAAATGTCTAAGAGCTGAAGAAGCCAAAGGAATTTTTTTAGTAGATCGGTTCATAAATCCCGTCCAGAGAAAAGAGTTGTAGTAATTAAGACCACTCAACCGTTCAAGGAAACTTGGTCCTTTTCTAAGGAGCTTAAGACCATTTGCTCGAAGTTTACTCTTTTGTTCGATATTAAATATAGTACCAAATGTGAGACCACTACTGCTGCCAAAACCACGAATAGGAGGAGTGAGAAATTTAACTTCTTTCCAACCCATCAGCTCTATAATAAAATCATCGCTAATAAAAAGTTGTTTTGGATCGTAAGTCATAAAAATCAGCCTAAAACTAATAATTTAAAAACAGTTTATACCATACCAAATAGATGCTTTTTTTTACAACTTAAAGCTGATTTATAAAACAAAGATTTAAGATACCTAGAGTTATCAGCAAGTAGTAGCGCGTCAAGCTTGAAATAGTGTTTTAGAAAAATCCTCCAAAGCTTAGTCATAGCAAGAATTATACTAAAAAATTTAATACACCATTTTCAGCTTGACACGCCAGTAGGGTGGGTTACGCTGGCGCTAACCCACCAAAAAATTATAGATTTGGCGGTGCGTTACACTTTCCTGCGGAATGCGGAGCAAACGTTAACGCACCCTACTACTGACTCCTTCTTCCCTCCTGTCTCCTGACTCCTGTCTCCTGACTCCTTCTTCTCTAACTACGCACTAAAATATTTCGCCACTGGATGATAAGTAATGATCGCTGTCGTAGACTGTTCTGGATAAAGTTGCTCGCTCTCATCCATATACATATCAATTCTATCTACTTGCAACAAGTCTAACTGCTTAAACTGGTCCTGCATATTCGGACAAGCGGGATAACCAAAACTATAGCGCGACCCTTGATAACGCTGTTTCAGAATATCTTTAATATTGTCTGCATCTTCTGCACCGAAACCTAACTCCCGACGAATTCGAGCGTGTAACCATTCCGCCATTGCTTCGGCAGTTTGTACCGCCATACCGTGGAAATACAAATAATCTGTATACTGATCGGCAGCAAATAATTTCTGAGCAAACTCAGTCGCTATTTCTCCTACTGTTACAGCGTGCATCGGGAACACATCAATAATTCCGGAATCCTTGGGAGCAAAGAAGTCAGCAATACATAACCGTCGTCCTGACTTTTGTCGTGGAAATTCAAAACTGTTGACAACTGTTGTTGCTTTTCCAGTCTTATTCATTTCGTCGGAGTCATAAATGAAAAGTGTATTTCCTTCTGATTGACAAGGGAAATAACCATATATTGCTTGGGGATACAATAACTTCTCATCAACTACCCGTGACTTCCAAGTTTCTAGAATAGGATAAACTTTCTCCGCTAAGAACTCATTATATTCTTCCCGTGGTTGACCTTGGGGTTTGCGGAACTGCCATTGCCCTGCCATCAACGCTTGCAAGTCTAAATACCAGAATAATTCCTCGAATGGCATATCTTCTGGTTGTAATAACTTGGTTCCCCAGAATGGAGGAGTCGGGCGATGGATATCTACTGCTATATCATCGGAACGTCGAGTATCTACCACGACTGGTTCAGCAGGTTTAGTTTCCTGTTTTTCCTCAGACTTAACTTCTGGAGCAGCAACCTTACCATTACCATTACCGTTACCATTCTCTTCGGCAAACTCACCTAAGAACCCTTGAATGTCATCCCATTTCTCTCCTGCTTTTGCTGGCATCAACTTATCCATGAAATGCAAGTCGGAAAACGCATCCTTACCATAAACAACTTTACCTTTGTAGGTATTTTGACAATCTTGATGAACGAATTTAGGTGTTAGTGCAGCACCACCTAAAATCACCGGAACTGTAATACCTTCTTGGTTAAATGTTTCCAAGTTGTCTTTCATAAATGCGGTTGACTTCACCAATAAACCACTCATGGCGATGCAGTCAGCATTATGTTCTCGGTAGGCAGCAATAATATTATCAACTGGTTGTTTAATTCCTAAATTAATTACCCGATAACCGTTGTTGGAAAGAATGATATCCACAAGATTTTTACCAATATCGTGAACGTCTCCTTTAACAGTGGCAATAACGAAAGTTCCTTTAGAATTATCCTCACCTGACTCTTCTGCTTCCATGAAAGGTTGTAGATAGGCAACTGCTGCTTTCATAGTTTGAGCAGACTGTAATACAAATGGTAATTGCATTTGCCCGGAACCGAATAATTCTCCTACTACTTTCATGCCATCTAATAAATAGACGTTGATAATATCTAACGGCGGATATGTTTCCAAAGCTTTTGCCAAAGCATCCTCTAAACCGATACGTTCCCCATCAATAATATGTTGTTTTAAACGTTCTTCAATTGGTAAATTTTGTGTAGCAGAACGGTCTTTTTTAGTGGTTTTACCCTGGAACATTGTTGTTAACTCAGCCAGAGGATCGTAAGTACAAATATCCCCATCAAATTCCCGTTGGTCATATATTAGTTTTCGACAAACTTCTTGATGTTCTGGTTCAATTTTGGACATGGGTAAAATCTTACTAGCACTAACAATAGAACCATCCAAACCTACTGCCATTGCTTCATGCAAAAATACCGAGTTCAAAACTTGTCTTGCTGCGGGATTTAAACCAAATGAAATATTAGAAACCCCAAGCATTATATGACATTCTGGTAACTCTTCCCGAATCCTTTTAATAGATTCAATTGTAGCTTTTCCATTTTCCCTATCCTCTTCAATACCTGTAGAAACTGGCAAAGCTAAAGTATCAAAGAACAATTCACGGGCAGGAATCCCATATTCTACTGCTGCATCATAAGCTCGTTTTGCTATTTCAAATTTCTTATCCGCCGTCCGAGCCATTCCATCCTCATCGATGGTTCCAACTACCACACCAGCACCATATTTTTTCGCCAATTCTAATACTTTAAAAAAACGAGGTTCTCCATCTTCATAGTTAGTAGAATTGAGCAAACATTTACCGCCAGCAACTTTTAAACCAGCCTCCATTTTTTCCCATTCAGTCGAGTCTAACATCAGAGGCAAATTAACATTTGTGACTAAGCGAGATGCTAATTCATGCATATCTTTAACCCCATCGCGCCCCACATAATCAACGTTAACATCGAGAATATGTGCCCCTTCTTTTACCTGAGATTTTGCCAGGGCAACTAAACCATCCCAGTCTTCATTATTTAGTAAAGTTCGACATTTTTTAGAACCACTAGCATTAAGTCTTTCCCCAACAATTAAAAAGGAGTTATCTTGTTCGTAAGTTTCGGAAGAATAGATGGAAGCTGCTGAAGGAATATAGTTATATTTTCGTTCTTTTGGTGTGAGAGTTTCAGTAATTTCAGCTAATGATTTAATATGGTCTGGACGAGTACCGCAACAACCGCCGATAACTTGCACTCCTAGGTCTTCAACGAAGTGCATTAATGCCATTTTTAACTCTATAGGAGTTAATCTGTAGTGAGCTTGTCCGCCAATATTTTCTGGTAAACCAGCATTAGGAATACAGGAAATAACAAAAGGGGAATTTTCTGACAAATAACGAATATGTTCCTTCATTAAATCAGGTCCCGTGGCACAGTTTAATCCCAAAATATCAATAGAATAAGGTTCTAAAATTGTCAGAGCAGCATTAATCTCTGAACCGACTAACATAGTGCCAAAAGCTTCCATAGTTATTGACACCATGATAGGGCGACGTTCGCCTTTTTTAGCAAAGGTTTCTTCTATGCCATTTAATGCTGCTTTAATTTGTAAAACATCCTGACAAGTTTCTACAATAAATAAGTCTACTCCCCCATCAAAAAGACCTTCTGCTTGTTCGGCAAAACCATTTTTTAGGGTGTCAAAATCAATATGTCCGAGAGTAGGTAATTTTGTTCCTGGTCCCATTGACCCGGCAACAAATCGAGGCTTTTCTGCGGTAGAAAATTCCGCAGTAACAGACTTTGCTAATTCGGCCGCTGTTTTATTCAGTTCATAAGCTTTGTCCGCTAAATCGTATTCTGCCAAAACAATTTTTGTACCGCCAAAAGTATCAGTTTCAATCACATCGGCACCTGCTGCTAAGAACCCTCGGTGGACTGTAGCAACTGCTTCTGGTTTAGTATGGACAAGATATTCGTTACAACCTTCGTATTCTTTACCGCCAAAGTCTTCAGCAGTCAGGTTTTGGACTTGGAGATTAGTACCCATTGCGCCATCAAAGACGATAACTGGGCGTTCTGGGCTATGGAGACGATTCAAAAATGAGCTGTTCATAATCGAGTGTTTGGTTTTAGATATTAATATTAATTTTATAATACTATTTTCAGAGTTTAAGAGCAATTTCTTTTCTTTGCGATAATATGTATTAAGAGGTGCTATGGCAATTAGAACATAAATTGTCTACAGTTAAATAATAACTCAAATTAACTCAAAAAAATTGAAGTTATGACTCGGTGACTGATGACTTATATATCCTAAAATCTATCAAAATTTTATTAGTATTTATACGATAATCAGCAATAAATATAATTTAAAAAAGAGAAGGATATATCATCAACAATTATAGATTAATTAAGAATTTATTTATATGACAAAAAAATCAACTTCAGTATTTCAATCCCAATGCTTTGAGTGCATCTCAATGCGTGAATAAAGCCAAAAAATTATCGCTTTTAGGCAACAGCTCATCTGGCAACAGGGAATATATAGAAAAATAGTATTTTTGCAAATATGAGAGGCTTTGTTGCATGAATGTTGCGATCGCAACTTCTCCCCAGAAGAGAAGTTAATTAGTGAAGAGCGAATTCTACTTTGTAGCTTTCTGGCTGACAATTCTGTATCATAGGATGTTGAAAAAATGTTATACCCAGGGAATAAAAGTCGGTACGATAGTCAATTCCTCGGTTCATCCGTCCGGTTTGTTCTGGGGAAATGTAGGACAGAGTTCCTTCTAAGATGTTGGGGTTGATGAGTTGTTGTTGTTCAGTAGGTAGTAGACTAGAAATGCTAAAGTCGATGAGTTTGACTTGCTTGGTTTCAGGGTGAATAAGGATATTGCTTGGTTTGATATCTTTGTGGATAATCCGTTGTTGGCTGAGATAGTGGAGAACTGATGCTAGTTGGATAGCTATGTTGAGGAAGCTTATGAGGGAATAATCTGAGTGCTGTCAATAGTCCGAAAGGGCGATCGCTCCTGAGTCCGGCATCACCAAGGCGTAAGCATGACCGTAATGTTCTAAGACTACAGGTTGAACAATAGCTGGATGTTCGAGATGGCGAGTAATGATATATTGGTTGCGGAATTGGACTAACTCGTTGAATGTTGGGTGGTGGTTGCGTAAGACTTTGATGATGACTGGTTGCCGTTGGATAGCTTGGAACGCTCGATATACCATAGTGCGGGTTCCAGCATATATTTGCTTTGTTTGTTGATAACCACCTTCTTGAAAACTAGACAAAGCTAGACATTTGCCATCGGTGAGTGCAAATGATTTGATTACTCACCCGTTTCAATGTGTACTTGCTGTGAAAGTTGATGTTCCGCCCACAAACTATGGGTTAGGATACCCTCAAGGGCTTTCTGACCTTGAAAAAGTTGAGTCCTCCGGATACGATGTAGTTTAATAAAACTAGCAACTCGCCTCCAATGACTCCAATCATGTTTGTTGACATCCTCTGGTCTCAACAAACACTGTGGTATTTTTTCTGATAATTTTAAGGCTCTACGGCCAATTACTAAAGCAGCAGCAGTGCCACTATTTAGACCGTATTTAGCCATGTAATTAATCATTCCAATTACGCTAGTAAAAGCTGGA
The DNA here is from genome assembly GCF_014132355.1 of Okeania sp. KiyG1. Classification (GTDB taxonomy): domain Bacteria; phylum Cyanobacteriota; class Cyanobacteriia; order Cyanobacteriales; family Microcoleaceae; genus Okeania. The sequence continues at coordinate 23,275 of NZ_BLZO01000084.1, forward strand.
TTTACTTTTATTAATTCAACCCCAAATCTTCTACAACGTGACAATATAGCTTCTCTAAACATTCCTGTAGACAATAAGACAAGCATCGCATTATAAACTTTACTTTCCTCGCCCATTTTGGATTTTTTCTTACTAAAGTCTAGAGACTCAATAGCAATAGCACATTCAAAAAATTCTGCTAAGAAAACAATTTGAGAAACAATATTTCTCATAGATGCTTGTCGTTGTCCTGTTGTTTGATTTTTCCATTTATACGGGATTTCTTCTAAATATTCAATGTTACCATCCCATTTTACATAAGCAACTGAAATTGATTCTGCATTAAAATCAATACCTAGACAACCATTTTTTCTAGTATGAACTACTGGTATTTCTTGTACATAAGTTGAAAGATGTATATACCAATTATCCTGTTTATGTTCTCTACGAAAAACTTGAATTGTGATTGGTTTTAAACTATTTATGGCATAATCTAAATCTGTTGCTCTATATCTGCCATTCCTATCTGAAACACTAAATTCTAACTGTATTTTCTGACCATATTTATTCTGTAATGGTCTCGGTAGTTGAACTTGTAATTGATATAACCCATCCTCTTGTAATGGGAAAACTTTGAGCATAGTTCCACCCCCTGGCTGAGATTTTCCTACACATAAAAATCTGCCTGAGCGTTTTTTTCTCCAATCTACACCCCATTCTTCTTCGGTTTTATATCCATTTTCTGCTAAATTATGTTGAGCATTAAATAATTTCTGTGAGCCAAAACAAATATGTAAACGTTCTGTGTTTTTTAACTTCTTTAATTTTCGTTTCAGACTAGCTATTTTCTGAATTTGACTTTTTAAACCTAGCAATTGATGAAAAAATTTATTTCGGGCTTGTAGATGCGGAAAACCTTTCTTTGTTGCTAATTTTAAGGTTTTTTCTAGTTTAGTGATGAGTTTTTTTGCAGCAGTTGTTTTAGCTTGAATTTGTAACTCTAATTTAGTGATATTGTTATTCTTAGCTGTTTTTAATTGGTTTAAACATTGAGCTGCTTCAGTAGCGATTGAGTCAGCCCATGCCCATTGGATGTTAAACTTTTTCATTACTTCGCTTTTCTAGTTCAGATTCTGATAATTTCTCTGTTTGCATCCAGTTAATAGCAGAGCGTTTCCAGGATTCATATAATGCTCCGAGTTCTTCAAATACAGGATGGTATTCAATTTTGGCTTCTATCCCTATTAAGGAACCGTGAGATTTGGCCATTACTTGCATTGAATTACTTCACTCTAAGGTTAGCAGAGCAAGTCTTTGGGTGTCAATCATATTTGTGATAGCTTTGACATGAACTCAAGTTTCGTGTCAGGTTCCTAATTTTTCTGCTTTAGATTGTCTCACATCCTAGACATTTTGTAGATGTTTGTCCAGGATAGTCTATATTTTTTGGTGTTAGTAAACAACAGTTAACAGGAATAGAATTTTGTCAGTGTCGTAGGCGCAAAAATTCAAAAAAACAGAAAAGCTTGCGCTATGTTGGTCTGGAATCATTTGAAAAAAATAGCTTACATTCTAGGAAAAACTATTTATCGACTCAAACATCAATTATTATCTAAATATCTAGTATCTGAACTCAAATATCCTGCAATTAAAATGACGGCTATTTAAGTTTTTATCAATAGAGAAATGTTTGGCGTTCGCTCTCTAAAAATTATAGCGCTCGCTCGGTTTACCAGTAACTATATATAGTGTCTTGGTATAAGTTATCATATTTTAGTTGTTTAGGCGATAACTTCAAAAATTATAGCGTTAGCGGAGCTTTGCGGAGCGCAATCGCTCTATTTGGCATACGCTACATATAGTGTCTTTGCGTAAGTCCTGGGTAATATTAGTTTTCAGGAAACTATTAGACATAAGAATATTTTTTCACTTAAATTGCTATCTTAACACAGAAAAATTTTAAGATATATGATATGTATACAACTTGAGATTAAACTTCTCTGCTCAAATTATCAAAAGACTTCTCCAAAAAAAGGAGTAGGGATGTTGCATGCAACGTCTCTACGATTTATAACAAACACTTATAATAAGAAAATACTATGAAATTTTACATTGTAGATGTATTTGCTGAAACTAAATATGCTGGTAATCAACTGGCTGTATTTACAGGTTCTGAAGTTGAGAATATTTCTGATAATGAAATGTTGCAAATTGCCAGAGAGATGAACTACTCAGAAACTACTTTTATTTTATCTTCAACACAACGAAATAATGGTTATGATGTGCGGATATTTACTCCTACTCAAGAATTACCTTTTGCGGGACACCCAACATTAGGAACTGCCTATATTATTCAACGAGAAATTATTAAAATTTCGGTGGAACAAGTGATTTTAAATCTGGGTGTAGGACAAATTACTGTGAGTTGGAAAGGTGAAGTTTTATGGATGGGTCAGAATATGCCTACTTTTGCTCAAAAATATCAAATTGAATCTTTAGCAGAGGTATTAAATCTAGAGGTGGGTGATATAGATATGAGGTTTCCTATTCAGGAAGTTTCGACAGGAATGCCTTTTATAATTGTGCCTTTGAAAAGTCTTAAAGCATTGAAGAAAGCTCAAGTAAATTTGGATAAATATTATCAGTTTATTCAGACAGCAAAAGTGACAGAAATTTTAATATTTTGCCCAGAGACATACAATAGTATTAATAATTTAAGTGTGAGAATGTTTGCACCATATTTAGGAATTACTGAAGACCCGGCAACTGGCAGTGCTAATGGTTGTTTGGCAGGATATTTAGCCGAGTATAATTATTTTGGTGAGGCAAAAATTAATATTAGGGTAGAGCAGGGATATGAAATTAATAGACCTTCTTTATTATTGTTACAAGCAGAGAAAAAACTAGAAGGAATAGAAGTATTTGTTGGCGGTAAAGTTATCATGGTGGCTCAAGGAGAATTTGTTGTTTAAATTAAGGAAGAAGGAAGAAGGAAGAGGGAAGAAGGAAGAAGAAAGAAGTGGATGGGGAAATCCCAACAAGCTTGTCAATACCCTGTAGACGGCGGAGTATTAAACCCAAAATAAAAAGATAAATCATTTAATATTAAGTCCGGATAATTAGTAATGAAAAAACCTATCCTTTTACACAAGGTAAAAATGCGCTTAATAACTGTTGATCGGACCTGACAACCAAAATATTGTATCTTTTATGTAATATCATATTAAGTAGAACAGTTATAATTAAGATCGTAGTTTTGTTCTAGCAATAAGACAAGTATTTAAAGAGCTAGAGCAAAACTACAGAAAAAATTTCTATTATAACAAATTATCTGCTAGCATAACTTCCTCGGAGGGAGCAAATAATATAACTAATCTAAATTATGAGTCAATGTTTAAATCCTGAATGTCTAAATCAAAATCCTTCTGATACAAAATTTTGTCAGCAATGCGGGTCGAAATTACTTTTAGCAGAACGTTATCGCGCCATTAAAATTATCGGTCAAGGTGGTTTTGGTAGAACTTTTCAAGCAGTAGATGAATTTAAACCATCTCAAGCTTTTTGTGTAATCAAGCAGTTTTTCCCTGAAGTTCAAGACCGACAAAATATGGAAAAAACTGCAGAATTATTTGCTCAAGAAGCAGTTAGATTAGAAGGTTTAGGAAAACATCCTCAAATTCCTGAATTATTGGCATTTTTTACTCAAGATAATCGTCAATATAGCAATATGATTTGAGTTGTGAGATATTGGAAACTTTTAGGCAACAGGCAACAGGCAACAGGCAACAGAGAAGAAGAAAAAACGTATCATATGAATGTAATAATTCCTATATTCTGTACTTTTAAGGAATACTTCAATTCTCACAACTGATTCCTGATTGCTATATTTAGTTCAAGAATTTATTGAGGGGCAAAATTTACAGTAGGAGTTAGAAACAGTAGGTGCGTTTAATGAAACTCAGATTTGGGAGTTATTAAATGATTTATTACCAGTATTAGAATTTATTCATTCTCAAGAGGTAATTCATCGGGATATTAAACCGGATAATATTATTAAGCGACCTCTATCTTCCCAGAAAAAAGGTGAATTAGTATTAGTGGATTTTGGGGCAGCCAAATTTGCAACTCGTACTGCTTTGGCGGTGACGGGAACAGTTATTGGGTCTGCTGGATATGCTGCGCCAGAACAAGCTATTGGGAAGTCAGTTTTTGCTAGCGATATTTATAGTTTGGGTGTGACTTGTATTCATTTATTGACTCAAGTTGAACCTTTTAAATTATTTGATGTAAGTGAAAATGATTGGGTCTGGCGATATTTTTTAACCTCTCCTATTAGCGATAATTTGGGTGATTTATTAGACCGGATGATTGTCGGAGCAACGAAGAAAAGGTTTCAGTCTGTGGCAGAAATTATGGCATTGATTAAACTTAATGATGTTGATGTTTCACTGCCAGAAAAACAGGTAAGTGATTTTGTAGATTCTTCATCTATTCCAGAAGTAAACTTAAATTCAGAAAGGGGGGTAGATTATAGTAAATTGTGCGATATATTGACTCACAAAAAGTGGCGAGAAGCAGATATAGAAACAGCAAAGTTAATGTTAAAAATCGCTAATAGAGAAAATAGAAAGAAATTAAATGTTAATTCAATTAATAATTTACCTTGCACCGATCTACGGACTATTAATCAACTTTGGGTAAAATATTCCAATGGTAAGTTTGGTTTTTCTGCACAAAAAGAGATTTGGGAAAATTTGCCCGCTCAAACATTTTTTTTAACTTATGAAAAATTCGGCGATCGCTTGGGTTGGCATTCAATAATTGGTTGGACTAACTACGATAACTTAGATATTTGATTTAGAAAAAGTACCCCATGGTCATTTACCTGCAATGTTTGCTATGAGTGGAAACTGGGTATGGTTTATGGAGTTAGAAAAGTTATTTTCTACTATGGTAAAAAGACTTAATATTTGTCAAATCTAAGGGAGTAGGGGAGCAGAGGAGTGAGGGAGTAGAGGAGTGAGGGAGTGGAGGAGCGGGGGAGTAGGGAGTAGAAAAATGCTTTTTAAGCTTTAACTAACCAAGAAGTGCTATTAACTTTTTCACGAATTTCTATCGCTTGTTGATGATAATTCTTAGCTTGCTGCTCTTGCCCTATATTTTGGTAAACTTTTTCGATCAAATCAAGAGTTTTTACTAAATTGTTACCATATTCAGCAAAAATACTTCTGCAAAATCCATCTTTTTCTTTCTGTTCATAAGTTGCCATTTTGTGAGGATATACATGGCGAGAATGAAGATTTTTTTCTACTTTAGGAAGATTATTTACTGTTAGTGCTAACCGATCTAGAGAATCTTCCCATAGCTTTTGCCGAATCTCTAAAGCAAGTTCTAAAAATGCTTTAGCTTGACGAGGTCTACTGATGAGAAAATATGCTTCTCCCATGTTATGTAGTGCAATTGATTCGTTGATTTGGATTGTCAATTTATCATTTTTTGCTGATTGAGCAAGCTTTTGGAAAATATTTAAAGATTTACGAGAATACTCTAGGGCTTTAGCTGATAATTCAGTTAAATTATAAATCGTACTAATGTGATTAATTGTTTTGCCCATACCCACTACATCTTTTATTTTCTTGAATATTATTAGAGCTTGTGAATAACATTTTAAAGCAGTAGAATACTCTTGCAAAAAATGATGAATTTCTCCTTTTTTATTATATATAGCGGCAATTTTTGCTTCATTTTCTATTTTTTTTGCTAGTTCTAAAGCAAGTTCTATATATTTAAGAGCATTAGCATATTCTCCTATTTTATAGTGAACTAATCCAATCCGATAAACAAGATCGAGCCTTTGTTCTTTGTTATTAATTAATCTCGCAATTTCTAAGGCTTTTTGAAATATTTTTAATGCAGTTTCTAGTTGACCGATACTATAAAAGCGATCGCCTGTTTGAGATAGATGTTGTAATTCATTTTGATGGCTAGGATAAGATTTAAGAGTATTGTTCCCTATCATAGTATTGCTTCCTGATTAAAGTTCATTTTTTGAGCGATGCACTGGTTAATTACAAAGTAGTTATCCTACTATATTTTTTTGGAAAAAAACAACCACTTACAAACTATATTTTATGAAATTTGTCTGAAAAATATTGCCAAATAATCTGATAATTTATTTTCACGCATAATGACAACGAAATCTTAAATAAAAGGGCAAAATATAGGTATTGTAGATTACATACTTTTCACCACAACTTTGCCAAATTTCAAGTTTTTGTTGACTATACTTCTCTGCTTTTCGCAGTTGACCCATAAGGCGATAAACTTTCTCAATTAAATTCATGGTATTGGCTAAGTCTGCTTCATATTGGGAGATAATACTTTGACTCAAGCAAATTTTTTCTTGTTGAAGTAGCTGGTTTGTTTGAGATGATTTTTTACTGTTAGGATAATTATTGTGGAAAATCTTTTTATCTAAAGAATCTGGAGTTTTACTAAATTTATTCAAAGTTACTTTGCAAATTTTCTGACGAATAGCTAAAGTAAGTTCTAGAATTTCTTTTGCTTGGCTATATCGACCGATCCATAAGTAAGCTTCTCCTATATTGTGAAGAGCTGTAGCAATATTAATTTGGCTAGCTAATTTATCTAATTCTGATTTTCTTTCAAATTGCTGGAAAATTTCTAGAGATTTTTGACAACAGTTAAGAGTTTTTTCAAATAACCCTAATAAATTGTATACTTCGCCTAAATGATTAAGAACTATACCAATGCCTAATAAATTAGAAAAATATTGGGCAATTTCTAAAGCTTGAGCATAGTATCTTAAGGCAGTACTGTATTCTATAGACAAACAATAAGTTTCACCAATATCATTCAAAATCATTACAACTTGATTTTGGTCGCCAATTTCTTGAGCAAGTTCCAAGGCTAAATTGAGATATTTTAAGGCACAATCATATTTTTCTAGACGACGATAAACTAATCCAATGCGGTTTAAAATATTTATTTGTTGCTCAAATGTAAGGACAATTTTTAACGCTTCCTGAAAAGTATTTAATGCAATTTCAAATTGTCCCAGATCGAATAAGCGATCGCCTGCTTGAGATAGTTGTTTTAATTCTGCGAAATGGATAGCAGTGGACACCATAAGTAGTTTCTCCAGAAGAATGATGATAATTTTCCGGTTGTAAACTACTCTATTTCTCAAAGTTGTCAGGTTATGCAGGCTGGAAGTCAAAAGTCAAAAGTTAAAAATTAAAAGTCAAAAGTCAAAAGTTAAAAGTTAAAAGTTAAAAGTTAGAATTTATCAGCTCAAAACATGGAAGTTAAAAGTTAAAAGTTATAAGTTAAAAGTTATAAGTTAAAAGTTATAAGTCAATTGAGCATTATTGTTGCCAAATTGGATAATGCCAAACCGAGCAAAATTATCTTTTCTGTAGCGGGTTCAATACCCCACAGTCTAAACAGTGCTTAAAATTATTTGGGGTTTGTAGAAAAGTCAAAAGTTAAAAGTTATAAGTTAAAAGTTATAAGTTAAAAGTTATAAGTCAATTGAGCATTATTGTTGCCAAATTGGATAATGCCAAACCGAGCAAAATTATCTTTTCTGTAGCGGGTTCAATACCCCACAGTCTAAACAGTTCTTAAAATTATTTGGGGTTTGTAGAAAAGTCAAAAGTTAAAAGTTATAAGTTAAAAGTTATAAGTTAAAAGTTATAAGTCAATTGAGCATTATTGTTGCCAAATTGGATAATGCCAAACCGAGCAAAATTATCTTTTCTGTAGCGGGTTCAATACCCCACAGTCTAAACAGTTCTTAAAATTATTTGGGGTTTGTAGAAAAGTCAAAAGTTAAAAGTTATAAGTTAAAAGTTATAAGTTATAAGTTAAAAGTTATAAGTCAATTGAGCATTATTGTTGCCAAATTGGATAATGCCAAACCGAGCAAAATTATCTTTTCTGTAGCGGGTTCAATACCCCACAGTCTAAACAGTGCTTAAAATTATTTGGGGTTTGTAGAAAAGTCAAAAGTCAAAAGTCAAAAGTTAAAAATTATAAGTTAAAAGTTATAAGTCAATTGAGCATTATTGTTGCCAAATTGGATAATGCCAAACCGAGCAAAATTATCTTTTCTGTAGCGGGTTCAATACCCCACAGTCTAAACAGTGCTTAAAATTATTTGGGGTTTGTAGAAAAGTCAAAAGTCAAAAGTCAAAAGTTAAAAATTATAAGTTAAAAGTTATAAGTCAATTGAGCATTATTGTTGCCAAATTGGATAATGCCAAACCGAGCAAAATTATCTTTTCTGTAGCGGGTTCAATACCCCACAGTCTAAACAGTGCTTAAAATTATTTGGGGTTTGTAGAAAAGTCAAAAGTCAAAAGTTATAAGTTAAAAGTTATAAGTTAAAAGTTATAAGTCAATTGAGCATTATTGTTGCCAAATTGGATAATGCCAAACCGAGCAAAATTATCTTTTCTGTAGCGGGTTCAATACCCCACAGTCTAAACAGTGCTTAAAATTATTTGGGGTTTGTAGAAAAGTCAAAAATTATAAGTCAAAAGTCAAAAGTTAAAAATTATAAGTTAAAAGTTAAAAGTTATAAGTCAATTGAGCATTATTATTGCCAAATTGGATAATGCCAAACCGAGCAAAATTATCTTTTCTGTAGCGGGTTCAATACCCCACAGTCTAAACAGTGCTTAAAATTATTTGGGGTTTGTAGAAAAGTCAAAAGTCAAAAGTTATAAGTTAAAAGTTATAAGTTAAAAGTTATAAGTCAATTGAGCATTATTGTTGCCAAATTGGATAATGCCAAACCGAGCAAAATTATCTTTTCTGTAGCGGGTTCAATACCCCACAGTCTAAACAGTGCTTAAAATTATTTGGGGTTTGTAGAAAAGTCAAAAGTTAAAAGTTATAAGTTAAAAGTTATAAGTTAAAAGTTATAAGTCAATTGAGCATTATTGTTGCCAAATTGGATAATGCCAAGTAGAAAAGTCAAAAGTCAAAAGTTAAAAGTTATAAGTTAAAAGTTATAAGTCAATTGAGCATTATTATTGCCAAATTGGATAATGCCAAACCGAGCAAAATTATCTTTTCTGTAGCGGTTTCAATACCCCACAGTCTAAACAGTGCTTAAAATTGTATGGGGTTTGTAGAAAAGTCAAAAATTATAAGTCAAAAGTCAAAAGTTAAAAATTATAAGTTAAAAGTTAAAAGTTATAAGTCAATTGAGCATTATTATTGCCAAATTGGATAATGCCAAACCGAGCAAAATTATCTTTTCTGTAGCGGTTTCAATACCCCACAGTCTAAACAGTGCTTAAAATTGTATGGGGTTTGTAGAAAAGTCAAAAATTATAAGTCAAAAGTCAAAAGTTAAAAATTATAAGTTAAAAGTTAAAAGTTATAAGTCAATTGAGCATTATTATTGCCAAATGGGATAATGCCAAACCGATCCTCTTAACTTTATAAGAAGAAGTAATTCTAAATTCTAAATTCTAAATTCTAAATTCTTGAACTTCTTCAAGGATTAAATTCAAAAGGGGGAAAAGTTTCCTGATTTTCTGGTGTTAAATAAACTGTAGCAATAAACTTCTCATTCCAGCCTCCTACAACATTAGTAAATATATAAAAATCATCCTCATTAGAATTTAACTTCTGCTCAACTAAAATACCCGTTGCATCACTAACCCGTAATTTTATTTTTTCCGGTAAACCCATCCCTGTAGGTGTACTTAATATTAATAGCAACATCCATTCTAATGTTGAATTTGAGACTAGAGACCAAGTTAAAGCATACAATCTTAAAGGAATTCCAGCTAATAATAAATCGTGATAACCAACCCTAGCATGAGGAGGAATATATACACCATTTTTGGGCAACTCTCTGATAATTCCGGCAATTTCTTCTGTAGGACAAGATATTCCCCTCATGGGAGATAGTACCGATAATTCTGGTAATAAAACCCAGGATAATTCATTCGCAAAATCATCTAATTCATTCTTTAACCAACGCCCCACATTAATTGTTGGTTCAGTCAAGAGACTAAGTAAATCTGGTAAATATTTACTCAGATTACTTAAAGAGTTTTCTGAACTTTCTGTAATTTCTACTAAATTATTCGGCATATTCCCCTGCTCTATTTCTACTTGCAATTGCCAATTATATATCCAATTCAATAAATCCAAATTAGTGAGGATAGTTTTTCCCTGTTCCCAGTCAAAAAATTCCCATAAACTTTGTTCCGATAGCTGAGGTAATAATTTTGTTAATTCAGCTTTAACTAAAGCTAAATTATTTGACTTAGGTTCTACCTCCGGCAAGGGAATTCCTGCTACATCCAAACAACGAAGATAAAGTAATAAATTATCTATTTCTGTATCAAAGCAACTCCAGGGTATTTGATAATCCCAATCTTCATCTGGCATTAGATTAAGTTGTGTTTTTTTGCGTATTAAATCTGCATAAGAAATAAAACTATTAATCACAACTGTTTCTAGCTCTTCTTGTACTTCTACCAGTACATATAAATGATGAGCGAACTCTGGTAAATCTACTACTGCTTTAGGTAAACCAACTTCTTCATCTATAAAACTACCTTGAGTAATTAGACAAACTTTAAACTGATTAATATTCAGATGACAAACGGCTGGAATTGAGTTAGAAAGAGCTGGATTAAAAATAGAAGCATCAGCAAAATTAACTGTTAAATTATCTGTGCCTCGTTCTTCTAACCATTGTTCAAATCCGAACAAAGCTAACCCATTCAAATAAGTTTGCCATTGTCGCAATTCGTTAGGGATTTGATTGCTAATTTTGATGGCTTGCTCAACTTTATCTAATGATAAATGAATAGATTCTGTAGCAATACCTTGAAAATCTAGCAAGTCTTCTAATGTATTAGTTAGTTCATTCTTCATTTAATGTTTTCCTTAATAATAAGTTTTATATTTTCTTTTGCGGGTTTAATACTCCACCGTCATTTCAGTTATCAGTTATCAGTTATCAGTTATCAGTACCTCTAGCTTTTTGCGCAGCATGACAAACAGAAAGTATTGGGATTGAACGACGGAATATCCTTTTTTTTATCTCCTTAAAAGAGGAGGCTTCATTAATTGATAATGGATAATGGATAATTGATAATTACCTCTGGTTAAAACCGTTACGGAATTGAATATAAGGAATATTGTCTTTTTTTTCCCCTTAAAAGGGGAGGCTTTAAACCTGAATTATTTAATTATTAATAATTAATAATTAATTATTCGGTAACTACTCAATTTTTCGGTCAATGGGGGCGCTTAAAATTGTTTGGGGTTTGAATTGATCGGCAATTCTCCCTACTGCCTACTGCCTACTGCCTACTACCTTCTTCAAGATAAATTACAATAACCAAATCGGTCTAGATGATGACAAACTCTTTGAGCAAATAAATTTGCTTGAGGACTAGATTGAGACTTATAACCCTCTGATTCTACCTCTTGAAATACTCTATTTATTTGTTCATCTAGAGCAACTTCTATTTTTTTGTCTATAGTTTTTAGATGTTGTGGATCTGCATAATCTTGAGCAATATCTAATATCCGACCACGCAAACTAATTAATAATTCCTGTCTAATATCAGCCCGAAAAGACTTTAATTTTAGTAAGCGAGTTACTTGATATTGAGCTTTTAAACCCACATTTTGAGCAATTTCTGTCATTGATTTTCCCTGACAATGATATAGGTGTAACGCTTGGATAAATTGTTCCAATTTTTGTTTTTTTCTTCTCTTTAGTAATTGCAGCCAAGTATCAGTCACTTTCGCTATAGCATCATCTAAACTTAAAAGAAATTGCTTTCTATAATCGCTCAAAAATTCATTCTGTTCATCCATAGTATCAGCCTCTTGTTCTTGAACAAGAGAAATCTGATTCTCTAAAGATTTATGGTTAGAAGTATCTAGCGGTATTGTCGGTAGAGAACCACTTCTCACAGAAATTCGATATTCTCGTACTTGAGAAGCCAGGCATTGCAATTTAGTCAATACTTGCTTGGAAGAAATATTTTTACCAGTTTTAGTTTTGATTAATTGAGAAATTTGTTCTAATTGTTCTGTAGTTGGTTGTAAGCATTTTCTCCCCGTCATTGACAAACTTTTTTGGCGACGTTGTGCCCGATAAATAGCATGATAACTTGATAAAATATCGATACTTTCCCGAGTTTCAAAAGCAGTAAAATTATAAAATACGGAGAAGATTTTCTCTAGTTGTTTGGCAGGAGTATCATTCAGAATTGCCCAATCACTAATTAAATAGACTCCACATTCTAGTAAGAAACTATTAAGTTCGGGATGCTGTTTAACTTTTCTAGTTGCCCAGCTAGCTAAATTGCTTTGATTTGGATTAAAACTTTGGAGAATTTCTTGGGCAAAAGAACAACAAGAAGTTTGATTTTTTTGACTAGAGATTCTGCCGTCATCAGTCAAAACATAAGGAAATAAATTTTGGCTAGTAAAGCCATAATTTTTACCAAAATTAGCCGCTAATTGTTGACAAATTCGGTCAATTTGCCAAGATATAAAACAGAGAAGACAGCGTTCTGCTAATAAAGAATCTCTCTCTAGATTAGTATCTGAATTATCTTGCACCCATGCTAAAAGTTTACGCTGAATATTAATGTCCGAAATATCACTATCTGTTACATACTCTGGAAAATTTAAGGTAAAAAATTGTTTTGCCTCTGTAATTTCCAGGATTTGACGAGACCCGGAACTATTAATTTTAATCTGTTTCCAGTATTTAGAAGCAGTACCCATTCACTTTTAGATTTGAGATGAATAAAAATGGACAATTATCCAGATATATTAGCTTATAGCAGAAGAAAGAATTTAGAATTAAGAATTTAGAATTTAGAATTACCTCTTCTTAATAAATAAGAGGATTGGATCGATGGATTTTTTTTCTTCTCTTGGTTTCATGGATATGGTGAGGAAACCCGCTCTTGAGAGAGTCGCTCCGAATTGCGCCATCCCACCCTACGGGAAGCTGCGCTTTTTCCTACGGAATGCTCCGCAAACATGTCGCGCAGCGTTAACGTAGTTATGCGAAGCAAAACGACCGCTTTTTTCTCCATGAATGGAGAGGCTTTAAACCTTAATTATTCGGTAAGAAAGAAGAAGGAAAAGTATTACGTTGTCTTAGTTTTAAACTCTCGATCTGTCCTAACCTTTGCTTCGACTGCTATAAAACATTAATCTGTAAGATGTTCAATCAACAATAGTGATTATTGTTGATTGTATAATCATTTTTCCTGGTCAAAAGTTTGCTCTAATATCAGGATATTTATCCCGTCAATTGGAACATATTTCTATATTCCTAGAGGTTATGCAATATTTGTTGAGGGAAGAAAGAAGAAGTGAAGAGACAAGAAGGAATAGGGAAATGCTTTTTCCGTTGTTGTTTGTTATACAATTTTGAAAAAGAATACTATAACTTATGCAAAATTTGAATGATTAATATCATGTCCGGTTGAACAGTTATAAATAAATGACGGAGGAGTCAGGAGTCAACCCACCCCTAACCCCTCCCAGGAGGGGAACTCAGGAGTCAGGAGGAAATAAAGAAGAAGAGAAGGAGAAAGTTTTTTTATCACTAATTAGGGTTTGCTGAATAAAGCATGAGTGGTAGGGGTAGGAGACAGGAGACAGGAGACAGGAGACAGGAGATAGGAGACAGGAGGAACGGGGAATTGAGAGGAGCTAGGAGTAAGAATTGTCCTGAGATTTTTCTGTCCGAAGGTTTGCCTTTTATGCGCTCCATGCATGAGGGTTTTAGACTAAAACAAGCGCACCCCGTGAGGAATCCAATAAAACTAAAACCAAAACCAGTCAATGGTTTGAGGATTAATCAGCAAACCCTAATTATCCGGACATCATATAAGTAATTAGTAGGATTCAATAACGTTTTGAGCGATTATTAGCTAGTAGGAGAGAACAGGGAATAGGCAGGGACGCCCTTATGCAACGTCCCTACAGATGACACGGGGACACACCGGACACGGGGACACGGGGATTATGGTTTCTGCTTTCCAAGTGAGGTTGGGGGGGATCGTAGCGTTGGGTTTTACTCACAATTTTACTTTAGACGAGCTAGTAGAGACGCTCCATGGAATGTCTCTACTGTGGTCTACCCAATGAATACCTCTGTAATTCATAGTTCGATTCACCAACGCCGATTTTTCTTTCTTTCTTCTTCTTCCTTCTTTCTTTCTTCTTCTTCCTTCTTCTTCCTTCTTTCCTTCTTCTTTCCTTCTTCCTTCTTCCTTCTTCTTCCTTCTTTCTTCTTTCTTCCTTCTTCCTTCTTCCTTCTTCCCTCTTCCCTCTTCCTTCTTCCTTCTTCCCTAAACTATAACTTGATTAGGATTAGCTGTATCGGTAATTATATATTCCACTTGGTCGGGAGTTAAAAAAGGATTAGCACTCAAAGCTAAAGCAGCTACACCAGCAACATGAGGAGCTGCCATTGATGTACCACTTAGATTTCCAAAATCATTATTAGGAAAAGTTGAATAAATATTATCTCCAGGAGCAACAACATAATTTAGTGTTGTTGACCCAGCACGGTTAGAAAAGTCACTAATTCTGCCTGTAATATCTGTTGACCCAACAGGAATTCCCCATTGTTGTAGATTATTAGCTGGATATTCAGGAAAACTACTACCGTCATTACCTGCTGACATAACTACCACAACTCCTCTTTCTGTTGCGTAACGGATGGCATCATTCACTACAGAAGAATAAAAACTTCTCCCAAAACTCATGTTAATCACATGGGCACCATTATTAACTGCATAGTAAACGCCAGCAGCAGCATCATCAGGGGCAATTGTCTCAAAATTTCCTACTTTAACAGGCATAATTTTAGCATTAGGAGCAATTCCTGTAATTCCTAAGCCATTCTGTTGAGCGGCGATCGTACCTGCAATATGAGTACCGTGACCGAAAATATCCATCGGGCTATTATCATTATTGATAAAATCCCATCCTCTAACATCATCTACATATCCATTACCATCATCATCAAAACCATTGTTAGGAATTTCATTGATGTTAGTCCAGATATTACCTGCTAAATCAAAATGATTGTAATCAACCCCACTATCTATCACTGCTACTACAATACCTTGCCCGGTATAACCTTGATTCCAGACTTCGGGAGCATTAATTGTTTCGACATTCCAATTATTAAAATCAAAAGCTTCAGGAAAAGGAGTTGGTGCGTTGATAGTTTGAGCTACTGCTGCATTTGCATCAACTAAACCATATCCATAGGTACTATTATAACCACCAGAATTAAATGAAGGTCCAGAATTAAATGAGGGTGTCGCTGACAAACTCAGATTATAATTTGTATTTCCACTGTATTGACTTACTTTAACGTAATAAGTACCGGGGTTTAAATTAGACACATTAATTTCTTCGGGAGTGCTGCCATAAGCAAGGGAAAAATCAATTGTTTCTCCAAAACCATCGTTATTTCTGTCTTCGAGCAAGTCTACATCAGCATCTGCACTCAAACCAGATAAAAATAAGTTAAAGTCACTGGTTGTATTCAAATAGAAACGATAATAGTCTACGGAGTCGAAGTCACCTACAAAATCACTCCAAGTTTGATTGGTATTCAAAACCCCAATATCGCGAGCGTTTATCAAGGTGTCATCTGACTGTGGGAATTGGTTGATTTGACTTGCTATTCTCTGAGAGTCAATTAATTCACCAGTTAGTAAATCTGTTCCGGAATGGTTTTCGATAACTTCAGTGTGATATTTTAGGTCAGGAGTAATATTACTGTTTATTTGTGAGGGGAAATTTATTTCATCTGTCACAATTTGCTGTTTTATTAAGATATTATTAACAGATGAAATTGCTTCTTCATAATTATTTAACTGTTCGGGTTCGGGTATGATAGAAATGTTATTCACATCAATAACTGGAAGAAGATTATCGGCGGAATTTTCAGGATAGTTTGAAGGAAACATAGTTTTTTTGGGTAGAAAGTACGGCGTTGCACAGTGACGAATGATTTGAGATTTTTGATGAACAAGATTTTGGATTTGAGAATTGGTAGAATGATTAATTAATGGTTTTTTTTAGTCAAAATCTAAAGCAATTTTTTGCAGTATCATTCCATAATGTGCAACCCCGAAAGTACAAATATTTTTATGTCTATGAAGGAGTCAGGAGGTAAGCATTTCCTGCGGAATGCTGCGCAAACAGCGGTCAGCGGTCAGCGGTCAGCGGTCAGCTAGCCTCCTACCGGAGGAACTGCGGACTTCAGCTTTATTACCTTTAGTGGACAATTTAAGCTCGTTGTTCTTGTGCTTCAATTCTTTGTTCAAAAATGCAGTAGAAGTTAAGCAAATACTTGGTTCATTCATTTCTATTGCGCTCGAGCTGACTGCTAATAGCTAAATGCTTACGTCAGGAGTCAGAAGTCAGGAGGAAAGAAAGAAGAAGAAAGAGAAAGTTTTTTTATCGCGCTCTTATCCAGATATGATATAAGTCCTGAAAGGGAAAAAGTAGATATTTCCCAAATTTTTACACAAACGATACGAATAGAAATCTCCGGAAATTACACATATAGATCATTTTTTGTGTCTTTTTTCAGAAATTTTCTTCCCTGTTGCCTGTTGCCTGTTCCCTGTTGCCTGTTGCCTACTTTTGCAAAAAGTCTATTCTTTTTCACCAGATGTCTAATAGACATCTCCAAAAATTAAAAATAAAATCAATTATTATCCAGAAATTATCAATTATTCCCCTCCAGGGAGGGGTTAGGGGTGGGTTCCCTGTTGCCTGTTCCCTGTTCCCTCTTTTCTGGAGATGTCTAATGAGAAATGATATGAAAGGAAACCTCAACCTCTATCATATCAACATATATCTGATTGATTAGAGGTTATGCACAAAAAGGCGTTGCTGAATAAATGTATGATTTCACAAGAGTCAGGACTCAATAGGTAGCTATATCAAGTATTTATGCTTAATTTATTCTCTAGTAGTGGACTGTTTCATCTTAAATGTTGCATTAGAAAATGGGGTGATGGGAACCCACCCTCGCCCCTCCCTCCCTGGAGGGGAATTTGGGGGTGATGGGGGGATGGGGTGACGAAAAAAGCGCTCTGCACTATTTTAGGTGAAACAGTCCAGTAGGGTGCGTTAATGAAATGTAATGTACCTATCTAGATTTTACAGCGGTTTTCATTTCAGTAGACCATAGTAGGGACGCCCTTATGCAACGTCCCTACAGGGTTTTGGTTATGGCGATGTAGTTCATCAATGAACAAAAGCACTGTAATTTTCTGTGTGTTATATCAAATCAGCAACACCCACAAAAAAACTCGGTTAATTTCAGTAACCGGGTTTCTAATTGATATTGATATAGCAGTCGTCATTACTGCATTTGACTTATGAAATAGCTCAAACAGCAGGATATTACCGAATAATTAATTATTAATTATTAAATAATTCTGGTTTAAAGCCTCCCCTTTTAAGGTAATTATCCATTATCCATTAATGAATAATCAAGCTTTTTCTTCTTCCTTCTTCTTCTTTATTCCCTCCTGACTCCTGACTTCCCCTCCCCTCCACGGTCGGGGTTAGGGGTGGGTTTACTCCTAAGTAATTAAGATTAATACCATACACGCGCTTCAACAACGCCTAAAATCCATTTCCTATCAAGATAAATGATGACCAATAGTAAGGATTATTTGCTTCTTTATCCTTTCCAGTAATCATATTTATTTGAGCTTGCCGCAATGCTTCTGTTCTGCTTTTTCCTTCTTGTAATACTGTGTAAAAAGTATTCATTAATTGAGCTGAATCATCATTAACTCGCCACAAGGAGGTAACTATTGCTTCAACTCCGGCATTTTGCATTTGATAACCAAAACCTACTATTTCTTCTCCATTACCTATTTGTCCGCCAATGTTAGTTTCGGAAGCACTTAATACGACTAAATCTACATCGGGTAATGACCAACTTTCCATATCGCGCAGAGTTACACGATCGCCATCTCCAAATAATATGAAAGAGTCTTCTGGTTTCCCATTTCCTGTTTCTCCATTTAATAAGACAACGGGGGTATCTAAATGCACAATATTGTAGTCATTAAAACTACTAATTGTTGTTTCAGAACTAAATTCGTTGTTAACAAGTTTACGAGAGTCAGGAATTGTTTCTGTTAAATTTTCGACTAATTTTACTGTTGTTGGTGTTAATTCAACTTGGCGAGTTCCGACCTGAACTTGATAATTACCTTCGGTTAAAGCTGCTGCCAATACACGGGGTTGATTCTTCGGTTGAGGCTCAAAATTAGTTAGACTAGCTGCAATTATATTATTCACACCAAAATTTTCTACTAACCATTTTTCTCCGTCATAAAGTGCTGCTAAAGGAAGATAATGTAGTTGATTATCTGGTGCATAAATAATAGTATTGGCATTTGCTTTAATTAACTCATCTTCTATTGGTTTGATTAACCAATTATAGAGTTTTTCCGCAGAACCTTTGACATCTCCAACAGGAGTCAAAATTGTTAGCCGAAACTCAGCGATCGCTTGTTCTATTTCTTCTGCTTTTACTTCTACGGTTTTGTGTATTGGGTCGCCTTCTGCTTTGATTAATACTAATTCTAATTTATCTGCCAAAATTAACGGATAAAATAGCACTGTTCCAGGTAATTTTTGTAATTTTGCTTGTAAATCCTTAAATTCTGGAAAATCCTCTTTTAAATTATTTTTATCAATCTCCCGTTCTAAAATATCTGTTATATCTTCAGTCAGTATTTGTTCTTCAGCAGCTAATAGTTTAACTCCGGTTGCTGTTGCTTCATTCCCCTTAATATTCCCTAGATAATTATCTAATTCTTGAATTTTCAACAAATCTAATACTTGTTGAGCTTCCACAATACGTTCTTGTTGTAATAGTAAACCTGCTAAATTTCGATAAATTTCTTCAGGCTTTTCTAAGAAACTTTTCTCGCTTTCCTGACTCCGTATAGTTTCATTCAAATTAACAGCTTGCTTATAAAAAACCACTGCCAATTCTGGTTTTTCCTGAGCTACTAATATTGTGCCTAACTGCTCATAAATTTTACCCTCCTTAAACCTTTCCTCACTCTCTTTATATATTGCCAATGCTTCTACTAAATTTTCTAAAGCTTGAGGATATTGTCTGAGCTGAAACATAGAATCTCCTATTCCTTCATAAGCCACAGCAACAGCATTTTTATCCTCCTTATCTGGTAAATTATTCAAAGCAAGTTTATGATAATTCAGAGCAATAGAATAATCACCAGAACTATAATAAGCTTCACCCAAAGCATTAAAATTGGCAGCAATAACCGACTTTTCTCCTGCTTCCTTATTCATAGGCAAAGCCTTTAATAAAACTTGCTTGGCTTTATCATTTTCTCCCAAACGGTTATAAACTTTACCTAAACCAAGAGTGGCTTTACCTTCCCCCGCCTTATCTTCTGCTTCTTGATAAAAAGCTAAACTTTGTTCATAAATTGATTGTGCTTTAACATCTTCTCCTATTTCATAATAAGCATCACCCAAATAATCCAAAGCCTCTAATTGAGCAGTCTTATCCTCCGCAGCTTTAGCAGCTTCTAACCCTTTTTCATAAACCTCCAATGCTTTAGTTTCTTCTCCTTGCTTTTCATAAAGTTCCCCCATAAAACCATAAATTCGCCCCACACTTCTTTGGTCGCCAATACCTTCTAACATCGCCACAGCTTGCCGAAAATATTTCAGAGCTTCAGAGTCTTCACCCTTTTCCCGATAGACAAAACCTATATTATTTAATAAACGACCAACCCCAGCATTATCATTAATTTCCCTACGCACAGTTAAAGCTTTTTGATATGTTTCCAAAGCCTTCTCATAATTACCCATCCGAAAGTAGACCACCCCCATATTATTGAGAGTACGTCCTCTATTTCGGCGATCGCCCACCTCTTCTCGAATAGTCAGCGCCTGTTCGTAAAATTCCAGTGCTTGGTCAAGTTGTCCCTGACTTGCCTTAACCGCAGCAATATTATGCAATGACTCTCCTTCATTAGGACGGTCCTTCACCGCTTGAGAAATATCTAAAGCCTCTTGATGCAAATTTAACGCTTGGGAAAATTCCCTCTGTCGTTGATAGGTAAAACCAATCAAGTTTAGAGTCTCCGATATCCCAGGGCGGTCATTTATTTTTCGGCGAATAGTTAAAGCTTGTTGCAAAACATCTAAAGCTTGTTCATATTCCCTTTGGTTAACATAAACATCCCCCATATTATTCAGGGTTTGGGCAATTCCGGCCTGGTCCCCCAGCTCCTTACGAATTGCTAAAACTTTTTCGTAGCTTTCCAGGGCCTCATCAAACTTTCCTGTCCGAAATTTTTCCACACCTGTTTCAAATAACTTATCTGCTTCAGCCTTGGAGGCAGAAGGTTCTGGCGAACTTTCCGCTTCAGGAGTTTGGGCCAAGACATTCGGGATATTTGTGATGGTGTGTACTGGAAAAAGAATAATAGCGATCGCGCTCAAGTAACTAAGGTAGAGATAGGAATTCTTCACTGTAGGAGTCCTCTAAAAAAGTCAAAAGTCAAAAGTCAAAATTAAAAAGTCAAAAGTATTGATTTGTAATTGTTTTAGGATTTTGTAACTGGTCAGTTATTTCCGCCATCCTGCACTAGCTAAAGACCATATCATCTTAATCTGGCCATTTAGCATTATGGGTCTTACTATATATCCTCTTAAAAGATATTTTGTACTATTTTGTCTATCGGAGATTCTACTTACTAGAGAATTTTGTGTATGAGGAGAGTTGATTTAGGATGAGTAAGACCTATACTATTTTTAATAAAAAAATTTCCGTGTAAAATAAGAACTAAGAAACTATATAAATAGATGAAATGATAGATATTTTTACCCTTTTATCTTGTTTTTTCAGAAAAATCATTCATAAAAATGTATTTTGACATTGCCAATAAATTTTACTGAAAAATAGGAAATTATTTTGATTGTCATGAGAATACTGCACTCAATAATTGTCTACAAGATTTTTTTATAAATTTATATTCTATGGCTGTAAATCTTGATTTACCTAATTCTTTATTCAATTCGTATTAAAAATGAACAGTAATGAAAATCGGAAAAATAAACTTTTTAATTTGTTGATCAATGAGCTTCCCGATCAATTTACAGGGAAGTTAGAAGTAAAGGGTTCTCAGAAAAGTTGGATGATCTTCTTTTGTGTTGGTCGTCTGGTTTGGGCTGCTGGTGGCGAACATCCTAACCGCAGGTTTCATAGGATTTGGAATCAATTTTGCCCGAATATTTCTCTGGCTAATATGAAGTTACGAGAGCAGAACGATATTAATAATTATTACTATCATCTTCTTTCTATTTTGTATAGAAAAAAAGTCTCAAGTGTCAGCCAACTTAAAGCAGTTGTTATTGAAAATATCAAAGAAGTTTTGTTTGATATTTTACTACAGCAATCACAAGAACTATTAGCTTATAATCTATCTCCAAGAGGATTAGAAAAATCATTAATTTTAATGTCTGCAATTATTCCTCCTGAAGCTATAATTCCTTCTCTTCATAAATCATTTTTAGCATGGCAGCAGTCTAATTTAACTGAATATTCTCCTAATTTAGTTCCTGAAATTATTAAACAAAAATTATTACAACAAATAGCTAAACCCAACTCTTATAAAGCGATCGTTAAATTAGTGGATGGTCAAAGAACTCTCCGAGAGATAGCTATTTTGATGAATAAAGATTTGCGTCAATTAACTTTATTTTTAATGCCTTATGTGCGTAATGAATTAATTATTCTTAAATCAGTTCCAGATAAACAACGTATTGAAGGAAGCCCAGGATTACAGCCAGAACTGAATCAAAAGAAACCTCCAACAAAAATCAAAGAATTAATTATTTGCGTAGATGATAGTAAACAAGTTTGTTATATGTTAGAGAGAATTCTTAAAAGTGCAGATTATAGATTTATCGCAATTAAAGATTCTATTAAAGCATTACCAATAATTATTGAAAATAAACCCGATCTAATTTTTTTAGACTTAATGATGCCAATTGCTAATGGTTATGAAATTTGTACTCAATTGCGACGAGTACCCATTTTTGAGAATACACCCATAATTATCATCACTGGAAACGATGGAGTAGTCGATAGAGTTCGCGCTAAAATGGTGGGAGCCACAGGGTATATAACCAAGCCTCTTGAGCCGAAAAAAATATTGGCAATAGTAAAGCGATATTTACATAATTATCCTCCTAAGTCACCACCTAAGTCGCCAGAAAAACCAGATCAAACAAGCTTATAAGTTATTTGCAATTGTTTAGCTAGATCGAAATTTAACGACCGTAATAGTACTAATCTAAAACTGACTTTGAGGCTAATCTCACTTGATAATCAGCTTTTGGTGGCAACGAACGAAGGAATAGAAGTTTCAGTTTAGCCCAAACTAATATTATTTGAATTGACCATTACATCTACAAAACTGTCAGTATTTTATTGTTATAAAATTAAAAATATCTTAAATGCCAGTATCAAAAAATTATACTATGTATACTATATTTTATAGTATAAAATATCTGTTACAAATCTTATTATTTTAGACAACTTATGTTATCCACTACAAATATTAATAATCTGAGTCTAACTAATCGACTAATCGCTATTAGTAGAAAACAATTTACAGGTGGTTTAAATGTAGTAGCTAGCTCCACAGATAAGTGGAGTCTTTACTTTTTTAGAGGTCGTATAGTCTGGGGTTGTAGTGAACAATATTCTCGACGACAATTACGACAACATATCATACGGTATCAAGTTAAAATTAATCCGATAAATTTACACCCCTTTCAAATTAATAATAATCATAATTTCTGGATTTATCAATTATTGTGTAGTTTACTGCAAGAACAGCAAATTACTAGAGAAAAGTTTGACAAGATAATTAAATCAATAGTTTTAGAAGTACTATTCGATATATTACAACAGGAAAATCAGAGAAAAATAATTTACAAAATTGAACCAAATACTAAGAAAAACATCCTGCATTGGCCAATAGTTTTAATTGACACAAAAAGTATTCTTAAAAAAGCAGTAGAAAACTGGTGTAATTGGAGTAATTCAGGGTTGAAAAATTTATCTCCTAACTTTGGGATAATTTTATCTCAACCAGAACAATTCCAAGCACAAATATCACCCATTCTCTATAATAAATTAGGAAAATTAATCAACAGTCAACGTAGTTTAAGAGATATCGCGAGTAAAATAAAATCAGACCAGTTTCGTCTAGCAAAATTTCTCTTGCCTCATATTCAAAAAGGATTAATTAAGCTGAGAAAACTACCAGATATTCCCGTAATTTTTCCCCACTTACAAAAAACAAATCCACAGTTATATAAACAAAGAGAATGTAGCCAAGAGAAAAAAAATCAACCTTTAATTGCTTGTATAGATGATAGCCTAATAGTTTGCCATCAAATGAAACAAATTGTGACTGCTAATAGTCTTGATTTTGTTGGTATTAACAGCTCAGTCCAAGCCATCATAACCTTGATAGAAAGAAAACCAGATTTGATTTTTTTAGACTTAATCATGCCCATAGCAAACGGTTATGAAATTTGTGCTCAGATTCGTCGTATTTCAGAATTAAAAGAAACACCAGTAATAATTTTAACAAGCAGTAATAGGTTAATAGATAGAGTTCGAGCAACAATGGTAGGATGTTCGGATTATCTGATTAAACCAGTTACAGAAAAACAAGTTCTAGAAATAGTTAATAAATATGTAACTTCTAGTTCTTGCTTGCCTCAAAAACCTATGTCTGACACCCTAGCTCTACAGTTTTCTTAATTGCAATATGAGAATTTAGAATTCTGAATTCAGAATTCAGGAGTCAGGAGAGGAGAGTCATACCAAGGGTGAAAAAAGAATGTTTTAATCTATAATATAGAATCCGGTTATACAGTATATGTTTATAATTCTATCCACACTTTCTCGCCTTAAATCTCCCCATCCCCCCATCCCCCCATCTCCCCATCTCCCCATCTCCCCATCCCCCATCTCATATAATAAGTATTTAACCGGATTTGATATAATCTGATGCCACAAGAATTTATCGTATATGCTTGCCCAGTAGGCAAACTAAATAATCAACTAGAACAATATTTCACCACTACTCGTGCAGAATGTAGCGAAAATGCTGCACATAAATATATGCCCCACTGCACCTTAACAGGTTTTTTTCACGACCAATTAACCGCAGTTCCAATATATATTCAAGCTTTAGATACTGCCTTAAAAAATGCTCGTCATAACAGCCCATCCCCACCTATAGTTGTTGTAAATATGGAGTTAAAAACAGACTTTCATTATCTCCAATTAAAATCAATTTGGCTAGAAAAATTAATTTCTAATTTTGCCGATATTGCCAATTCAACAACTCGTATTGATGAATTACGCCTCAAAAATAATTTACATCTCAGTTTAGCCTACAAATTCCCATCAGAACAACAACAAACACTAGCAAAAATAGCAAAAAAAATTATCAATCCCCAAGCAGAAGTATCATGGGAATTACGATTTTATGAACGCTACCCCAATAACTCTTGGACTTGTCATCAATCTTGGAAACTCTAGTCATTTCAGTTATCAGTTAGCCTCCTATGGTCGTAACTGCGTTAACAGTTATCAGTTATCAGTACCTTCTGCTGTTAGTTCCGCATTCCGGACCGAAAGCAGGAGGCTACGAAAATACGGAATATTCTTAGGACTTACGCAGATACGCTATATATAGCGCTCAAAACTATTGTCCAATAGTACTTTAACTCTATAAATAGTGCCTTTGCGTAAGTCCTGATTCTTTTTCTCTTAGGAGCAATGTAAGAATAAGTTGTACAAATTTTATCTGGGATAAATTGTGAAATATAGCTTTCATTAAAAAAACTGTTCAAGTTATTTTTACACGACTACTTAGTCTCATAGATATGGCGAGGAGACCATCGACCAAGAGAAAAGAAATAATATTTCCTTATATTCAATTCCGTAACGATTAAAACCCGAGGTAATTATCAATTATCCATTATCAATTATCCATTAATGAAAAATATCTCCAACCTTTGGCAAAAAATACCCGGACAAATTTACTTACTATTAGCGATCGTTATTTTCGGTGCT
Organism: Okeania sp. KiyG1; assembly: GCF_014132355.1. Classification (GTDB taxonomy): domain Bacteria; phylum Cyanobacteriota; class Cyanobacteriia; order Cyanobacteriales; family Microcoleaceae; genus Okeania. Next base: position 48,494 of record NZ_BLZO01000084.1, read on the forward strand.
TCTAACGCAATTACAAAACAATTAACAGAAATTGGTGCCGAAAAATTTCCTGGCGAAAATCCCATTTCATTTTGTAATGTTTTATTTGTGGGAAATATCTGCGCCTTATTAATTTTAATTATTATCTATAGAAAACAACTAAATCTACGTTATTTTCAACAATTTTCAAGTCAAGATTGGGCAAGTATGTTAGCCGTTGCATTCCTAGCTGGCGCTCTATCTCCTGCTGCCTCATTTGAAGCACTTTCTCGCACAATGGTTAACAATGTAATATTAATCGGACGTATTGAACCACCCTTAACTTTAGCATTAGCTATTTTTTTACTAGGAGAAAAAGTTAATCGGTGGAAAATTACTGGAGCAATTATTTCATTTGCCGGAGTTATTCTAATTATAGTTTTGCAAAATTTTGGGCAAAACTCAGTTGATTCTACAAATATGATATCTATCAGTTCAGGAGAAATTTTAGCAGCAATTGGAGCGATAGGTGCGGCAATTTCTAATACTATTAGCAAAGCACGTCTTCATCGAATTCCCGTAGGATTTTTTAATATTATTCGTAATGGTTTTGGAAGTTTTATCTTCTTTATAACTGCATTATATTTTTATGGCAGCGGTCATTTTATGGAACTATTTTCACCTTTTTTATGGCAATGGATGTTAATTTATAGTGCAGTTATTATCGTAATAGGTCAAATTCTGTGGTTAAAAGGATTAAGTAAAACCAGTAGTTCTGATGCTTCTATTGCCAGTGCATTTAATCCCATTGCTGGAGTCATAGCAGCCTATTTAATTTTAGGAGAAAAACCCATCGCTGCTCACTATATCGGGGAGCTATTATTTTAGTTGGAATTATCTTGAGCCAAGTCGGGAATAAAAACGAAACTGCTATTAATCAACTTACTGAAAGAGTTCATCCTCAGCAAAGAGAAACAGGTTTAGGATTTAAAGGTTTTTAACTATAGTCAGAATTTAGAATTCAGAATTGAGAATTTAGAATTTAGAATTCAGGAGAAAATAATAGTAGTCAGAATTTAGAATTCAGAATTCAGAATTTAGAATTTAGAATTCAGGAGAAAATAATAGTAGTCAGAATTTAGAATTGAGAATTGAGAATTTAGAATTTAGAATTCAGGAGAAAATAATAGTAGTCAGAATTTAGAATTTAGAATTCAGAATTGAGAATTTAGAATTCAGGAGAAAATAATAGTAGTCAGAATTGAGAATTTAGAATTCAGGAGAAAATAATAGTAGTCAGAATTTAGAATTGAGAATTGAGAATTGAGAATTTAGAATTCAGGAGAAAATAATAGTAGTCAGAATTTAGAATTCAGAATTCAGAATTGAGAATTTAGAATTTAGAATTCAGGAGAAAATAATAGTAGTCAGAATTTAGAATTTAGAATTGAGAATTTAGAATTTAGAATTCAGGAGAAAATAATAGTAGTCAGAATTTAGAATTCAGAATTCAGAATTGAGAATTCAGGAGAAAATAATAGTAGTCAGAATTTAGAATTTAGAATTCAGAATTGAGAATTTAGAATTCAGGAGAAAATAATAGTAGTCAGAATTTAGAATTCAGAATTCAGAATTTAGAATTTAGAATTTAGAATTCAGGAGAAAATAATAGTAGTCAGAATTTAGAATTTAGAATTCAGAATTGAGAATTTAGAATTCAGGAGAAAATAATAGTAGTCAGAATTTAGAATTCAGAATTCAGAATTTAGAATTTAGAATTTAGAATTCAGGAGAAAATAATAGTAGTCAGAATTTAGAATTTAGAATTCAGAATTGAGAATTTAGAATTCAGAATTGAGAATTTAGAATTCAGGAGAAAATAATAGTAGTCAGAATTTAGAATTTAGGATTCAGAATTGAGAATTTAGAATTCAGGAGAAAATAATAGTAGTCAGAATTTAGAATTCAGAATTCAGAATTGAGAATTTAGAATTCAGGAGAAAATAATAGACATCTCCAAAAATCAAAAATAAAATCAATTATTATCCATAAATTATCAATTATTTCTCCCTACTGGACTGTTTCATCTAAAATGGTGCAATAGATTTTTTGTTTGTAGATGTCTTTTTCTCCCCACACTTCCCACCCTTCCCATCTAATGGACAGTTTTAGCTGAAACGCGCCACTACTGCCTACTGCCTACTGCCTACTGCCTCTTTTCTGGAGATGTCTAATAGTAGTCAGAATTTAGAATTCAGAATTCAGATGTGTCCGGTGTCTCCGATGTGTCCGGTGTGTAGCGCCGAAATCATCCCAGTATTCAGCAACGCCCTTTTTTTTAGCCTGCTCTACTTATATAAGCTATTCTTACTGACTCCTAACTCCTGACTCCTGACTCCTATTCATCTTATCTCCCGTTTGACTTTAAATAATAGACTTTTGACTTAATGACCAATACTCCTCTGAATTTGATACTCTAACTAAAATGGTCTATGGTCTTGGGAATAGGTAAAAGTAGTGGATATATATATTGGACGTGGAAAAACAGCTCGCAGAGCTTACGGAATCGATGAAATTGCCCTAGTTCCTGGGGGACGAACACTCGATCCAAGTTTAGCAGACACTAGATGGAACATCGGTGGCATTGAAAGAGAAATTCCCATTATTGCCAGCGCAATGGATGGAGTAATTGATGTCAAAATGGCCGTTCTATTATCTGAGTTAGGAGCTATGGGAGTTCTCAACTTAGAAGGTATTCAAACTCGCTATGCTGACCCAGCGCCAATATTAGAAAAAATTAGCTCTGTGGGTAAAGATGAATTTGTGGGTTTAATGCAAGAGCTTTATGCCGCTCCAATTCAACCAGAATTAATTTCTCAGAGAATTAAGGAAATAAAAAGTCAAGGTGGCATTGCAGCAGTAAGCTTCACCCCTGCGGGAGCACTGAAATATGGAAAAGTAGTCGCTGATACTGGAGCAGACTTATTTTTTGTCCAGGCCACAGTTGTTTCCACTGCATTTCTTTCGCCTGAGTCAGTGGAAAACCTGGATTTGGTTAAGCTTTGTCAAGAAATGCCTATGCCTGTGGTTTTAGGTAATTGTGTTACTTATGAAGTGGCCTTAAATTTAATGAAAGTAGGAGCTGCAGGGGTGCTAGTAGGTATTGGCCCTGGTGCTGCTTGTACATCTCGTGGTGTTTTAGGTGTAGGAGTTCCTCAAGCTACTGCTGTAGCTGACTGTGCAGCAGCACGAAATGATTATTACCAAGAAACGGGGAATTATGTCCCAGTTATTGCGGACGGGGGCTTAATTACTGGGGGAGATATTTGTAAATGTATTGCTTGTGGCGCTGATGGGGTGATGATTGGTTCCCCTATAGCTAGGGCCGCAGAAGCACCTGGGCGTGACTACCATTGGGGTATGGCTACTCCTAGTCCCGTTTTGCCACGAGGTACTCGGATCAAGGTTGGTACTACTGGTACCATCAAACAAATTCTGCGTGGTCCAGCACTATTGGACGATGGTACACATAATTTATTGGGCGCTCTCAAAACGAGCATGGGCACTTTGGGAGCTAAAAATTTGAAAGAAATGCAGGAGGTTGAGGTAGTTATTGCTCCCTCATTGTTGACTGAGGGTAAGGTTTATCAAAAAGCTCAACAATTAGGTATGGGCAAGTAAATTTACCGAAAAGCGACGTTGAAGGCCCCCGTGTTTTAACCGGGAGATGAAAACAAGGGAGTCGTTTAGACTAGACAACTTTAGTTGTCCTGCGCTATTTTTGCTAACAAAAAGTAAGCAGAACGCTAGGTATTGGTCTTAGCCGACTGCGTAGGGGCACAATGACATCGTCCCCAAAGAATATATCTTTGGTCAGCGCTCGAATAGACGAAGCAACACAAATTTATCCTGTTGCCTAGTATCTACTTAGAATCCCCGTGGCTCTAGTCCGGGGAATAGTCAATCTAGTATTATCTGAAAAGAAATGCTGGTATTATCTGAAAAGAAATGTCAGAATAGAAATAGCGGAGATGCATGTTTCCGTTCACTCCTCACACCACACTCCGCCCAAGCTCAAAAAGTTTGGGCGGTTTCTTATGGCCATTCCATGAGCGAGTGACCACTTGAGGCTTGATAGGACAAAATTTTTTTGGTAGTGACTAGGGTATCACAGATTCGGCATAAGCTACTCAGTTAATTGCTTCATTGTGTATATCACATTTATCGTGCAAATCAAGTAAGGTACACACAAATTATAGTTACCGAAAAGCTGGGCCAAAAGCCTCGCCATTTCAGGGCGACTTTGTGTTAAGCTAGGACTGGTTGCAGTACCCGACTCCCTACTCCGTAGGCTAGATAAATTATCTAGAGGCCAAGAGTCCAAGAAGGTCAAAACTAAGAACCTGTGGTGGCGAAAGCACAGTCAAATTTTGCGTAAGTACTTTTGAATGTAAAATGTTATATGATAATTTGTTAACCTTGATACCAGTTTATACTATACTCTTTTATAGATACATTGGTAGGATTAAAACCTACCATATTTTTCAGGATTTTATCTTAAATTTTTCCCAAATATTTAAACTAAAATAAATTTAGTGTTTTATGGGAAAAGTTAACTTGCTACAATCAAAAAACACCAAATTAAAATAAAGGTGTTTTGAAACAGATGTAACTGGCAACTGATGAACTGTATAAAAAAAATTGAGTTGCACTAAGCCTAGTAAATAGGCACACCTTTGCGGTCAGGCAGACCGTGGCTTGGACTAGCAACCAAGTCTGGAAAGCTTTTGAAGCCAGTCTGGCTGATATACTTGGGAGAAATTCTCGGCTTTCGTTAGTACCAAGTTAAGTTTAGTCAAGAGGCAATCTGAAAGAAGCAAGAATTCTACGCCATACCATAAAGATTAATATTGAAGGATTAGTAAAGAATGACAGCAGCAACTCCAGTCACCGATAGCAGTTTTCAGCAAGAAGTGCTTAACAGTAACGTTCCAGTTTTAGTAGATTTCTGGGCACCTTGGTGCGGGCCATGTCGGATGGTGGCTCCTGTAGTTGAAGAAATTGCAGATCAATACAAAGAAAAAATAAAAGTAGTTAAAGTAAATACGGACGAAAATCCTAATGTAGCAAGTCAGTACGGCATTCGCAGTATTCCTACCTTGATGATTTTTAAGGGAGGCCAAAGAGTTGATATGGTGGTTGGAGCTGTTCCTAAAACTACATTGGCTCAAACTTTAGAAAAGTATGTGGATAATGATTGAGAACTTTTGAAACAGATATGTAGAAAGTTGTAGAAAACTGTTTGTGTCCATAAATTTTTAGAACTAATTAAGATACACTGAACATTTGATGAAGTGTCTCTAGAACAACAGAAAAAACGACCATTACTGAGATATTTTTATGTTTAGAAGCAGAAAGTAATTCTCAGTTATACTTTCAATTAGAGCATTATGCTCCGTAAAGTTTCTAGTGAACTAATATCAATAATTAAACTGTTTTCTTTCTACAGTCTTAGTTCTCAAGCAAGTAAGGTAGAATTAACCTATTTTATGACTTAGCCGAGATTCTCAGTGGTCTCGGAAATTTTGTATATTTATAAATTAAGTAAGCCCCAACTTTGATGTCGGCAAGGGGTCTGCCGTTATACGAATGTTAACGGGAGGGGAATTGCCGACAAACAAATAAACTGCGAAGCATCCGCCCGACAGGAGTTTCACCCCTAAAAGCATTGAGTCTATGGGACAAACCTTGTTCCTATTTGCATTCATTGGTATTATCCAAAATTTTGGGATACTTGGGAATAAATTCCCACAACTTGTTTTCATCCAAGGGCTAAAGCCACTTGGCTTTCAACTGCACAGTTTTTTTGTAAATTGTTACTTAACTTACTCCTAAAACCGTTCAAATAAATCTGGACATATCTACCAATAAGTAGTCATATCTAGACAAATTCATTCTTAGTCCATAATTTCAGAACTAAAGGCATAAACGGCAATGCCTCTATCCCATCCATAAAGTTTGGGATTACTTTTCTTGCTATGTTCAAACTTCCATTAGTATCAGCATTGATTGTTTTACCAGCAGAAGCCTTGTATAAACCTCTGTTGGTTCTTCTCCCACTAAAGGTATGCTTGCTATTAGGCTTGTATTTAGGCAATGTATCACCGTCTAAAGCACTTGCCTTACTGGTATAGGACTCTTCCGTTACAATAACTTGAATCCCTGCTAGTTCGCCTTTATAAATCAACATATTGATTAATTTTGAATGAGGTATTTTAGTGAACTGCTGATTATTTCGTTTACCTATTTTTATGCTTTGTTTCCAACCTTGGTTGTTGCCTATTACCAAGGTTGTTATGTCATTAGCAATGCACCAATTAATGACTCTACGGCTTGCTGTGTGCAGGTAATTATCAATTCGGTTGTCACGCTTGCTATTGAGTTCTTTTATCTGTCTGCATGCCTCTTTTGATTGGGCTTTAGAGAGTCTTTTGTTGAAAAATTGATTGATACTTTTTAACGGTCTACCATTAACCAACAGAGGTTTCAATCCTGGTCGGTTTGAAGTTACAGCCATTAAATTAGTTAGTCCTAAATCAACTCCAGCAGCGTACTGAGACTGCTTTTTATCAACATCTGGGACAGTGTAAACAACCTCGATAACGTAACAGTTAAGTCTTGGAACAATGCGAACCTGATTAATGTTAGTAGCTTTGCTGGAGAACTCAATATTGGATTGAGACAGTTTAACAATTCCTTTTTTTAACAATGGTTTTGACAGAGCATCTGAAGGATATATAACAGTATTTCTCCCGTGTTCTTTATGCTTATACTTAGGGATTTTAGGCTTACCTAAATATTTGCCAGGATACTTTGACCAGTCCTTAAGTGCTGCTTTCCAGCCCTTCCAAGCCTCCGAAACTCGTCTAACTATTTGCTTACTTACTTTTGTTGGTAAGTATCTAAAATCGCTTCATGATTCTTGGTTTGATGGTAAATATCTATTGAGTTGTAATACTTACCTTCAGCAAAAAAGTATTGTCTTTGAGTGTAATTAGCTGCATTGTACAAGTGTTTTGATTGCAATGCTAGATAATCACATTCTTTCCAAAACTTATGCTGTCTATTGATTGTATGCTTTTCTACTAATTGCATTGTTCGACCTCCAATGCTTGACTACTTCTTTAATATATCCCCATATCTACCTATTTGTCAACTAAATGGGTAGATTCCCATCCGGATTTTGTACAGCTTTGGTCATATTATCTATAAG
>NZ_BLZO01000085.1 GCF_014132355.1 Okeania sp. KiyG1
TTTTTCCTGATATTTTTCTATTAAACCTTAATTATTTAATTATTAATTATTAATTATTAATTATTAATTATTTAATGCCAATTTTTCCAAGGATTTTTAGATAAATTAGAATTAGTATATCTCTTGTCGTGAGATACTTCTTCTCCTATCCAGTCTGGCAATTCAACTTCTTGATTTTCATTATCAAGTTCAACTTCAGCCACAATTAAACCTTGATTATCTCCAGCAAACTCATCAACTTCCCAAATAAAATTACCATGAGAAACCTTATATCTAACCTTTTCAATTAACGGTGAACTACACAAAGTATTCAACATCTCTTGAGCATCTTCAACTGGAATAGAATACTCATATTCTGACCGTGAATTACCCACAGAAGGTCCTTTAATAGTTAAATAGCCTTGGTCTCCCGCAATTCTTGCCCTTAATGTTATGCCATCTTCTGTAGACATATAACCTTGACGATAAACTTGTCCCACAGCTTGATTACGCCACCCGTTGCCTTTAACTAAAAACTTACGTTCTATTTCTATTGCCATTTTAATATTTAAGAACTTTTGAGAATTAATACAATGATTATTATCATAATGGGAGTTTCCGGTTCTGGTAAATCTACTATTGGAAAATTATTAGCAAAATCTCTAGATTATGACTTTTATGATGCCGATTATTTTCACTCCCAAGCTAATATAAAAAAAATGAGTAGTGGTAATCCTTTAAATGATACAGACCGGATTCCTTGGTTAATAGAAATGAGAAATGCAATTGAGCAATGGTTAGATAATAATAAAAATATTATATTAGCCTGTTCTGCTCTGAAAAAAGCTTATCGTCATCTACTGATAAAAGAATCACAAAATATTAAACTTATCTACTTGAAAGGGTCTTTTGATTTGTTTGCCCAAAGACTAAGGGAACGAGAAAATCACTTCATGAAAGTCGAAATGCTAAGAAGTCAATTTGACGATCTTGAAGAGCCAGAAGAAGCAATAATAATAGATATAGATGTTGTAAAATCTCCAGAATATATTGTAAATTCTATTAGGAATAGTTTGTAGAAATTTTATAGTAGGTAACAGGTAACAGGCAACAGGCAACAGGCAACAGGCAACAGTAGGAAAAGTATTTAGGGTTTGCGCTCAAAAGTCTTTTAGTAGGAGTAGGAGACAGGAGAAATGGGAATGAGCGAGGAGGTAGAAGTAAGAATTGTCCCAAAATTGTTCTGCCTAAATCTTGACCAAAATCCTAAATTTTTGAAGCATTACCACTTAAAATCTCGCACTTTTTGATACTTAAAAAGGCTAAAACCTTGATCTATAAAAACTGTTAGATTTAATCAGCAAATCCTATTTATATATCTAAGTTTCATCATCACTTTTGACTTTTAACTTTTAACTTTTAACTTCCGCGTAGCGGGACTAAAGCCTTCTTCCTTCCTTCTTTTAATTTTTATTTTTTTGCTCCAACCAAGCCAAACCAGCACCAAAAGTTTCAGCTAAAATACTAATCAAACGATAGAGTGCTACAGCACTTAAAACAATACCAGGAGAAAATTTTTGCTCCAGTAAAGCTAAAGTAGTAGCTTCAAATACCCCAACTCCTCCAGGCGCTCCTGGTATAACTAAACCTAATAGCCATGCAAAACTAAAAACACCATATATTCATAAAACTTGATTCAATTCAATAGAATTTAAAGCTAATATCGTCAACAAAAACCCAGAACCTCGAATTATAACAAAACAAATTTCTCCAAAAAAAGGCTTGATTGGATAGCCTTTTAATTTTAATTCCAGAGGTCGAGATGAATAAGGTTTTATAGTTTTTAACTTAAGCTTTTCAAGTAATTTAATTACTGGATTTAAAATTATTGGGTGAAATCCACTCAGAATAATTACTAAACACAAAAACTGTAAAATCAAACTTTCTTGAGTCGCAGTAACTAGAGCGATCGCTAAAGCCACAACAGCCATTAAAAGAGGTTCAATTAAAACACTTAAAATTGCCACTTCAACTTTTATTCCTACTTGTTTTGTAGCAGCAATACGACCATAAAAATGCCAAAAATTTCCTGGTAAATACTTAGCAATATTTGTTAGTAGATATACTCTAATATCATGTCCGGATAATTAGTGATGAAAAAACTTATCATGAGTGCTTAAACAGTAAATCTTTCTATTTTCCCTACTCCCCTACTCCCATACTCCCCTACTCCCCCGCTCCCCTACTATTTTAATAATAAGTATTCAACCGGACATGATATAATAGCCCATCACAAATTAACAGTTTGATTAAATTATTGAATAATCCAAAACCATACCCATCCCGACCAAATGTGAGCCATAATAGTCACAAAAAAAGCAACCGTCAGACTGACAAACCCAGAATTGCTAATCCTAATTTCCCAAACTTGTTGCCAATTATCTTTGAGAGTTGTAGCTAAAAAAAATAAAGTTCCCCCCAAAATAATCCAGCGTAGATAAGGTTTTAGGTACGAGAAAACTTTTTTCATAAACCACAAAACTTTCTCGGTTGATAACTCCTAACCACTCTTGCTGCACTCCGAAATTGTTGATAGTATCTTTGACTAACTTCATCCCCCACTTCAGACAACACATCAATGCCAATACCATTACGACCTTTACTTTTTCCAGAACTATGAATATAACGTCCTTCTCCCAGATATAATCCTACATGATCTGCTTTTTCACCAGTGCCAAAAAACACTAAATCTCCGACTATGAGTTGATTATTTAATTGATATTTATCTAGAGAAATCTTCTGACAAAAATCTTCTTGTTGATAAGCATCTCTAGGCAACCAAATACCAACAGAAACAAAAGCAGCTTGAATAAGGCCAGAACAATCATAATTAGGCCCTACTGTACCTCCCCAGAGATAATAGTTAGGAATGCTCATAGCTTTATAAGTAAAAGCAATTATTTCTGGTAATTTCTCTCTAATTTCAGTCTCGCCAAAAATGTGAGGTTGAAAAGGAGTTTTAGCTGGTTGAATCTTATCAATGTCTGTATATTTTAACCACCCTTGATAATCATCTTCTTGTAACTTGACCAAAATTGCACTGTCGAATTTTTCCTGTAACTGGATAACTTGTAAATTTCGTCCAATAGCGGCTTGAGTTGCCAAAATATTACATTCAGAAGAATCATAAATATTGATATTATCTTGGCACTGATATTCAATAACATTAGATAATTGGCGGTCGATCACTAAATTTCCCCTGGATAATTTATGGAGTAATTAAAATATTTTATATGTATAAACTATAGCCTTAGTTATCAGAATCACTATTAGACATTTCCATAAAAGAGAGAGTAGAGAGTAGGGGGAAAGAATTGATGAATAAGAGTACGATAATTGATTTGATTTTTTATTATTGGAGGTTTCTATTATTGTAAAGATGTAAGAATTTCCTGCGGAATGCTGCACAAACAGCCTTCAGCGCTTCCCTGCTGGATGCTACGCAAACAGCTATTGCTTTTAGTTTTAGATCAAAGCTTGACTAATTGAGTCAGAATTTATACTTACTATAAAAGCTGGCTGAAACAGTCTATATTTATTTAAACCCTTTCATGAGAGCTGAGAGCTGACAGCTAATAGCTGAATGCTTACTTAAAGATAGCTTTGATTTTCAATAACTATGGAATAATTAACAGATAATTTTTCACTTATTCTGTATATTATTAAATTAAGTATTTTTCTCTTTTGTGACATACTCCCACACTAAGCTGCCGCTATAGTGTGGGCTTCTCGATTCCTAGCCCTGCCATTGCATCAGGCTCCACGAGCTTTAAGAACGGAATGCCCTGCCGCCCTATTTTTTATATTTATCGCCACATTTCCTACGGAATGCTACGCAAACAAGTTGCCGTCTATTACAATACCGCAATACGGACAAGAATGAGTTCTTTCTAAAGATTATAGCATTAGAAGGAAAGGGCGCAGACAGATAGAGAGGTTAAAACCCAGAAAATGCAATATTTTTCGCTCCTTGAGTCCTTTGCTCCTTCGGTTCTTCCTTCTGCTATACCTGATTTTTACTATTTAACTCCTTAATTTCTATATGACTTTTTTCAATCGAGATGAACAGTTAAATATCCTGGGTAAAGACATTATAGAGGCAATCAAGATAGAATTTTCGGAATTAACTAATGAGCAAATTGCTATAACTTGGTTAGTCTACGATTTACCAATGGCAGGAAATATCAAGAACCCTACAGAGTTTTGGCAACAGCAAGTGCGTGGTTGGAGCGATCGCGGCGATGAACGGATGTATGCTGGTGGAATGGTCCATTTATTCTATCTGATAGCTATCTATGAGTGGTTAGAGAAAGGAATGGTCAAAACCTCAGCAGAATTAGAAAGAGCAATTCGAGATATGGTCGTTTATTCCAGTAACGATGCTACTGGTCTAGTTGTAGATGTTTTAACTGGAACTACCAGTGGACCTGAAATTTCATCAGGACCTTTTCAAACCTGGAAATATCAACGTAACTTTGTCAATCGTTATTTTCAATCTCTGAAGTGGCCTGAGTTAAAATCCATTAATGTTAATCAAAAAACATGGTGTGATGGTCCTTATGGTCGAGAAAGAATGTTTCAAGGACTATTGATGGAAAATCGGAATATACTGACTACTCATAGCACAGCTCGTTTGTTACATAGTGTTGTAGGTGGGGTTGCAGTATCTCCTTTAGCTTCACAGAAAATGATGAGCTTGTTCAAGAAAAATTCTGGCCAAGATGAGTTAAGAGATAGAGGTAAAGAACAAGCTATAGGATTTTTGGATGATAGTCTACCTCCAGATGCTAATGTCTGGAGCAAGGGAATCAGAGATTCCCAGGTGCGTCATAATTTTGCTTATATTGAGTTACCAAATATTAAGCCATATCTTTTGGTTGTATTTACAGAAGGTAAGAATCTTAGCCAAAATGAACGGATAATGCCTTATATTTCCCAAAAGTTTGTAGAGGCAATGAAAAAATTAGAGTTAACTTCTGCGGGCTGAAGCCACGCAGCTTGAACGACCCAACGTTTAACTAAGAGTTGACGCTTACCATGAGCCAAAAGCGATAACACTTCCAGATGTTTTCCTAGTCTGGATTATCTGTTGGCCTTTTTGGGTAAAGGCATCCCGTAATTGGGAGACACAACGTTTTTGGTTGGTCATAGGAACACACAACTTTCTCGAAAAGGATTATCTCTTATGATTCGAGTACCTGTCCAAAATCCCAATGGTTCCCCTGCAATGCCCACCAAAGCATCACGGGTACGTCGTTGGATCGAGGAAGGAAAAGCTACTGAACACTGGAACGATGCCGGGTTATACTATGTTCGCCTGGTAGCTGAACCATCAGGTTGTCAAACCCAGAAAATAGTAATTGGTTGCGACCCAGGCAAAAACTATACGGGAATTGCAGTACAGTCAGCAAAATTAACCCTTTACACCGCGCATTTAGTTTTACCTTTTGAGCGCGTTAAAGAACGACTTGGCTCTGCTGTTATCAAGCAAGGAAAAGTTATTAAAAATGTTAGAGGTCGAGCATTGCAACGTCGGGTGAGGCGCGGGAGAAGAATTAACAGAAAAGTGCCTTTTAATCAACGTGCCCACCGACAAAAGCGATTTGATAATCGTCGCAAAAAAGGTAAGCTAGCTCCATCTATTCGAGCATCTAGGGAAATGGAAATTAGGATAATAACAGAACTTTCTAAAGTTTTCCCTATTACTACTATTGTTTACGAACTGGTTAAAGCCGATGTAGATTTAACCAGCAGTAGAAAAGGAGCGCGTTCTGGTAAAGGATTTTCTCCAGTTATGGTTGGGCAAAACTGGTGTGTTGAAAAACTAAAATCTATTGCGCCAGTCAAAACCAAATACGGTTGGCAAAAAAATAATAACGGCACAAGTCAAATGCCTCTTGCAGAGGAGCTTCGCTTTCGTAAACATTTAGGGTTAGAAAAAGTCAAAGATAAAAAAGCCCAAGTGCCAGAATCTCATGCAGTAGATGGCATTGCTTTAGCCGCCAGCGAATTTGTTCGTTATGGAGTAACTCCCAGAAAAAACTGCGATACCTGGGGTTGGAAAGGCTCTGTTAACATCAGTCCTGGCGTTTTTCGAGTAATAACCAGATCGGCTTATTTTCGCCGTGCCTTGCACTTTGATAATGCGGAAAAAGGCGGTATCCGCAAACGTAAAGGTGGAACAATTACTCCTTTTAAAGTACGCTTAGGCGATAAAGTCCTTGCTGAAAAAGCTGGAAAAATTTACATTGGATGGGTTGGAGGTTTTACCGATGGTAAGACTAAAAATATCAGTGTTTATAACCATAACTGGAGGCGAATGGGGCAGTTTTCTCCTCAGAAAGTCCAACTGATTCGTAGGTCTAATAAACTGTGCGTTGTTTAAGTCACGGGGGTTGAAACCGCCGTTTGCCTTTCCTCCACCCTTTAAAAAGAGGTGGATTCCAGGCTCTCAATTGCTTCTGTTGAAGAAGACAGAAGGCAGAAGGGAAAATTCCATAAGGATAGTCTTCAACACGCCACTCAGTGTCTACAAACCCCAAATACATTTTAAGCACTATGTAGATGGTGGAGTATTAAACCTGCCACTTTAACGAAGTCAGAAGTCAGAAGTTATTTTTGTAACGGGGATTTTAGACCTGTTCCAAAAATACTTCGCCTTAAAAGGCGGGGTTTTAGACCCATATTATTTTGATCAATATAGAGGAAGAACAATTACCTCCTGCCTTCTGCCTCCTGCCTTCTGCCTTTCCTGATAACGGAGAAGGAGGGATTCGAACCCTCGGTACGGGGTTCTCCCGTACAACTCATTAGCAGTGAGCCGCTTTCGACCACTCAGCCACCTCTCCAATGATTATTTACTATAACAGATATTTGTCGGTTATGGCAAGTCTATCTTAACAAAGTCATAAGTCAGAAGTCAGAAGTCGTTTTTGGAGGTTGCATAAATGCGCTTGGGATTTTAATAGTTGTGTGGAAGTGGAAGTGGAAGTGGAATGGGCATCTTGCCCGTTCCTAATATTTTCCCGTTCCTGATATTTTCGGGACAGGCAGGATGCCTACCCCCACTTACTACTTATATTCCCATTCGCCCCTCAGCAATGCCACTAATTTAGCATGATATGAACAAACTAAATTTGTAGCAGTTATTCAAGGCAAAAGTTAACTTGCAACTACATAATTTCAAATTAATAGGCAAATTTGACAATTGACAATAGCTTATACTATGTTAAAATTTTTGAGGTTAATTAACTATTGTTGATTTATTAATATGAATTAATAATAGTTAACATATATTGATATAGTTATACTGGTCTAACTGTATATCAAGTTGTATACATTATGCTAAATTCTGACAAACAGAAAAGTTTGTGGTGCGCTCACCAGACCACTATGTAACCGCTATCCTGATAAGTTACCCCTAGTATGGTTAAGTCATTAAAACTTCTGCGACCGCCGAGAACCAAGGCAACGTAAGTTTTTAAAAGCGTCTACAGGTTTTCTTCTAGACATTGGGAGATACCCCCTCAGTAGGTCTCACTTGCTGTGCATTGTGAGCAAATGGCTCGAAAATAGTATCGGGAACAATCATTATCCTTGTAATGTCTTGGTTCACAAGGGTTAATTTTTCCCTATAAACGAAGATATAAATGAACTAAAAGGCCATCTATACAGAATCTAAAAGTTAGCTCTTTGAGCAAATCACAGATAAATCAGCAATAGTAAATTCTAAAAAACGAGGTAAGTAAGTGACACAAATACCAAATCCAACCACACCATCAGTAGATATACCTAACACTGATGTCGATGATGGGGGGCGTATCCGAATCGGAACTCCAGGAGCAGACCGTATAGGGGGAACAGATAGAGCGGACAATATTTCAGCCTTGTCAGGTGATGACTTCGTGGCAGCAGGTGGTGGTAATGATGTAGTTGCATTAGGTGGAGGTTCTGATACTGCAACTGGTGGTACTGGCAACGACTCTGCCCAAGGTAACCGAGGAGCTGACTCCATGCTCGGAGGTGCAGGAGATGATTGCCTCAGAGGTGGAAGAGATGATGATACTATAGATGGTGGTGCAGATAATGACATTCTCTTCGGCGATCGCGGTGATGATATAGTCAGAGGTGGAGCAGGAGCAGACCTAGTAAGAGGTAATCTAGGTGTTGATTTCCTACAGGGAGATGGAGGTGCTGATACTCTTCAAGGAGGTAAAGGCAGTGATAGTCTTGATGGTGGTGATGGGGCTGACTTCATATCAGGAGAAAGAGGGAATGATATTTTAACTGGTGGCGATGGAGCTGATACATTCTTCTTCTTCTATGGTGAAAATGGTACTTATGGAGTTGACACTCTAACAGACTTTAATGGAGGAGAAGATAAGATAGTTCTAGCTGCTGGTCCAACTATTCCAGAGGACGCCGGCTTTAATGCTCTAAGTGGTTCAGCAGGAGGTCAGTTGCCCGCAAATGAGTTTGCAGTGGTTGAGAACTTCGTCCCTGGAACTCAAGGAGACAACCCCGCAGCAATTATATATGACCCTGTTAGTGGTTTAGTCTACTATAACCCAACAGGAACTATTGGTGATGAAGATCAAATTCTTCGGGTTGCTCCGAATACCCCATTAGACAACACTGACTTTGAAATCTTCTAAGTCTGGTTAATATATAGATGCGGTTTTAAATATGGGTATTACCCAAGAATGAAGATTTTTGTTCCCTCCTAACCTAATTTTAGGGGGGATAAATTTTTAGGGCGTTGCATATTTGGGAGGTGTGGGGAGTGTGGGTGGTGTGGGTGGTGTGGGGAGTAAAAATCTTGTCTACAGTTCTCAAAAAAATGTACTTTTCAATATTATATGGCAGAAGGCAGAAGAAAAAATCTGGTGTTGTCTGAGTTTTCAGCTTTTGATATTTCCTTACCGAATAATTAAGGTTTAAAGCTTCTCTTTATAAAGGAGAAAAAAGGAAAAATTTTCACGCTCCGCGTCAATTCTTTTCTTTTCAAGGAGAGGTGTTTGTTAATTATTAATTATTAATTATTAATTATTAATTGTTGAAGGTTTTCTTCGACTGCTATAAGCTTGAAATTTGAGATAAAAACCTAAATATTCAATAATTAGGGTTTGCGCTCAAAAGTCTTATGTGTGAGGGTAGGAGACAGGAGACAGGAGACAGGAGACAGGAGAAATAGGGAATTTAGAGGAGGCAGTAGGAAGAATTATCCCTTGATTTTTCTACCATAGTCAGTCCAAAATCGGCTCCTTTTTGAGCTTTTTGCACCGAAAACCTTGTACTTTTTCAAGACCTAAAAAGGCACTTACCAATATCAGTCAATGCTTCTATATTTAATCAGCAAGCCCTAATTAACTATTAGCTAAGGGTAACAAACCCACCGTTAGAACTAAATTATTTCAGGGATTTTGAACAGGAGATTTGGTTTCAGCATCAATCCCTAAAGGTAAATTTCCAGGAGTTTATATAGGCAGAATTGCGATTAGGTTCGGTCTTAGTTTTGTTATCCAACTACCTGAAAAAAAAAGTTCGATTTTCACCCCAAATACTTAACTCTTATGCACAAAAATGACGGATACAATTATGCTTTTAAGAAGGATTCGCGGTAGTGCTAAATTTATTTGTTGACCTCTATTCCCTTCACCGTTAAGCTTGGCTATAATGGGATTCTCCTGGAGGTATAAAGATGGGAATAACAGAATATCTCAGATTAGCAAAATTCTACTTGAGCGAAGGTAAATTAGGTCAAGCTATAGCAACTTGTCAAGAAGTTTTAGAATTACAATCAAATTCTGAGGATGCCTACAGAATATTAGGAGAAATTTATCAAGTTCAAGGCAATTTTCAGGCAGCTATGTATGCTTATACAAAGGCTTTGGAGATTAAGCCTGAGTTGGCGGAAGTTCATGTTTATCTTGGTCAATTATATAGTCAGAAAAAGTGGTTGATTGAAGCAGCAAGTCAATATCAACAAGGGATTAATTTAGGGTTAAAATGGCCGGCAGTTTATTATAATCTGGGTAATATAAAGCATCAATTTGGTTATTTGGAAGCTGCTATTGAATGTTATGAAATGGCTATTATTCTGAACCCGAATTATATTAAGGCTTATTTGAGTTTAGGTAATGTTTTTGAGTTGCAAAGAAATTATCAAGCAGCAGTTGATATTTATAGAAAAATTATTATAATTAAGCCTAATTCTGTAGAAGCATATAATAATTTGGCTGGTGTTTTAGCTGATTTGAATCGAACTGAGGAAGCTGTTGAAGTTTATCAGGAGGCGTTAGGTTTAAAGCCAAATTCAGCAGATTTATATAATAATATTGGTCATGCTTTATCAAGGGAAAATCCGGCACGAGCGATCGCTGCTTATGGTCGTGCTATAGAGTTAAATCCTACTTTGATTAAGGCGCATTATAATTTGGGTAAGGTATTACAGGTTATTGGGGAGCATGAGTGGGCGGTAAAATGTTTTGAAGAGGTTATTCGACTAAAGTCAGAGGAAGATAATGTATTAGCTTATAGTGATTGTGCTTTTTCTTTGATGGCTATGGGTAAGTTTAAGGCTGCTTTTGTTTATTTACAAAAGGGGATTATTAATCATCAGTTTGTGGATGGTTTTTG
The DNA here is from genome assembly GCF_014132355.1 of Okeania sp. KiyG1. GTDB lineage: Bacteria > Cyanobacteriota > Cyanobacteriia > Cyanobacteriales > Microcoleaceae > Okeania. The sequence continues at coordinate 10,678 of NZ_BLZO01000085.1, forward strand.
TCAGTTATGGGCGTCTAAGTTAGGGAATGCGGAGGGGATAGTATCTGATGAATTGTATTTGACAAAGGTAGCTGGTTTTAATTTTATTAGGGAGCTGAAAAAGTTAGATGGTTATTCGGAAAGTTTTCAGCAGCAGTATGAGAAAATATCTGAATATTTGTTTGAATATTATGTTCATTTTGGTAATGTTTTGATGGAAAATGAGTCTTATGCTAATGCAGAGATGTTTTATCAAAAGGCTTTACAAGTTGAGGGAAATTTACCAGATGTTTATTGTTTATTAGGGAATTGTCTGGTTAAGCAAAAACGGTTGAATTCAGCGATTATTAGTTATCGGGTAGCTATCCAATTATTATTAAGTGAAAGTAGAGTTGCTGAGACGATAAGTATTTATTTTGATTTGGGAAAGGTTCTGGAAAGGCAACAACGATGGGAGCAAGCGATAGATTGTTATGGTAAAGTTTTGTCTGAAAAACCAATATTAGATTCGCAGATATTTAACAATAATTTTCAGCTTGATCGACAATTAGAAGGATTACTTTTATCTACAAAAGATTGGATAGAAGGATTAGACAGTAAGAACGAACTGCCAAAATATATAGAGGTAAAATTAGAAAAATCTACGGCAGAAGATAAGGCATCCCCCCTACTCCCCTTTGAAAGGGGGATAGAAGAAATTACTAAACTTTCAATTCAGGATTTAAGCTCTAAAAATGAGCAGAAAAATTTAGAATGTCTTGGGTTAAATTGTGGTAAATGTTTATGGGAAATTTATCAGTATTTTGAACCTAAATACCTTGCTCCAGCAGTTTATAGTCTGAATGGTAAGAGTGGGTTTAGCCAAGATACGGATTTTTTGAGTGAGGGTTTAGACAAAAAAAGCTCTTCCCTCAAACCACTAAAAAAAGGGGATAGACCCTTATTGACGGGAGATGCAAAAAGTAGTAAAGCAGATTTCTCTCACTTTCTGAAAATTTCCCAGACTCCCAATTTCGTAACAATAGTACGAGAGGGAAGAGCTTGGATGATGCCTAAGAAAAATTACTGGAGACTATGTTACGCGATCGCGATTATGACTCCAGATAATTACTTATTGGCAGATGTTTCTAGGGAGTATCCATCCCCGTTACCGGGATGTAGGAACCATGACCCAAGTAAACATCGAATATTTGGTTTGGAAGAGCTTCCGTATCTAGAGAAAATTCATGGTAAAGTGGCAGTATTATCGGTACTGTCGGGAAATGTGTATTTTCATTGGATGGTAGACCTTTTGCCGAGAATAGAGGTATTACGTCAGGGGATAAATTTAGAAGAGATAGATTGGTTTTTGGTGAATAATTATCAACAACCTTTTCAGCAGGAGACTTTAAAAATTCTGGGCATTCCTGAAGAGAAAATTTTGGCAAGCGATCGCCATGCTCATATTCAAGCAGAAGAGTTGGTTGTACCTTCGTACTCTAGTTATCTAGGATGGTTACAACCGTGGGGATTAAAATTTTTGAGGGAAGAATTTTTCAAAGTTCTAGGTAATAGTAATAGTAAGTCGAATTTTTCAGAAAGAATATATATAGGTAGAGGGAATGCTAGATATCGGCGAATAATGAACGAAGCAGAGGTAGTAGAGATATTATCGCAATTTGGTTTTACCTATATTACTCCAGAGTCAATGTCCCTAGAAAATCAGATTGCTACTTTTACCAATGCCAAGATTATAGTAGCTCCTCATGGAAGTGGTTTAACAAATATAGTATTCTGTAATCCAGGGACAAAAATTATTGAAATTTTTTCACCCCACTATCTGAGATACTATTATTGGCAGATTAGTCAATTATTAGGACTAGAGCATTACTATCTAATTGGTGAAGCATTTAGTTGTTATCCAATTAGAAATATAATGTATGAAAGTTCTTTAGTGGAAGATATTTTTGTGAATTTAGGGTCATTAAATTTAATGCTTAAAGCTGTAGGTATTATTTAAAAGGAAGAAGGAAGAAGGAAGAAGGAAGAAGGAAGAAGGCATTCCCCCTATCCCCCGATGATGCGCTATCCATTACCCACATTTTTCTGAATATAAAATTTGACAAAATAGACAAGTCATGGGTGAGTCTTGGTTAGGCTTTTTTAGCAGAAAAAATGTATTTTTCCGTACACTTTTTTTAGACAACTTCAGTAGTTTTATTTAGCTACTATGATTCTTTCTCCTTTCTCCCCTTCTCCCCACAAGGGTTTCAAGACTTATGGGTAAGGGATAGCTTTGAAAGGGGGGATAAAAACAAGGAAAAATATTGCTTTGTCTGAGTTTTAAGCTTTCAAAAAAAAGGAAGAAAGAAAATGAAAAATCAAGGTTTGAGTCTAGATATAGCTAGATTATTTGAGTTGTGAGATGTTCTCTAATTTTCAAGAAAAATCCAAGTGAAATTCTCATAATTTATTCCCGACTGCTATATTGTTGATTTGAGATTTTGGAAAGAGATGATTTTGCGATTCGCAATCTAAAAGCCATCTGAAATTAGATAGTAAAACCTGAATTAATCATCGCCAACAAAAGAGAGACAATGAAATCAATAAATCCTACAGAAAGTGTAGCCGAAAAATTCCATCAAAAAGCAGAATTTTATGTAAAGGAAGAAGGCAAAAGGCATCCCATCAACACCTCTTTGAAAGGGGTAAGGCAGAAGATAAAATATTGCTTTGTCTGAATAATTTGAGTTATGAGAGACTCTATAATTTTAGAGAAAAAATTCAAGTGAAATTCTCATAATTGATTCCCGATAGCTATATTGTTGATTTGAGATTTGGGACTAATATTATTTTGCGATTCCCAATTTCAAAGCCATATCAAATTAGACAGTAAAACCTGAATTAATCATCTCCTTCAGAAAGTGCATAAGCTTTCTAAAAAAAAGGAAGAAAGAAAATGAAAAATCAAGGTTTGAGTCTAGATATAGCTAGATTATTTGAGTTGTGAGATATTCTCTAATTTTCAAGAAAAATCCAAGTGAAATTCTCATAATTTATTCCCGACTGCTATATTGTTGATTTGAGATTTTGGAAAGAGATGATTTTGCGATTCGCAATCTAAAAGCCATCTGAAATTAGATAGTAAAACCTGAATTAATCATCGCCAACAAAAGAGAGACAATGAAATCAATAAATCCTTCAGAAAATGCATAAGCTTTCAAAAAAAAAGGAAGAAAGAAAATGAAAAATCAAGGTTTGAGTCTAGATATAGCTAGATTATTTGAGTTGTGAGATGTTCTCTAATTTTCAAGAAAAAATCCAAGTGAAATTCTCATAATTTATTCCCGACTGCTATATTGTTGATTTGAGATTTTGGAAAGAGATGATTTTGCGATTCGCAATCTAAAAGCCATCTGAAATTAGATAGTAAAACCTGAATTAATCATCGCCAACAAAGAGAGACAATGAAATCAATAAATCCTACAGAAAGTGTAGCCGAAAAATTCCATCAAAAAGCAGAATTTTATGTAAAGGAAGAAGGCAAAAGGCATCCCATCAACACCTCTTTGAAAGGGGTAAGGCAGAAGATAAAATATTGCTTTGTCTGAATAATTTGAGTTATGAGAGACTCTATAATTTTAGAGAAAAATTCAAGTGAAATTCTCATAATTGATTCCCGATAGCTATATTGTTGATTTGAGATTTGGGACTAATATTATTTTGCGATTCCCAATTTCAAAGCCATATCAAATTAGACAGTAAAACCTGAATTAATCATCTCCTCCAGAAAATGCATAAGCTTTCAAAAAAAAGGAAGAAAGAAAATGAAAAATCAAGGTTTGAGTCTAGATATAGCTAGATTATTTGAGTTGTGAGATATTCTCTAATTTTCAAGAAAAATCCAAGTGAAATTCTCATAATTTATTCCCGACTGCTATATTGTTGATTTGAGATTTTGGAAAGAGATGATTTTGCGATTCGCAATCTAAAAGCCATCTGAAATTAGATAGTAAAACCTGAATTAATCATCGCCAACAAAAGAGAGACAATGAAATCAATAAATCCTACAGAAAGTGCATAAGCTTTCAAAAAAAAAGGAATAAAGAAAATGAAAAATCAAGGTTTGAGTCTAGATATAGCTAGATTATTTGAGTTGTGAGATGTTCTCTAATTTTCAAGAAAAATCCAAGTGAAATTCTCATAATTTATTCCCGACTGCTATATTGTTGATTTGAGATTTTGGAAAGAGATGATTTTGCGATTCGCAATCTAAAAGCCATCTGAAATTAGATAGTAAAACCTGAATTAATCATCTCCTTCAGAAAGTGCATAAGCTTTCTAAAAAAGGAAGAAAGAAAATGAAAAATCAAGGTTTGAGTCTAGATATAGCCAGATAATTTGAGTTATGAGAGACTCTATAATTTTAGAATTTTAGAGAGCAAATAAAAGTGAAATTCTCATAATTGATTCCCGATAGCTATATTGTTGATTTGAGATTTGGGACTAATATTATTTTGCGATTCCCAATTTCAAAGCCATATCAAATTAGACAGTAAAACCTGAATTAATCATCTCCTTCAGAAAGTGCATAAGCTTTCTAAAAAAAAGGAAGAAAGAAAATGAAAAATCAAGGTTTGAGTCTAGATATAGCCAGATAATTTGAGTTATGAGAGACTCTATAATTTTAGAATTTTAGAGAAAAATTCAAGTGAAATTCTCATAATTGATTCCCGGTCGCTATATTGTTGATTTGAGATTTGGGACTAATATTATTTTGCGATTCCCAATTTCAAAGCCATATCAAATTAGACAGTAAAACCTGAATTAATCATCTCCTTCAGAAAGTGCATAAGCTTTCTAAAAAAAAGGAAGAAAGAAAATGAAAAATCAAGGTTTGAGTCTAGATATAGCCAGATAATTTGAGTTGTGAGAGACTCTATAATTTTAGAGAGCAAATAAAAGTGAAATTCTCATAATTGATTCCCGATAGCTATATTGTTGATTTGAGATTTGGGACTAATATTATTTTGCGATTCCCAATTTCAAAGCCATATCAAATTAGACAGTAAAACCTGAATTAATCATCTCCTTCAGAAAGTGCATAAGCTTTCTAAAAAAAAGGAAGAAAGAAAATGAAAAATCAAGGTTTGAGTCTAGATATAGCCAGATAATTTGAGTTGTGAGAGACTCTATAATTTTAGAGAGCAAATAAAAGTGAAATTCTCATAATTGATTCCCGGTCGCTATATTGTTGATTTGAGATTTGGGACTAATATTATTTTGCGATTCCCAATTTCAAAGCCATATCAAATTAGACAGTAAAACCTGAATTAATCATCTCCTTCAGAAAGTGCATAAGCTTTCTAAAAAAAAGGAAGAAAGAAAATGAAAAATCAAGGTTTGAGTCTAGATATAGCCAGATAATTTGAGTTGTGAGAGACTCTATAATTTTAGAGAGCAAATAAAAGTGAAATTCTCATAATTGATTCCCGATAGCTATATTGTTGATTTGAGATTTGGGACTAATATTATTTTGCGATTCCCAATTTCAAAGCCATATCAAATTAGACAGTAAAACCTGAATTAATCATCTCCTTCAGAAAGTGCATAAGCTTTCTAAAAAAAAGGAAGAAAGAAAATGAAAAATCAAGGTTTGAGTCTAGATATAGCCAGATAATTTGAGTTGTGAGAGACTCTATAATTTTAGAGAGCAAATAAAAGTGAAATTCTCATAATTGATTCCCGGTCGCTATATTGTTGATTTGAGATTTGGGACTAATATTATTTTGCGATTCCCAATTTCAAAGCCATATCAAATTAGACAGTAAAACCTGAATTAATCATCTCCTTCAGAAAGTGCATAAGCTTTCTAAAAAAAAGGAAGAAAGAAAATGAAAAATCAAGGTTTGAGTCTAGATATAGCCAGATAATTTGAGTTGTGAGAGACTCTATAATTTTAGAGAGCAAATAAAAGTGAAATTCTCATAATTGATTCCCGGTCGCTATATTGTTGATTTGAGATTTGGGACTAATATTATTTTGCGATTCCCAATTTCAAAGCCATATCAAATTAGACAGTAAAACCTTAATTAATCATCTCCTTCAGAAAGTGCATAAGCTTTCTAAAAAAAAGGAAGAAAGAAAATGAAAAATCAAGGTTTGAGTCTAGATATAGCCAGATAATTTGAGTTGTGAGAGACTCTATAATTTTAGAGAGCAAATAAAAGTGAAATTCTCATAATTTATTCCCGATCACTATATTATTCATTTGATATTTTAGACAGAGATGATTTTGCGATTCGCAATCTAAAAGCCATCTCAAATTAGACAGTAAAATCTTAATTAATCATAGGAAACAAAACAGAGACAATGACATCAACAAATCCTCCAGAAAGTGCAGCAGAAAAATTCCACCAAAAAGCAGAAGCTTATGTAGCCGAAAATAAATTTGATGAGGCGATCGCTTCTTGTGAATTAGCTATAAAAATAGAAGAAAATTATGCTCCAGCTTACAAAACTTTAGGTAATGTTTGGCAAGCAAAAGGAAAATTAGAAACAGCAGAAAATTATTATAAAAAGCGTTAGAAATTAAATCAAATTGGCCGGAAATATATGCTAATCTCGGCAGTTTATACGCCATGCAGCAAAAATGGCAAGAGGCAATATCCTATTATCAAAAAGCTGTAAACTTGAAGCCAGATTTTGCCGGAGTTTATCGTAATATGACGAAAGTATGGTTACGTTTGGGTAACCAAAAATCTGCTACATATTGTCAGTACAAAGCATTTTCTCTAGAACCTGAAAAAGCTACCCTAGAAGAAATTCTTAATTTAGGTAAAAATCTACAGCAACAGGGTAGTTTAAACGAGGCAATATCTTGTTACCGAATTGCTATTAAATTAAATACTAATTCTGTAGAAGCTTATCAAAATTTAGGAGAAGCTTTAAAACAGCAAGGAAATTTAGATGAAGCGACAGTTTGTTTTCGCAAAGCTATCGAACTTAGAGCAACTAATACCAAGACAAAAGTAGAAACTTCAACAGATATTAGGGCTAATGAATATAATTTAGTTTCTAGTAAAGAATTAGAGCCGAAAGATACTTTAGTAGGCAGTTTAAATAACCACGAAGAAAATGCTAATGATACTCTAGCTGCGGCAGAACAGAAAAATAATATTCCACCTCAACCAACAACTGCCATTAATACTGAAGATATAGAAACTTATATGATGGTGGCAGAGACTTATGTGAATCAGAAAAAATGGCAACAAGCAATTACTGTAAGTCAGAAAATTATTTCAATTAAACCAGAACCCAAAGCTTATAAAATAATAGGTAATTCTTTACAAGCTATGGGGAAATTACCAGAAGCATTAGATTGGTACAAAAAAGCATTAGAAATTAAACCAGATTTTGTAGAAGTTCATGCAAATTTAGGCACTATATTTGCTCAAAAACAACAGTGGGAAAAAGCCATACAATATTATCGAAGAGCAATTGCAATTAAACCAGAATTTGCCGGAGCATATCGTAATTTAGCCAAAATTTATACTCAACTTAATCAGTCAGCAGCAGCGGCAGAATGTTTATATCAAGTATTAAGACTAGAACCAGGAAAAGCTACAGCAGAAGAATTTTTATTTACTGGAAATACTCTGAATGAAAGTGGTCAATTACAACAAGCGATCGCTTGTTATCAAGGGGCAATTCAGTTAAAGCCGCAGTTAGTAGAAGCTAGTTATAAATTAGGAGAAATTTTAATTCAAAACGAGCAGTGGTCAGAAGCAGTTGCTTGTTATCAAAGAGTCATATCTGCAAATCCAAATAATATAGAAGCTTATCAAAAATTAGGAGATGGTTTATTCAACCAGGGACAGTTAGAGCTGGCTTTACAGAATTATCAAAAGGCTCAAAAACTAGAACCGAATAATACAGAAATCAAGCAAAAAATCGGAGAAATTTATTATAGATATGGAGAAGATTTCCAAGAACAAGGAAAAGTAGAAGAGGCAGTTCAAGCTTATAGTAAAGCAACGGAAAATTATCCAGAATTTGATATTCCTTATGGAAAACTAGGGGAAATTTTCTCACAACAGGAAAAATGGGAAGAAGCTGTCAAAGTATATAAAAAAGCAAGTGAAATAAAATCAGATAATTCTTGGTATCACAATAGTTTAGGAGAAGCTTTCAAGAATTTAGAAAAATGGTCAGAAGCTGTTGAACCTTATCGTCGAGCAATAGAATTAAATCCTGATTTTTCTTGGTCTCATAATAATTTAGGAGACTGTCTATTAAAACTAGAAAAATGGTCAGAAGCTATTGAACCTTATCGTAAAGCAATAGAATTAAATCCTGACTTTACTTGGTCTCATATTAACTTAGGAAAATCTTTGTGGTCAACTGGAAATTGGCAAGAAGCAATAGACCCATATCGTCGCGCCATAGAATTAAAAGCAGACCTACCGGAAGCTTATCAAAAATTAGGGGATGCTCTGAAAAAACGCGCTCAATTAGATTTAGATGAAGCCATAAAATGGTACGAAAAAGCCATAGAAAATAATCCTGAAAATGAACAGCTTTATCATAAAGCATTAGAAATAAAACCAGAAGACCACAAACTTTATTTACAACTAGGCAATACATTAGTAAAAAAAGGGAAAACTCATGGAGCGATCGCCTTTTATCAGTTAGGTTTACAAATTAATCCAGATGACCCTGAAATTCAAGCCCAGTTAGAAAAGATATTACCTAAAAAAAAGGTTTTAAGGGAACAGGAGACAGAGGATAGGCAACAGGAAAATGTCACTCTTTTGAAAAGTGAACAGGAAAATGTCGCTCTTTTGAAAAGGGAAAAGGAAATAGTAAATAAGGAACAAACAAGTGTTGCTATTTCTCCCTCGACTTCTTCTGTAGTTGAAAAAGAAGATGCCTATCAATTATGGCTAAAAGCAAACTTACCTAGTTCAGAAAAACTAAAGAAGATGTCGGAAAATTTAGACACTTTTCGATATCAACCATTAATTAGTATTATCTTGCCAGAAAAAACAGCATCTCCAGAGTTCCAAGAGACTATTGAATCAGTTATAAATCAAGTTTATCCAAACTGGGAAATCTGTTATATTGCCGATAAACTTCCGCAAAATCTAGAAACAGAAAGCAGAATAAAATTAGTATTGAAAGATGAAAGTGGAGATATTGCCACAAACTTAAATACTGCCTTAGCATTGGCAACAGGAGATTTTGTCACCCTCTTAAATTCTGAGGATATCTTAACACCAGATGCTCTTTATGAAATGGTGAAATTGCTAAATCGATATCCCCAAGCAGATATGATTTATTCAGACGAAGATAAATTAACTGAAGAAGGGAAATTAACTCAACCATACTTTAAACCAGATTGGTGTCCCGACTCATTTTTATCTCGAATGTACACTGGTCATTTATGTATATATCGCCGAGAATTAATAGAAAAATTGAACGGTTTTCGAGCAGGATATGAAAATAATTATGAATATGATTTAATTCTGCGGTTAAGCGAAACAAGTCAAAAAATATTCCACATTCCCAAAATACTTTATCACAGCAGAATTTCCGAAAATGGAGTAGCCATAAATCAGACAATTTCAACAGAAACAGCCAAAAAAGCATTAGCAGAAGCATTAGAAAGACGAGGAGAAAAAGGAACAATTTATAACCTGCCTCAACATCCTGGTTTCTATCAAGTTCGTTATCAAATTCCAGAGAAAAAGCTAGTCAGTATTATCATTCCCACCAGAAACTTAGGAGAAATATTAGATAGATGTCTAGAGTCAATCTTTAGCAAAACAACTTACCCAAATTACGAAGTAATATTGATTGACAATGGCAGCGACGAATCAAAAACAAAAGATATTATCGAAGGTTGGAAAAATCAAGAACCACAACGTTTCAAATGCTATGAATATGATATTCCTTTCAATTTTTCCAAGCTCAATAATTTTGCAGCAGAAAAAGCAGAAGGTGATTATTTATTATTCTTAAATAATGACACAGAAGTAAAAACTCCTGACTGGTTAGAAGCAATGGTCGAACAAGCACAAAGAGAAAAAATAGGAGCAGTTGGTGCCTTATTGTTATACCCAGATAATACAATTCAACACGCCGGAGTTGTATTAGGAATGCGGAGCGTAGCAGACCATAGTCATCGTGGTTTTTCTCCCACTGATAGTGGATATAATGGTCAAATTATTTCTGTAAATAATTATTCCGCTGTAACTGCCGCTTGTTTAATGTGTCGGCGAAAAGTTTTTGAAGAAATTGGAGGCTTTGATGAAGAATTGGCCGTAGCATTTAATGATGTAGATTTATGTTTGAAAATGCTAGATAAAGACTATCGAAATATTTATGTACCTCACGCTGTTTTGTATCACCATGAATCGAAAAGTCGAGGAGTAGAAAATACAGGAGAAAAACAATTACGTTTCCAACAAGAAATTCAGAAGATGAAGCAAAGGTGGAAATATGTAATAGATGAAGATCCTTGTTATAACCCTCATCTAACTCGACAACAAGAAGACTTCAGTTTAAGGGTTAACACAAATGTCGAAGTTGGTATTTCTTTATATGAAAAAGATGCAGAAATAGTTGGTTGTTCTATAGATGTACCCAAACCAGGAATAGAGCAAAATATTACTTCTATTTGTATAGGTGGGTGGGTAGTAGGAAAAAAATATCCCCCAGTAACAGTCAAACTAATTTCCTTAACTACATCAGGTAAAGTTTTACGAGAAGTTCCTGCTAATTTACATCGTCCAGATGTAGGTAAAATTCATCCTGAGTATCCTGATGCTCAACATTCTGGTTTTTGGGGAGAATTAGAAGTAATTGAATTTGCGCCAGAGATGAAAATTTCCTTAGAAGCTATTCTCAAAGATGGTTCTCATGTACGACTGGGAATGGTGAATTTGAAATGTCCTAGTTTGATTTAAAAGGAAGAAGGAAGAAAGAAGAAGGAAGAAGGAAGAAGGAAGAAGGAAGAGGGAAGAGGAATAGTAGAACAGTTCAAAAGTTGAAAACTCAGACAACTTCAAGAATTTAGAATTTAGAATTACCTCTTCTTGAAAACGGATAGGATTGACTAATCATGAAAATCTTTTCTCTCTTGGTCGATTGGATATGGCGAGGAGACCCGTTCTTATCAGAGCCGCTCCGCTTTTAGCGCAGCTTTGCGATAGCAAACGCCATCCCACCCTTCGGGAAGCTCCGCTAACGACCGCTTGTTTCTCCTTTAAAGGAGAGGATTTTTACCTTAATTATTCGGTAAAATTTTTCCTTATTTCTTCTTCCTTCTGCTATACCATTACATCTGGACATGAATTGATAGATGTGGGATTTGAACCTGTAATTTAAGTTAGCTGAAGATATGGGAGTTAAATAGGGTTTGCTGATTAAATCTAAAAGCATTGAAATATAAAGACAAGTGCCTTTTTGTGGCCTTTAAAAAGTACCTGGTATCACGTCTAAAACGCTCAAAAAGGGGCGTATTTTAGGCTCATAGTTGGGCAGAAAAATCATTCTTACAATTCTTACTCCTACCTCCTCGCTCATTCCCATTTCTTCCCCTCCTGGGAGGGGTTAGGGGTGGGTTGTCTCCTGTCTTCTGTCTTCTGTCTCCTGTATCCTGTCTCCTGTCTCCTACCCCAGCAAAAAGACTTTCCATAAGCAAACCTTAAATAGGAACTTTTGGAAATTGGTATAAAAATAAAATTCATAGATTATTCAAATATCTTGATTATTAAAATCAACTTTTTCGTAAAGGTAACTAAATCCTGTTTCAAAATCTAGAGCAGTTAACTTTAATCTTGACTCTTCAAATTCATAATATGTAACTTCCCATTTATCCTCAGAAGTTTTAGCATACTGTTCGATATAAAACTGATATTGGTCAATCAAAATATACTCTTTAAACTCAGGAATTGACCGATAAAATTTAAACTTATCTCCTCGGTCATAATTTGCTGTTGATTTTGATAATACTTCAACAATTATTAAGGGATTAGTAACTGTATCTGTACGACTTTGATGATAGGTTGGTTTATCTTCAATTATCATAATATCGGGGTTATTTCAGTTATCAGTTATCAGTTATCAGTTATCAGTTATCAGTACTTTTGCAGTAATACCAATTTGAAAAAAGAATGCTACAAAAAGGTAGACCTTGATCGGATATGCTTAAAAATAGCTAGTCTAGTTAATTTTAGATAGTTATTTATATCGTTTTTACATTTTTTAAAATATTTATCCCTTCTTCCTTCTTCCCTCTTCCTTCTTTCTTACTTCTACCATTCGTAACAAACATTTATCAAATTGGTATAAGGAGGCAAGAAAACAAGGAATTATCTTTTTTTGTCCCTTAAAAGGGGAGGCTTTAGACCACAATTTCTCGGTAAGTATATAAATAAGAATCGGGTATCCATAAACGAACATCACCGATAAATACACGATAATTTTTGCCTTTTAAAGCAAACTTTAAGTAAGCACAAAAATTACTGGCAATTTCATTATGATTAGTAGTTCCACCTGTCATTGATATTATTTCTCCATCTAGATATTCATGTTTATCTTCAGAATTTTCCTCTAATAATAAATATTCTTCTGGAGTATATACTTTCTCGTGTGTCTGAATTTGCATATTTTTTTCCAAGAGTATTAGACTTCTTGCAGAAGTCAGGGAATAGGGAATAGGGAATAGGGAATAGGGAATAGGGAATAGGGGGATGAAATTGTTGATTTCAGATATTGAATTGATGTAAGTAACACCTTTGCAAGAGGTCTATTGCTAATAAACAAGAGGTCTATTGCTAATAAATAAGTAGTCATGCAAAATAAATTTCCTAGTTTAAAGAGGGAACAGGAAACAGGAAGTCAATAGGATGTGTAATTAATTTTGCTTATGAATTTATTAGGACTGAAGCAAAACGATCTGTTATACTAAATTCATTTGTCAAACACTACTCAAGGTTCTTGTTAAGTTACTAGGAATCTTCACTTGTTTTATGTTTTATTCCATAATATTTAGACAGTAGGAATTAACGGCCGTTAACCCCTACAAATGATGTATAATTTCGTCTTTGGCGTAAGTCTTGATTATATTAGACTTTTAGCAAAAGTAACAATTCAATTTTTTCCTATATTTAATGAATTGGCATCTACTTTTTCCCGATGATTCTATTTTAAGATAATGACTAAAAACACTAAAACTACTAAATTATATGTTTGATTGTATTATAGTTGGCTCTGGACCCGCAGGAGCAAGTGCCGCATATCATCTAGCAAAAAACGGACGTTCTGTATTAGTCTTAGAAAAAGAATCTTTACCTCGATATAAACCCTGTGGAGGTGGAGTTTCTCCCATTGTTCAACAGTGGTTTGATTTTGATTTTACACCAGCTATTTCTCTGAAAATAAACTCTATTCGTTATACTTGGAAAAAAGGCGATCTAGTAGAAGTTAACCTAAAAAATCAAGAACCAATTTGGATGGTACGCCGAGAAGTTTTTGATTATTTTATCGTTCAGCAAGCGCAAAAACAGGGAGCAGAAATTAGAGATAAAGCTAAAGTTATAGGCATAGAATTTAAGCACAATAACTGGCAAGTTAATACCAATAATCAATCATTTATCAGTCGTTATTTAATTGCTGCTGATGGAGCTAAAGGTTCCATGGCTAAATGGTTAGGTTTTAACAATCGTAAACACTTTTCAGGTGGTGCTATGGAAATAGAAGTACCAGTTGAAAATCAACAAATTGATAGTGCTTATTTTGAATTTGGAATGTTAAATAACGGCTATGTTTGGAACTTTCCCAAAGCTGATGGATACTCAATAGGAGTCGGTACATTTTGGCGAAAACATGGTCAAAATTTTGGAGCTTTATTAACAGAATATGCCACAATGTTTGAGGTAGATATTCAAAATGTTCAGAAATTTGGTCATCCTTTATGTTTGTGGAATGGCAATCAAAAATTACATACACAAAATGCAGTTTTAGCAGGAGAAGCAGCTTGTATTGTTGACCCTTTTACTGCTGAAGGAATTCGCCCTTCTATATTTACAGGTATTAAAGCAGCCGCAGCAATTAATAATTCCCTAAATGGCGATCTATTTGCTTTAGAAAAATACAGTCAAGTAGTTAATGAAGAATGGGGTAAAGATATGGTTTGGGCACAACGTTTAGCCCAAGGATTTTCTCACTTTTCACATATTGGTTATCAAGTAGGTGTGAAGCGACCTCGCGCTACTACTATTATGACTAAAATTTTGTCTGGAGAATTAAGTTATTCAGATGTGGTAGGTTCTGCTTTACGAAAACTTTGGCAAAGATGAAAATTTATTCTAAATGAAGGCAGAAGACATAAGGAAAAAAAGGAGAAAGCTCAAGATAATTTGAGCATTTCTTCGGTATTGTTAGTTCTTAAATTTTATTTATAACTGGCCTGTCCGAATATGATATTACAGCGCTTTTCATTTGAGTAGACCACAAAATTATTTTTGGCGCTTAGAGTAGGGAGTAGGGAGTAGGGAGTAGGGAGTAGGGAGTAGGGAGTAGGGAGTAGAAAAATGCTTTTGGGTTGCCCATACTAACTGTAGTCTATCCATGTGAAAAGCGCTATAAGATGTAGTAAAACTTTCGATATTGAGTATTATACCTATCAATTTTAGCTGATAGCTGAGAGCTGAATGCTAATAGCTAATTAGGGCTTGCTGATTAAATCTAAAAGCATTGACACATAAAGACTTTAGCTTTTTTGGGGTCTAATTGCAGTGCGCTTGTTTCAGTCTAAAACGTTCAAAAAGTTAGTATTTTAGGTAAGAGTTGGGCAGAACAATCTTGGGACAATTCTTACTCCTACCTCCTCGCTCATTCCCATTTCTCCTGTCTCCTGTCTTCCCCTCCAGGGAGGGGTTAGGGGTGGGTTGTCTCCTGTCTCCTCCCCCTACTAAAAGACTTTTGAGCGCAAACCCTAATTAATAAATTAAATCATCTTTAATTAAAGCTTTAAACTTAGGATTTGAGCTAATTTTAAAAAAATGAGCATCAGTTTCTGCCATCTCTCTATATGGCTGACCAGCACCTAAATTAATTGCTTGTTCTAAATTTTCAATAGCTAAATATGGCTTATCCTGCAAAGCATAACAACGAGCTTTATTATAGTAAGCCAAAGAATAATCTGACTGAATTTTTATGGCTTGGTCAAAACAAGCGATCGCCTCAACCCAATCTCCTAAATTGGATAAAGCTTGACCCAAATTATTCCAAGCTTCCTGATAGTCTACTTTAATCTCTATGGCTTTTTCATAACTAATAATTTCTCTTTTAGTATTCCCCAAATAAAATAAAGTTTTTCCTTGAAAATTCCAAGCTATATAATGATTAGGCTTAAGTTTAATAACTTTTTCAAAAGAATTCAAGGCTTCCTGATACCTTCCTAATTCAAATAATGCCTTGCCTTGATTATGCCAAGCTTGGTATAAACTTGGTTTAATTTTTATTGCTTGTTTGTAATTTTCAACTGCTTCTCGATAATGTCCTAAACTACTCCAAGTATTTCCAGCATTGTACCAGGCTTGATATAAATCTGGTTTAATTTTTGTGGCTCTCTCAAAAGAAATTATCGCTTCCCGATGTTGTTCTAAATTATTGAGTAAATTACCTCGGTTATACCAAACTAAATGAGAATTTGGTTGAATTTCTATCGCACGATTAAAATTATTTAAAGCTGACTGGAATCTACCTATTAATTTCAAGGAATTACCTCGATTATTCCAGGCTTCATAGTAATCTGGCTTAATTTTTATTGCCCGATTAAAAGCAGTAATAGCTTGTTGATGCTTCCCCAATTTACTAAAATTTACTCCCATATTGTACCAGCTCTGATAATCATCTGGGGAGATTTTTATTCGTCCATCCATTTCATTTTTCAAGGGAGAAGAATTAACGAAGTCAGAAGTCAGAAGTCAGAAATCAGAAGTTATTTTTGTAATGGGGATTTGAGCAAACCTCCAAAAATATTTCGCCTTAAAAGGCCTGGTTGCGCGACCCAATTATTTTGATAAATAGCTTTAATCATTATGGTCTTGATATTCAAAGATTTCTACTTATGTTTTAGGGAACAGGCAATAGGGAATAGGGAATAGAAATAATTACCAATGGATAATTGATAATTGATAATTGATAATTGATAATTAATCGAATCTAGGTTTAAAGCCTCTCTTTTAAGGAGAAAAAAGAAATCAGATTCCTTTATATTCAATTCCGTAACGGTTTTAACCAGAGGTAATTATTCATTATCCATTATCCATTAATGAAATATAGGTGTACCTCATTAGTTTGAGAAACGCTATATAAAATTTTATCAATTATTTTAAATCTAATAATCCACTGGTTTTTAACTTGGGATTAAAACGAATATTTTCTTCTAAACCTCTAGTTTTTAATATTTCTAAAATATTAGCTTCAACTCGCCTAGATATATTTTTTAAGAGTTTTTCTTTAGCAACTTCATCAATTAATGGGTCGTGATATTGTATTGCTTCTGCTTCTGTCATTTCTTGTTTAGCATCTATTGGTTGATTCCACTTTGCTTCTGCAATATCATTACCTATAGGTAAAGAACCATTTTCATTAATCCAAGCAGTTTTTATACCTTCTAATATAGTACGATTCGGACGTTCAGTAGTTTGTGCTTTTAGCCAATAGCAACTATTAGGTTGACGGACTAAGTGTTGTTTCATGCTCTGATATATATCACGAGAATAACCTACAAATAGTAATTTTTATCCTGGTCGAAAATTCCATAAACACCTATTTTTCCTTGTAAAGAAATTGGTAATTTTCCTTGAGAATTAATATAAGGTAAGTATTCTAATTTAGACAATTCTGGGATTTGCATTTGAGTATTAGTCATTGTTTGAAATTTTCCTGTTCAGGGGTAGTGTTAATTAATTAGGAATTAGATAAAAAAAGCTTCGATCATAAACTAGCTGATAGCTGACTGCTGTTGGCGCAGCATTCCGGAGGAAATGCTTACAAGGTGATTTTATAGATGGCGCAGAGACGACTTGGTTGAAATATTTTAGCTTTAAACATGAAGTTGGGCGGAACGTTAATAATAATATAGTCACTGGATTCGTGATACTTCTCAAATTCTTTTGCCATTCCTTTAGGTGTTTCTTTGCTGTAGGGAACTGGTTGAAATATTAATTCAGTAAATTCTAATTTTTGACATGGTAATTTTGAAGTAATTTGTTGAACAAAATTTTCACTTGTTAATAAATTGAACAACATTTGTTGAGCATTTTGTTCTAACGTAAAGCTACTTTCAAAGCTTTCAATGATTTTTAGACCCACTTTTTTTCCTTTTCTATATTGATCGAATGTAAGCATTTCCTACGGAATGCTCCGCAAACAAATGCATGAACTTACAGGACTTACTAAAGTTAGCTTGTTACCTTTTTCTTTCGGTGCGGAATGCGGAAGCAAACGTAATTTTGAATTCTCCTTCTAAGATAATAAATTAATAGCTGATAGCTGATAGCTGATAGCTGACTGCTGAATGCTTACTATCAAATTGGGCTATGGCTGTTATAATAGTATTGCTTATTGCTATCAAACAGAAAATTGCCTTTACTTAATATTACTCTTTGTTTGATTCAACTCAACTACTTTTAAATAAATATAAAGATTTATTAAAATGCATTTTTATTTAATAATTTATGATATAATTTTTAGATCAAAATTGTGTTATCTAGTATTAAACTATTAAACTTAACATCTTCAATGGGGATATCGATTTATGGAAGACACAGAAACATCGTCAACAGTTTCAAATAATTCCCAAAGTCAGCCTCATTGGCTACAAATAGCAGAATATACTGCTTTAGGGGCTTCAATTGTTGGTTCAGGTTTGGCATTGGTACTGGAAAAAATTTCGTTTGTTGCACCCCCAATAACACTGGCATTAGTATTGAATTCAATTAATAGAAAAAGATTTGAGGAAAAAATACAAACACATATTAACAATGATGTAGAAGAACTAAGGATAGATATTGATTCAGTGGATGGGTATCCAGAGAAAATACCAGAAAAATTTACTGAATTAACCCCAGAATCTCCCATAAATTTCTCTCAAAATCAATCAGATTTTGAATTTAATACAATTACAAAAGAAGACTGGGACACAATAAATACTAAATTTTCAGATATTGATGAGGAATTACAATCATTAAAAGATTTAACTACAGATTTACAACAGCATTTAGGAAATAACTTACAATCAATAAACAATGCTTCTATGTCTAATAAAATTGAGGAATTACAAGCACAAGTGAATACATTACAAGACTTAAATCGAGATATAGTTAGACCATATTTTATTCGTTTAATTCGTGCAGTCAAACAACTACATAAAATGCTCGATTCTTAGTAATTAAACTGTGAGAAAATAGACAGTTAAAAATAAGTTTTGATTTTCCTTGCTGTATAACCTTTTTCCTGTAAGCTGGGGAGCAATTAAATTTATATTTATGGCTTATATTTATGGCTTATATTTATGGCAAAATTATCATTAAAAAACTTGGGGAGAGCTAGAGAAAAGGCAATTATAGAATTCTAGAAAAATTCTTTTATCAATAGCTGACACGCCCTAGAAATCTCCAATAATAAAAATCAAATCAATTATCGTAGATAAATCATCAATTACTCCTCTCTACTGCCTACTCCCTTTTTCCCCTCCACCGGAGGGGTTAGGGGTGGGTCCCTACTCCCTCTTTTCCAGAGAGGTCTATTGTAAATCAGAAATGCACTTTTTAACCAATGACTATTTTTGAGACTTTCTTGAAACTTCTATTAATAAGTTTAGCAACTATCTACACTTCTGCTTTTGTATTGCTAAGATTGCTACAAAACCGATTGATATTTGAACCTGCACCATTGGTATTAGCAACTCCTGCTACTGTTAATCTTCCATATCAAGAAGTTTGGTTATCAATTCCAAATTCTCACAAACAAACAGAAAAAATATCTGGTTGGTGGATTCCTCAAACTAAGAGGAATTCTAGAGTTATTCTCTTTCTACAGGGTGCTAAAGGTAACATGGCATATCGGAAAAATAGTTACAATCTCGAGCGGGTTGCTAAACTATATCAATTGGGATTTTCGGTATTTATGATTGACTATCGGGGGTACGGTAACAGTCAAGGAAGGTTTCCCACAGAAGCTAGCGTTTATGAAGATGCATTGATAGCTTGGAATTATTTAACTCAAGAAAAAAATTTTACACCAGAAGAAATTTTTGTTTATGGATACTCTCTTGGAGGAGCAGTCGCTGCTAATCTTTGTCTGCAACAACCACGAGCAGCAGGATTAATTGCTGAAGGTTGCTTTACTTCCATGAAAGACATGGCTAAATACAGACACAGACGTCGAATCCAGATATTTCCCCTCAACTTACTGGTCACCCAAAAATTTGACTTCATTAACAAAGTAAAATTATTGGAAATGCCCGTTTTATTTATTCATGGAATGAAAGATGAAATCGTACCTGCAGCAATGAGTCAAAGATTATTTGCAGCAGCAGCAGCACCGAAAAAATTACTTTTAATACCAAATGCGGCACATGACAATCTTGCTCAAGTAGATAGCGATCGCTACATAGCAACTATCAAAGAATTTTTTGATTGGATCGTCAAGGATAGTTCTAGTGTTAGTCAAGAATTTATTCATTAGGTGTTAGAGGATATCTGAAAAGTTTTTTGATACTGAATTTTGCCCCCCTAACCCCCCAACTTTGGGGGGAACAGGAGTCAATTTGCTTGCTCTAGTCCCTCTTTTTATCCCCCTCCCGTCCCCCTTTTTTATCCCTCTCCCGTCCCCCTTGGAATCCCCCTCCCGTCCCCCTTGGGAAGGGGGAAAGCCAGAGGATGCTGCGCTTTTTGTTGAATGGGAAGCCAGAGGATGCTGCGCTTTTTGTTGAATGGGAAGCCAGAGGATGCTGCGCTTTTTGTTGAACGGGGGATGCGCGGGGGCGAGGGATGTAGCAAATGGGACTTCTTAGACAACCTCTTAGATGTTATACCAAATTCAAAAAAGGTCGTTACAGTATTAATCTCTAAATTCCGACCAGCAGAGAAAACCACTGTAGCAATATTTTATGAAATTGGTATTAGGTAAATTTTTCTCATACATGACTTACAACCTATGACCTTCAAATCCAATGAATAAACAAAACTCTACCCCTAATATTCCCCCCTGTACCTGGAACCGTCCCATTGGTCTTAACTGGGACAACCCTTACACAGTCCGCTACAGCAGTAACCTCGATGACGGTCCTTGGCACGGAATGCCTCTCGGTGGCTTCGGTGCAGGAGCAATTGGTCGCTCTCCACGAGGGGATTTTAATCTCTGGCATCTCGACGGTGGCGAACACATTTATCAAAATTTACCCGCCTGTCAATTTAGCATTTTTGAAGAAACTAAAGGCCACAAACAAGCTTATGCTCTATGTACCGAACCACCAACAGATGGCAGTCTCTCAACTTGGCAGTGGTACCCGAAACAAAAAGCAGAGTTACATACTGGCACTTATCATGCTCTTTATCCTCGTAGTTGGTTTGTCTATGAAAATGTATTTACTGCACAATTAAGCTGCGAACAATTTTCCCCAATTTGGGCAGGTAATTATCAAGAGACCAGTTACCCTGTTGCTATCTTTGAATGGGTCGCTCACAACCCTACTGATGAACCCATAACTCTCAGCATTATGCTCACCTGGCAAAATACCATCGGTTGGTTTAGCAATTCTGTGAAAACACCACAAGTACAAGTTAGAGATGATGGTAGTCCAGTTTATGAATACAAACCAAGGTGGGGAGAAAGTACAGACAACTTTAATTTATTAGTGGAAGATTTCCATCGTATCGGTTGCACAATGACGAAGTTGAGCATTGCCGATCGCCCCGCAGAAGGAGAAGGTCAAATGGCGATCGGAACTTTTACTAATGCTGCTGTGGAAGTTAATTATCATACACGCTGGAATCCTGCGGGCAATGGAGAGGAAGTCTGGCGCTACTTTGCAATAGATGGCACAATCATAGATGAATACAATGAACTACCTGCAACAGAGGGAGAGCAAATTGGGGTAGCTATGTCTGTTCGTTTTACTCTCAGACCGGGGAAAACTCGGAAAATACCTTTTTTCTTAGCTTGGGATTTACCTTTAACTGAGTTTAGCGCTGGAGTTTCATATTATCGCCGTTATACAGATTTTTATGGTCGCAATGGGAAAAATGCTTGGTCGATAGTTCGTACTGCGATGAAACACTATCAGATTTGGCGCGAGAATATTGAGACTTGGCAAAACCCTATTTTGCAACGGGAAGATTTGCCTGGTTGGTTTAAGATGGCTTTGTTTAACGAACTTTACGACCTCACCAGTGGGGGTACTCTCTGGAGTGCTGCTGACGATCGCGACCCTAAAGGTCAGTTTGCTGTACTGGAATGTTTGGATTATCGTTGGTATGAGAGTTTGGATGTAAGATTATATGGTTCTTTTGCTCTGTTGATGTTGTGGCCGGATTTGGAAAAGTCGGTGTTGTTAGCTTTTGCACGGGCGATTTCAACTGCGGATGATACACCGAGAATTATTGGTTACAATCAAGCGTCGGCAGTCAGAAAAAAGGCAGGAGCAACTCCCCATGATTTGGGTGCACCCAATGAGCATCCTTGGGAAAGGACTAATTATACGAGTTATCAGGACTGCAATCAATGGAAGGATTTATCTAGTGATTTTGTGTTGCAGGTTTATCGGGATTTTCTGTTGACTGGTGCAGATGATTATGAGTTTCTCTGGGAATGTTGGTCTGCTGTGGTGGAGACAATGGCATATCTTAAGGCTTTTGACAAGGATAATGATGGTATTCCTGAAAATGAGGGAGCGCCGGACCAAACCTTTGATGATTGGCAGTTGCGGGGGGTGAGTGCTTATTGTGGTGGGTTATGGTTAGCTGCTTTGGAAGGGGCGATCGCTATTGGGAAGGTTTTAATTGAGCATCCGAGGGAAATTCCTTATTATCCACCTCAAGGTTTTCAGTCTGAGGTCGATAAAAATTCTGTGGATGCTATTAATAATCAAATTTCTGTTTATCAAAGTTGGTTGGAAAAAGGATTAGTTGTTTATCAAGAGAAGTTATGGAATGGGGAATATTATCGTTTGGATAGTGATAGTAATTCGGAAGTGGTTATGGCTGACCAATTATGTGGTCAATTTTATGCTAGGTTATTAAATTTGCCGGATATTGTACCTGGTGAATGTGCTTTATCTGCTTTGAATACTGTCTATAATTCTTGTTTTAAAAAGTTTCATAATGGCAAGTTTGGAGCAGTTAATGGAGTATTACCTGATGGTTCTCCAGAAAATCCTGATGCTACCCATCCATTAGAAGTTTGGACGGGAATTAATTTTGGTTTAGCTGCTTTTATGGTGCAAATGGGAATGAAGGATAAAGCTTTAGAAATAACTGAAGCGGTGGTGCGGCAAATTTATGAAAATGGTTTACAATTTCGCACCCCAGAAGCTATTACTGCTGACAGAACTTTTCGAGCTAGTCATTATCTCAGAGCAATGGCAATTTGGGCGATTTATTTAGAATTTAGAATTTAGAATTTAGAATTTAGAATTTAGAATTTAGAATTTAGGAGGTTTTGAAATTCAAAAGTCAAAAGTTTGAATTAAAAATTCAAAAGTCAAAAGTTAGAATTTCGGAGGTTTTGAAATTCAAAAGTCAAAAGTCAAAATTCAAAAGTTAGAATTTTGGAGTTAGGAGTTAGGAGTCAGAATTTTAAATTCAAAATTCAAAAGTTAGAATTTCGGAGTCAGGAGGTATTTGAACTATTAAATTTTTCAATTCATAATCCCTGTTCCCTGTTCTCTCTTTTCTGGAGATTTCTAATAATTAGAATTTAGAATTTAGAATTTAGAATTTAGAATTTAGGAGGTTTTGAAATTCAAAAGTCAAAAGTCAAAAGTTAGAATTTAGGAGTTATACCAATTTGATAAATGTTTGTTACGAATGGTAGGGACGTTGCATGCAACGTCCGTACGAAAGAAGGAAGAGGGAAGAAGGAAGAGGGGATAAATATTTAAAAAAATGGAAAAACGATATAAATAACTATCTAAAATGAACTTGATTAGCTATTTTTAAGCATATCCAATCAAGGTCTACCTTTTTGTAGCATTCTTTTTTCAAATTTGTCTTATTTATAAGAAGAGGAAATTCTAAATTCTAAATTCTAAATTCTAAATTCTAAATTCTTTAAATTATGAAAATAGTTACTTGGAACGTCAATTCAATTAGAACTCGTCAAGAACAAGTTATAGAATGGTTACAAACAAATCCTGTAGACGTTCTCTGCTTACAAGAAACCAAAGTTATTGACCAAGATTTTCCGCGATCGCCCTTTGAAGAATTAGGCTATCATACTTATATTTCTGGTCAGAAATCTTATAATGGTGTAGCAATTTTTAGTCTTTCCCCAATGGAAGATGTTAGTAGTGGGTTTGCACCTATTTTAGGTGAAGATAAAGTGGGAGATTTTGACATACAAAAACGGTTAATTACTGGGGTAGTAAATGATATCCGTATTCTGAATCTTTATGTTCCTAATGGTGCTAGTGTTGGTAGTGAAAAATATGACTATAAACTTCATTGGTTGAAACTTTTGCAAGAATATATCAAAATTATTCTTGACAAATCACCCAACTTGTGTATGTGTGGAGATTTTAATATTGTCCCAGAAGACCGAGATATTCACGATCCAGAAGGTTGTAAAAATTCTGTGGGATTATCAGATGCGGAACGCCAAGCTTTACAAGAAATTCTCAAATTAGGATTAGTAGATGCTTTTCGCCAGTTTACCAGCGAAGGAGGTCACTACAGTTGGTGGGACTATAGAGCAGCAGGTTTTCGCCGTAACCGTGGTTGGCGTATTGACCATCATTATCTGAGTTTGCCCCTTTCTCAAAAAGCCATAAGTTGTATAATTGACAAATCTCCAAGACAATTACCAAAACCTAGCGACCATACACCAGTTATTGTGGAATTTTGAAAGAAGTGCATCCAGTGCGAGCATCTTGCTCGCCAGTACTGTACCTAACTGAGATGAAATTCGCTTTTTATTTGATATCAAATCCGTTTAATTGGACATAAAAAAATTCTCCAATCGTCATAACTACGCTCATCTTTGTAATTCTTTCTCCTCCTGACTCCTGACTCCTCCTAACTTAACCATTCTATGGCTGTTTAACCGGATTTGATATGATATAGCGTTTCCCGTTGTTATGAGGTACACTTATCGCGGGCAAGATGCCCGCACTACAATATTTTAATCATTTACCCTGTACCTCATTTCCCCGAAATATGCTGTAATTTTTTCAATTGAACTATTAATAACCAACAAAAAATAATTATGTTTTTAGTAACAGGAGCAACCGGAGACTTAGGGCAAAGAATAATCAGAATCTTGAGAGAAAGAGAAATATCAGTCCGTGCTTTTGCCAGACTAAATTCTTCTTATTCTGAATTAGAAAATCGTGGTGCTGAAATCTTCATAGGCGACTTAAAAATAGACAAGGATATTGAAAAAGCTTGTCAAGGAATTGAATATATTATTAGTGCTCATGGTGGTGCTGGTGATGTTCAAGCAATTGACTACCGAGCTAATATTGAACTGATAGATTCTGCGGTGAAAGTTGGTGTTAAACATTTTGTATTTATCTCTGTCTTGGGAGCAGAAAGAGGATATGAAGATTCACCTACTTTTAAGGCAAAAAGAGAGGTAGAAAAATATCTCAAAACGAGTGGTTTGAATTATACTATTTTGCAACCTTCTGGTTTTGCTTCTAATTTATTACCATTGGCAGAAAGATTTAAAGATACAGGAATTTATCTACTTATTGGAGATGACAAAAATCGCACTTCAATAGTTAGTACAGATGATTTGGCAAAAATTGCTGTGGATTCTGTTTTTGTAGAAGCTGCTTGTAATCAAACTTTGCCTGTGGGCGGACCAGAAATTATTTCTAGAGGAGAAATTTCTCAGATATTTAGTAGAGTTTTTAACCGGGAACCAATAGTTATTAATCCGCCTTTATTTGTATTTGATGGATTACGAAATACTGTGGGATTATTTAATTCTGAATTACAAAAAAGTCTCGGTACTTTAAGAGTATTATTGGCGAATGAATTTTTCTGCACTCCAGAAGAAATTGAGAATTTAGAGACAATATTTGAAATGAAAATGGAATCTGTAGAGAGTTTTATTCGCCGAAAAATGGGAGATCCAGGAATTTAGAATTTAGAATTTAGAATTTAGAATTACCTCTTTTTTCTCCATGAATGGAGAGACTTTAGTAAGCATTTAGCCGTTCGCTCTAGATATATTGGTTTTGCATAAGTCATGAAAATATTAACAATAAAAAATAGGGATGGTTCTGCATTGTAATTATTTTTGTTAGGAAGCACAACAGTGGGAGCATCTTGCTCCCATACAAGAATTTAGAATTTAGAATTACCTCTTTTTTTCTCCATGAATGGAGAGACTTTAGTAAGCATTTAGCCGTTCGCTCTAGATATATTGGTTTTGCATAAGTCATGAAAATATTAACAATAAAAAATAGGGATGGTTCTGCATTGTAATTATTTTTGTTAGGAAGCACAACAGTGGGAGCATCTTGCTCCCATACAAGAATTTATAATTTAGAATTACCTCTTTATTTCTGCATAAATGGAGAGACTTTAGTAAGCATTTAGCCGTTCGCTCTAGATATATTGGTTTTGCATAAGTCATGAAAATATTAACAATAAAAAATAGGGATGGTTCTGCATTGTAATTATTTTTGTTAGGAAGCACAACAGTGGGAGCATCTTGCTCCCATACAAGAATTTATAATTTAGAATTACCTCTTTATTTCTGCATAAATGGAGAGACTTTAGTAAGCATTTAGCCGTTCGCTCTAGATATATTGGTTTTGCATAAGTCATGAAAATATTAACAATAAAAAATAGGGATGGTTCTGCATTGTAATTATTTTTGTTAGGAAGCACAACATCCCATACAAGAATTTATAATTTAGAATTACCTCTTTATTTCTGCATAAATGGAGAGACTTTAGTAAGCATTTAGCCGTTTGCCCTAGATATATTGGTTTTGCGTAAGTCATGAAAATATTAACAATAAAAAATAGGGATGGTTCTGCATTGTAATTATTTTTGTTAGGAAGCACAACAGTGGGAGCATCTTGCTCCCGTACTCCCTCTAAACATTGATTGTTCCTATCTAACATTAATATGCAGAACTACCAATAATTACTATGCAGGATTACCAATAATATTATCAGGACTTATGCAAAGGTACTAAATCGAATGAGGGCGTTAGCGGAGCTTGACGTTAGTCAATGCCATTCGCCCCTACATATACTGAAAACTATGCAAATTCAACAACAAAAAAACTATACTCCGACAGAATATTTAAACTTTGAAATTAACTCACAACAACGACAGGAATATATCAATGGTGAAATTATTTCCATAACTGGCGGTACTCCAAATCATAATCAGATATCTCTCAACTTCAGCGCTGCTTTAAATTTTTCTCTCAAAAATCAATCATATCGAGTTTTTGTGGCAGACCAACGACTTTGGATTCCGAATAAAAGTATCTATACTTATCATGATGTGATGGTTACTTCAGGAGAGTTGCAATTACAAACAGGAAGAAAAGATACTATTCTCAATCCCCTAATAATTGCCGAAGTATTGTCAAAATCTACTAGGAATTATGACAAAGACGAAAAATTTGCAGCTTATAGAACTATTCCTACATTTCAAGAATATTTACTCATAGACCAATACACAATGCAAGTAGAACAATATTATAAAACTGCTCAGAAACAGTGGATTTTCTCAGAATATAATGAAGCCAGTGAAACTATTTCTCTTAATTCAATTTCCTTCCAGATAACTATGGCAGATATTTACAATAAAGTCGAGTTTGAAGCGTAATAAAAGTATTTTCAGCTAACATTTATTCAGTTACAGTAGATTCCAAGTATATGAAGTACAGATATTAACAATTAAATCTTTCTAGTGCAGGCATCTTGCCCACTATGGGTGTACCTAGGGTTTGCTGAAAAAGTCTTATGGGTGAGGGTAGGAGACAGGAGACAGGAGACAGGAGACAGGAGAAATGGGAATGAGCGAGGAAGTAGGAGTAAGAATTGTAAGAATGATTTTTCTGCCCAACTATGCGCCTAAAATACGCTCCTTTTTGAGCGTTTTAGACTGAAAACCAGGTACTTTTTTCGTTCCAAAAAAGGCTAAAAACTTTATCTGTAAAAACTTTTAAATTTAATCAGCAAGCCCGACCTAACTCCACCGTATTAGCTTTTTCTCAACAGTTGTTTGGATAATATGTATTCTTTTTTTCCTCAGTTAAGTATTTACAAGTTTTGACAATTCTAATAGCAGATTAATAAGCTTTCTGAGCAACAATACTATTACTTTCACTTATCATATTTAACCCTTAGTTTTCTGAAGGAACAATCAAGTGTAAACTTCTGACTTCTGTGCGGGCGAATGCCATTCGCCCCTACTGGCTTCATGTAATTCTCCCGCCATCACATACTACACGAAAGCCAAAATTGTAGTTGAGGATGTCGCGCCCAGCGTTGTAGTTGCGATACGCGGAACGGCAGCCATCAGGAATGATCAGCCAGGAACCGCCACGCAGTACGAGATAATGTTCTTTTCCATCATTTTCCAGCCAAGCACTACCATCAGTAGGGGCACCTTCATAGTTTTTATGCCTGTAATCAGCGCACCACTCCCAGACATTGCCGTGCATATCATATAAACCAAAAGCATTAGGAGGAAAATTCCCTACATCTGTTGTTTCTTCTCGATATTTACCTTTAGGTGCCTTGCCATAAATATCATTGCCATTGTAGTTAGCTAACTCAGACGTTATAGTTTCTCCAAAATAAAAAGGTGTGGTTGTACCTGCACGACAAGCATATTCCCACTGACTCTCACTCGGTAGTCTGTAGTTTTTCCCAGTTTTCTGAGATAGCTTTTGACAAAATTCTGTCGCATCGTACCATGACACACATTCTACTGGACGATTTTCTCCTTTAAAATCAGAAGGATTTTTACCCATAATTATTTTATATTGGTTTTGAGTAATAGGATATTTACTCATATAAAAAGGTTGCAGAGTAACTTCATGTTGCGGACTTTCACGATCGCGTCTTCCTGCTTCATTTTCTGGCGAACCCATCATAAAAGTACCTCCAGGAATAGCCACCATTTCCAACATCACACCATTACCCAAATCTTCAGTGAAAAATGCTGCTTTGTGGGAATGACGATTAATTTCTTCCCCTTTTATATTTACAGTTATTACGTCAAATTTTTCCAAGTAAAAATGAAAAACATCAGGAGGCATTTCCGGCCAAATCTTCTTCAAAGCTTCAATAGATATAGCCGTTCCCTCCTTTCCTTCCTCTTCATTTTTCCCCTCCATGTGAGTAGTTATCCCCACAACAAAACCTGTTTCTAAATCAACAACAGGTGCCCCACTATAACCTTTTTGCAATTTACCAGCTTCTATTTTTAGCTTCCCAATAGCAACTTCTTCTCCCACATTTTTGATAATCTGGAAAGCCTTTTCTTCACCAGCTTCAACCATCATAATTCCTTTGATTGTTTTGCGACGACGCACCTTATTTTCACCCCACAGAAAATAACCAGGAATTGAAATTTTTAAACTTATTTCTAGCTCTTCAGGTAAAATTATTAATCCTAAAGGAAGAACAGACAAAAGTTCTTTGACTCGCAAAACTGCCAAATCAAAACCCTGAGTATCTCCTATTGCCACAACTTCTGCGGAAATATTATTTACCAATACATATTCCTCACCACCCACATCCTCAACAACATGAGCGCAAGTCAGCAAATAAGTATAATTTTCTTCTTGATAAAAAGCAAATCCAGTACCAATAACATTTCCTTTCATAGAGTTATCACTAGCACTGGTAATTAAAACAATAGATTTTTCTAACTGTCCGTTCATTCTTTTATTCTTTAGTAATATAAAGATTAACTTTTCCCTGAAAATTCAAACCAAATTTTACCGAAAAGCGACGTTGAAAGCCCCCGTGTTTTAACCGGGGGATGAAAACAAGCGAGTCGTTTAGATTAGACAACTTTAGTTGTCCTGTGCTATTATCTGGATATACAAACGTTTAGACAAAAGTAAGCAGAAAGCTGTAGGGGCGAACGGCCGTTCGCTTAAGCCGACTGTGTAGGGGCACTTTGACTTGTCCCCAAAGAATATATCTTTGGTCAGCTAAGGAGAAACGAAGGAACAAGGATTTATCCCGTTGCGTAGTATCAACTTAGAATCCCCTCGGCTTTAGCCAGGGGAGTAGTCAACTCATTCTACTAGCTCGCCTAGCTTAAAAATGTGGGTAGATAGAAAATATAGACCTCTCCCCCCTTTCCCAGGGGGGTTCGGGGGGATTTTAGCGTTGGGTTTTACTCACAATTTTAGTTTAGACGAGCTACTACCTTTAAATCTTATTACTAGACCGAAACAGTTAATTTGCTCAGTTATTATTGGTGCGGGGGCGGGTTTATCTCATCATTTCTAACCCCCATTAATTTAACGTGGAACCCCGCCATAATACTAGACCGGAACAGTTAATTTGCTCAGTTATTATTGGGGCGGGGGCGGGTTTATCTAAATCATTTCTAACCCCCATTAATTTAATCTGGAACCCGACGCTAATACTAGACCGAAACAGTTAATTTGCTCAGTTATTATTGGGGCGGGGGCGGGTTTATCTAAATCATTTCTAACCCCATTAATTTAATCTGGAACCCGACGCTAATACTAGACCGAAACAGTTAATTTGCTCAGTTATTATTGGTGGGGGGCGGGTTTATCTAAATCATTTTTAACCCCCATTAATTTAATCTGGAACCCGACGCTAATACTAGACCGAAACAGTTAATTTGCTCAGTTATTATTGGGGCGGGGGCGGGTTTATCTAAATCATTTCTAACCCCATTAATTTAATCTGGAACCCGACGCTAATACTAGACCGAAACAGTTAATTTGCTCAGTTATTATTGGGGCGGGGGCGGGTTTATCTAAATCATTTCTAACCCCCATTAATTTAACGTGGAACCCCGCCATAATACTAGACCGGAACAGTTAATTTGCTCAGTTATTATTGGTGCGGGGGTGAGTTTATCTCATCATTTCTAACCCCCATTTATTTAACGTGGAACCCCGCCATAATACTAGACCGAAACAGTTAATTTGCTCAGTTATTATTGGTGGGGGACGGGTTTCTCTAATCATTTTTCACCCTATTAATTTAACCTGGAACCAAGACCTAATACTAGACCGGAACAGTTAATTTGCTCAGTTATTATTGGGGCGGGGGCGGGTTTATCTCATCATTTCTAACCCCCATTTATTTAACGTGGAACCCCGCCATAATACTAGACCGAAACAGTTAATTTGCTCAGTTATTATTGGTGGGGGACGGGTTTCTCTAATCATTTTTCACCCTATTAATTTAACCTGGAACCAAGACCTAATACTAGACCGGAACAGTTAATTTGCTCAGTTATTATTGGGGCGGGGGCGGGTTTATCTAAATCATTTCTAACCCCCATTAATTTAACGTGGAACCCCGCCATAATACTAGACCGGAACAGTTAATTTGCTCAGTTATTATTGGGGCGGGGGCGGGTTTATCTAAATCATTTCTAACCCCATTAATTTAATCTGGAACCCGACGCTAATACTAGACCGAAACAGTTAATTTGCTCAGTTATTATTGGGGCGGGGGCGGGTTTATCTAAATCATTTCTAACCCCATTAATTTAATCTGGAACCCGACGCTAATACTAGACCGAAACAGTTAATTTGCTCAGTTATTATTGGTGCGGGGGTGAGTTTATCTAAATCATTTCTAACCCCCATTAATTTAACGTGGAACCCCGCCATAATACTAGACCGGAACAGTTAATTTGCTCAGTTATTATTGGGGCGGGGGCGGGTTTATCTCATCATTTCTAACCCCCATTTATTTAACGTGGAACCCAGACCTAATACTAGACCGAAACAGTTAATTTGCTCAGTTATTATTGGTGCGGGGGCGGGTTTATCTAATCATTTCTCACCCCATTAATTTAATCTGGAACCCAGACCTAATACTAGACCGGAACAGTTAATTTGCTCAGTTATTATTGGGGCGGGGGCGGGTTTATCTAAATCATTTCTAACCCCCATTAATTTAACGTGGAACCCCGCCATAATACTAGACCGGAACAGTTAATTTGCTCAGTTATTATTGGGGCGGGGGCGGGTTTATCTCATCATTTGTCACCCCATTAATTTAATCTGGAACCCGACGCTAATACTAGACCGAAACAGTTAATTTGCTCAGTTATTATTGGGGCGGGGGCGGGTTTATCTAAATCATTTCTAACCCCCATTAATTTAACGTGGAACCCCGCCATAATACTAGACCGGAACAGTTAATTTGCTCAGTTATTATTGGGGCGGGGGCGGGTTTATCTAAATCATTTCTAACCCCCATTAATTTAACGTGGAACCCCGCCATAATACTAGACCGGAACAGTTAATTTGCTCAGTTATTATTGGGGCGGGGGCGGGTTTATCTCATCATTTGTCACCCCATTAATTTAATCTGGAACCCGACGCTAATACTAGACCGAAACAGTTAATTTGCTCAGTTATTATTGGGGCGGGGGCGGGTTTATCTAAATCATTTCTAACCCCCATTAATTTAACGTGGAACCCCGCCATAATACTAGACCGGAACAGTTAATTTGCTCAGTTATTATTGGGGCGGGGGCGGGTTTATCTCATCATTTGTCACCCCATTAATTTAATCTGGAACCCGACGCTAATACTAGACCGAAACAGTTAATTTGCTCAGTTATTATTGGGGCGGGGGCGGGTTTATCTAAATCATTTCTAACCCCCATTAATTTAACGTGGAACCCCGCCATAATACTAGACCGGAACAGTTAATTTGCTCAGTTATTATTGGGGCGGGGGTGAGTTTATCTCATCATTTCTAACCCCCATTAATTTAACGTGGAACCCCGCCATAATACTAGACCGGAACAGTTAATTTGCTCAGTTATTATTGGGGCGGGGGTGAGTTTATCTCATCATTTCTAACCCCCATTTATTTAACGTGGAACCCAGACCTAATACTAGACCGAAACAGTTAATTTGCTCAGTTATTATTGGTGCGGGGGCGGGTTTATCTACATCATTTGTAACCCCCATTAATTTAACGTCGAACCAGACCCTAATACTAGACCGGAACAGTTAATTTGCTCAGTTATTATTGGGGCGGGGGCGAGTTTATCTCATCATTTGTAACCCCCATTAATTTAACGTCGAACCAGACCCTAATACTAGACCGAAACAGTTAATTTGGTGTTTTATTATTGGTGGGGGGCGGGTTTATCTAAATCATTTCTAACCCCATTAATTTAACGTCGAACCAGACCCTACTAATGTAATATTCAACTAAAGATGATATAAACAGTAACAAATTTTGATATTATTGAGATATCTCAAGTAGTTATTCAAAATTCAAAAAATGGAAAAATACACGGAAAATAAATATCCAATTAATAACTTACTAAAACAACGTTGGAGTTCTTTAGCTTTTACTGACAAAATGGTTTCATCAGAAGTATTACTTTCACTTCTAGAAGCAGCAAGATGGTCTCCTTCTTGTTTCAATGAACAACCTTGGAGTTTCATTGTTGCTACTAAAGAAAACCCTGCTGAATACGACCGCCTTTTCAGTTGTATAGTAGAAGGAAATCAACCTTGGGCAGGTCTTGCTCCTGTATTAATGTTATCCGTTGCTAAACTTTCTTTTGACAGAAATAATAATCCAAATAGACACGCTTTTCACGATGTAGGTTTAGCAGT
Source organism: Okeania sp. KiyG1 (assembly GCF_014132355.1). GTDB lineage: Bacteria > Cyanobacteriota > Cyanobacteriia > Cyanobacteriales > Microcoleaceae > Okeania. The sequence continues at coordinate 43,729 of NZ_BLZO01000085.1, forward strand.
TGCCAGCTTAACTTTTCAAGCAACAGAAATGGGTTTAAGAGTTCATCAAATGGGGGGTTTTCATGTTGATCAAGCACGGGAATTATATAAAATTTCAGCAGAATATGAACCAGTAACAGCTATAGCTATTGGTTATCCAGCAGAACCCGATATTTTGCCTGAGTCTTTACGAGAGAGGGAACTTTCTCCCCGCAGTCGTAAACCTATGAGTTCTTTTGTGTTTACTGGAGAATTTGGCAAGACTGCTTCATTTATTTAGTTTTTAAAGAAGCGATCGGTATCTGGCAATAGTATTCAATAGCAAAACTTGTAGTGGACGAACAAAGTGTGTCAGTCTACTACAAGATTGGTTACTAAAATCAATCAATTATTTTCTCCTACTCCTTAGTGCAGGATGGCAGAAATAACTTACCAGTTACAAAATCCTCAAACAATTACAAATCAAAAATGATTGACTGTCTTGAGTGTGTCTTACATTCTGAGGAAACCTCAGAATTACACACTCGCTTTTAACTTTTGACTTTTAACTTCCGCGCAGCAGCACTACTCCCTATTCCCTCTTCTAGAAATAATGCCAGCAAAAGACACTTATCATCAAGCTCTCAAAAATCCTTTAATTAAAGATAATTGAACAATTAAAGCAATATGATTTGAGTTGTGAGATATTGGAAACTTTTAGGCAACAGCTCCGGAAGGCAACAGGCAACAAAGAAGAAGAAAAAAACGTATTATTATGAATGTAATAATTGCTATATTCTGTACTTTTAAGGAACACTTTAATTCTCACAACTGATTCCTGATTCCTATACTTTTGACAACTGACAACTGATAACTGATAACTGATAACTGATAACTGATAACTGAAATTACCCTTATCCTATTAAATATGAAGAAGTTAAATTATTGGCCGATATAGCTGGTGAAAAAACAATTTCTGCAACAAGAGGAGAGCAACAAATTGTGATTGAAATTAAAAGTTTCCTGAGTTGTTCTCCAATGCGTGAATTTGAAACAGCATTGGGACAATATTTAATTTATCAAACATTCCTTTCTCTTACTCATCCTAATTATCAAGTTTATCTAGCAGTTGGTAACAAAATTCATGAAAAGTTTTTTGCACAAGTTGCAATTGAATTAATTCTACAAAAATATCAAGTTTTACTATTAGTGATTGACATTAAAAAAGAGGAAATTATTGAATGGATAAGCTAATTCATTATCAAAATATCATCAAACAAATTCTAACTAATTATCAAAACATATCAGCACAAGTTCCTGACCCTGGTATAGATGAGGTATTAATATTTGATGACCAAAGAAGTCAATATCTTTGGTTTAATATTGGCTGGAAAAATGATAGACGAATTAAAGCAATTTCTGTTTATATTCGGATTCAAAATGAGAAGATTTATATTGAAGAAGATTGGACGGAGGAAGGAATTGCTAATGAATTATTAGGGGAAAATGTACCGAAAGAAGATATTGTTTTAGCTTTCCACGATCCTGAATCTCGTAAGTTAACTGAGTTTGCTATTGTTTAGAGAATTTGGTTTATCCAATAATAGTCGGTCTAGTCGGTTGTGTTTCGCTGCGGGATATGAAAAGCGACATATGGTTGGATAATTAGCCCAAGGGCTCAGACAGAAAGGCAAGCATTTTATTACAAGTTGGTAGCCCAACGGGTTAGGTCAGCCGCGGGCAAGGAATATCTTGGCAAGGCTTACAGCGATCGCCCCCGTCCGCTGCACTGAATAGCTAGGGACGCCAAGGTACTTTAGCTGAGATTAATCAACTAAGTTCAGTTAGCCCTTGACTTTCCCTTGAGCAGCAAAATTCCTAGGCCAGCTACTACTGCACTAAACATGGAGGTAGGTTCAGGCGTCTTTGCTGTAGGAGAACCTGTAAATGCTACCTCACGAATTTCAATACGGTTGATACCCAAACTGCTTTGATTAGAATTCAGAACAACGAGATCTACTTTGCTTACCCCAAGAATGAGATTATTAAATACATACTCTCGTGGATCAACTTGTGTGATAGGTGCTAGGAAAGTAGGAGAAGAAGCAATTAACCCATTTGAATCGTTAAAGAAATCTAAACGGAAATCTTTGATTCCTTCCTCAAAAACATTAATATCATTCCAGAGAATGAAACTGTTTAGATTAAATTCACCATTTAGCTCAAGGGTAATAGTTCCACTTGATGCATTAGAAGCAAATCCATTGAAAGGTCCTGGAAAACTAGGGAAAAGTCCATCTGCTGTGATTCCGTCAGCAATTTCATCTATTGTAAAACTACCAATTGATTGAAGATTTGTTGTTGGAGTAATTTGGTTTCCACTAATAAGTGAAAATGCAGATGCTTCACCTGCATTTAATGCTACCGTCAGACTAATTGCACCAAGAATTATTTTCTTCATTTTGTATTTACCTAAATTTTCAGCATTAATTATTTGGAAAAAGGTAGTACAAGCTTAACATATAATTTTACCGCAAGTCAATTGTAGTATATACGAATACGGTTCAGTTAAGGATTTTTTTGGCAGTTCTGTAATTTGAAAAGCTCAATGAGTTTTTGTCTGAGCTGAACCGTATTGCAGTATAATAATCTATATATGAAATAGAACGTAAATTCCCGTAGATTTGATAAAACTTTCCTACTTTTCTCTATCTTCCCTTAACCCAATTCCTCGCTCTACTTATTAGTCTGAAATGGTCCTAAAAGATCGCCAGGATTAGCATAATTAACTGCATTTATTAAATCTTCTGGCAAGCTAGCTAAAGTAACTGCACCCATCATGCCATTAAAATTTTTATCATTTGCAACTGAATATTATTTAGCTAAATTTTCAAACCTTCCACCGTATTCTACAATTTTTCGATGTATAGCATCTGCTTTATACCATAGAGAGTGAAATGATTTAAATCTTTTTCCTATATAAAAACATAACCATAAAACTCTTTATATTTATCGTACAATTCAGCTTCATGCCGTTGATTTTCTACAAGTTCTTCAGCAGTTTTATTACCTACATATTTTTGCAAAAATTTTTCCTGTGCAGAAACTTGTGGAGCATAAAAATGTTCAGTCCAACAATTTTCAGGCAGCACAAAAGTAGCAATTGGAATATATCCAGTTTTTTCCATTTGTGTCACTTTATTTGAAATAGTATCTATTTCCGGATATTCATTATTCCAAAACTCATCAATTTCCACAGGTCGCTCTTCAGTGAACCACGATACTTCTGAAACTGCAAGGAAAGCTCCTTTCTTCAAAAACTTATACCATTCATTTATACCTCGTTCAAATCCAATATTGTAGATTGCTCCTTCTGACCAGATTAAGTCTAATTCTTCATTCTGAAAAGGAAGTTTGTCCATTGAACCAACAATGCCATTTACTCTATTTTGAAGATTCAGTTTCTGGCTATTAATATTGAATAAATCTATAAAGATGGGAGACAGGTCAATACCTGTAATATGTCCTGACGTATGATTAGCTATTACCATCGTCTGACCACCTGTTCCACAACCTATATCAGCAATTTTTGATTCATTTGTCAGATTATCAATAAAGCTTAAAGCTTTAATAGTTACTTCAGGACTCCCTGGTCCTTGTCGTTCTATAGTCGAATAATATTCGTAGATTAATTTCAAATCAAACTCATGAATAGATTTATTTTCATCACTCATATTTTTTCCTTATTTTCTCTAAAAGTTCTGCATTTTTCAGGTATTGGAAAAGCTCATCTAATTTAATGCGACAACATTACTAGACATCTTCAGAAAAGAGGGAGTAGGGAGTAGGAAACCCACCCCTTACCCCTCCTGGGAGGGGAATAATTGATTATTTATGTACGATAATTGATTTTATTTTTGATTATTGGAGATATCTACTGCAAATGATGAATAAATTTTAATCTCTTCTTATTTTCAATCAGAATATCATTTTTGGATACTTAGTTATAAATCAAATATTTTTGTAGGAAAGTTCCATATAGAATCCCCGATCGTATCTTTATACGCGGTATGTGCTTTTGGCAGAAGTCCGACCCGACGACTGAGGAGTGAAGAGCGAAATTCAGGAACGAGAATAGGGGAGGCAAGCATATGCGACTCCGCGACGACGTTAGCCGCACTTGGTAGCAACCCTAGCAAGTTGAAATTTGCTTCCATCTCCTCACACTCCCCACATTCCTCCAGGGAGGGTTAGGGTGGGTCCCCACACTCCCCACACTCTCCCTATATTTTTAAATAGATCCACTCAGGGGTTCTATAACTTCCCTACTCTTCCCTCAATAAAACTCCCCACTCTTTATACTGCTAATTTGTAAGCATTTCCTGCGGAATGCTGCACAAACAGCTATTAGCTGTCAGCTCTCAACAAAAGGAAGGAGTTTAAATGAATATAGACTTTAAAGCTGGTTTTTGTAGTAAGATTTAATTCTGACTCAGTTAGTAAAGCTTTTATCTAAAACTAAAAACAATAGCTGATAGCTGATAGCTGATAGCTGACCGCTGTTTGCGTAGCAGTCCGCAGGAAATGCTTAGGTTAATTTAATCATTAACATGAAGAGTAATTTTACTATCTTGAAGTTTCTCTGATACCCAACGCTCAAATAATTCACCGTCTAATTTTTTCCTAATTTCAGGATTATCTAAAGAAGCACCTTGTAACTGCTCTAACCTAAATAAACTCCAAAACTTATTAGTCTGAAATGGTCCTAAAAGATCGCCAGGATTAGCTGAATTAATACTATTTCTCAAATCTTCTGGCAAACTACTTAAACTAACAGCACCCATAATGCCATTAAAATTTTTATCATTTGTCACTGAATATTCCTTAGCTAAATCTTCAAACCTGCTGCCTTCTTCCACAATTTTTCGACGCAAAGCATCTGCTAATTCTTTATCTTCCACCACAATTCTAGATAAAATTACATAATCTAGACCTGCTTTCCGTTCATTAAAATATGCTTCTATTTTTTCTGCAGTAACTGAGTCTTTTAATCGCTTTAGTTTAAAAGAATTTTCTATCTGTGACTCTAAAGCATTATAGTTAATTCTATTTTGTTGTAACCATTCTTGAAACTTTTGTTGGTCTTCCAGCTTTCTTTGCAATCTAAAATCAATCATAGCCTGTTGAATAACTGCTGGACTTACATTAATATCTTCCCTAGATTGCATTTCTTTATCTATCACATATTGACGTACAATTTCTGTGACAAAAGACTGTAATTTCCCAGATGCTTGTAAATATCTTAAACCTTGTCCCCAAGATAATTGTTCTTCACCTATAGTTAATAGTGGTTTAGATTCCATTTTTAATATTCCTTTCTTTAGCTAATTTTGCTCCAGGTTTTAGTCTATCTCAACCGATCATTTTTTGAATCTGCCTTTACTAAATCTTTACTCAATTTTCTCGAAGAAGGAAGAAGGAAGAGCGGGGGAGCGGGGAGTGGGGGAGTGGGGGAGTAGGGGAGTAGGGAGTAGGGGAGTGGGGGAGTAGGGGAGAAACAAACATCAGAATAACTAGCATTAACTGGCTAATAATTAGGAAATAAGTTATTAAACCTGTGTTAATTACCTGATAACTGAAGTTTCTGGCAAGAAAAGCATTAATGCATGGGAATTGGTATTAAACCCAAAATCAAAAGATAATAAATTTTTAGCTAAACTACCAAAGTTAGAGCATAGTACCAAACTATCGCTAATAAAATTGCAGCGATCGCCCCGATTAAAGTATTGATAATATTTACTATTTCATTGGTTAACCATTCAAACTGAGACTGTATAGTTGCCCCAATCACACTTTCTAAATTAGTAGCAATAAAGGCTGCTAATACACAAAAAGCTATTCCTGTCAAGTTAATTAAACCTACAGACCAACCAACCAGAGCGATCGCCACGGAAGCTACAATACCAGCTAAAGTCCCCTCTAAACTCACAGCACCCTCAGTACCTCGTGGCACTGGTTGTAGAGTTGTAATTAAAAAGGTCCGCTTACCGTAAGCTTTTCCTACCTCACTAGCACAAGTATCAGAAAGCTTAGTGCTAAAACTAGCCACATAACCCAATATTAGTAAAAATGGTAAATTTTCTATGGGAGGATTATTCGGGTATAACAGACCAATTACCCAAACTCCCACAGCACAGATAGCAGCAGTCAGAGCTGAACCCCAAACATTTTCTGGCCCTCTAGCTCCTTCTCGCTTTTCTGCAATTCCGGCTGCCTGTTTTTGGGCCATTCCAATGCGAGTAACACCAGACCCTACTAAAAAATAAAAGGCCACCACTAGATATCCAGGCCAACCCAAACTACCCCAAATTATTACTCCTAATATCCAAGCATGAAGTATTCCTGCTGGGGTTAACAATTTTTTAGGGGCAAAATAAACGAGACTGAGTAAGATAGTATTTAAGCTGATAGCTATTAACCAGGGATTTATAGAATTAATTGCAGAAAACATATAGCAATATGATTTAAGTTATGAGATATTGGAAACTTTTAGGGAACAGGGAACAGGGAAAAGGGAACAGAGAAGAAGAAAAAACGTATCAGATAAATATGATAACTGCTATATTCTATCCTTTCAAGAAACAGCCAAATTCTCACAACTGATTTCTGATTACTATACTATCTACTCATTAGAAACATCTGTTGCAATTTTAACTTCAAGAAAGGAAGAAGAGTATGGAAAAAGGGTAAGGGTCAACAATTAATAATTAATAATTACCTCTCCTGGAAAAGAAGAGGATTGACGATTAAGGATTTTTTTTTCTTTTTGATCCTTTAAATGACTAAATGACAGGCTTTCAAGCTTAATTATTCGGTAAAACATCCCCAACTTCTTGAAGAAACTCAAATCCATAACGGAATGCTTCTTCTTCCTTTTTGTTTAAATTTTATCAGATGTTTTTAGTCAAAAATATATTTGTCTATTACTAGGAATTAACCATGAATCAAGTTCTTTTTCACTTAGCTTTTCCCGTTAATGATATTGCTCAAACAAAAAAATTTTATGCTGATGGTTTGGGTTGTGAAATTGGTCGAGAATCTCCAAATTCTGTCATTTTAAATCTTTACGGTAATCAAATAGTTGCTCATGTTGCTAAAGACACTTTAGAACCGCAAAAAGGAATTTATCCCAGACATTTTGGTTTAGTTTTTACTCTAGAAAGTGACTGGGAAGCTTTATTAGAACGTGCCGAAAAAAATAATTTGAAATTTTATCAACAACCTAAACGGAGGTTTACAAATTCTCCTTTGGAACATCGTACTTTTTTCTTAGAAGACCCATTTCATAATTTGCTAGAGTTCAAATATTATTGTCATTCAGAAGCAATTTTTGGCTGCAATGAACATCAAAAAGTTGGCGATGTTGTAGAAGTTTAAATTAGTCTGCTTGTTAGACATGGGAAAGGTCTCAAAAATAGACTTATTGTAAGCATTCAGCTGTTTGTGCATCATTCCGCAGGAAATGCTTACTTATTATTCAAACAAATTATTTTTTCAAATTGGTATAAGTAGTTTTTACTGATATTTTTATTGTTATGAAAGCTTTGCCTAAAAAAGCTTTAATTCATATATGATTTTTGATGTTTAGACAGGGAAATATTTTTCCCACTGTTCCCTGTTCCTTGTTCCCTGTTCCCTGTTCCCTGCTATAGTTAATTGTCTGGAGAATCCTAAATGACAAAAATAACTTTCAATCATGTCATCCCTCAGTTTAGAATTTTTGATGTTGATAAAGCTAAAGAATTTTACCTAAAATTTCTAGGTTTTGAACTCAAGTGGGAATATCGCTCCGATGAAGCAGGTCCAGTATATATGGAAGTCTCAAAAGCAGATTTTTCAATACATCTTACAGAGAATCACGGTGATTGTTGTCCAGGGTCATCAGTATTTATTTGGATGAATGGAATAGACAATTACTATCAAGAAATTTCTTGTCGTGATTATCCCTTTATGAACCCTCAAATAGAAGATGCTTCCTGGGGCGCTAGATTAATGATTGTCATCGATCCATTTGGCAATAAAATAATGTTTAATGAATCAACCGATAAATAATATTTTTGTTAATTTAGGCAATTACTGTACATTGTTTATAGTTCTGAAAAAATGGAAAAAATTCATAGTAGACAAATGGATAAAAATTCTAACTAATCAACTTAATTGAAAAAGGCAGAAGGCAGATAGAAAACCAGGTAAGTTTTGGGTTTATGAACGTAAGTATTTCCTCCAGAATGCTGCGCAAACAGGGGTCAGCTATTAGCTAGCCTCCTAGGTCGGAACTGCGGACTTCAGCTATTAATTTTGGGTCTGCGTAAAAGCAACCTTTGAAATTGAAAAATGATAAAAAGTTACTGCCATGCGTCCGAGGACAAAACCTTAGAAGTAATTATTCATTAATAATTGCTGATAGTTGAATGCTGATAGCTGAATGCTTACCTTGTAATTATAGGGTGCAAAGTGTTATTCTAAATTTGTTAATTATCTTTACAGGAAAGCAGATGAACATGAAAAGCATAAAAACTGAAGAATTTGTATCTTTACTAATAGGTATTTTGAGTGCAATGCCTCCAGAAGGAACCTTCTGCAAGATAGTTAAATCCTTGGCAGAAACTAATGCTTGGCAAGACTTTATGGAAGCTAATTATGCTGCCGATATTTGGGAACAGGATAAAAACAAAATCTTAGAAGAATTAAAGGAAAAATTTGGTGCTGAGATAGATATGGAAGAAGTGCTTAAGGAATGGGAAAAACAGTCTCAATAACCAAGATTTTTTTTCTACTTTTGGTTTGAGGAAATATTTTCAATCAATTGTCATAACTAGCAGTAGGGAATATAGGTTTTTCTAACCTAATTCCCTTGTTAAATAATTGGGTTGAATTTTTGCAGTTTATTATAAATTTATCAAAAGCAAGACTACTTTGGAAAATTTGCAAAAATAGTCAGAATAAAGAACAAAATTTATTAAATTCTAAACACTTACTTCAACAAGTAATATAGCGTACTCGCTCAAATCAACCGATAAAATTATTGATTTTTCTTGACTTATATTCTGCTTTTAATTCCTCAGCAATTACTTTGAAAACTTTTTCATCTGACACCATCCAAGCATGAAGTAAAACATTTATTTTGATGTCTCTCCCCACTGGTACTTGAGAACTTCTAGCAGGCAAAATCATCGCATCATAAGGAGTCCAAATAGAGGTGAAATTTATCTGTTCTAATAAAGCAATATCCTGGTTTAAATCTTCCAGAAAATCACTTTTCGGACGCATCTGCTTGGGTGCTGCTAAATTTAAAGCGTAAGCTGTTAATGTGCCGTTGTGTGGAGAAGAAATGGTAATAAAACGTTCTACTCTTTCTATACCTCCTAATCTTTGAACATAGTAACGACTGACTATTCCTCCCATACTAAAACCTATTAAATCTAAGGTTTGATTAGGAGGAAATGTTTTGTTTATATAATCATCGACTTGTTTAGCTAGTTTATCTAACCCTAAAATACCGTAATTAGGAACTAAGTTCAGAGAATAGACATCCCAACCTAAGTTTTTGAGGTATCGAGACATTCGATCAAATATTCTAATAGTGTCAAAAATTCCGTGGATTAGTAATACCGGATTAGGTTTATTTAAACGGTTCATATTCCTGATTTATTGTGCTTATCTTCATTCTAAATTTTAGAGTGTAGCGATCGCTCTTCTTGATGTTGAGTAGGACAATCTTTTTACTGGTATAGCAGAAGGAAGAAGGAAGAAAGAAGAAGGAAGAAGGAGGAAGGAAGGAGGAAAAATATTGTGTTGTCTGAGTTTTAAGCTTTTGATCTGTCCTAATATCATGTCCGGATAATTAGTTATAAAAAACTTTCTCCTTCAACTCCAGTTCTTCTTGGTAGTGCCTGTGCGAAAGTGTGGGAATGATCAGATAAATATAGTCCCTAAATTGTGGAAATAATTATGGAATGTCCTCTGTGTGGTCATCACAAACCCCATAAGCACGGAAAAACAAGCATTGGAACTCAACGATACTATTGTCCCGAATGTGGACAAACTTTTCCTGCGGAATGCTGCGCAAACACGCTCAACTTTTGACACTCTATACTATCGTCGGCAAATTGAACCAGAAAAAATGCCCATGGTTCTACAGGCTCATGTTGAGGGCAGTAGCTTGAGAGGAATTAGTCGCACAGTGAACCTAGCTTATAATACAGTAGTTAGTTTGGTATCTAGCAGCTTCTCAAAAAGGGCAAATGATTCATAATGCCTATGTACAAAACATAGAAACCTCACAAATCAGTAGTGACGAATTTTGGTCATTCGTCCAAAAAAAGCGAGTGCGTAATTCTGGGGTCTCCCCAGAATGTAAGACGCACTCAAGACACAAAAACATTGTCGGATGAATGAATGGACACTTATGTGATTGTTGGATTGGGATGACTCAAGCATCCAGAACGTGGATTGATTTTGGCCACTCGTGTCGGCAAACACACTGACCAGTTCATTACAGAATTAATTGCCAACACAGAAGGGAAAACCAACTGACTGGCAGTGGCATACTGATGATTGGGGTGGGTTAGAGCAAATTCTCCCTCCAGAAGTAAAGCACATTATTGGCAAAGACCAGACACAGCAGTTAGAGCTTTCCTAACGGGATTGTCAGACAGCACATAGGTAGGTGGCATCGCACCCCAGAATAAATTTGGTAAAGTCTGGGCACAGACAGAGATAACAGTGAGGTTAGCGTTCGCGGAGCGTGGCGTTACTCTGTATCGCCTATTTCAATTGGATTTGGGTTCATACTCGCAAAGAAAATACTGCTGCACAAACAGCTGAGTTGGCGTTCGCGGAGCGTTGCGTTACTCTGTATCGCTCCTTGGAGTTGGAACGACCTAATTACTTATCCCACACTTTACTGATGCACTACCTTCTTCTTCTTTCTTCCCTCTTTCTTCCTGACTCCTGACTTCCCCTCCCCTCCAGGGAGGGTTAGGAGTGGGTTGGGAGGGTTAGGGGTGGGTTGACTCCTGAGGACTCCGTAGTTATTTATTTATCACTGTTCAACCGGACATGATATAACCTTTCCTTCGACTGCTATAGCACTACAAGAATTGGTTAAGACATTTTTCAATCCTGTTTCCTGACGGATTCCGCAGGAAAAAACCTTTTACACTCGCTATTCCCTATTCGCTATTCCCTATTCCCAGCTCCGGTGTTCCCTATTCCCTATTCCCTATTCCCTAATTATGAGATGTTTTTGACTTCTCACCCGACTGAAGTACGGGTGATTCTAAGGAGTTGTTCCAAATCGGTTTAAAAACACGGTTCGTCACACCTACTAGCTGTCACTGGACTTAATCTTCCCAGTGGTGGTAGCTCATATACCACCTACAGACTCAGATCTGCTGACAAAAATGCCACATACATTGCCTTTACTTTTTTAGTTTTATTTTCAGAGTGGTTTTGCTCAAGGAGTGAGCCATAAATCCCTATCTCTGCTGCCTACTTGCCTGTGCCAAGCGTCTTGGTAGAACAGTGCTACTAGTTTCTTACTGGCGGGAGTTTCACCCTACTAGCATTGAGTCTATGGGACAAACCTTGTTCCTACTCATATTCATTGCTATTATCCCACATTTTGGGATACTTGGGAATAAATTCCCACAACTTGTTTTCATCCAAGGGCTAAAGCCTCTTGGCTTTCAACTGCACGTTTTTGTAAACAATTACAAATTTTTTTGCTTCTGATTTTCTCCAATTGCGAATTTTACGATTAACCTATTCTAGTTAATGTAAAGTTTTATAAATAAATATAGACAAAATTTACGCTAGCTTTTAATTTAAACATAATCAAAAATTTAACTGTAAAATTGTTTACAGAAAATCATTGAAAATCATTTAGGAGATAAAAATAATGTTAGCTTTTATTGGAGGATTGTTCGCTGGGGTATTTGGTGTCCTGGGAAATCTGCTAGGAAAGAAGTCTAATTATTTATTAGAATTTGACGATGCTAAGGACACTAATGAACCCAAGCAAGAATCTACTCAAGCAAGTGTAGCAGCACCAGAACCTACTACAAAAAAAGAAACTAAACCTGCTAGTCCTGAAACTCCAAAAATTGCTAAAGCCAAACTTTCTGAGGCTAAAAAAATTGCTAAAAAAGCTGAAGCTGAAAATGGCACTCCTGCAGTGGCAACGCCACAACCTCCTGTAACTAATATTAAAGTTTCCCAGGAACCAGAAGAGTTAGTATTATTTGCTCCTAACTTTTTAATGCCAAAGCCTACAGCAAAACGTCGTCGTCCTGGTCCTAGCATGGGTATGTTTCGTGGTATGGCTAAGGATTTAAATCTGCCAAGATAGTATTAGATCGAGAACTTATATCATGTCCGGATGAACAGTAATAAATAGGGTTTGCTGAAAAAGTCTTTTTAAGGAGTAGGGGAGTAGAAAGTAGTTAGGAGAAACGAGAAATTAATTAGGAGATAGTTGGATATATTTGTAAGAGTGATTTTTCTGCTACTATTCTGCCTTTTATGCTAATTTTTTAAGCTAACTCAACTGAAAACCAAGCACTTTTTTCGACCTAAAAAGGCTAAAACTTTTATCAAAAGAGTGCTTTTAGATTTTGATCGGTAAGTCCTAAATAATTAGGGTACGGGTGAAAAAATTGCTTGGTGGGAGTAGGACACGGGGATGCACCAGACGCGGAGACGGGTCGATTTGTGGGAGAACAGGCAACGGTTTCGGCCATTTTATGTGAAGGAATTTTCTTGAATTTCAGCAGAAAATTTCAGTGTTTTGAGGCAAAACTAGCCAATAACATAGGAGATAAACTGAATATAAAAAGCTCCATTACCGTAAGCTATCCTGACTTTTAGATTTAATCAGCAAACCTTAATTAGGGAGAACTCAGAAGGGATAAATAGTGGAAAAAAGAATATATCAGTAGGAGAAGGATGAAGAAAGTTTTTTGTTTGCTTGGGCAAAACTGCGTTAACGTTTAAGCACAACTGAGTTATATTGCTGATTAAGCGGACATGATATTAAAACCCACATTCCGCACCACAAAATGTAGCAACCCAAGAAGGAGTCAGGAGGACCGAGTCAGGAGACAGAATTTGGGAGAAAACCATAGCTACTGTAATTTAGTAACAAATCAAGCAAGTATTTATGCGTAAATTTTTTACTCGGAATTTGATCGACGAAAAAAGTAATTGAGATGATTTGCATAGTATAAATACCTACCAAGCTACGAATTTATATACTACTTTTAATATTACGCTCTTGAAGTGCGGAATGTAGGTTAAAAATAAAGGGGTAAAAAATTAGCTTTTAACTTTGCATATTGGCTATGTTAAGCCCCTAATTTTTTAAGAATACTAATGTACTATATAGATGAAAAGCTGGGTCCCACATTGTTTCTATTTTACGGGATATATCAATGTGATATTTGAGACGACTTAATAATTGAGTGTAATCTCGACTTGCGACTTCTCCAAAAGGAGTAAAATCAGACCAAGTTTTGATATTACCTAGTTTTTGCTCTATAGTATTTACTAACTCATTCCATTTAGTTCTATTAGTAGTTTGTAATTCAGATGGAGATTGTTTCGGATCGGATATAACATGAGTAATTCCTTTTTGATATTGATAATTTTGGTCACAAAATCTAATAATACTACGGCGATTAGGAAGATGTAAATCTAATATATTGGCATAATCTTGAGTCATTTGTTTATGACGAATTTTTTCGGAACGTCGCCTAGGGTCGTAATCCATAGCATTCATAAAAATAGGCAATAATCCCTCAACTTTATCTACTATTTCTGACCACTGAAAATTTAAACTCCCCATTTTATCTTGTTCATTTAGACAAACAATACTTGCTTCAGAAGAAGAAATAGATTGAAAATATTGAACTCTAAATATATTTATCTTCTCAATATCTGATATTTTTGCCCAAAATACAGGAATGCCTGCTTTGAGCATTTCTTCACCATAAATTTTTAGTTCCCCAATAGCTCCAAGACGATAAATTCGCCAACCTCTACTTTGTAATTGCATTCTCGCTGTATAGGGGTCAATTTTCATAATTCTAGCTAGATTTTTAGCAGCTTCCTGTTTATTTTCTTTACTAATAGCTTCAATAATAAGTAATCCTGGTTCGGTATTTTTAGGGTCAGATTTAGCAGTGGCGATCGCTTGTTGCTGGCGTTTTTTCTCTATGGTTTCTATTCTTTGTAAACCTTGACGTGCTTGGGCAACTACTTGTGGATTTGTTGCATCTTTCAGCAATTTTCTATAGAATTTTTCTGCTGATTCTAATTTATTTATTTCTTCATACCACCGCCCAATATAAAGTTGCACCCACAAATTTTGAGGATGTTCTTTTTGTAATTTTTTTAGTAATTTGCCTGCCTGTTGATAGTTTTTTTGTTCTAGTAAAGTAGCAACTTCTTTTATTTCTTTCATATATAATAGTCCTATTTAAGCTGCCAGAAAATATCTCGGAAAAAGACAATAACAGTTCATTTCAGTTATCAGTTATCAGTTAGTCTCCTGTGGTCGGAGCTACGCTAATAGTTATCAGTACCTCTGCAATAAGGAGACAAGAAAATACAGAATTCTCTTTACCTGGTTATCAAAAGGTACTTTTTCCAAATCTATTCTAATATTTCTGCTTTCTACTTTGCCTTTTTAATCAAGATATAGTGTTTCTCAAAAAGCATGAGATACAGTTATTTTTCTTATTTTCTATCCCCTGTTTCCCGGATTACTACTCCCTAAAAACCAACAAATTTTGTACTTGACCAATGTGGAAATCGCTATACTATCATTGCTATTCTGACATAGAAAATAGTCATCTTCAATAATTGATAATTGATAATGGATAATTGATAATGACCTCTCCCTAAAAGGAAGAGGATTTAATCAAAGGAAAATTTTTTCTCTCTTGGTCGATTGGATATGGCTCCGAGACCTCGCCATCCCTCGACCGCTTGTTTCTCCTTAAAAGGAGAGGCTTTAAACCTTAATTACTTAATTATTCGGTAAAATTTCGGTAAGTCCTAAACCACCGTCTTTTAAGCGGTGGATGGAAACGACGCGACGGGTTTTAACCCGTAGTCACGTTCACATCTCTAGGAGTTTTCGCTATCATATCTATGATACAGCGAAAAATAATTATGTATCTTACCCAAAAGAACAAAATTAGAAACCTGTCTAGCCAGGAGTTTAAAGCCTTAAAGCAATTGTGCAAATTATCTAAAAATATGTACAACGTAGGGCAATATTGCTGTACGACAGTTCTATTTTTCTGAAGGCAGATACAGATACCTGAGATATGAATCAAACTACCATTACTGCAAAGATAACGAAAGCGTTTGCGTAGCATTCCGTAGGAAAGCTCCTCTGTAAGAGGCAAACTACCAACTACTTCAAACTGATATTGCACAGCAAACTTTAAAAGTGGTAGATAGGTCTTTTAAGTCATTTTTCAACTTAATCCAAAAAGCTCAGGAAAGTCTATATCGTTGGGAACAAATACGAATACCTAGATACCTCAAAAAAGAAGGATATTTTCCTTTAATCATACCTCGAATTAAGGTAATAAATGGGTATTTTAATATCCCAATGTCAAGAAAATTTAAGACTGAATATGGTGCAGTTAAAATCACATTTCCAGAAAGATTAGTAGGTAAAAACCTGAAGGAAGTTAGAATAATTCCTAGATATGATGCTAGGTTTTTTAAAAGCGTAGCTCCTCCACAGGAGGCAGTGGAATTTATTACAGAAGAACAACCACAACCAAAAGTAAAATCTGACAATGCTTTAGCAATAGACCTTGGTCTAAACAATCTAGCAACTTGTGTATCAAATATTGGGTCATCATTTATTTTAGACGGTAGAAAACTGAAATCAATCAACCAGTGGTACAACAAGGAAAATTCGAGATTACAGTCCATAAAAGATAGACAAAGCATCAAAGGTAATACGAAAAAGCAAATTAGCATTACGGTAAATCAGAACAATAAAGTTAGAGATTATCTGAATAAAGCAGCTAGATATTTAATCAACTGGTGTAGTGAAAACCAAATATATACTATTGTTGTCGGTGTTAATCCAGGGATGAAAAAAAATATCACCCACCCCCATCCCCTCCAGGGAGGGGAGCAAGAGGGTGGGTACCAAAAGTTTGTACAAATACCACACCATAGTCTCAGGTTGAAGCTAAAAACTATGTGTGATAGATATGGATTAACCTATATAGAACAAGAAGAATCTTATACCTCTAAAGCTAGTTTTTTAGACGGCGATCGGATACCTCTTTACAATGCCGATAACCCAAGTGAATATAGTTTTAGTAGCAAACGAATTAAGCGCGGTTTGTATAAAACTAAGCAAGGAAAATTGATAAATGCTGACTGTAATGGTGCTGCAAATATTAGAATCAAAAGTAACCTGAATGGGTTTACCCCGGACAGACGCTTAGGCATCTTTGGCTATGCTATTAAGGGTAAAATTTGACGTGAGGAAAGTCCGTCAAATTTATTCGCCTTAAGAATCCACGCGACTTTAGTCCCTAGAATGTCAAAATTAAACATCTATAGAAAATATACTTCCTGTTTTTTCTTCTGAAAAGCTTTATCTGTAATACCATGCATGAAAAAAGAATGTTACGAATAATAAGCATGAGAAAAATACTTTACCGAAGAATTAATAATTAAATAATTAAATAATTAAATAGTTCAGGTTTAAAGCCTCCCCTTTCAAGGGGAAAAAAGCGGTCGAGGGATGGCTCCGAAACCTGCGCCATATCCAATCGACCAAGAGAATAAATTTTTTCCTTTTACTCAATCCTCTTCCTTTTAGGGAGAGGTAATTATCAATTATCCATTATCAATTATCAATTATTGAAAGCAGGTCTTCCTTTGACAAAAAATAGAATTTACTAGCTCAAAACTGGTATTGAAGTTATTCCCATACGACTCCTGACTCCTGACTCCTGACTCCTCAGAAATAGCCTAACTATTTGTAGCAAACATTTATCAAATTGGTATAAGCTTTTTAAGGTTTAATAATTGCAGTCCTTACCGAATTATTAATAATTAATAATTAAATAATTCTGGGTTGTGCAGAGCGCATAATGTGTGGGATAAGTAAGTAGGGCAGCCCAATGTAATCTCAAAGCACTGATATATAAAGGTTGAGCGCATTTTTGGAGCGAAAAAAGTGCGAGTTGTTAAGCTTCTTGGACCAAAAAGTTAGGACGGCTGGCAGACAAGCACAATTAAAGATACATCCTACAATTATTTCTCCTACTTTCTTTCTCTGTCTCCCTACCCAGACCACACTTCCCACACTTTCCACACTCCCCACCCTCCCCACACTTCCTTGACGCACTACCTAATTCTGGTTTAAAGCCTCCCCTTTTAAAGGGAAAAAAAGTGCTAGGATATTTCCTTATCTTCAATCCTCTCGGTTTTAACCAGAGGTAATTATCAATTATCCATTATCAATTATTAATTAATGAAGCATAAACGCTATTAGTAGGGTTTGTTAGCGGTAGCTTCACATACTAACACACTATATATAGTGCCTTTGCGTAAGTCCTGAATTGGTAAAAAAATAACTCATAAATTAAAGTTATAGAATATTACTAAATACATTTGGAATTTAAACTCAATTTTTCCAAAAAAGTTCAAATGAGCTTTTTAGGGCGAAAAATGGGGGTAATTTGAGTGCGATCAGGCTTTTATTGGCCATTTATTCAAAGTATTGATACATAAGAATTACAGGATGGTTGCTTGTGAAGAAAATTTCGTGTATTTTTGAGTTAAGTGGCTAGCTCTGCTTAGGGGCTTACTAAAATGAACAAGAGAATTAGTAAGTAGAAGTGCGATAGCGCAGCTAAACGTAGTTATCGCGTAGCGGAACGGAGTTCTATCGCGCTAGTGTAACGTAGTTTTATCGGGTAGCGGAACGGAGTTTATCGCGCCAGGGTTTAGCGGAGCTATGCGTCAGCAAAACGTAGTTTTATCGCGTAGTGGGAGCATCTTGCTCCCATGCCAGGCATCCCTTGTTTTTGTATACCATGGGAGGAGGACTACACATTTTTCTACCTGCTGGTGCGCGTTCCCTTTCCTGGTCAGCGTTGCGCAAGGGAGCTGTCGTTGTCACAGGGTCGCATTCGCTTTTTCCTCTATTTTCAGTCCTGAATTTCCTGACTTCTGAGCCAGTCTTCCTGACTTCAGTAGCTAAAAGTACATACCGCTGGCTCATATTCCAAATGGCTTCTATACTTTTCTTTTCTCCAATACAGCAGCAACTAGAGACAATGCAACTAAAGGAGCTGTAACTGCTCTAAGGATACGTTTACCTAGAGAAACTGCTTGAAAACCTGTAGCGATCGCTGCTTCTATTTCCACATTAGTCCAACCTCCTTCCGGACCTATCATTATTACTATTGATTCTGGTAGTTGATTATCCAATAAATTTTCCAGTAAAGAAGAATAGTTATTACGAGCGACACATATATATTTGTAAGAATTAGATAAAGTTTGACCATCAAATAATGATAAAGCTGCCGAATATTCCATAGTTTCTCTGATTATTGGAACTACTTGACGCTCTGATTGTTCAGCAGCTTCACGGGCAATTTTTTGCCACCTTTGCAACTTTTGCGGACTAGGTCTTAGTAAAGTTCTAGAACTTATAACTGGCAAAATATTAGTAACTCCTAATTCTGTACTTTGCCGAACAATTTCATCAAAATTATTTCCTTTGGGCAAGGCAGAAATTAGAATCAGTTCTATTGGTAGTTCATTTTGAATAAAAATTTCTTTCTCTAAAATTACATTTATTGTACTTTTTTAGAGGTTTCTGCTTCAAGTTTCGCTAACCAAGAATTACCTTTACCATCCATTACAATAAGTTGGTCTCCTTCCCCTAGTCGCAACACTCGACTTAAGTAATGTTGTTGTTCAGGATTTAGATGTACTTTCTGTTGCTCAATTTGGTGGGGGGCGATCGCTAATCTTTGCAAATTAGCCATATTAGAAAAAAATTTAATCGTTCAAACTTGGTTATTCTTACATTAGACATCTCTTCCAAAAGAGGGAGTAGGGAGTAGGGAGTAGGGGGAAATAATTAATGATTTATGTACAATAGACATCTCTTCCAAAAGAGGGAGTAGGGAGTAGGGAGTAGGGAGTAGGGAACCCACCCTAACCCCTCCCAGGAGGGAAATAATTGATAATTTTTGTGGGATAATTAATTTTATTTTTATTATTGGAGATGTCTAATAATTAGGGTTTGCTGATTAAATCTAAAAGCATTGACATATAAAGGTTGAGCGCATTTTTTAGTTAAAAAAAGTCCAAGCTTAATGGTCGTAATGGTTCAAAAAATTAGCATTTTAGGCTCATAGTTGCGCAGAATAATCCCTTGATTATTCTTCCTCCTACCTCCTCTATAATTCCCATTTCTCCTGTCTCCTGTCTCCTACCCTTACCCATAAGACTAGTGAAGCGCAAACCCTAATTAATTTTATTCTCGATCGTTAGAGATGTCTAATAGACTTCTGGCGATTGTTAATCTTAAACCCTTGTCATATCACGTCCGGTTGAATATTGATCGATAAGGAAGTAGGGATAATAATGAGATTTACTCTATGCAAGAAGATCGGTTTTTTTATCGCGCTCTTATCCGGACTTGATATAATACTTCAGCAAAAACTTAGTTTAAACCAGATATCTATTATTAATCTAAGTTGATTTATCAAGTAAATTTTCAGAAGCTGAGTTCGTTACCGAATATTTAAGGTTTAAAGCCTCTCCTTTTAAGGAGAAACAAGAAAAATTTTCCTTTGATTCAATCCTCTTCCTTTTAGGGAGAGGTCATTATCAATTATCCATTATCAATTATCAATTATTAAACAGACAATGCCAATAAACATCTCCAGAAAAGATTATGAAACCCTCATCCTACTGTACCAAAATCGGTATTTTTGGAGAGTTCTAACAATCGAGTTATTTCACTGGGTAGTAAATTTATTACAGTTCTTTGAAATTGAAATTTTAGATTCACTACCACATCATATTTCTAACCTAGAAATACTGAAAAACTGAGGTTGCAAATTATTGAACAATATTGCCAAAAATTAGTTTAGACTTTGACTAAAAAAACCTAATATTAATCATTATAGTAATTATAAAATCTAAAATCCTGTTCATCAACAATCTCAAATCATTCGTCACTATGCAACCCCGAAAAACTATCTGGTGGGAGGGGTTTTTTATCTGCCTCTAACTCAAAATTAGAGGACAATTACTACCCCTTATCTCCCACAACCTTTCAATATTATTGTATTGATATCCTCCCCGACCTAAAGGCACAGGAATAGCTACCGAACCTTAGTTCCTCAGCGGGTTGACGCTGGGTACTGCTCCCACCCCTCTTGCTCCCCTCCCAGGAGGGGATGGGGGTGGGTTACACTTCCCTCCATATCTGTTTAAAGTTTCCGCAATTCGCAGCCTATCGGGAGGAGGCGTGTCCCCCGGCACTAATTTAAAGACTGTAGCAGAAAGTATGCTACAGAAATCTTAGCAAAAGTCCCCCTTTCAGGGGGAGACTTCAGGCCCACTTTTCCGGTGAAAAATCTATCCACTATTCTTGCTTAAAATTAGTTTCATCAGCAGTAGGTGAACTTTCGCTATTCCTGATTTTCTCCAGGTATTCTGCAATTGCTTCAGTTGCCAATTGAACTACTGGTTTACCCTGACGTTTTGACTCTTCTTTTAGCTTGGTATAGATTTCATCTCTAACGCTAACCCGATGTCGCATTTTACTCGTATCTTTTGGCTTTTCTGGAAGAGTTGGTTGACCAGCTTCTGGAGAAAGATTAGAAGGGTTTGGTTGACCAGCTTCTGGAGAAAAATTAGAAGGGGTTGGTTGACTAACCTCTTGACCAAAACTAGAAGAGGGTGGTTGACCAGCTTCTGGAGAAAAATTAGAAGGGGTTGGTTGACTAACCTCTTGACCAAAACTAGAAGAGGGTGGTTGACCAACTTCTGGAGAAAAATTAGAAGGGGTTGGTTGACTAACCTCTTGACCAAAACTAGAAGGGGTTGGTTGACCAACTTCTGGAGAAAAATTAGAAGGGGTTGGTTGACTAACCTCTTGACCAAAACTAGAAGGGGTTGGTTGAGCAACTTCTGGAGAAAGATTAGAAGGGGTTGGTTGACTAGCTTCTTGACCCACAGGAGGAAGTGGTGTTGTAGTAGTATTTGCCACTTCGCCAGAGACAGAAGTGTTTACTGGCTGAGTTTCACTTGCTGTTGATGTAGTTACCGACGGAGTACTCTCAGGATTAACGGGATAATTTACCGGAGTATTTACCGGAGTATTAATCAGATTCATTTCCCGATCATTTTCTTGATTTGTAGTTACCTCTTTTTCTTCAGGTTTATTTTCTGGAGTTGTCTCAGTAACATTAGTAACTGCTGGATTATTGTTTTCAGAGTTGATTGAGGTCAACGTTGAATTGTTAATATCTGTATTCATTGAGAAACTAGATTGATAGTTAGTTACGAACTGACGGATGGCTTCAATGCCGACACGATTGCAGAAATCGCCGAAACTCTCATCTGGTTGGCGCTGTTGTTTGAAATAGATAAATATCGATTCCAACTCAGCTTCCAGATCGTTGATATGTAATTTGTCAACATAAGTTTTTGCCAGTCGTGTTTGATTGGGTGAACCCCCTAACCAAATCTGATAAGCATCAGGAGCACTACCGACAAATCCTAATTCGGCCATATAGGGTCTAGCACAACCGTTGGGACATCCTGTCATTCTAATCACAGGATGCTCCTGTTCTAGTCCCACCTTGTCCAACAATAACCGAATTTGTCCCAGTATACCAGGTAAGGCCCTTTCTGATTCTACAATTGCTAGTCCACAAGTTGGCAAAGCCGGACAGGCCATGCTATAGCGCACTAAGGGGTCAATATCTTTTTCTTTCCTGACACCATGTTGAGCCAGAATTTGTTCTATTGCTTGTTGCTGCTGTGGTTGAATTTCATAGAGAATTATGTTGTGATTCGGTGTTAACAGCATTGGTAGTTGAAACAACTCAACAATTTTCCGCAGTGCTGTTTTTAGCTGAAATGAATCTTCATTTTTTACACGGCCATTTTCTACAGAAATTCCTAAAAAGAGCTTGCCATCTCCTTGTTCGTGCCATCCCAGAAAGTCTAAATATTTCCATTCTGGTAAAGGTTTAAAGGGGGCAATGGATTTACCAAAGTATTCTTCTAGCTTGGCCTTAAATTTTTCTAGTCCCCAGTCATGGAGTAAGTATTTCATTCTGGCATGGCGACGGTTGCTGCGATCGCCATAATCTCTCTGAGTGGCTACTATGGCCTTGATTAATTCATAAATATCTTCCTTGGCCACATATCCAATCTCTTGGGCCAAACAAGGGAATGTTTCTTCTTTTCGATGAGTTCTACCTAGACCACCTCCTGCTAAAACATTAAACCCTTCTAATTCTCCTGCTTCATTGGTAATTACGACTAGGCTAACATCTTGAGTGTATAGGTCTACGGAGTTATCTCCTGGTACTGTTACAGCACACTTAAATTTTCTTGGCATATAGTGAGTACCGTAAATAGGTTCTTCACTATTAGTAAATGTTGTGCCGTTACTATTAAGTTGTCTAGCAGCTTTTACTTCAGGATTTTCTTCTGCACTAATTACTTTTTCCCCGTCTAGCCAAATTTCATAATATGCACCTGTCTGTGGTGTTAATAAATCTGCTATTCTATTCGCATAGTCTTTCGCATATTGATATTCGCGACTATTTTTATATGGAGCTGGAGGAGACATTACATTTCTATTTAGATCCCCACAAGCTCCTAGGGTCGAGCCCATACTTTTTATGATGGAGGATATAACAGTTTTCAGATTTTTCTTTAAGATGCCATGCAACTGAAAACCTTGTCTGGTTGTTACACGAAGTGTATCATTACCATATTCATTCGATAAACGATTTAAGGTCAGAAAAAGTTGTGGCGGAATAAAGCCACCTGGGTTTCTAGTGCGAAGCATCATTTGATAATCTTTTTCTTGCCCTTTCACTCTGTTATCTCGGTTATCTTGTTGGTAAGAACCGTGAAATTTGAGTATTTGAACAGCTTCTTCACTAAAGTGGGTTGTATCTTCGAGCAGTTGAGTTGCTAGGGGTTCCCGCAAGAAGTTACTATTTTCTTTTATACCTTCTAGCTTAGAAGGTTTTTGCTCTTTGTGTGCTAAATTTTGAGGTGTAGTTATCATTTTAAAGTTGCTAATAGCTACTATTTGAGTAGAGTTACTGTATTGAATATTGCTTTAATCTCATAATTAGGAATATACTTTGCTTGATTTTATTTATTGATAATTCACTTTATGTTTATTTTTACTAATCCTTTGATTCTTAGCATTTATAATAATTTACCATTAATTTACAAGTAACTCATTAGTTCTTTATTATACCCTCATGTATCCGTATTTTGTCAACCTTATAATGATTTGTCTTTTTACTGATATTTTTTTCCCCTTGAAAATATACAGTGTTTGATTTTTCTTGATTATAGAATTTTCCGTATTAGTCACGTTCAACTATTTTTGTTCTCAAAATGCCTAATTCACTTATGTACCAAGAAGAAAACTACGTCGTCTTAGAATCAAATAAACCCGAGCAGTTTATGACGGGTTTAGAACTATTAGAAAAATTGCGCTCTATTTTAGCTCAACAACAACATAATGTACCTAGAGATTTACAAAAGTTATCTTCTCTAGATGCTCAAGCTCAACAACTGAGAGATACCTATTGTGAATATGAATTAAGCAATGGTAATTTTATACAATGGTATGTGGTGCGTTTGGAAAAGTAAGTTTGTACCATTAAGATTTTTATTCAATTATCATATATCTACCCTCAGCTAAGGGAATTTTTTCAATAACATCTTTTCTTTCGTTTAGCGCAACAGAGTTCTATCGGTTATCAGTTATAGATTAATGTTTTTAACGGCTTCTTCAATAATTGATAATTGATAATGGATAATTGATAATTACCTCTCCCTAAAAGGAAGAGGATTGAATCAAAGGAAAATTTTTTCTTGTTTCTCCTTAAAAGGAGAGGCTTTAAACCTTAATTATTCGGTAATTGACTCCCACTATTTAATTAGGGTTTGCTGAATAAAGCAAAGTGTGGGGGAAGTGGGGAGTGTGGGAAGTGTGGGAAGACAGAGAAAGTAGGAGGAATAATTGTTCGAGAGATTTTTATGCCCCCTCACCCCACGCATACTCACTTTTTGAGGGTAAGTGAATTGAAACAGGCACAGTTTTTTCGATTCTAAAAAGGCTAAAACCTTTATTTATATTTAGCAGTGCTTTGAGATTAGATCGGCAACCCCTAATTAGTTATCTTAGTTATCAGTTTCCCACTCCAATAGACCATTTTTTTGGCTAATTAATGGATTTAATATTAAATATTTGAGGTGGATTAGGATAAGGAGTATCGGGTATAAGGATACGGGTATAAGGATATGAATTCTTTTAGCTCAAATTTAGGAGGTAAAGTTTCAACCCCAAACCATTTACTGATAACTGATACAGCAGCTTCCGAAGTTATCTTGTCTTTTTCGGGTTTAATAACCCATCGTCAATGGTGGTGCTTAAAATTGCTTGGGGTTTGAATTGATCGGCAATTTTCCCTTCTGCATAAGTGCCTTCTGTCTTCTTCAAGAGGTAATTATGTTGATACTTTTAGGGAGTAGTAGGGAGTAGGAAAGATGGGAATTAGGGTAGTGAACCAGCACAAAATATTTACCCCGTCAGTTGTACCATATTATTTATAGCAACCCTAAATTATTTGTGATAATTTATATTGCTTCAGTGTTTCTCATTCCCAGCTCCGGTTTTCCCTATTCCCTATTCCCTAAAATCTACAATATCTCACAAATCAAATAAGATTTCTATAGTCTGAAATCTACTGTAACTTTTGCCTAATAACTGTTTAACTAACCTATTATAAAGCTATTAATGTAGTTACGACCCAGGAAAACCAATATTCACTGTTAATTAATTCAAAAGCAGGTCTTTGTTTTTCAGCTTTATGCAAATTTATTAATTTTGCTACATTTGACGGTCTTTAAAAAGAATATTTTTTTCTTCAACTTGCCGATGCAACTATCTAACTAAAAGATTACTTTTTGACAATACTTCTACACAAGAAAATAAAGTTAATATCTTCTAAAAATATCAATTGAACGATTTTCTATCAAAGATTAATTTATTTTTGATTTAAAGTTCGTAGATTTGATGATTTTATACTTCTGGAGTTGTTATCAGAGCTAAATCAATCTTTCCTTCTGTAGGTTGATTTACCTCTGCTTTGATATTTGGTCCAAAAAAGCTTGATAGTTTATCTTGTTTCTGAAGCCAAGTATCTAAAGGAA
Source organism: Okeania sp. KiyG1 (assembly GCF_014132355.1). Classification (GTDB taxonomy): domain Bacteria; phylum Cyanobacteriota; class Cyanobacteriia; order Cyanobacteriales; family Microcoleaceae; genus Okeania. Next base: position 69,241 of record NZ_BLZO01000085.1, read on the forward strand.
TTGATGGAGAAGAAAATTCCAGTACTAAGGCATAATTATCATTAATATCTATTTCCCTTAATCCCTTAAGTATTGGTGTTTCCTCATCTGTGGGACTTAAACCTAAGAGATTGAGAGATTCTTCCAAGTGTACTTTTTGGCCATATCTATACCGAGTCACATCTTTGCGTAGTTGATTTTGAATGGGAGTAGCTTGTTTTTCTCTCAAAGTTAGAATCTCTTCGGTAGTTGGTTGTGTAAAATTTACTGGTTCAAGTTCAGCTGCTTTGAGAGCAAGTCCTCCCAGAAGCAGGGGGATTCCGTAAAAGAATCCTGCTAAATTAAGTGTGGGATGATCGGTAAAGTAAGCTACTGTTCCAATCACAGAAATAATTCCACCTACAATTAATCCTACTGTTGCTAATGAAGTTTTACCTAGCATATCTTTAAAAATATATAATATTTATAGATAGTCAGTTGCTTGTTTTATGCTCTGTAACTATAAATTTAGTATTCGTCAATATATCTTACCCTCACCATGAGTTCGAGGTCAACTATTATTTTCGTTATTTTATACTTCTTTTAAAGTCGGGAACGGCAAATAAGGAATAGAGGTATAAAAAATATTTAAGATTAACTTCTGCAATTAGGCATATTCTAGTAATTTTCAATATTGAATAAATGATTTGAGTTTCTATATATATTTACTATTTACTGATTGATTTATGTCTCCAAAAACATACTTAAAATAGCAAAAAATCAGACCTATGGAGATGTATTAAATACTAAGTAAGTTATCTAAATTCCCCCTAAATAGTATTCAGTATGTATTAATGAAGGAAAGGTGGACGACCATCATTTTTTTGTTTATTTTTAACTGTATCAGACATAAAATTTTTCAAAGCTTTATCTCTATTTTTCATAAAAGCTGCCCAAAATCCAGGTTGAAATTCATCCATTGTTTTTGCTAGTGCCCAAACATCTATTGCTAAAATATTGTATAGTCTTTCATCCTCTTGTTTTAGGGAATCAATTCGCTTTAACATTGCCTTATCAATTTTCGTAGCTTCCTTTTCTGGATCTAAATTAGACATTTTTAGTATCTAGTATCTATAGATGATTTTTTCAACAGCCAGAGATTTTTGAGATTTATAGATTTAACTATTGAGTTAAACTAAAATATCGTATTAACAAGAGTATATCAGGAATTTAAAATGGACTCACAGATAATCAAAGCAAGACTGGCTAATATTGAGAGCAAGCGGGAATCTCTAGTTAAGCTGCTAGAAAAACCAGATTTGGGTACGCTTAGAATTGATATTAATCAAGCTCTAGAAGAGATTGATGACTTGATTGATGAATTAAAACGAACTTTTCCAGATTCAGAGAATAATTAGCATTCTTCAATTCATTAGACTTCGCAGCAGTTTTCAGGGAATAGGGAATAGGGAATAGGGGGATGAAATTATTGATTTCATATCTTGAATTTATTTAATTAAAATTTTTACCGAAGAATTAATAATTAAATAATTAAATAATTAAATAGTTCAGGTTTAAAGCCTCCCCTTTCAAGGGGAAAAAAGCGGTCGAGGGATGGCGAGGTTTCCTCGCCATATCCAATCGACCAAGAGAATAAATTTTTCCTTTTATTCAATCCTCTTCCTTTTAGGGAGAGGTAATTATCAATTATCAATTATCAATTATCAATTATTGAAAAGCTATGAAGTTAAGAAACATAGTTAAAATTTACCTGATTTTTATCCTTAGAAAATACAGGAGCAGATTTATAGTTCACTTTGACAGTTAGTATGTAAGAAAAAATCCGGTTTATCTAAATAGATTATTAATTGATAATTGATAATGGATAATTGATAATTATCTCTGGTTAAAACCGCTCTTGATTGAATATCAGGAAATATTATTTCTTTTCTCTTGGTCGATTGGATATGGCGAGGAGACCTGTTCTTGACAGAGCCGCTCCGCTTTATATGTTGCGGAGCAAAACGCTATCCCTAGACCGCTTTTTTCCCCTTAAAAGGGGAGGCTTTAAACCAGAATTATTAATTATTAATTATTCGGTAAACCGGATATATAGCAATCCTAAATCGTTTGTAAAAAATCAAAAAATATATCAAAATTAGGAAATTATTATTCTTGTTTCCAGATATATTTTTTCCTTGTTTGCTAGATATTTTCACACAATTTAAGTAAGGACTTCTATGGTATAAAAAATTATTGTACTCATAGACGCTAAGAATTGTTTAGATTCTATATTCCTTTGTTTCTATCGCCGACGCCGAGTTGCACCGTTGTTAGCTTTGACAAAAATTGAATATATGGTTTAAATGCCAAACAACTGAGAATCTTTCATTATTTTACACCAAAAACTTCATCTTCAATACCAACCCACCACTCTCCTAAATTCATTAAATCTTGATGAATATCAGCTAATTTTTGAGTATATTCTTCAGGAGAAAGTTCTGCACGACGCTCTTTTAATTTTTGAATCCGAAGTTGTATTAATAGCCAAGGCTTAGAAATACTGTCAGTTTTTTCTATATACTTGGCAAGATTTTGACTATCCATAAGTACTATTTTGATTTAGCAAATTTATCAGTATTTGTATAGTAGTTTAACAGTCAAGTTATATCATGTCCGTACTTTATAGTTCGCCTAAAGCACAACGGGAATATCTACAGACAATTTAAGTTTTTTCAGCTTTAAACTTTCTTCCAATTTCGGTCTTCCCTCTTCCTTACCGAATAATTAAATAATTAGGGTTTGCTGAAAAAGTTTTATGGGTGAGGGTAGGAGACAGGAGACAACCCACCCCTAACCCCTCCCAGGAGGGGAAGACAGGAGACAGGAGAAATGGGTACGAGCGAGGAGGTAGGAGCGGGCGTTTTGTAAGAATGATTTTTCTGCTCAACTATGAGCCTAAAATACTAACTTTTTGAGGTTTTTAGACGTGATACTAGGCACTTTTTAAAGGCTCCAAAAAGGCACTTACCTTTATCTGTAAATACTTTTAGATTTAATCAGCAAGCCCTAATTAAATAATTAAATAATTAAATAATTCAGCTTTGCTAGTCTCCCCTTGAAAAGGGAAAAAACGGTCGTTGCGTAGCTTCCCGAAGGGTGGGATGGCAAGGTTTCCTCGCCATATCCAATCAACCAAGAGAATAAATTTTTTCTTTTTAGTCAATCCTCTCCCTTTTAGGGAGAGGTAATTATCAATTATCAATTATCAATTATCCATTATCCATTATCAATTATCCATTATCCATTATTCATTAATGAACCTTACTTTACAATACTAATGCTACCGGACTTGATATTAAAGGTTGAAGTTTGATTTTAGTAGTCATGGCAGCGACAAGTTAGTTTCATATTTTATTTAATCAAGCTTTCCCTAGTTATATATTATTAATATTTATTTTAGCAACCAATTTAAAAATTATTTGAGTGTGCTTAGAATCACACATACAATCTAATCACTATCACTATTCAATAGTAGAAATATTTGTAAGCTTATGTAAAGAAACTTCAACTTACCGAAAAATTATGGTCGAAAGCCTCCCCTTTTAAGGAGATAAAAAAGAGAATATTTCAGATTTAAAGCCTCCTTATTGAAAGAGGTACTGATAGCTGATAACTGAAATGACCTTCTTGTCTAATTAGCAATGGAAAAAATAATAAGTCATAAAAATGGAGAATTTTGAAATAGATTTACAGAGGTTAAAACAAGAACAAGAACTTATCCTTAACCAAATAGATAATGCCATTGCCCTATTTAATAAATCCCATCACTTAATTTTATTTAATCAAAAACTAGCTGAAATTTGGGGACTATTGCCAGAGTGGCTTGCTCAAAAGCCTCATTGTGATACTATATTTGCCGAAATAGTTGCTCAAGGCTATTGGTCAACAAAACAATGTCAACAACTAAAAGACTGTCTACTCAACACAGAAACAGAAAATCTATTCCTAGATATAGAACAAGCTAACGATATTTGTCTCAATGTGGACTGCACTCTCACATCAGATGGGGGTCATTTATTAACTTTTCGAGATGTGACTGCTCATCAAAAGTCCCAAAATAGCCTGAATGCTGAATTGAGGAGATTAAGATTTCTCTTGGGTCTCAACGAACGACTGCAATACTCGGACAGTTTAAGAGAAATTGCCCAATTTGCCCTCAATTATTTGGTAGAGGTAATGAATGCTGCTTTTGGAGATGTCAAAGTTATTAGCGGAGAAGGAGAAAATCGCCAAGCAGGGCCAATATCTAATCAAATTACTTCTCAATTTATTGCCACTTATGGTGAACCTGCAGTAATGGAAATGGAAGGTTTGTTGAAACAGGGCATTCCTTATGGCCAAGGACTTTTGTGGCAAGTAGTTGAAAGTGGTGAACCTATGTATGTTGAAGATTATGCTTCTCACCCTCAAGCTATACCCGGATTTTGTAATCCCGCCATTGGTCAATTAGGAATTTTTCCCATTCCTGCCACAGATGGGACAATTATTGGTGTTTTAACTCTAGAATCTCGTAATCTGCAAAAACTACAAGAAGCTCCTCAAGAAGATATGTTGTTTGCAGCTTGTCGCACTCTAGGAGTGGCCATAGAAAGGGCGCAGTCTCAAGAACATCTACGTCAAATAAATGAGGAATTAGAGCGTTCTTCTCAATTAAAGTCAGAGTTCCTCGCTTCTATGTCCCACGAGTTGAGAACTCCACTGAATAGTATTTTAGGGTTTTCTGATTTACTACAGCGACAAACATCTGGGCAGTTAAGCGATCGCCAACTTAACCAAGTTCGACTAATACAAAAAAGTGGTCAGCATTTACTACAGTTAATTAATGATATTCTCGATTTATCCAAAATTGAAGCTGGAAAAACAGAGCTAAATTTAGAGTCAGTAAATATTCACGAACTTTGTACTGACTGTTTGAAAATGATTCAGCCACGAGCTGATAAAAAAAGGTTAGCTTTATCTCTAGAATTAGATTATCGTTTATCTCAAGTTTTTCTAGACCAACGTCGGGTAAGGCAAATAATTATTAATTTATTGTCTAATGCTGTTAAGTTTACACCAGAGGGAGGGCAAGTTAAACTTAGTGGACGTTTAGCTTATGGTAGTCAAATTCAAGGTGATTATCGACCTGATTGTTCTCCAATTAATCCTAGCACTCCTTATTTATGTTTGGAGGTAAAAGATTCTGGAATTGGTATTCCTGAAGATAGATGGAATATGTTATTTAGTCCTTTTCAACAGGTTGATTCTTCTTTATCTAGGAGACATGAAGGTACGGGTTTGGGTTTGGTTTTGACGAAAAAATTGGCTGAATTACATGGGGGTACTGTTTCTTTAAGTTCTCAGGTTAGTAAAGGTAGTGTTTTTCGTGTTTGGTTGCCATTAACAGAGATGCGCCAGGAGTTAATTGTTAATTTTGAAACTGAAGAAAGTTCTCAAGTATTGGTTGAAAATATTGAGGAAAAAGAACTAGAATCTGAAAGACTTGCTAGGATTTTGATTGTTGAAGATCAACCTTATAATCAACTTTTAATTTCTGAAGTATTGGAGTTAGAGGGTTATACTGTTGAGTTGATTAGTGATGGTAAAACTATGTTGAATACAATTAATTCTTCTCTAGTTACTCCTCCAAATTTACCTAATTTAATCTTGATGGATATTCAGTTACCAGAAGTTGATGGGTTGAAATTAATTAGGACAATAAAAGCTCATCCCACATGGGGGTCTGTACCAGTAGTTGCTGTAACTGCTATGGCAATGACTGGCGATCGAGAAATATGTATTAATGCTGGTGCATCGGCTTATCTTAGTAAGCCTTTGAATATTGAAAAGATGATTTCTACTGTTAAATCTTTACTGACTACTTAGTAAAGATGAGTTCAATAATTGATAATTGATAATGGATAATTGATAATTACCTCTCCCTAAAAGGAAGAGGATTGAATAAAAGGAAAAAATTTATTCTCTTGGTCGATTGGATATGGCGCAGGTTTCCTCGCCATCCCTCGACCGCTTTTTTCCCCTTGAAAGGGGAGGCTTTAAACCTGAACTATTTAATTATTTAATTATTTAATTATTAATTCTTCGGTAATTTTTATCAAAATAATTTTGGGTTAGGGAGTAGGGAGTAGGCAGTAGGGAGTAGGAGAATATTTTGGCTTATTTGAAAACCCCTACAATTTGGTCTTAAAATATTTATACTTCAAGATAATTAATTAGTTGGAAGTTTAAAGAATTCTCTTGACAACAATTATTAGTATTAAGAATAAAATATCGATTACCTCAAAAATAGCTGAAGCCATTTTTGAACTCAACAAATTTCCCTGTATAGGTTTGAGGATATCTTAATCGCTTAGAGAATTTTACAGCAGATTCGGTCGTATATGAAGTACAGATATTAACAAAGGAATTTCTACAGTGTGGGCCTCTTGCCTGCAATAGGAATATCTTGACTGCTATGGGCGTAACTCACGCCTGATGGAAGCTGCTGTAATTTACTAATCCCCGGACTCAAGTCACGGTGTGGGGAGGGTGTGGAGATAAAGACACATAGAAATAACAATCTATTGCACAGTTTTAGCTGTGTCAGTCCAGTAGGGAGTAATACCAATTCTCAAAAGTAATGCTATACTTCAGTTATACTTCAACAGTCAAATATTTACCAAGATTCAAAGTCTTTTTTTGACAATTATTAGTCGGTTAGTAATTATTTTTCCTACTTTTAAACCCTCCCCCACCTCCAACACTTCCCACACTTCCCCACCCAATCATACATAGCATTCTTGCGTGAGAAATGGTATAAGGGGAGTCCAAGAATTAGATAATTGATTTTTTGCTATTCTCTCAGTTTTGTGTAAGTTCAATTAATCTCAAATCCAAATATTCAGTAAAACTTATATCTAAATACCATAAAAAGATGCTTTTGTAAAAAAATCAGAAATTATATCTAGAATTAATTACCATTTTTTGAATATATGAGAATTTAGTTAAAAAAGCTAAACTAAAAATAGTAAATATTTAGTCACATTATATAGCGTTTTTCAAGTTACTGAGGTACAGTTGTTTTTCTTATTTTTTATCAAAATAATTGGGTCTAAAACCCTGCCTTTTAAGGCGAAATATTTTTGGAGAGTTGCTCACGCATCCCCTACTTCCCCTCCCCTCCACCGGAGGGGTTAGGGGTGGGTTCGGAGGGGTTGGGGGTGGGTTAACTTCTGACTTCTGACTTCTGACTTCTGACTTCTTTAATCCCTGTTTCCCAAATTCCTACTCCCTACTCCCTAAAAATTGCGAATTTTGTACCTCACGCTTCTTGGGAATTGCTATATATTTTGCACAAAAGTAAAATTATTAAAAGCATAGATTTTTCCTTAGAGCATCTCAAAAATTTATTCAGTACTAGATAACAAGTGTTCTAAATAAAAATATCCAACTTATAAATTTTCAATTACATTACACTTGCGAAATTTTACCCAAAAATTGTGGTATAAAGCCTCCCCTTTTAAGGGGATAAAAAGCGGTCGTAGCGGAGCTTCCCGTAGGGTGGGATGGCGCAATTCGGAGTGGCTCTGATAAGAGCGGGTCTCCGTTCCCTCCGGGACGCTTCGCGGTTAGCGAAGCTTTGCGGTAGCAAACGCCATATCCATGAGACCAAGAGAAGAAAAAATTTCATGATTAGTCAATCAATTCCGTTTTAAAGGAGAGGTAATTCGCGCATTCACGCATTCTAAATTCGCGCATTCTTGAATCCCAGAATATTATCAGATTACTTTCAAAATACTTTCAAAATAAAAAATTAAATCCAAAAATTTTAGATCATCAAATCTAATCAATTTAACTAAATTATATGTCAAACAAACAGTCATCTATTCTAGTAGTTGATGATGAGCCAGATAATGTCACTCTATTAGAAGAACTATTAACATCAGCAGGCTATGTCACTATATCAGCAAATGGTGGAAAAGAAGCATTAGAAGCTGCCAGCAATTCTCATCCTGATTTAATTTTACTTGATGTAATGATGCCTGAAATTGATGGATTTGAAGTTTGTAACCGTCTACGTCAAAGCCCGCAACTAGAAACAATTCCCATCATTTTTTTAACGGCATTGGATGATGAAAATTCCAAATTGAAAGGATTAGAATTGATGGGAGATGACTATATTACAAAACCATTCAATAGTCGTTTACTTCTGGCAAAAGTCGCTAATATTTTGCAGCTAAATCAAATACGTTATCAAGCTAATAAATCTCAAAATACTCAACAGACAAATCGACAAAGTAATCTTCAATTATTAGCATCAGAAAAAATTTATCAGCATATTTCGGAAAAATTTAAACTTTTTGTACCAGAGCAATTTTTATCAAGAATAGCGCCTCAAGGATTAGATTCTATTCAGCTTGGAGATGCGACAGAAGAAGAATTAACAGTTTTATTTTGTGATATTAGAGGGTTTACTGCAATAGCTGAATCACAAAATGCACGAGATACTTTTAAATGGTTAAATTCTTTTTTTCAACAAATGAGTGCTTGTGTTTCTACCCATCAAGGATTTATAGATAAATTCTTAGGCGATGCAATTATGGCAGTATTTGACAAACATAAATGCCATAGTTTTAATGCGTTAAAAGCTGCTGTGATGATGCAGGAAAATTTAAAAGAATTTAATGCTAATTATGAAAAATACAATCTTAAAGAACCTGTAAAAATTGGTATTGGTATTCATACAGGTATGGGGGTTATTGGTACTTTGGGTTCTGAAAAAAGAATGGATTCTACAGTCATTGGAGATGTGGTAAATACTGCATCACGTTTAGAAAATTTAACGAAGACTTATGGTTGCTCAATTATTGTAAGTGAACCAGTAATTTCAGAGATAGAAATATGTAAAAATAACTGTCAAACAGGGGAATATATAGAAGATAAATGTAGCAGAATTAATAAAGAAGAATATTCAGACACTAAGTTACAGAATAATAATAATTTATATTCTGAGAAAATTTATTATAGATGGATCGATCGAGTGACGCTTCGTGGAAAGCAGAAAGCTATAAATATTTATGAATTATTGGGGAGTGAAAATAATATTATAGAAGCAGAAAAAATTTCAAACTTATCAATATTCAAGAAAGGAGTTAAGGGTTGGCAGGCAGGTAAATTTGCAGCAGCTTTAGAATATTTTCAACAAGTGACAAGGCAAAATTATACTGATAGTATTGCCAGTTTATATGTTGAACGTTGCCGGGAAAAACTTGGTAAGGAAGAAGGAAGAGGGAGGAAGGTAATTGAGCAAGAAAAAAACCTAAATTTAATGAAATTTGATGAATAAATATCAATCTAATCAATTCCAAATTTTTGATAATCTTCATGCTGAAAAAACACTATTAATTAAGAGATTGCATTGGGCAATTGCATTAGCTGAAGAGACTGGAGAGGTTGAGAAAGAAATTAAAAAAAACCTGATTTTTAATTCTCAATCTGATGAAGAAACTGTAGATAAATTATCTGAGGAATTAGGTGACGTATTACTTTGCATCAGTATGATTGCTTCATACTATAAAATTGATTTGGATTTCATCGTAGAAACTTCTTTGGATAAAATGCAGAAACGCTTTACTAAAACAGAGGATTCAAGAATTTAGAATTTAGAATTTAGAATTTAGAATTTAGAATTACCTCAAAAAGTTTGTTATATCATGTTCTCCCTCCGGGGGGAGCTACGAATTGCGGATAATTACTTATAATAAAATGTTTGTTTGTAGTTGGGCTTTAGCCTTTACAATACTTATACCAAATTGAAATGAAGCTGCATAGAATAATATTTCAAGCAGAATTGACCATAAGTAAGCGTAGATAAAGATAGATCGATTTAATGAATTTCATCATTCTATGCAACCTCATATAAAATTGGTATTAGCTATTAGGGTTAAAGCCCAACTACGAGCCTAATTATAACTGTTCTACCGAACATGAGATTAATAAAAAAACCGGACTTGATGAGTATCAAATCCAGAAAAAATAATGATAAAAATTTATCTTTTTATTTTGGGTTTAATACCCCACCATCTACACAGTGTTGACAATTGGTTGAGGTTTGAGTCCCCATCCATTTTTTCTTCCTTCTTCCTTCTTCCTTCTTCCTTCTTCCTTCTTCCTTCTTCCTTCTTCCTTCTTCCTTCTTCCTTCTTCCTTCTTCCTTCTTCCTTCTTCAATATTTAGCCAAAACGACCACTTACATATTGTTGAGTAGCTTCTTCCTTTGGGTTCTGGAAAATATTGTGAGTTTCGTCAAATTCAACCAAATAACCAAAACGTTTACCACCCTCAGCAGCTTTAGCATTAAAAAAGGCAGTTACATCCGCTACCCTAGTCGCCTGCTGCATATTATGAGTCACAATAATAATAGTGTAATTTTCCTTAAGCTCATTAATTAACTCCTCAACCTTAATAGTAGAAATAGGGTCAAGAGAAGCACAAGGTTCATCCATCAAAACCACATCCGGACTAATAGCAACCGCACGAGCAATACATAAACGTTGTTGCTGACCCCCAGAAAGAGCAAAACCACTTTGTCCCAATTTATCCTTAACCTCATCCCAGAGAACAGCTTGTCGTAGCGATCGCTCTACTATCTCATCCATTTCTTCTTTAGACTTAGCCAGACCATTAATTCTCACCCCATAAGCAATATTATCGTAGATTGACTTAGGAAAAGGATTAGGCTTTTGAAATACCATACCAATACGTCGGCGTACTTCTACAGGGTCAATATCTGAATCATAGATATTCTGATTATGATAAAGAATACGACCTTCTAAATGAAAAATACTAATCAAATCATTTAGACGATTAAAACATCGTAATAATGTACTTTTACCGCAACCTGAAGGTCCAATAAAAGCAGTTACTTTATTCTTGGGAATTTCCATAGAAACATCTTTAACTGCTTTAAAATCTCCGTAAAAAATGCTGACATTTTCTGCTGAAAGAGCAGGGGCAGATTTTTGTTTAGAAACATTTTTTTGAAGTTCTGGCATTAGATATTACCTCCTAAATTTAGTCTAAAAATTATTTGTGTATTTGTTACTTATAACTATCAGCTTCACCTCAATCATTTAAAGGATAAAAAATAAAAAATTTTCCCTTTTGCATCAATCCTCTTCTTTTCAAGGATAGGTAATAATTAATTATTAATTATTAATTATTAATTATTAATTATTAATTGCTGAACATCGCCTTAATTAATTAAATTGAGGTACAAAATTTACGCTTTTTAGAAATGCATAATTTAATTTCATGAATTAACCAAAAGAAGTAATATTACGATATCAAATATTTAATTGGTTAGGACATAGAATAATAATGAATCGAATAAGGAGAAACATTTTTTCACTCTTCCGTGTTATAGACAAAAAGCATAATAAATAAAGCATCATTAATTAGTCACTATTATTTATCTTTTCTATGGTAGGTTTAGTACCCAAACGTACTACACGGTGCTTAAAATTGTTTAGGGTGTTGAATACCCATGCAATTAGACCTTCTGCCTTCTGCCTTCTGCCTTATTGAATATTATTTAAGGTTTGAGTCCATAAGCAATTAGACCTTCTTCCTTCTTCCTTCTTCCTTTTTCCTTCTTCCTTCTTCCTTCTTCAATCAAAACTTTTTCTGACTCGTTGCCCAACGAGAAAGAATACTGGTAATCAAAACCAATAAAACCAGAACTAAAGAACCCGCCCAAGCAAACTCCTGTAAAACAACATCAAAACTACGAGCAAACTCATATACTAAATAAGCCAAAGATGGTACTGTTTGAGAAAATACAAAAGATGGTAATGGTACTTTCAGAAAATCCAAAAATGGTACTAAAGAAACCCATTCAATACTAAGAATGGGAGGCCAATTATTGGAATAAACAACAGTAAAAAGTAATGGAGCAGTTTCTCCAGCAGCACGAGCAATAGCAAGAGTAATACCTGTAATAATACCCGGTAAAGCAGCCGGTAAAACTATTTGTAAAACAGTTTGATAATTAGAAGCACCAACTCCCACCGATGCCCATCTAATATCCCTAGGAACTATTTGTAAAGCCTCATCAGTAGTCCTAATAATCGTCGGTAACATTAAAACCGCTAAAGCAACTCCACCTGCAAATGCTGAAAATTGCCCCATAGATAGTACCAGTAAACTATAGGCAAATACCCCAGCAATAATTGATGGTACACCACTCAAAACATTAGTAGCAAATCGAATTGGACTGGCAGTTTTCTCATCACTAAATTCTGATAAATAAACTGCTGCTAAAACACCAAAAGGTACAGCAATTAAACTAGCAATTGCTACTACCATAATTGTGCCTAAAATTGCATTACCAATACCACCAGAAGTTTGACCAGCAGCAGGTGGTAACTTAGTAAACAAATCTAAATTTAAACGAGATACTCCTTTAATAAAAACGTAAATTAATACAGCAAATAGAGGAATAAGAGTGATGCAAATACAAGCACTGGATAGTACAGTCATCACTTTATTGAATATTTCCCTTGGTCTGCTTGGGTTTCTTTTCAAACTCACAACAATAGATTCAGAGTTTTGTTGGTTATAGGTAATGTCTGCCATGATTAATTCAAGGTATTCAAGAATTTAGAATTTAGAATTACCTCTCTTTTAAAAGAAGAGGATTGACTCAAAGGAAAATTTTTATTTATCATCCCCTTAAAAGGGGAAGCTTTAAACCACAATATTTCGGTAATAAAAGTAGTTATTAATTCAGATTCAAATCAATTTGTATTCATGTAGCAGTAATTAATACTTTGCCTTAATTTTATTAACAATCCAATTAGCTAATATATTTACCAGTAGGGTTAAAATAAATAGAATTATCCCTGTATACATCAGAGCAGAAAGTTGTAAACCAGAAGCTTCAGCAAATTGGTTAGCCATCAAAGAAGCAATAGTATTAGCCGGAGCAAAAAGAGTAGGTTTAATCGAGTTAGCATTACCAATTAACATTGTTACAGCCATAGTTTCTCCCATAGCTCGACCCAAACCTAACATTATTCCACCAACAATTCCCGAAAAAGCTGCTGGAATTAATACCCTAATAATAGTACCCCAACGAGTAGCTCCTATACCCATAGAAGCTTGTCGTAGATCGGGAGGAAGACTAGCAAGAGAATCACGAGAAATTGCTGTAATAATAGGTAAAATCATAATGGATAAAACGATCGCTGCCGGGAACATTCCCGGACCCCCTGCACTTACACCTTTAGGAAGAGAAAAAATAAAAATCCAGCCTAAATAATTACCTAGAAAAGCCTCAATTGGTTTGATAAAAGGAAGTAAAACATAAATACCCCATAAACCATAAACTACACTAGGAATAGCTGCTAATAATTCCACCATAAAAGTTAAAGGAGTACTAATTTTTGGAGGCAGAAATCCTTCACTTAAAAATATCGCTGTACCTAGACCAAGGGGAACTGCAATAAATAAGGCGAGAAATGAACTAATTAAAGTTCCCACAATCATTGGCCATGCGCCATAATCTCCTTTTCCATCATTAGCAACAGGGTTCCAAACACTTTTAAATAGAAAGCTAAAGCCAAATTCATTAATAGCTGGTATAGCTTGCGAAGCTACTGTTAAAGCTATCAATATTAAAATAGCTGCAATACTCCAGGCAAAAACTTTAGTAACAGTAATAAAACCATCATCAAACTTTCTTTCTGTATTAGTCCGAGAACGACTATATTTTTTAACTTGAGATTGTGCAACCATAAAATTCTTTACCTCTATCTACCTCAAATAGGTATATACATTTTCAAGGAATTATTGAGTCAACTTCAGGGACTTTATCAGACCAATTTTGATGTTATATTATCTCAAAATTAGTGCAATGAACTAAATTTATAATTCTGAATTATCCAACTAAATGTCGCTCTAGGTCTCCCGTTATAATCGAGCCATTTAATGGGAGGGGAATCGCGACCTGCAAAAAAACTCACCTCTAGAGTAAAGTAACAAAAATTATGCTATAACTAATGCCATCAGGAGTAGCGGTAATACGCACCTGACTTCAGGACTGAGAAACTCAAGATATGGGGTTCAACTCAGAAGTCCTAGTAATTTCCGATTAGTTGATAAAATCACAGTAAGGTAGCTAGGTGAGTACATAACTGGAAAGTACAAAACGGCGGTGGGTCTCATCGTTGCTGCCTGTGGAGGTTAAGAGGATACTCAACCTTGGAAGCAGGAAGCCCTTTTCTGTGAGGGAGGGAACCCCTCGTTATAGCGCTAGCTTAATGAGGGAGAACGTCACAGGTGATAGGTGTAGAACACTTGCTCGATGAGTGAGGTTTAAAACCCATCAAATTTTAGGGGGGAGGGACGGGTTCGTCTAAATTTAATGTTGAGCAATTAAGAATAGCTTGGAACCTGCCCCTACCTAACACCTAACACCTTAATTCATTTGATGCTACTTGAGAGTCATGTTGTAATCTGGGCTAATTTTATCGGCAGTTTCTAAAACTTTTTGACGTACATTATTAGGTAGAGGAATATAACCTATTTCACCACTAATTTTTTGACCTTCATTTAAGCCAAATTCAATCATTTTTTCTATTCCCTGAGCTTGACCTGCATCATCATATTGACCATAAATAAGCATCCAAGTATAAGTCACAATTGGATAAGAATTATCTCCTTCTGGGTCGGTAATAAAAGCTCGTAGATTTTCAGGTAATACTACTGCTTCTAAAGTTGCAGTTGCTGATTTAGCAGTAGCTTCTATATAATTACCAGAACTATTTTCCAGGGAAGCCATATTCAGACCAGCATTCTTAGCAAACCCATACTCAACATAACCTATTGCTCCCTCAGTTTGACGGATGCTAGCAGTTACACCATCATTCTTGGCACCACCAATACCTACTGGCCATTGAACAGTTTTACCTTCCCCAACTTTCTCTTTCCATTCTGGACTAATAGCACTCAAATGCTTGGTAAAAACTCCGGTTGTACCACTACCATCAGAACGATATACAACCGTAATTGTTTGGTCTGGCAAAGTTATATCGGGATTAATTGCAGCTATCTGAGGGTCATTCCAGTTAGTAATATTACCCAACAATATATTTACATAAACTTCCCTAGAAAGCTTCAGACCAGAAACATCTGGCAAATTGTAAGCTAATACAATACTACCAGCAGTCATCGGTAGCAAAATGACACCCCGACCTATTTGGGCTATTTCTTCATCTGTCATTGCCACATCACTAGCGCCGAAATCTACTAATTCTTGAGTAAATCTCTCAACACCAGCACCACTACCTACCGACTGATAATCTACCTGTAGGTTAGGGTCACTATTACTCAGGTCTTGAAACCAACGTTGATAGATAGGTGCTGGAAAAGAAGCTCCTGCTCCAACGAGGTTTACTTGAACACCTCCACCTGTACCATCAGTGTCACCGCCACCACCGCAAGCAGCTAAACCAATTGTCAAAGCTACTGCAGAGATTTTAGCAATAATACGAGTTATTCCAAAAAGATTTAGATTACATTGCATAACTATCAGGTTTCTATATTTCTCTATACGTTAAAAGGAATAGATGAAAGCTTAACCTACTCAGGTTAAGAAAAGGTTAATAGTTTTTAATATAGCGCTACGCACAAGGCAACAGGCGACAGCTCGCTTGCGGAATGCTGACCAAGAGAGGGAATGCGCACTCCTGTGAGGCAATAGGCAACAGATAAAGACAAAAGAATTTGCTGCTTTTATTCATATCAAACACCTAAATGCGTAGGGCTATTATTGATAATAATTGGCTAAAAAATAGGAAATAGTTAATATTAAGTTGTGATGGTAGTAGGTCATCTAGCCTAAATTATATCAAGTTCGGTTAAACAGTTATAGAATGCTTAACTCAGGAGGAGAGAGAATTACAAAGATGAGCCTACTTATGATGATTGGAGAATTTTTTTATGTGCAATTAACCGGATTTGATATTAATACCAATTTGATATAATGCTTGCTACATTTTATTGGGCGGGG
The DNA here is from genome assembly GCF_014132355.1 of Okeania sp. KiyG1. GTDB lineage: Bacteria > Cyanobacteriota > Cyanobacteriia > Cyanobacteriales > Microcoleaceae > Okeania. Next base: position 85,313 of record NZ_BLZO01000085.1, read on the forward strand.
GAGTCATTTCAGTCATTAGTTATCAGTACCTCTGTCTGTTTGCGCAGCATTACCCAGGAAAGCCAGAGGCTTGAAAATACTGAATCAAATATTTTTTTCCTTAAAAGGGGAGGCTTTAGACCCTATTTTTTGGTAAGGGAGAAGTAAAAATAATTAACAATAATTAGGGTGCTAATTATCAAAAAAGTAATTGACTTAGGGTGTTAATTACTTAATAATTGAACTATCACTTCCTCGTTACCGAATAATTAAGGTTTAAAGCCTCTCCTTTTAAGGAGAAACAAGAAAAAATTTTCCTTTGATTCAATCCTCTTCCTTTTAGGGAGAGGTAATTATCAATTATCCATTATCAATTATCAATTATTGAAAAAAATAACTTCTGACTTCTGACTTCGTTAAGATGTGGGGCTGTTTATTTTAGGGAAAATAAACCCTTATAAATCTTCAATAAGGGTTGAATAATTGAAAAATTAGCAATTATTTGCCAAGGGATATTTCGGGTATTTAGTGGCAAGTATTTTCAATTTTACTCTTAGAAGAGAGGTAAGCATTTCCTGCGGAATGCGGAGCTAACAGCTATTAGCAGTCAGCTATCAGCTATCAGCTATCATGATGAGGTTTTAATGAATATAGACTGTTGAGCGCCAGCTTTTATAGTTAGTAGTCGTGTAAAAATAACTTGAACAGTTTTTTTAATGGAAGCTATATTTCACAATTTATCCCAGATAAAATTTGTACAACTTATTCAATCATGGCTCCTTAAGTATAAATTCTGCCTAAATTAGTAAAGCTTTTATCTAAAACTAAAAGCAATAGCTGAAGTTCGCAGTTCCGACCTAGGAGGCTGGCTAATAGCTGACAGCTGAATGCTTACGAAGAGAGAAATACTTTTCCCACCTTTGCTTGTTCCCTGTTCCCCTTTCCCTGCTATGGAATTACTTGAGACTTATTTTGTAACCTGAGCTAATTTTATCCGCTGCTGATGCAACTGTCTGACGAACATTGTCAGGGAGTGGAATATAACCTAAATCAGCACTTACCTTTTGACCCTCATTTAAGCCATACTCAATCATTTTCTCAATACCCTGAGCTTTAGCCGCATCATCATACTGGCCATAAATTAGCATCCAAGTGTAAGTAACAATAGGGTAAGAACCACTACCTTCTGGATCGCTAATAAAAGCCCGGAGATTTCCTGGTAATTTCACTGCGGATAGAGTAGACTTAGCAGACTCCAAAGAAGCTTTTATATAACTGCCAGATTTATTTTCCAAAGCTGCAGTAGAGAGACCAGCATTCTTCGCAAAGCCAAATTCTACATAACCTATGCCACCCTCTGTTTGACGAATTAAAGCAGCTACACCATCATTTTTGGCACCACCAACACCTGTAGGCCACTGAACTGTTTTTCCTTCGCCTACTTTCTGTTTCCACTCTGGACTAATAGCACTCAGATGCTTAGTAAAAACTCCGGTTGTACCACTACCATCAGAACGATGAACTACAGTAATTGGTAGGTCTGGTAGACTCACACCAGAATTTGCAGAAGCAATTTTGGGGTCATTCCACTTTGTAATTTTACCCAAAAGGATATCTACATAAGCTTCCCTGGATAATTTTAAGTCGGATACGCCTGGTACATTGTAAGCCAAAACAACGCTACCTGCTGTCATAGGTAACATAATTACCCCTCTACTGACTTTAGCAATTTCATCATCTTTCATTGCGACATCAGAAGCACCGAAATCTACCAATTCTTTAGTAAATCTCTCGACACCAGCTCCACTACCTACTGATTGATAATCTACTTGAAGATCCGAACGACTATCTCTCATATCGGCAAACCAGCGCTGATATAGGGGAGCTGGGAAAGACGCACCAGCACCAACTAGGGAAACTTTTTGTTGAGCAAGGCCATATTTGATTCCTGTAATTGTAGTAGCTAGACCAATTGTTAGAGCTACTAAGGATACTTTGGAAGTATTACGAATTATTTGACTAAAATTGATACTAGATGGCATAACTATTAATTTGTGATATTGACTTTAAACACAAGACATAACATTAATGCAAGTTGAACATATAAAGGTAAAAAATAGGTAAAAAATAGGTTAAATAAAAGTTAACAAATTTTATTAGTGAAGATACCAAGTTAAAATTAATAGGACTTACGCAGATAAGCTATATATAGTGTTCAATACTATTGTCCAATAGTTACTGAACTCTATAAATAGTGCCTTTGCATAATTCCTGATTAACTTACTTTTAGTTGCTCCATACTTCACCTCAGAAATAGAAGTAAATTTTCAAGGAGAACAATTGATTGGAAATTCGCGAAGACGACCTGACAGGTCAAAAGATTACTGACTTTCTCCGGGAACATCTTGAAGAAATTAAAGAAATTATACCTTCTATAATTTTTCACGATTTTGATTATTATTTAGAGGCATTATGCTCGCCTGAAATTACTTTATGGTCTGCTTGGGAGGGTGATGAATTACTTGGATGTGGTGCGCTAAAAGAATTAGATTCAATAACTGGTCAAGTCAAATCAATACGTACTTCTAAGGCTCATCAACGTAGGGGTAAAGAAAAGCTTTTGCCAATGTTCCCTTTTCCCTGCTATATAAATTTGTTGCAGTCAATATAATGGCGTAGAAATTAGAAAAGATGGTAAAATAGCGCAGAATTAAAAATATTGTAATTAATAAGGCTAGCTGTGGTTCAAGCACCCCTATCAACTAATACAGAAACTAATACTAATTTCCTATCTTTACCAGATACGAAACAGCATCTAGAGACATGGCTACAAAACTTGGCCGATAAAATTATTTCTGGGTATCGTCTTAACCGAGAAGAGGCCATTACCCTGACCCAGATTGCAGGACAAGAAGATATACTCCTACTTTGTGAAGCAGCGGATCGAGTCCGTAAAGCCTGCTGTGGTAACGTTGTAGACCTATGTAGCATCATTAATGTCAAATCAGGAGGCTGTTCAGAAAACTGTAGCTTCTGTTCCCAGTCAGCTCATCATCCTGGAGAAGCTTCCCCAGTTTATGGCCTCAAATCCACAGAAGAAATATTAGCTCAAGCAAAGGCAGCAGAAGCTGGTGGGGCTAAAAGATTTTGCTTAGTATCTCAGGGTAGAGGTATTAAATATAACAGTCCTAAATCTACAGAATTTGAGCAAATTTTGGCTACAGTACGGCAAATTATTGCAGAGACAAATATTAAGCCTTGTTGTGCTTTGGGAGAAGTAACACCAGAACAAGCTCAAGCATTAGCAGAGGCAGGAGTAACTCGCTATAACCATAATTTGGAAGCCTCCGAACAGTTTTACCCCGAAATAGTAACTACTCATAGCTGGAATGACCGAGTAGAAACAGTGAAAAACCTCAAAGCAGCAGGTATTCAGGCTTGTACGGGAGGTATTATTGGTATGGGAGAAACTTGGGAAGACAGGATAGACTTGGCCTTGGCATTGCGAGAGTTGCAGGTTGAGTCTGTACCCTTAAATTTATTAAACCCTCGTGAAGGTACACCTTTAGGTGAACTGCCTAGATTAGACCCCTACGATGCTTTGAAGGCGATCGCTATTTTCCGTCTGATTTTACCAGAGCAAATTATTCGCTATGCTGGCGGCCGGGAGGCTGTGATGGGAGAATTGCAAGCCTTGGGCTTAAAGGCTGGTATTAATGCTATGTTGATTGGCCATTATTTGACAACTCTTGGCCAACCTCCAGAAACAGACCAAGCCATGCTTGAATCTCTAGGACTGAAAGGTGGGGAAGCTCCTATTCCTACTAATTAGGTTTGAGGTGCATTACTAGATTTTAGAATCCCTGGCAATTTCCTTAAAATGGTGTGATGATAGAAGTTAGAAAATAACTGACAACTGAGTATCGCCTTATTTCGATCCCGACTTTGAGTCATCCCTAATGGTTGCCAAGTCTTGAAAAAGAAAGCGCAAAATAAATACTCATGTGAGTAGGCCATAAATAGGTCAAAAAATAGCGCTTTGGGGATTTTCCTCAAAGCATTGCGAGATACCGCCTGCGTTGATGGCTTCGCACCGTCACGTTGCTATGAACGGTTTTACCTGGTTTTACCAAGAATTTCCGGGCTTGATGTATCTGGTAGAATAATTATTTATATTTAAGAAATAATTGTTAATTGCCGTGACAATTACAGTTCAATTACTTTGGGCAATTACAGGTTTACTCTTGACAATTGCTGCAACATTTTTACCTGCCTCTTTTGCAAGTCCAACTTGGATTTGGGAACAACAAGAAGTTAAAACTTTTTCGTTAGGAGTAACTTACCAAGTTGGTGCTGTTTTGTTTGTCGGTTGTTTGGGTGGAAAAAATGCTGCTGTTATTTCTCAAATTGCTTATATATTTTTAGGTCTAACTTTATTACCCGTCTTTAGTCAAGGCGGTGGTATAGGCTATTTGAGAGAACCTAGTTTTGGTTATTTATTGGGTTTTATTCCTGGAGCATGGATATGTGGAAATTTAGCTTTTCAAATATATCCCAAGCTAGAGTCATTAACTTTTAGTTGTTTACTTGGTTTGTTAAGTATTCATGTAACTGGATTAACTTATCTAATTATTAGCAGTATTTTCGGCTGGAAAGATGCAGGTTCATTATCTTTATTTGAAGCTATCTATAGATTTTCTATTTTTCCTTTACCAGGACAACTAGGAATTATATGTGCTGTAGCAGTGATGGCTTATTTACTACGACGTTTACTATTTTATTAGAATTTTCAGAAAAGAGGGAGTAGGGAGTAGGGAGTAGGGAGTAGGAGGAAAGAATTGATAGTTTATGTGCAATAATTGATTTTCTTTTTGATTATTGAAGATGTCTATTAAATATGTAGCATTATAAAATCAAAAAGATTAAATTTTTTTCCACTACAAAAATATTTATATATGTTCCCTTTTACCAAAAATAAATTTATAATATCAATGCTGACTTAAAAAGTTCTTGCTAAATTGTCAGGGAAATTAAAATAAATATAGTAATCGTTAACCTTGAAATTACGTTTTCAGAAAAATCTTTTATTCTGGATAGCTGCTATTATTAGCATTTTGCTAGACCACTTGACTAAATTTTGGGTGGTACAAAATTTTCAACTGGGAGAAAGTCTGGCTTTGTGGCCTGGTGTATTTCACTTTACCTATGTTACTAATACCGGAGCAGCTTTTAGTTTATTTAGCAATGGTGGAGTATATTGGCTGCGATGGTTGTCTTTGATTGTTAGTCTTGGCCTCATGGCCTGGGCTTTATTTGGGCCGAGATTTGAGAAATGGGAACAACTGGGCTACGGTTTAATTTTAGGAGGGGCACTGGGCAATGGTATTGATCGGTTCATTTTGGGTTATGTTGTAGATTTTATACACTTTCGCCTCATAGATTTTCCCGTGTTCAATGTGGCAGATGTTTCGATTAATATTGGTATTGTTTGTTTACTCATTGCTACATTTTTTAGTGGAAGACCAAAACGTAGACCGCAATAGTAGAAGGAAGTAAGAAAGAAGAAGTAAGAAGGAAGAAATTTTTCCTTCTCTCCTAGATAACTAAAAATTTGGCGTTTGATATATCAAATGTAGTAATGGCGACTGCTGTAAATTGACTTTTATACGGTTAAATTCTAAAGGGCGCGATCGCCTCTACAAAGTCTTCCCACTTCTGACTTCTAATATCATGTCCGGTTGAACAGTTATAAATAAACTACTCAGAATTTCCTACGGAATGCTCCGCAAACAGAAGGGAAGAAAGAAGAAAATAAGGAGAAAGTTTTTTTATCACTAATTATCCGGACATGATATAACTTCTGACTTCTGACTTCGTTAACCGCTTCCCTTACGCCTATCTGACTTCTAACTTCTAACTTCTGACTTCGTTAAGATTGTCTCTAATTTGGTATATTAATTGTTTAGTTATACTCAACTTTGGGAGGAGTAATTGTAGTGGTGAAAACAGGATTTTTAGTATTGGTCTTAATATTGGCTGTCGTAGGTATTTTGCCGATTCATATTGATTCAGCCCAAGCACAGGAAAATACCGTAAACTATACTCTCACAGATTTAAACTATCGAGATTTTTCTAATAAAGATTTGCATGGTACTTCCTTTGCAGGTGCAGAAATGCGGGGTGCAAATTTTCAAGGAGCAAATATGCAACGAACAATTATCACTAAAGGAGACTTTCTTCGGGCAAACTTAAGTGAAGCAGATTTTACTGATACTTTTGCAGATCGAGTCACTTTCGATCAGACTGACTTAACTAATGCTATTTTTACAGATGCCATGTTGAGTGGTAGCACCTTCGGTAATGCAGTGGTGACAGGAGCAGATTTTTCTGGAGCAATAGTAGACCGCTATCAGGTAAAATTAATGTGTAAAAATGCTTCAGGAATTAATCCTATTACAGGAGTAGGTACCCGCGATAGTTTGGGGTGTCCTCCTAAACTCTAATTAATTTTGAGACATTGAGGTTCTTTTTTAATCTCCTATTTCTCCTGAGGTGACTTTGGTACCTAGCTTTACGCTTGTTATATAGTTGATTGACGCTTTTTAGTGGCTTCCCGTTAATCAGCAGTGGTTTGATACCAGGCTTATTTGTAGATAGAGCTACCTTACTGTCAATCGCTAAGTCTATTCCGGCTACAGATGTTGAATGTATTTGTGAGTGATTTGTTTTTTCATACACAACTTCAATTTCAGGCTTCCAGGGTTAAAGATTGCTGAAAAAGTATAAGGTTTTTGGCTCAATTAGTCTCAAAATCCTCATATCTTTCCCCTGAGTATCAGAAAATTTGGCCGTAGTAGATAGTCTAAACTTTTCCCTGTTCCCTCTTCCCTGTTCCCTATAATCACCATAAGACTTTTTCAGCAAACCCTAATTATTTTCTGCCAATCAATAAATAGGTTTTCATTTCACCCTTGCCTTTAACTGCTATGGCACCACGTTCCTGAAAGATATACCGATTATGTAAAAGATCGTAAGTTTTTGTAGAAACTTGAATCGTGCCGGGAATTCCATGAGATTCCATACGACTGGCAGTATTCACTGCATCACCCCAGAGGTCGTAAATATACTTTTTCGTGCCAATGACCCCAGCAACAACAGGTCCGGTGTTAATACCAATGCGGATACAGAGTTCAAAATTATGCTGTAAATTAAATTTGCTGATTTCTTGCTGCATATCAAGAGCCATTTCTGCGGCAGCTTCGGCGTGGTCTGATCGTGGAATAGGTAGACCACTAGCAACCATATAAGCATCTCCGATAGTTTTAATTTTTTCTAACCCGTGGCGATCGCTCAACTTATCAAATTCTGAAAAAATTTTATTGAGCAACATTACCAAATCTTCTGGTAGAACTTTTTCTGACAGTTGAGTAAAACCAACAATATCAGCAAATAGGATTGTCACTTCTGCAAATCCGTCAGCAATTTGATGATGTCCTTGCTTTAGTCTTTGCGCTATTTGTTCTGGTAAAATATTTAGTAGTAGAGATTCTGATTTTTCTTTTTCTGTTGCTAATTCTGCTGTGCGTTCAATTACGCGTTTCTCCAATTCTTTTGAAGTCTGTCGAAGTTTGCTAATTACTAAAGTCAAGCCAATAATTCCTAATACAGACAATCCTGCTAAGGTCAAAAATGTATCTCGTAATCCCGCATTAGTTGTCTTAATGATGCGATCGAGTGGTTGAGTAATTTCCAAAACACCTCTAACATCTCCGACTTTCCAATCCTTTTTAGGACTATCTGGGTGGTTATTATGACAACTAACGCAACTTGGTTTCATAATATCTGCTTGAGCATATCGAAATGAAGGACGCCGTTCTACTAAACTTACCCAAACTTACCCATGAATGATTGCATGAGCTTTGGAGCTAGCTTCCTGTTTCACAGAAGACCACTGACCGCAGTCTGTAACTTATCTTCTCCACAGGCTTAAAATCGGTGAGAACTTCACCTACTTATTCACATAGCTTTCTAGGTTAACAGCAGCATTAAAGTCTCTGTCAGCTTGAAATCCACAGTTAGCACAATTATAAGTTCTCTCATGTAAAGGCATTTTCTGTTGATGCCCACAATGAGAACATATTTGAGAACTTGGGTAAAATCTATCTGCTATTACTAACTCAGTGCCGTACCATTCACACTTGTATATAAGCTGACGCTTAAACTCATAAAACCCACAGTCTGCTATAGCACTTGCTAGTTTATGGTTTTTGAGCATTCCACTTACATTCAAATCTTCTATCACTATGGTGCTGTGGTTTTTAGCTAACCATGTTGTGAGTTTATGGAGTGTGTCAGCTCTGATGTCAGCCACTTTTTTGTGCAGTCTTGCTAGTTTTTTGATGGCTTTAATTCGGTTTTTGGAGCCTCGCTTTTTTTTGCTGACACGGCGTTGATAACGAGTTAGTCGTTTTTGACTTTGTTTGTAGGCTTTAACGTTAGCAAATTTTGTTCCATCGCTACAGGTTGCTAGGGCGTTTATACCCACATCTACACCGATAATATCTCGTTCTTTTGTAGTAGGATTTGATTGATGATCATATTTAAAACTTATATACCAATTACCCGCACGTTTTGAGATTATCACGTTTTTCACTGGCACAGAAGGTAAGACTTCATAAGTTTTTACTATTCCTATTCTTGGTAGTTTTATGTAGTTTCCTTTCTGGATTTTGATACTTCCTTCTAGATAGAAACTATCTTTTTTCCCTTTTTTCTTAAACTTAGGAAACCCACGTTTGGGAATAGTTAAAAAGTTTTTAAATGCCCTTTCTAAATCTCTTAAGGCTTGTTGAGGGGCACATTTAGATACTTCGTAATACCAAGGATTCTCACTTTTGACTTCAGCAATTAAACGCTTATGCAAAGTGATAGCACTAGGGCGTTTTTTGGTGGCTTCGTACTCAGTAATACAAGTAGCTAATCCCCAATTATAAGCATGACGAGCCACACCTGCGTGTTTGGCAAGTATGGTTTTTTGGTAATTGTTAACTTTTAACTTGGTCTTAATTGATTTCATTTGAACTGGTAAGCTATGAAAGAAAGTCTTTGATAATACAGTCAAACTTTAATATATGATAGCATACAATCAGCATATTTTAAATATTTATTAACATTTGTCTAACTTTGTCAAGTTATTCTGCTTCAGTAGTTAGCCCCCTTCTATATTTTTATAGTCGTGAGTGATAGTAATACCTTCAACTGTTTTAGCACGAGTTGCTACTTCTGAATAAAGTGTACGAGCTGCTTGGATAGTCTGGGCATAGTGGCTGGCATTTTGCAGTACCTTTGATTTAATTAGCTTAGATGAGAGAAGATGTGTATTCCACAGACCAGCAACAATACCTATGCAGAACATTATGCTTAACACTAATGCTGTACGTTTGTAGAGTTGTTGGATGAATAAAGTTTTTACTCTATGAATGAGTTTACACATAATACCCAAACTAAAAAAAATTCGTTGCGCCATATCAGCCAAAATGCTTAAGGTTTTATACATTATGAGATGACATCCTCGCACTTATTGACGCTGGTGTACCTCATCTAATTTAAAAACCTGTTATACCAATTTTCAAAATTACTGCTATGGAAAGGTCTATACCTGACAAGAATTTCCAGTCATTAATTTGTAACATTATTTTATTGAATTAGTATTAAATACACTTAAATGTTTTTAATCAATTATAGCTAGAAAACAGAATTTGTTAAGATATCTAAAGCTATAGTCTCATATTAATTAATCCTGATGGAAAGTCTTAATCCAGAAAGCAACTTGAGAAATTTTTTCGACTCTCAAGATTTACCTTTAGAAAAGCAAAATATTTTTCCAGGAGAGGTATTCAGTCATCCTGTTAATTTTGATACTGGTATTCGACATTTATTACCACGATATGATGAAATGTTGGATGTCATAGTGCGTTGTGTACCAAAAAATTGCGATCGCATTTTGGAACTTGGTTGTGGTACTGGGGAACTAAGTTTAAAGCTATTACATAAATATCCTAATGCACAGATAGTAGCGGTGGATTATTCTCCACGAATGCTAGAATTTGCCAAAACTAAGATTGATGCTGCTGGGTATACAAATAGGTGGACTGAAATAGAAATGGATTTTGGTGAGTGGGCAAATAACGCTGATTTATTATCCCCTATTAGTGATGGTTTTAATGCTTGTGTATCATCTCTGGCTATTCATCATCTGAGTGATAGTATGAAATTAAAGTTATTTCAAAAGATTAACAAAAGCTTAAATTATGGAGGCTGTTTTTGGAATGCCGATCCTGTTTTGCCTGCAACTACAGAATTAGCAGAGGTGTTTAAAGAGATACAGCAGGAGTGGGCAATAAGTCAAGGAACTACTTTAGCAGAGGTTCGTGCCCAAATGGGTACTAGCAACCCTCATGGTTATTCTTCTAATCAAGACCAATTAGCTAGTTTGTCTGCTCATTTGGAGATGTTAACAACTGCCAATTTTGTACCTGTAGCTGTACCTTGGAAATATTATAAATTGGCAGTATTTGGTGGTTTTGTTTAGAATGATTTCTGTGTTTAATATCATTTATTAATATACTGATAAGGAAATAAACTACAAAATCATGCCCAATTTTTTATTACCAATAATATTATAATGTTTCAGAATAAAAGTAGAGATTTTCAGCAATGATTTGAATTATTGAAACAGGAATTACGCATAACTACCACATCTAGTAGGGTTTAACGGCCGTTAACCTCTTACAAATTGTGTATTATTTGATATGCGTGCTTCAACAATTAATAATGAATAATGAATAATTAATAATTACCTCTCCTTGAAAAGAAGAGGATTGACAAAGAGATGAAAATTTTTCTTCTCTTGGTCGATTGGATATGGTTAGGAAACCCATCCATCCCATCCTAACGGACTGCTCCGCAAACGACCGCTTATTATCCCCTTAAAAGGGGAGGCTTTAAACCACAATTTTTCGGTAAGTCCTGTGAAAGTTAAATTTAATAAGGTTTTAGGCTTTGGGTGAAAAAAGCTTACTGATAACTGATAACTGAAATGAACCCACCACTTAAAACCTAGGAGTTTTAGAGTTTAACAGGGATAAATACTGGCAATTATCAAATAAACTGCCCCTATTTTTTTATAGAATTGCCAGCTTATCAGTTGCGCTAATTAAAGCATTTATAATACCTGGTTCAGAAACTGAATGTCCGGCATCTGGCACTACAATAAATTCAGCTTCCGGCCAAGCTTTATGTAGTTCCCAAGCTGAGACCATCGGACAAATAACATCATATCTTCCTTGTACGATTACTCCAGGAATATTGCGGATTTTATCGACATTTTTTAATAACTGTTCTTCATGTTCAAAAAAGCATTTATTAATGAAATAATGACATTCTATTCTAGCAAAAGCTAAAGCAAAATAACTATCCCCAAATTGTTGTGATACGTTTGAATTTGGAATTAATTTACTGGTACTTCCTTCCCAAATTGACCAAGCGCGTGCTGCTTCTAATCGAACTTTTTCATCATCACTGGTTAATCTTTGATAATAAGCCTTAACTAAATCACTTCTTTCTTCTATAGGAATAGGTTTTAAATATTCTTCCCAAGCATCAGGAAAAATATTACTTGCACCCTCTTGATAAAACCAAGAAATTTCTTTCGGGCGTACCATAAAAATACCTCGTAAAATTAAACCTATACAATTTTCTGGATGAGTTTGACTATAAGCTAATGCTAGAGTACATCCCCAACTACCTCCAAATACAACCCATTTTTCAATACTGAGATGAACTCGTAGTTTTTCTATATCGCTGACTAAATCCCAGGTAGTATTTTGAGATAGTTCAGCATGGGGAGTACTACGACCACAACCTCTTTGGTCAAATAGAATAATTCGCCATTTTTTGGGGTCAAAATATTGACGATAAACAGGTATAATTCCACCACCTGGTCCACCATGTAAAAAGACTACTGGTTTACCTTGGGGGTTGCCACATTCTTCATAATAAATAGTGTGAATATCGGAAACTTTGAGATTGCCTGTTTGATGGGGTTGAATGGGTGGATAAAGTTCTCGCATGGTTATATTTAAAGATTTATATTGATATTTTAGGAAAAATTTAGGATAAATAATATTTATTTCAACTGTTAATTATTAATTAAAATAATTTTTAGTATGAAAAAAGTAATATATTATGGTGAATAGTCCTAATAAATTACTAAAGTTTCAGATTAAGTAAGGTGTAATGGCACACTTACTATTTCTGGAATTAAGGATAGAACTTCGTTCTCCTTCCTTTGGGAGACGTGGGTTATTTCAATAATTGATAATTGATAATGGATAATTGATAATTACCTCTCCCTAAAAGGAAGAGGATTGAATAAAAGGAAAAAATTTATTCTCTTGGTCGATTGGATATGGCGCAGGTTTCGGAGCCATCCCTCGACCGCTTTTTTCCCCTTGAAAGGGGAGGCTTTAAACCTGAACTATTTAATTATTTAATTATTTAATTATTAATTCTTCGGTAACAAGCTTGAAACCCTATTATGGGATATAATATTTATTTGACAAACACTCTCTAAAATTACTAAAGTTTCAGCAATAAATTAAAGATTTTTGAAACAACCCTAGATTCATATCGGGAAAGTCAAAAAATCAAGAATTTATAACTCAAAAACAGAGTCGGGACTTACACATGAAGCAGGAAAAACTAGGATTTGAGGTGGCTTACCTGTGGCTCCCAATGACGAAAATAGGTTATACTGCGTAAGTCCTAAAAGTGTTAGCGACTAAAGCGTCGTTAGTAGATGTCTCCCCTGCCTTAGATCGGCGATCGCGTTTCTGCAATTATTCACAGAATAGCATACGATACTTATATTTTGATTTTTTCAAGGAGTGATACCTATCACTTACTTATAAATTTCCTGATGTCATTAGTAGAAATCTCCAATAATAAAAAATAAAATTAATTTTCGTAAATAAATCATTCAGGACTTACGCACAGACACTAAATTAAGTGAGGGCGTTTTGCTCCGCAACATATAAAGCGGAGCTTTGCGGAACGCAAATGTCATTCGCCCCTACATCTGGCGTTTTTAAGGTAAATTTGCGTAAGTCCTGTGATTAATTCTTTCCGCATACTCCCTACTCCCTACTCCTGATTCCCTACTCCACTCCCTCTTTTCTAGAGGTGTTTATACTAAGTAATATCTTTCCTGTTTAACCTATAGGCAAAATTGATGTATAGGCAACTAGCTGGACATATCTTTGTGAATTCTAGAATTTCAGGAATTTACCTAGACATAACCTGTACAATTATTAGTCTATACAAAATCTATTCAGGATGCAATTCTCTTCAATTTAATTTATAAGTAATTTGACTTATAATAGATTCAGTCTGTGAAACTTTCCCTACAAGTATCCAGTATACAGATAAAGCTAAAAAAATTATTAACTTACAATAGGCCACTATGATAATGCTCAAAAATGACTCTCAAACTTTATCTTCCCTCAAACGTCAAGTAGTGTTTGACGAAGACCCAGAACAGCGAATAGCAGCATTGGAAGAGCTAGCCATAGAATGGAAAAATAACCCGGATACTGTAGCTATTCTTAAACAATTAGCTATATCCGATGGATGTCCAGATGTGCGGAGAGCTGCAACAGAATATCTTGTCCAAGGTTGGCAAAACGATCCTAATATTTTACCTTTTCTCAAACAATTTGTAGTATCTAACAACGAATATTGGTGGGTGCAAGAAGCCATACTTACAAAATTAACTACAGGTTGGCGTGACGATCCAAATACGATCGCTTTCCTGAAACAACTGATTTTGGCAGACCAATATCGTTCCTCAAATGTACGTTATGCAGCACTCAAACAGTTAGCCCAAAACTGGCAAAATGAGCCAGATACACTAGCATTCTTGAAACAACGAGCTGTCTCCGATGTTGATGAAGCTTTGCGGGAAACAGCAGTAGAGCTTTTAGCTGAAGGTTGGCAAGATATAGATACTCTCACCTGGCTAAGACAAAGAGCGGAATCAGATAAACATTGGGGAGTACGTTTAATCATCATAGAAAAATTAAATCAAGATGGGAAGTACGACCATAAGACTTTAGCTTGGCTCAAAGGAATGGCAATGTCCGATCCAAGCCCTTATGTGGCTTCAGAAGCAGTATTCAAGTTAGCCAAACTGGCAAAAGATGACATTGATACTGGAACTATTCTGAAACAGTTGGCTTTGTCTGCTGAAGCTTCAGAGGTACGACGAGCTGCGATGAGTCAACTAGCAGAAAATTTGGGAAACGATCCAGATACGTTATCAACCCTCAAACAACTGGCAGAATTTGACCAATGTTCTCATGTCCGACTGGCAGCAGTGGAACAGTTAATAACAGATTGGAAGAAAAATTCTGATACAGTAGCTATTATGAAAAAGTTGGCTATATCAGACACAGCTTCAGAAGTGCGAAAAGCAGCAATGGGTTACTTGATCGAAAACTGGCAAAAAGATTCTGATACAGTAGCTATTCTGAAACAGGTTGTGCAGTCAGATGAATGTTGGCGGATGCGAGAACTGGCAGTGGTACAGTTGGGCGCATTTTGGCAACATGACCCAGATGTGTTGACTTTTCTCAAACAACAAGTGGAGTCTCCTGAATGTTGGGTAGTGGGAGAGATCGCCGTAGCACAATTAACTGTTGGGTGGAAAGATGACCCTAGTGTTTTAGCTCTGCTGAAAAAATTGGCTCTGTCTAACTCCGATGCACGAGTGGCAGCAATACGAGAATTATCTATCGGTTGGAAAGATGACCCTGATACTTTGAGTATTCTCAAACAAGTCGTTTTCAATGATGATTGTTGGCACGCTAGGAAGTTAGCAGTTGAACAACTAGCTACTACTTGGCATGACGATCCTGATACCTTGACAGTTATCAAAAAAGTTGCTTTGTCTGACGATCGCCACGATGTACAAATTGTGGCAATGGAGATGTTAGTCACAGGTTGGAAAGATGACCCAGAGGCGATCGCTACTATTAAACAAGCAGCATTGTCCGATAATTTTTCAGAAGTACGCATAGCAGCAATGGAATTGTTAGCTACTACTTGGAAAAATAACCATGATACTTTGGCAACTCTGCAACAAATTGCTGTATCCGATCAATGTTCTGATGTGCGAGTAGCAGCGGTCGTTAAATTAGGCAATGATGGTAAGGATGACCCTAATATCTTAGCTTGGTTGAAACAACAAGCAGTTGACGATCGCTCTTCTGATGTGCAACAAGCAACTATGGAGCAGTTAGCTACAGACTGGAAAGACGATCCCGACACTCTAGATATTATCAAAAAACTGGTTGTGTCTGGCAATTGTTCTGAGCTACAACAGTCAGCAGTCCTACAATTAGCTACTACCTGGAAGGATGATCCTGAGACCATATCTGCTCTCAAAAAGCTAGCAGTATCGGCTCAATGCCCAGATTTACAACAGCTAGCAATGCAACAATTAGCTCTCGGATGGAAAGATGACCCCGATACTTTGACTATTCTCAAACAAACGGTTGAGTCTACAGATGAACGAGAAGTACGACAAGCAGCAATGCAGCAATTAGCTCTCGGTTGGAAAGATGACCCTGAGATATTAGGGTTATTTAAAAATTAGCTATTTCTGATGAGGATGTGTGCATCCGACAAACAGCAGTGGTTGAGTTGGGTATTTGTTGGCAACATGACCCTGAGACAATAGCAATTATCAAAAAAGTAGCTATGAGCGATCGTAGTTTTTATGTGCGACAAACTGCTTTAGAATTATTTGCTCTGCTGGGAAAAAACGATCCTTGTGCGGTTATTATGCTCAAAAAATTAGCTGAGTCTGATGATAATTTTTATGTACGACGTTCGGCAATACAGCAGTTAGCTTTAGGTTGGCATGATGAACCAGAGATGTTTGAATTTTTCTGCGATCGAGCCTATTGCGATCCATTTGTACGGGAGGAAGAATGGGAGGATAACCCGCGCCAAACTGCTTTAGAGGCAATTATCGAACAATATCAAGGAAATACTCAGATTTTTCAGATATTGAGCGATCGAACTGAAAATGATTTAGATGAGCAAGTACAAAAGTTTGCTCTGAAAATTTTAAAAGGATTTTAGCGAATCTAAGCAAGAGGGAGCGGGTTCATCTAAATTTAATGTTGAGCAATTAACAATAGCGCGAAACCCGCCCCTACAATTGCAACATTTTAGGTGTGCCACTCCACTACCAATAGCGCTTATGTGTAAGTCCTATAAATGATATATAGGCTATTCCTGCTGACTCCTAACTCCTAAAAAACTGACTCCTAAGAAACAGCCTAAGTATTTGTAGCAAAAATTTTAGTATTTCATATAAAATACCTCACCTATAGCACTACAAGAATTGGTTAGGACATTTTTCAATCCTAAAACTCTTTTACACAGGACTTACGCAACGGCACTAATTATAGTGGTTAAATCCGCAATAATGACCAAATTATACACTATATGTAGCGGCACTGCGTAAGTCCTGTGACAGTTCCCTGTTCCCTATTCCCTATTCCCTATTCCCTGGCGCTACGCGCTATAAAACTTTTTTCCGGAAAGTTGACAAGTTCACTTGTTTATGATGGGTAGTGCCAGATTATAATGTCTGAAAATCTATGCTTACCTATGAAGGTTAGTATTAGAAGATATCAAAAATTCTGGTATTACTAAATATTGTTAGGAGCCATTTCAGTGATCAGTTATCAGTGATCAGTTAGCCTCCTATGGTCGGAACTTCGTTATCAGTACTGACCGCTGTTTGCGTAGCATTCCGTAGGAAAACTAGAGGCTTGGAATACTTAAGTTTACTTTTTTCATCCCCTTGAAAGGAGAGACTTAGAGGTTTGAGACCCTATTTTTTGTCAGGTAAAGATTCCATGAATAAATTCTCTAAAAGAATATATTTAATTGTCAAATTAACCCTGGTTGCTTTCGGAATAATTGTTATTTGTACAACTTTTATTAAAACAGAATATTCTGCCAATTCTGTTTCCATCGAAGCAGCTGAAAAAATTGCTGAAATTAGAAATACAAAAGGTATCCAGTATGTTAATACTTTAGATTCACAAGTAACTGAAAATAGTGAAGAATATGATGTTATTCAGGTACAAACTAGATTAAAACAAAAAGGTTATTATCCCGGAGCTATAGATGGAATTTATGGAGAACAAACTGAGGAGGCTGTTTATAACTTTCAAATTAGTCTGGGGTTAGAAGCAACGGCAATAGTTGATGAAAAAACTTGGACTTTGCTTCAAGGAAATACTAACAGCTTCCCCCAAAAATCTTCCTCAGTACAGTTGCTCTCTCCGGATATACAAAAAATTGTTGACCGAGGTGAGTTAATTGTTGTGATGACAGAGTATGATAATTCACCTTTTTTTGTTGAAAATAAAAGGGGTGAATTGGAAGGATTAGATATTAAAATTGCCAGAGGTTTGGCTGAAGCTTTGGGGGTTGAACTTCGGATTAATCGTAGTGCTAAAACTTTTAATGAAGTGGTTGAAATTGTCGATCTAGGTCAAGCAGATTTAGCTATTTCTAAACTTAGTCAAACTTTGAATAGAGCTAAAATAATTTCTTTTTCTCATCCTTATTTGACCATGCGCCAGGGTTTATTACTCAACCGAGTACAATTAACTAAGGCAGCTAAAAATAAAGAGACAGTAGAATTTTTGAAGGATTTTGAAGGGAAGATTGGAGTAATTGATGGTTCTTCCTATGAAGGATTTGCCAAACAGAAATTTCCTAAGGCTACAATTGTGAGATATACGAGTTGGGAAGAGGTAGTGAAAGGTGCTATTCGAGGAGATATATTAGCAGCATACCGGGATGAATTAGAAGTAAAAAAGATTGTTATAAATCAACCAAATGTGGCTTTGAATTTTAAAACTGTTGCTCTGAAAGATACTCAAGATCCTATAGCAATTGCTCTGCCATGGTCTAGTAATCACTTGTTAGAATTTGTTAATTTATATCTACAAATTACTAATAATCATTATAGTGTTAATACTTTGTTGGATGAGTATTCTGAGTTATTAGAAACATCTAGTGCAGATAAATTTAATTGAAGAAGGAAGAATTCATTAATTGATAATTTATAATGGATAATTGATAATTAGCTCTGGTTAAAACCGTTCTTGATTTAATATAAGGAAATATTATTTCTTTTTTCCTTTTAAAAGGGGAGGCTTTAAACCAGAATTATTTAATTATTTAATTATTAATTATTAATTATTAGGTAAGAAGGAAGAACGAAGAAGAAAAAAGTGGATGGGTAACTCAAATCCTAACCAATTGTAAACACCGTGTAGATGGTGAGGTATTAAACCCAAAAGAAAAAGATAAAAAAATTTATAATTATTTATGATGAAAAAAATAAAGAATTCAACTTTTATTCATTAATTAAAGTCTTGCGTAATCCATGGTATATTGTACCTGGAATTTTACTAGGATTATATATCGGAATTTTTCAAAAAGATATAGCTGCGATTTTAACTCCTTTTGGAAATCTTTATCTTGAGCTTTTGAAAATGTGTGTTTTACCTTTGTTATTTTCGGCAATAACAATGAGTGTAGGCAGGCTAATAGGTAGTCAGGATGCTAATAAATATGTCAAACGTATTTTAATTGTATTTTCAATGGGACTTATTGGCGTAAGTTTAATTGGAGTAATTGTTACGTTACTCACTAATCCTGGAGGGAATTTAGACGATTCAAGTTTAACAGCTTTGGGTATAATTGTTAACAAATCCCAATTAGATTTAGAGGTATCTCTTACTGGTGAAATTATTGAAGAAGTGGTGGAGCCAGAAATAAATTTAATATCTTTTTTATTTAATTTAGTTCCTGAGAATATTTTTGCATCTTTAAGTGAGGGTAATGCTCTGGAAATACTTTTTTTTGCTATTGTTTTTGGCGTAGCAATGGGATATCTCAAAGAATCTTATAAGGAAGAAGTGTTTAATATTTTAGAAACTATATTTAAAGCTTCAAAAAGTTAATTGATTGGATAATTTTATTCTTGCCTATGGGTTTATGTTGTCTTTTAGCTAGCCAAATAGCGACGACAGGTTTTGGTATTTTAGCTGCTATGAAAAATTTTGTAATCGTGACAATTTTAATATTTTTTATTATCTATATAGTTAGTACACTTGTTGTTTGGCAAAAGGCAAATTGTTCTTTGTGGGAAGTTTTAATTAGTTTAAAAGAACCAACAATTTTAGCTTTGGCAACTAGGAGTAGTTTTACCTGTTTACCGTCTTCTATTTCTGCTTTAACTGAACTTCTGAAATTTGATAAACAAACAGTTAATTTAGTGATTCCTCTGGCAATTACTGTTTGTAGATTCGGTCCCGTGGCTTATTTTGCCACAACTTCCGTATTTGTAGCCCAACTTTATCAGCATCAATTAAACTTATCTAGTTTTGTAATTATTATTGTTGCTTCCATTTTAGCAGGGATGGCAACAGCAGGAGCAACGGGAATTTTAACTTTAACATTATTAGATTTAGTACTGCAACCTTTGGGATTACCACTAGAAGCAATACTGGTGTTATTGATTGCGGTAGACTCAATTATCGATCCGTTCCGAACTTTGGGAATTGTTCACACCGCAATTGCAGCTACAGCAGCAGTTGCTGATTATAAGCGATCGCCAGCATTGAGCTCTCAAGCTCAACTAGAAGTCTAATACCAGCAATAATTAATAATTAATAATTAATAATTAATAATTAATAATTACCTCGCCTTGAAAAGAAGAGGATTGACTAATCATGAAATTTTTTCTTTATTATCCCCTTAAAAGGCTATGCTTTATAAACATCTTTCTTAACATAAAAATTGACAAAATAGAACTGTAAGCATTCAGTTATTAGCTAATAGCTAATAGCAACAAGACTCTCTCATCTCATAACTGAATAACTTTTTAATAATTATTAGCTAGTTATTATTAATTATTCTTGTTTTTACCGAAAAATTGTGGGTATGCGCCTCCCTTTTTAAAGGGATAAAAAAAGAGACTATTCCTTATATCAAGCCTCTTGCATTCCTGGGTCATGCTGCGCAAACAGCTAGAGGTACTGATAACTGATAACTGATAACTGATAACTGAAATGACTTCTCCCCTACTCCCCCACTTAAGAAAATGTAGCAAACATTTATCAAATTGGTATTAGCGATCGCCAGATTCAGTACAATCTATTGTTAGTGATTATCTAAAATGTCAAAAATTTTGTCTGCACAATTGACAAAATCAGTTGTTTATGATATTAAGATGATGTCTGGAAATCTACTCTGGCCTGTGGAGGCGAAGAATCTCATGGATGAATGCTTACATTTCTACTATATTCTCAACCAGAGATTCCTACTCTGAAGCTTTGATAAAATTGCTTTTTTCTCCTTTAAAGGTAATAAAGTTGTTTGCGCAGCATGACAAACGGAATAGCTGATAGCTGACTGCTGAATGGTTACTAATTCTTTAAAAAAACATCTAATTATAAAATTTACCGAAGAATTAATAATTAAATAATTAAATAATTAAATAATTAAATAATTCAGGTTTAAAGCCTCCCCTTTCAAGGGGAAAAAAGCGGTCGAGGGATGGATGGGTTTCCTAGCCATATCCAATCGACCAAGAGAATAAATTTTTTCCTTTTATTCAATCCTCTTCCTTCTAGGGAGAGGTAATTATCAATTATCAATTATCAATTATTGAACCTGGTTGTTTTCGGAATTGTTGTTCTTCTGATAAAGTTTTATCAAAATAGAATATTCTGCAAACTATTTATGAATTAAAATCAAAAAAATTCATTTTGATTATGATTAAAAACGAAGTATTTAATGGATTTAATTTTTATTCATTAATCAAGGTATTGGGTAATCCATGGTCTATTGTTCCTGGAATTTTACTAGGATTATATTTAGGAATTTATGAAAAGAATCTTAGTCAGGCTTTAACTCCTTATGGAGATTTGTATCTTAGGTTATTGAAAATGTGTGTTTTACCATTATTGTTTTCAGCAATAACTATGAGTGTAGGCAGACTGATGAGTAGTAATGAGGCTAATAAGTACATCAAACGTATTTTAATTGTATTTTTAATTGGATTGGTTGGTGTAAGTATAATTGGAGAGATAGTTACAGCATTAACTAATCCTGGAGGAAGTTTCGATGATTCAACCTTAACAACTTTGGGTCTAGTTGTGAACAAATCAGAATTAGATTTGGATATATCTCCTAATGGGGATGTTATGAATCAACAAGAAATTTTAATATCTTTTTTATTCAATTTAGTTCCAGAAAATATTTTTGTGTCTTTAAGTGAGGGTAATGCTCTAGCAACGCTTTTTTTTGCCATTGTTTTTGGTGCAGCAATGGGAAATCTCGAAGAATCTAATAAAGAGGATGTATTTAATATTTTAGAAGTTGTATTTAAAACATCTAACAAATTAATTGATTGGATAATTTTATTCTTGCCCATAGGTTTGTGCTTTCTTTTAGCTAGCCAAATAGCAACTACTGGTTTTGATGTTTTAGTTGCTATGAAAAATTTTGTAATCGTGACAATTTTAATATTTTTTATTATTTATCTAGTTAGTACATTTGTTATTTGGCAAAGAGCGGGTTGTTCTTTATGGCAAGTTTTGATTAGTTTAAAAAAACCGACAATTTTAGCTTTGGTAACTAGAAGTAGTTTTACTTGCTTACCTTCTTCTATTTCTGCTTTAGCTGAATCCCTAAACTTTAATACACAAACAGTTAATCTAGTAGTTCCTTTAACTATGACAGTTTGTCGATTTGGTTCAGTTGCTTATTTTGCAGCAACTTCTATTTTTGTAGGTCAACTTTATCATAATCAATTAAACTTATCTAGTTGCCTAATTATTATCATTGCTTCAATTTTAGCGGGAATGGCAACAGCAGGAGCAACAGGAATTGTGACTTTAACTGTGTTGGACTTAGTGTTAAAACCCTTGGGTTTACCACTAGAAGCTGTATTGTTACTATTGATTGCCATTGACCCAATTATCGATCCCTTCCGAACTTTAGGAATTGTTCACACCTCAATTGCTGCTACAGCAGCGATCGCTGATTCCAATTCCAAACAATCACCAACATTTGCCTCTGAATCTCAAAGATTAGAAGTCTAATTTTGAACCAGATTATACCAATTCCCATGCATTAGTGCTATACTTGGGCAATACTTCAGTTGTCAACTAATCAGCACAAGCCAAATTACTTTTTTGCTAATTTTAGCTAAGTTAATGTTAATTATTCTTATGTTTGCTTCTCCCTGTACGGACGTTGCATGCAACGTCCCTACCCACTCCCCTGCTCAACAAAATGTAGAAAAGTTTTTGATAAATGGTATTATTTGGGTCTAATATAGAATCCGGTTATACAGTATATGTATATAATTCTATCCACACTTTCTCGCCTTCAATCTCCCCATCTCCCCATCTCCCCATCTCCCCATCCCCCATCTCATATAATAAGTATTCAAGCGGATTCTATATAATAGACGTCTCCAAAAATGAAAAATAAAATCAATTACTATCCATAAATTATCAATTACTCCCCTCCTGGGAGGGGCGAGGGGTGGGTTCCCTGTTCCCTGTTCCCTGTTCCCTGTTCCCTCTTTTCTGGAGATGTCTAATAATCGGAATGTCTTGATGACCAAATGCTAAATCTAAAGTCTGATGAGCAAGAATATCAAGGGGGTCAATATCAACTATAGAATTGTATTTCAGTTGCTTCAAGACTACTGATATTTCTGTACAACCAGCAATGACTATTTCTGTTCCTTGCTTTTCTAACCATGTCATAGCATTGTCTAAAATTGCAATAGGGGTGGGAGACATTTCGATTCCTGTAGCTTTAATTCCCCAAACGGGATGGTAAATTGCATTCATAATATCCTGTTGCAATTGATCTTCTAAGGAAGGTGCAATCACAGTAAACCCTAAAGCACTTAAACTATGATGATACAGTTTAGCTTGCAACGTTCCTGTGGTTGCTAAAACACCAACCTTAGAACTTTCAGGATAACTACTTTGAATAAATGCTGCCGTTACATCCATCAGATGAATCCAGGGAATATCTAATTGAGATTGCACTGCTTGGTAAAATCCATGAGCGGTGTTACAAGTAACCACCAAAAAATCTGCTCCTGCCATTTGTAGCATTTTCCCGTATTTCACTAGGGAAGGAGTACAACTTGGCGCATTTCCCAGCAAGCTTTGAGTACGGTCGGGAACATCTGTAGCATTAATTAAAATCCAAACGGGATGGTCGCGATCGCAAGAAATACCTCGTTCAGCATTGAAGGCAATTAACCGACGTTCAAATTCAATATGAGCAAGTGGCCCCAACCCGCCAATAATTCCTGGAATTGCTTTTTGCTGAATTGCCTGTTTCATAATGATTTGGTTTTTCGTATTTTTTTATCTATAGCAATGTGCGCTGGCATATTTACAAATTACAATAACTGTCCAATAGACATCTCCAGAAAAGAGGGAGTCATTTCAGTTATCAGTTATCAGTTATCAGTTATCAGTACCTCTAGCTGTTTGCGCAGCATTCCGCAGGAAAGCAAGAGGCTTCAAATATGGAATATATTCTTTTTTATCCCCTTAAAAGGGGAGGCGCATACCCACATTTTTTCGGTAAGCAGTAGGAAGAAAGAATTGATAATTTCTGTGTGAGAATTGATTTTATTTTTGATTTTTGGAGATGTCTAATAGCAAAAAGTCTTATATTATCAGTTTTTTATTCCCCCTGTTGTCAGATGAGCTGTTGCTTGCGCACAGTGCTATAACTATTATACTTTAATCATGTTCCTAATTTCTGGTGGTGGCGATCTAAAAATGAAATTTGAGTGATTTTCATCAGGTAAGGGGTTCATTAATTGATAATTGATAATGGATAATTAATAATTACCTCTCCTTGAAAAGAAGAGGATTGACTAATAATAAAAATTTTTCTTTATTATCCCCTTAAAAGGGGAGGCTTTAAACAACAATTTTTCGGTAAGGGAGTTGGGGAGATTGAAAAAGTCAAAAGTCAAAAGTGATATCAAATCTGTTTAATTCGGTATCAAAAAATGTTCCATCTTCAACCATTACCAAATAGTAAGCATTTCCTCCGGAATGCTGCGCAAACAGCTGTCAGCTATCAGCTATTGCTTTTAGTGAGTGATGAAAGTAATATTTAATTGAGCTAGAAAAATCTTGCTATAAAAGTCAGCTCCAAAGTCTATATTCATTTAGACCTCGTCCTTAAGCACAGGGTCTTATTGCTGATAGCTGATGGCTAATAGCTGAATGCTTACAAAATAACTAATACATAACAGATGAAATAATTATGATTGAATGGTTAATTGCTTGGGGGAGTAGTGAAGCGGTTAAATTTATTGCTCAGGAAGTTATTGGAGAATTAGGTAAGGAAGTCGCTGAAAACTATGTTAAAAAATCTTTAACACAAGGTATTTCTGATGCTATTGGTGGGATAAGAAATGGCCAAATTTTACAAAAAGCTACGGCACAAGCAATTAAAGATTTTTTATATTTGGTAAAGCAAGAGTTAGAAAGTGCTGAACTAAGTGAAAGTGAATTAAAGGAATATACTAAACCCTTAAAAAGTTTATTAAAAATCAGTCTATTTTAGAAGTTTTGATTAGTGCTTTTGATAATGATATAAAAATTTTATATACTAATAAATTAGCTATTACCTGGAACGAAATTAATCCACCTTTACCAGATGATTTTGACTGGGAATTAGTTGCCAAGCAATATCAGAGAAGGGTGAAAAAGATTATTCGAGAGTGGGATGAATTACGGAAAATATTGGATTCAGAAAATCTGGATAATTGGGCAAATCAAACTGAAATTAAGCCAGATTTTGACTTCAAAAGATATCGAGAAGGAATTGTTGAACAATATGGGAATCTGAAATTAGAGAGTTTAGATACGAGTGGTTATGCTTATAATCAATTGAAATTATGGCGAATGTTTATTCCTCAAAATGTCCGGGAATCTCAGGAATTTCTGCCTCAAGTACATGAAATTCCTAAAGAATATCGGCAGCGATTAAAGGAGACTGGGCAGTTTGGAGAAGATTTTTCTCAAGAACAATTGGAAGGTTTCAGACGGAGATATTTTGAACAGCAGATTCGCTCGGTTTTAGAGTTAATTGAAAATAGCAATTATCAATATTTAGTGATTCTGGGCGACCCCGGTTCTGGCAAGTCTACTTTATTACAATATATCGCTCTCCAATGGGCAGAGTTACCTCTGAAAGATTTACCTTTACAGCCTATTCCTATATTAATTGAACTACGGACTTATGTTCGGAACAATGATGCTAATAAATGCCAAAACTTTCTGGATTTTTTGGAAAAAGGTAGCGGAATAACTTGTCAATTACCTCAACAGGAACTCCATGCAAAATTACAAAATGGCGATGCTATTGTGATGTTTGATGGATTGGATGAAGTTTTCGAGCCTGCTAAACGAGAGGAAATAATTACTGATATTCATCGGTTTACTAATGTCTATAAAAATCTGCGGGTTATTGTTACTTCGCGGGTGATTGGTTATAAGCCACAAAAACTCCGGGATGCTGAGTTTTATCATTTTATGTTGCAAGATTTGTCAGCGGAACAAATTGAGGATTTTATTCAACGTTGGCATAATTTGACTTATCTGGATGAGGGGGAAAAAGAGAGAAAAAGGGAAAGGTTAAAACGGGCAATTAAGGATTCTCCAGCTATTAAAGAATTGTCGGGAAATCCTCTGTTATTAACTATGATGGCTATTCTAAATCGGAATCAAGAATTGCCGAGAGATAGAGCCGAACTTTATAATCAAGCTTCGCGGGTTTTATTACATCAATGGGATATGGAAAGAGCGTTAGTTGATGCCAAGATTGACCCAATTACTATTGATTATAAGGATAAGCAGGCAATTTTGCGTCGGGTAGCTTTTTTTATGCAGGGGAATACTGCTGGTTTAGCTGGGAATTTGATTTTGGGAGATAATTTAGAAAGGATTATTTCTGAGTATCTAAAAAGTGTAGATATTAATGATGTGAGAACTCTAGCTAGGGCGTTGATGGAACAGTTGCGGAGTCGGAATTTTATTTTATGTTTTGTTGGAGCTGAATATTATGCTTTTGTGCATCGAACTTTTTTGGAATATTTTTGTGCTAGGGAGTTTGTTTTGCAGTTTGAAAAGGAACAGAAAATTTCTAAAAAAGAGTTAATTGAGGATGTTTTTGGTAAGCATTGGCGGGATGAAAAATGGCATGAGGTGTTGCGGTTAATTTCTGGGATGATTGATGCGAAGTTTGTGGGGGAGGTTATTAGTTATTTGATGGAACAAGATGGGGAAGAGGAAAAGTTTCTGAATTTATTTTTGGCTGGTAAGTGTTTGTTTGAAGTTAGGAGTCGTCATAGTATTGGTGATGTGAGGTATCGGTTATTAAATAGGTTAAAAGATTTGACTGGGTATGATCTTGGTTATTATTATGAATCTTATCGCGATGAAGCAAAGCTAGTTCGTGAAATTCGTACTCAAGCGGTGGAAGTGGTGGCTACAACTTGGAGGGATGACCCTTTAACGTATAAATGGCTCAAACAAAGGGTAGAGTCTGATGATGATTGGTATGTGGGATGTGAAGCGGTGCGACAAATTGCTACTGGTTGGAAACACGAACCCGGAATTTTAGAATTACTCAAACAATGGGTAAAGTCTGATTATAGTCAGCATGTGCGAGCTACAGCGATGCAAGAAATTGCTACTGGTTGGAAACATGAACCGGGAATTTTTGAATTATTCAAACAATTGGTTGTGTCTGATGAGAATTTGATTGTGCGAATTCAAGTGGTGCAACTAATTGTTACTTTTTGGAAACACGAACCCGGAATTTTAGAATTACTCAAACAATGGGTTGTGTCTAATGATAATGAGGAGGTGCGACGTGTAACGCTGCGACTAATTGGTATTTTTTGGAAACACAAACCCGGAATTTTAGAATTACTCAAACAATTGGTTGTGTCTGATGATGATTGGTATGTGCGACGTGAAGCGGTGGGACAAATTGGTATTTTTTGGAAACACAAACCCGGAATTTTGGAATTACTCAAACAATTGCTTGTGTCTGATGAGCATGGGTTGGTGCGAAGTGAAGCGGTGCAACAAATTGCTACTGGTTGGAAAAATGAAGAGGGAATTCTGGAATTACTCAAACAAAGGGTTGTGTCTGATGATGATTCGGATGTGCGAAGTGAAGCGGTGCAACAAATTGCTACTGGTTGGAAAGATGAGGAGGGAATTTTAGAATTACTCAAGCAAAGGTTAGAGTCTGATGAGAATTCGGATGTGCGAAGTGAAGCGCTCAGACAAATTGCTACTGGTTGGAAAAATGAAGAGGGAATTTTAGAATTACTCAAGCAAAGGTTAGAGTCTGATGAGAATTCGGATGTGCGAAGTGAAGCGCTCAGACAAATTGCTACTGGTTGGAAAAATGAAGAGGGAATTTTAGATTTACTCAAGCAAAGGTTAGAGTCTGATGAGAATTCGGATGTGCGACGTGAAGCGCTCAGACAAATTGCTACTGGTTGGAAAAATGAAGAGGGAATTTTAGATTTACTCAAACAAAGGGTTGTGTCTGATGAGAATTCGGATGTGCGACGTGAAGCGCTCAGACAAATTGCTACTGGTTGGAAAAATGAGTCGGGAATTTTTGAATTACTCAAACAAAGGGTTGTGTCTGATGAGAATTCGGATGTGCGACGTGAAGCGCTCAGACAAATTGCTACTGGTTGGAAAAATGAGTCGGGAATTTTTGAATTACTCAAACAAAGGGTTGTGTCTGATGAGAATTCGGATGTGCGAAGTGAAGCGCTCAGACAAATTGCTACTGGTTGGAAAAATGAGTCGGGAATTTTTGAATTGTTTTATCACACCGCCCTCAATGACTCCTTTCAACGTGAACATAAGTATCAAGATAACCCTCGACAAACAGCACTAGAGGCAATAGTCAAACATTACCCAGACCATCCGCAAACCCTCCCACTATTACAAGACAGAGCAGAAAATGACGCAGACGAACAACTGCGGGAGTGGGCAAAAAAGAAATTGCGACGATTAGAGAATTAGTCCAGGTCATTTCAGTTATCAGTTATCAGTTATCAGTTATCAGTACCTCTGTCTATATTTTTTGGTCAGATTTTTCGCTTTTGTTGGGTTGCGCTGTCGCTTAACCCAACCTACTGGACTGACACAGCTAAAATAGTTCATTATATCCTTGGGCTGGGGGCGGGTTCATAAGATTATTTGTAATACCGTTAATTTAACGCTAAACCCGCCCCTACTATTGCACCATTTTAAGCGTGTCACGCCACTACTTCCCTCTTCCTTCTTCCTTCTTCCCTCTTCCTTCTTCCTTCTTCCTTCTTCCTTCTTCATTACTTCTGAGTAAATGCCCAAACTCCATTCCAGTTTTCTGGAATACCAGTAGATATTAATTTATCAATTCTATCTAAATAAAGTTTAGCTGTTTGGTCTGAAGAATTTACCGCTAATACTTTGTCAAAATAAAGTTTAGCTGAAACAAAATCTCCAGAGCAAAAATATTTTGTAGCACTTTCAAAATCTGCTTGAGTTATTAACTTTAATTCTCGCACTTCATCAATTTCACCATCCATCACTTCATAAACATTAATTGGTTCATCTCTACCTTTAACAGATGCTCGGTCTAAAAACCTAATTTGATATTTTTCTGGATTTTTTAAACCCTGAAAAGCTGATTCAGAAATTAACAAAGAAACTCCATAATATTTAGTTAAGCCTTCCAAACGAGCTGTCAAATTGACATTATCAGAAAGTGCGTCTCCCGACATCCGAGTTTTCTCTCCCACTATACCCACCATCATGTGACCCCAATGAATACCTACCCCAATTTTAATGGGAAATAAACCTTGATCTTGTAGAGTTTGATTATATTTATGTAATTTATGAAGCTGAGAAATAGTTGATTGTAGAGCATCATCAACACCATTCGGAAATACTGCCATAATGCCATCTCCCATAAACTTAATAATCAAACCATTGCGATCGCGAATTTCTGGGGCAACTTGTTGTAAATAACCGTTAACAAAAGCAAAAGTTTCTTGAGCTGTCATCTTCTCAGATAGGGTAGTAAAAGAACGAATATCAGAAAAGAAAATTGCCATTTCTTTACAAACTCGATCGCCTAAATTAACATCAATAATATTTTCTTTAGAAAGTAATTTTACATATTCGTGGGGGACAAAACGTCCGTAAGCATTAGTAATTTTTGATAATTGAAGATGAGTTTTAAGTCTAGTTAATAATTCATCTTTGGCAAAAGGTTTAGTCAAATAATCATTGGCACCAAATTGAAAACCCATGACTAAATCAGCTACTTGATTTTTAGCTGTTAACATTAAAATTGGCAAAGTTTGGGCAGGATATTTTTCCCGAATTTTAGCGCAAACTTCATAACCAGACATATTAGGCATCATTACATCTAGCAAAATTAAGTCTATATTTTCTTCTTTATCTAAAGCAGCTAAAGCACTTTTTCCATTTAATGCTTGGGTAACTTTGTAGTTATTTGCTGTTAAGTGATTTTTGAGAACTTGAATATTTATTGGTTCATCATCAACAATTAAAATGTGGAAATCACCATCAGCTAAATAACATTCCTTGTGTTCAGTTTCTACAGGTATTTCTACTTGCTCGACCGAATGACGAATACTGTTGATTTTATGAGTAGGAAGAGATGGGGAGTCAGTTACAGGTTTTTGAGAAATGGGTAGGGTAAAGCAAAAATGAGAACCGACACCGACCTCAGACTCAACCCATATCTGACCGTTATGGAGTTCAACTAATTGTTTTGTGACTGCTAACCCTAAACCTGTACCTCCATATTTTCTAACTGTGGAACCTTCTCCTTGCTCAAATGATTCAAAGATGCGCTCTAGTTTATCAGCGGGAATACCGATACCAGTATCGGAGACGACTATTATCAGTTGTTTAGATTTATCTATATCTCGGTCTTGGGTGCAGGGTTGTCGAGCGGAGTTTGTCTTATGATTGTCAACTAATTCTGCTGAGATTTTGACTTGACCAGACTCAGTAAATTTAATAGCATTACCGATTAAGTTATATAGAATTTGTTGTAGACGGTTTTCATCAGCATAGACAGGGGGTAAATTTGTAGGAATAGCATTTATTAGTTTGAGATTTTTCTTTTTTGCTGAGTAAAAGATTTAAGATGACTACTGCTTCTACTACTCCATAAACATCAACAGGTTTAAAGTCTAATGCTAGTGTGTGGTGTTTGATTTTGGAAAAGTCAAGAATGTCGTTGACAAGGTTGGAGAGACGACGAGCGCTAGAAACTATCATTGTTAAGTTGCCAGTGGTGACTGAATTTAATTTTTCTGTATTGCTTTCTAGAAGGAATTCACCGATACCGATAATACCATTGAGGGGGGGGTTCGTAGTTCGTGAGAAGTGTTGGCTAAAAATTCGTCTTTGAGGCGATCGAGTTGCTTGAGTTGTTGATTGTTTGCTTCTAGAGATTTAAAGGAATTTTTCAGTTGGTTTGCCATACAATTGAAAGAGTGAGTCAGTTCTCCCACTTCATCGTTACGGTTAATATTGAGTTGAGTGTCCCATTTACCTTGAGTAATTTTTTTGGCAGCAGAATTAAGTTTGAGAATAGGTGCGGTAACTAAACTTACTGTCATAATTACTACTACAATTGCTACAGTTAAAGCTCCAATACAAAGTAATATGGTGGTGCGTGTATTAGCATGAATTTCTCCCATTACATCAGAAGTCGGGACAGTTATTACAAGTATCCAGTCTAAACCTTGCTGAAGTTCGAGTGGAGCAATATGAAGAAAATGAGCTTGGCCATTAACTTTAAATTTAAATTCTTGAATTGTTTTAATTTCGGAAAGGTTGTCTATTTTTAGGCTCAAATATTTGGCAGCTGCTTGAGTTAATTTATTTTGACTAGCTACTGCTTTTATCCTCTGTGGAATTTGATTTTCTTCTGATAAAAAATAGGGATTTTCTGATGTGGAACTAGCAATCAAATCTCCAGAAGTTTCTAACAGAAAAACTTGACTATTAAGGGGAACTTCTAGTTTTCTGAGAAAATCACTAATATCACTCAGAATCAAATCTACAGCAATTACTCCCCTGAATTGCCCGGTTTTGTCTAACACAGGTGCAGAAAATGTAATGCCTAGTTCACCAGGGCCAACAAAGTTATAAATTTCACTCCAGGTTGGTTTCTGTGCTTTTATTGCAGCTTGATACCAAGGTCTTGTTTGGGGATAAAAGTCTCTAGTTTGCAGTTTTTTAATACGTTGACCTTCTTTATTTACGAGGTAATCAACACGATTGGGAAAATCTTCATATACTTTTATATTTAGAGTACCATCTATATTTCGTCTGCCTTGAGCATATTCTCCATTTTCATAGTCACCTGTAAAATAAATAGCAGAAACAAATTTATACAATTGAATTTGTTTAATGAAATGAAAGGCTAAGGTATCAATATTTCTGGTATTTAGTTGTTCGAGTTGAATAGCATTGATATTACTTTGAACAATAATATGAGGATATTCTAGATAATGATTTAGGTGGTCTTCAACACGGTTTGTAACTTCATGTTCCCATTGACTTGCTAATCGATTAACTGCTTTTTCTCCATTTCTAAAAGAGAGATAACCAATTAATGCAAATGTTGTTAATATTTGTAAAATAAAAGGGACGATAAACACGTTGCGCAGGGAACTTTTTCTAGTATTCTCGATTGATAAATATTGATTTTTAGATGCCATAGTCTTTAAATATAGGGAACAATTAATAATTAATAATTAATAATTAATAATTAATAATTAATAATTACCTCTCCTTTAAAAGAAGAGGATTGACTAATCATGAAAATTTTTCTTTATTATCCCCTGAAAAGGGGAGGCTTTAAACCATAATTTTTCGGGAATAGGGAATAGGGAGAAATAATACCATTTCTCAAAAACTTTTCTACATTTTGTTGAGCCTGGGAGTAAGGGAGTGGGGGAGTAGGGGAGAAGTAAAAAGTAAGAATAATTAACATTAACTAGGCTATTTTTAGCAAAAAAGCGATTATACCTGTTTTGATTAATTAATAACTGAAGTCTTACCCAAGTATAGCATTACTTTTAGGAATTGGTATAATTGATAATTTATGGATAATAATTGATTTTATTTTGAATTTTTGGAGATGTTTATTAGACTCAATTTTATCTACATACAGCAGTTTCCGAAGTTATCAAAATAATGTGGGTCTAAAACCCCGCCTTTTAAGGCGCAATATTTTTGGAGAGTTGCTCAAATCCCCATTACAAAAATCACTTCTGACTGTCAGATGTGTGTCTTACATTGCTGAGGGGACCTCAGAATTACACACTCGCTTCTGACTTCTGACTTCTGACTTTGTTAAGAGGTACATATACTGATTTTTAGGGAGTAGGGAAGATGGGAATTAGGGTAGTGAACAAGCATAAAATATTTACCCCATCAGCTTTACTACATTAGTCGTAAATCTGCTGTATTTTAGATTATAGCAATTCCCAAAAAGCATCAGCTACAAAATTCTAGGTTTTGAGGAATAGGCAATAGACAAAAGTGAGGGAAAAGACTACTTTACCTCATGTTATTGAGAAATGTTATCTACTAATTAAAAACAGATGTAATCAATGGTCATAAAAAAATTTTGACAATGAAATTTAATATATCAATCCTATTTAAATTGTAATATTTTGGTGGGAGTTAGGAGTCAGGAGTCAGGATTAAGGAGTCATAATTTTAAAGTTTTTCAGTTCAAGTTAACTATTATAAAAATTGTCACAACCAATTTAGGATTCCTATATTAGACATCTCTATAAAAGAGGGAGTAGGGAGTAGGGAGTAGGGGAAAAAAATTGATAATTTCTGTGGGATAATTGATTTTATTTTTTATTATTGGGGATGTCTATTAAAAGTCAAAAAAATATGCCACTTATTCTTCAAAAAATTCATCTGGAATTAAGCTATAGGTTTTCTGCTCAAATTCCAGTATATTATCTTGAGTGGGGGAGTGGAGGAGTAGGGGAGTAGGGGAGAATTCATTAACTGATAATTGATAATGGATAATTGATAATTACCTCTGGTTAAAACCGTCCTTGATTGAATATAAGGAAATATTATTTATTCTCTTGGTCGATTGGATATGCTTAGGAAACCCATCCATCCCACCCAACGGGTGCGCTCCGCTTTTTCCTATGGAATGCTCCCCAAACATGTCGCGTAGCGTTAACGTAGTTATGCGCCAGCAAAACGACCGCTTTTTTTCCCTTTAAAAAGGGAGGCTTCAAGGCGCGAATTATTTAATTATTAATTATTAATTATTCGGTAAACATCAGAATAATTAACAATAACTGGGGTACTAATAATCAAAAAAGTTATACAGAAAATTTACGTTATTTCAAGCTTTTAAGCCTTCTTCTCTCTTCCCTCTTCCCTCTTCCTTCTTCCTTCTTCCCTCTTCCTTAGAATAATTAACAATAACTGGGGTACTAATAATCAAAAAAGTTATACAGAAAATTTACGTTATTTCAAGCTTTTAAGCCTTCTTCTCTCTTCCCTCTTCCCTCTTCCCTCTTCCTTCTTCCTTCTTCCCTCTTCCTTAGAATAATTAACAATAACTGGGGTATTAATTATCAAAAAAGTTATACAGAAAATTTACGTTATTTCAAGCTTTTAAGCCTTCTTCTCTCTTCCCTCTTCCCTCTTCCTTCTTCCTTCTTCCCTCTTCCTTAGAATAATTAACAATAACTGGGTTACTAATAATCAAAAAAGTTATACAGAAAATTTACGTTATTTCAAGCTTTTAAGCCTTCTTCTCTCTTCCCTCTTCCTTCTTCCTTCTTCCCTCTTCCTTACCTTATTAGTAGATATGAAGTTTAATTTTTTATCATTAAATAAACAATCATCCGTTCCTACAAACAAAATTTTAGTTAGCCCTAATTGGTATCTTGCTTGGGGAAAAATAGACCAGATAAAGACAGATATTTCTTGGAGCGATCGCCACTTTTTTATTCACCAAGTTCAACCTACTTTTAGCTCTAATGAAAGGTTTGTTGTTGTGGGGGATATTTGTTTAACTAATCTGTCACAATTACAAAAAAATTTAGATATTTCTGCTTCTCTTACTGCTACTCAAATAGTTGCTGAATTATGGCAAAGTTATGGGGTAAAAACTTTTTTGTTGTTAGAAGGAATTTTTGCTTTAGCTGTTTGGGATAGAGAAGAAAAAGAATTATGGATTGGACGCGATCGCGTGGGTGGACGGACTTTATATTACACTACTACTGACTCAACTATTTGGATTTCTCCTAGATTAAAAATTCTTTCTCCCTATCATTCTAATGATTTAGATTTAATTGCTTTACGGGATTATCTTTGTTGTGCTTTTTTGCCTGGGGAACGTACTCTTTGGCAGGAAGTAAAAGAATTAAGACCGGGAAGTTTTATCCATTTTACTAATGATTTGAAAATTCCATCACCAATGTCTTATTGGCAACCACAAGTACAGGTTAAAAATGCCGACCGACCTTTAGAATATCACGGTGAAAAATTACGTTCTCTTCTAGATAAAATTATTCCTGAATATTTACCAAATAATCAACCAGTGGGAGCTTACTTATCGGGTGGTTTAGATTCGAGTTGTATTGTGGCATTAGCAGCAAAAAATCATGATTATCCAGTACATACTTATTCAATACATTTTGGTGCAGAATTACCCAATGAATTAGAATTTTCTAGTTTAGTTGCTCAACATTGTCAAACTCAACATCACATCCTAGAAATTACACCGGATGATATGTGGAATAATCTGCCAATTACTATGGCAAATTTAGATTACCCTATTGGCGACCCTTTAACAGTTCCTAACTATCTTTTAGGAAATTTAGCAGCAGAAAATGTGGGGGTTATTCTGAATGGTGAAGGTGGAGACCCTTGTTTTGGCGGACCGAAAAATAAACCGATGTTATTAAATAATATTTATGGTGGTTTGCAGTCAGGAAAGCCAGATATTGTTTCGTCTTATCTGAGTTCTTTCCATAAATGTTTTGACTTTTTACCTAAGCTGTTAAAACCCGATATTTGGGAAGCTGTAAAAACAGAACCTTATATATTTGAATCTGACTTAAATTCTGATGCTGATTATTTGAACCGCTTGATGTTACTCAATATTAAATTTAAGGGAGCAGACCATATTTTAACTAAGGTAAATAATATGACTAGGGCGACTAGCTTAATCGGACTTTCCCCATTATTTGACCAAAGAATTGTGGAACTAAGTTTAGAAATTCCATCAGAATATAAATTATCTGGTGCTGATGAAAAAGCAGTCTTAAAACGAGCAGTGGCAGACTTATTACCAGAGACAATATTAACTCGTCCAAAAAGTGGAATGATGGTACCTGTTAACTTTTGGTTTCGACAAATATGGCAACGTCGAACCAGGAATTTATTATTAAGTAAAAAAGCAGCGATCGCTCCTTACTTCAATCAAGATTTAATCAAAGATTGGTTAAATTATCGTGGGGATACTTGGCAGCGTTATGGTATTAAATTATGGTTATTAGTAAGTTTAGAAATTTGGCTACAAGTTAATCTTTAAGAATTTAGAATTAAGAATTAAGAATTTAGAATTACCTATTCTTATAAATAGGGTTTGCTGAAAAAGTATCTATGATAGAGGTAGGAGTCAGGAGTTAGGAGTCAGGAGTCAGAAGTCAGGAGCAACGGGAAATTTAGAGGAGGTAGTCGGATATTTTATCCCTCGATTTTTCTGCCATAGTTAGCCTTTAATCCTAACTTTTTGGTCTCTCAAGCTGAAAAAATTGCACTTTTTTTCACTCTGAAAAGGCTAAAACTTTTATCTGTTAATGCTTTGATATTTAATCAGCAAGTCCTAATATAATTTCTATCATCAGTAGGGACAAAAGGCTATTCTACTTCCTACTCCCTACCCTCTTTTTTACTGTAACGACCTTTTTTGAATTTGATATTAGATATATATTTTTGTTGGATTGCGCTTCACTTAACCCAACCTACATTAACCAAAACTATCAGGTATGAAAAAACCTACTTTAGTCAAATAGTATTAGTTTATCCACAGGAAAAACCTCACAATTATAGATATAGATATATATGTTTTTGTTGGATTGCGCTTCACTTAACCCAACCTACAATATTTAACCAAAACTATCAGATGCGAAAAAACCTACTTTAGTCAAATAGTATTAGTTTATCCACAGGAAAAACCTCACAATTATAGATATAGATATATATGTTTTTGTTGGATTGCGCTTCACTTAACCCAACCTACAATATTTAACCAAAACTATCAGATGCGAAAAAACCTACTTTAGTCAAATAGTATTAGCTTATCCACAGGAAAAAACTCACAATTATAGATATAGATATAGATATAGCAATCAGGAATCAGATGTGAGAATTGAGGTGTTTTTTTAAAGCATAGAATATAGCAGTTTTTTTATTCTTATGTATTCGTTTCTTCCCTCCATACCTATTCCCTATTCCCTCCATACCTAGAACAAAATTCTCCAATATCTCACAACTCAAATCATATTGCTATATATATTTTTTTGTTGAGTTGCGCTTCACTTAACCCAACCTACAATATTTAACCAAAACTATCAGATGCGAAAAAACCTACTTTAGTCAAATAGTATTAGTTTATCCACAGGAAAAACCTCACAATTATAGATATAGATATATATGTTTTTGTTGGATTGCGCTTCACTTAACCCAACCTACAATATTTAACCAAAACTATCAGATGCGAAAAAACCTACTTTAGTCAAATAGTATTAGCTTATCCACAGGAAAAACCTCACAATTATAGATATAGATATAGATATAGCAATCAGGAATCAGATGTGAGAATTGAGGTGTTTTTTAAAGCATAGAATATAGCAGTTTTTTTATTCTTATGTATTCGTTTCTTCCCTCCATACCTATTCCCTATTCCCTCCATACCTAGAACAAAAGTCTCCAATATCTCACAACTCAAATCATATTGCTATATATATTTTTTGTTGAGTTGCGCTTCACTTAACCCAACCTACAATATTTAACCAAAACTATCAGGTATGAAAAAACCTACTTTAGTGAAACGGTATTATGGTAGCTTATCCACAGGAAAAACCTCACAATTATAGATATAGATATATATTTTTTTTGTTGGATTGCGCTTCACTTAACCCAACCTACAATATTTAACCAAAACTATCAGATGCGAAAAAACCTACTTTAGTCAAATAGTATTAGTTTATCCACAGGAAAAACCTCACAATTATAGATATAGATATATATGTTTTTGTTGGATTGCGCTTCACTTAACCCAACCTACAATATTTAACCAAAACTATCAGATGCGAAAAAACCTACTTTAGTCAAATAGTATTAGCTTATCCACAGGAAAAACCTCACAATTATAGATATAGATATAGATATAGCAATCAGGAATCAGATGTGAGAATTGAGGTGTTTTTTAAAGCATAGAATATAGCAGTTTTTTTATTCTTATGTATTCGTTTCTTCCCTCCATACCTATTCCCTATTCCCTCCATACCTAGAACAAAAGTCTCCAATATCTCACAACTCAAATCATATTGCTATATATATTTTTTTGTTGAGTTGCGCTTCACTTAACCCAACCTACAATATTTAACCAAAACTATCAGGTATGAAAAAACCTACTTTAGTCAAATAGTATTAGTTTATCCACAGGAAAAACCTCACAATTATAGATATAGATATATATGTTTTTGTTGGATTGCGCTTCACTTAACCCAACCTACAATATTTAACCAAAACTATCAGATATGAAAAAACCTACTTTAGTCAAATAGTATTAGTTTATCCACAGGAAAAACCTCACAATTATAGATATAGATATATATGTTTTTGTTGGATTGCGCTTCACTTAACCCAACCTACAATATTTAACCAAAACTATCAGATGCGAAAAAACCTACTTTAGTCAAATAGTATTAGCTTATCCACAGGAAAAACCTCACAATTATAGATATAGATATATATTTTTTGTTGGATTGCGCTTCACTTAACCCAACCTACATTAACCAAAACTATCAGATGTGAAAAAACCTACTTTAGTCAAATAGTATTAGCTTATCCACAGGAAAAACCTCACAATTATAGATATAGATATATATGTTTTTGTTGGATTGCGCTTCACTTAACCCAACCTACAATATTTAACCAAAACTATCAGATGCGAAAAAACCTACTTTAGTCAAATAGTATTAGCTTATCCACAGGAAAAACCTCACAATTATAGATATAGATATATATTTTTTGTTGGATTGCGCTTCACTTAACCCAACCTACAATATTTAACCAAAACTATCAGATGCGAAAAACCTACTTTAGTCAAATAGTATTAGCTTATCCACAGGAAAAACCTCACAATTATAGATATAGATATATATTTTTTGTTGGATTGCGCTTCACTTAACCCAACCTACAATATTTAACCAAAACTATCAGATATGAAAAAACCTACATTTCGATTATCATCATCAATACCAATAAAAATTATCCCATCGTTACTACTATCACCAGAATCTAAATTATTATCTGAAGCTGAAGTATAACCATTAGCAACTGCTTGAGTTTTAGCAATACCTTGAGAAACTACTTGTAGTAATTTACGAGGAGAAAAAGATTCTAATTCTACATAAAATCCTGCCTCTAACCATTCTAGTTCATCTTTTGATAAAGTTTCCTTGACTTCTGTTGGTATTTTTCGCCCTTGTCCTGCTGAGTCATCTGATTTTAAAATCCACATATTCTTACTAGCAAATACATGACGTGGCAATAATCCTAAATCATAAATAATTAGATTATTTCCCACAAACCAATTAGGACTATTTCGCAGTTCATTGATCGTCGTAACTCCACGGGGGGTAGCACTATGAAAAGCATAAACTTTTAAATCTGGATTTTGTTTTAACATTTGCATTACGGTACTAAAAATATTCTCGGGATATCCATCAATACTTAGTACAGCGCAATTATGTTCAAAGTGGAAATTATTAGCTATTAAAAACTGAGCAATTTCGGCAGTGTCACACACAATAACTCTGTCAAAACTATAAGCTGTAACTTCAGAATTAATTTGCATAGGTTCGCTCATTTCTCTGGAAGGAGGCAAAATATTTGTCACCTCACCATTAATTTCTTGCCAACATCTCAACCATCGGATAATTTCACTTTGATAAAACCGAAGTCGTTGAGGTATTTTATGTTGAAGAGTTAGTTGTCGCTTACCCAAATAAATTAAGAATATTCCTAAACCAATACCTAGCAAAAATAAGAAAAATGCTGTATTTGTCACAGTGGAGAATTTAAAAAACCAAACTAAAACAGCAACTAGAATTAATCCTCCAAGAATTTGCATAGCTCTGGCAAAAATCATTCTGGTTTTAGGTTGATAATTATTAGATTTACTTGCCCAAATAAAGTATAAAATCACGGGTACAAATATGATAATTATTATAATAGGTGATAAAAGATGTAACTGTATTGCTACACTAACAGGAATTATAAATTGTAATAAAAAAATGAGAAAAATAAGGAAACAACTGCTGGACCAATATCTCCTTTTTTCGCCAAACGCTTCTCTAAGAAATACCACAACTGCTTAGGGGTAAAAAACAAGGTATTTTCAGAGGAAATAGTCTGAATAGAATTGTTGAAAAATATATCTGTAAATCTACTTCCTGCTTGTGGGTCAAAAGCAAAAGGATGATTACAATTTTTACATCTACCTCCAGCTTCTGTTCTTTCTTTTAAATTATTATCTGTGTTACATTTCACGCATTTCATCTATTTACTCCTCAGTTAAAAGTTGATTTAATCAAGGAAAATATTCTTCAATACTTCTAAAATAATCTTATATATCAATATTCCTACTTTTTTGCCCTCAAACTGTTGATTACTGACAACTGATAACTGAAATAACTACTCCAACTCTAATTATTTGTAGCTTAACTAGATGAAACTGCTATTAACCAAAACTATCAGATGCAAAAAAACCTACATTTCGATTATTATCATCAATACCAATCAAAATTATCCCATCATTACTACTATCACCAGAATCTAAACTATTATCTGAAGCAGAAGTATAACCATTAGTAACTGCTTGAGTTTTAGCAATACCTTGAGAAACTACTTGTAGTAATTTACGAGGAGAAAAAGACTCTAATTCTACATAAAATCCTGCCTCTAACCATGCTAATTCATCTGTTGATAAAGTTGACTTAACTGCTGTAGGTATTTTTCGCCCTCGTCCTGCTGATACATCTGATTTTAAAATCCACATATTCTTACTAGCAAATACATGACGTGGCAATAATCCTAAATCATAAATAATTAGATTATTTCCGCCAAACCAATTAGGACTATTTCGCAGTTCATTGATCGTCGTAACTCCACGGGGGGTAGCACTATGAAAAGCATAAACTTTTAAATCTGGATTTTGTTTTAACATTTGCATTACGGTACTAAAAATATTCTCGGGATATCCATCAATACTTAGTACAGCGCAATTATGTTCAAAGTGGAAATTATTAGCTATTAAAAACTGAGCAATTTCGGCAGTGTCACACACAATAACTCGGTCAAAACTATAAGCTGTAACTTCAGAATTAATTTGCATAGGTTCGCTCATTTCTTTGGAGGGAGCTAAAACATTTGTCACCTCACCATTAATTTCTTCCCAACGACTCAACCATTGGGTAATTTCACTTTGCTTAAACTGAAGTGACTGGGGTATTTTATATTGAATACTTAGTTGTCGCGTACCAAAATAAATTAAGAATATTCCTAAACCAATACCTAACAAAAATAAGAAAAATGCTGTATTTGTCACGGTGGAGAATTTAAAAAACCAAACTAAAACAGCAACTAGAATTAATCCTCCAAGAATTTGCATAGCTCTGGCAAAACTTCTTCTGGTTTTAGGTTGATAATCCTGTGATTGACTACCAGAAGTAAAAAGTAATATTAACACTAAAAATACTATAGATAAATATATTCTTATTTCTAATTGAAAACCCAAACTAAAAATCCTAAGAAAATAATGAGAAAAACTGAACATCCAAATGGGTTAATATTGTTTTTATTCACCAAACGCTTTTCTATAAAATACCACAACTGCTTAGGGGTAAAAAACAAGGTATTTTCAGAGGAAATAGTCTGAATAGAATTGTTGAAAAATATATCTGTAAATTTACTTCCTGCTTTTGGGTCAAAAGCAAAAGGATGATTACAATTTTTGCATCTACCCCCAGCTTCTGTTCTTTCTTTTAAATTATTATCTGTGTTACATTTCACGCATTTCATCTATTTACTCCTCAGTTAAAAGTTGATTTAATCAAAAAAATATTCTTCAATACTTCTAAAATAATCTTATATATCAATATTCCTACTTCTTTGCCTTCAAACTGTTGATTTCTGACTACTCCAATCCTAATTAGTTCTAGCTTAACTAGATGAAACTTGTATCAACCAAAACTATCAGATGCAAAAAAACCTACATTTCGATTATTATCATCAATACCAATCAAAATTATCCCATCATTACTACTATCACCAGAATCTAAACTATTATCTGAAGCAGAAGTATAACCATTAGTAACTGCTTGAGTTTTAGCAATACCTTGAGAAACTACTTGTAGTAATTTACGAGGAGAAAAAGACTCTAATTCTACATAAAATCCTGCCTCTAACCATGCTAATTCATCTGTTGATAAAGTTGACTTAACTGCTGTAGGTATTTTTCGCCCTCGTCCTGCTGATACATCTGATTTTAAAATCCACATATTCTTACTAGCAAATACATGACGTGGCAATAATCCTAAATCATAAATAATTAGATTATTTCCGCCAAACCAATTAGGACTATTTCGCAGTTCATTGATCGTCGTAACTCCACGGGGGGTAGCACTATGAAAAGCATAAACTTTTAAATCTGGATTTTGTTTTAACATTTGCATTACGGTACTAAAAATATTCTCGGGATATCCATCAATACTTAGTACAGCGCAATTATGTTCAAAGTGGAAATTATTAGCTATTAAAAACTGAGCAATTTCGGCAGTGTCACACACAATAACTCGGTCAAAACTATAAGCTGTAACTTCAGAATTAATTTGCATAGGTTCGCTCATTTCTTTGGAGGGAGCTAAAACATTTGTCACCTCACCATTAATTTCTTCCCAACGACTCAACCATTGGGTAATTTCACTTTGCTTAAACTGAAGTGACTGGGGTATTTTATATTGAATACTTAGTTGTCGCGTACCAAAATAAATTAAGAATATTCCTAAACCAATACCTAACAAAAATAAGAAAAATGCTGTATTTGTCACGGTGGAGAATTTAAAAAACCAAACTAAAACAGCAACTAGAATTAAT
This sequence comes from Okeania sp. KiyG1, assembly GCF_014132355.1. Lineage (GTDB taxonomy): Bacteria > Cyanobacteriota > Cyanobacteriia > Cyanobacteriales > Microcoleaceae > Okeania. Next base: position 128,014 of record NZ_BLZO01000085.1, read on the forward strand.
CCTCCAAGAATTTGCATAGCTCTGGCAAAACTTCTTCTGGTTTTAGGTTGATAATCCTGTGATTGACTACCAGAAGTAAAAAGTAATATTAACACTAAAAATACTATAGATAAATATATTCTTATTTCTAATTGAAAACCCAAACTAAAAATCCTAAGAAAATAATGAGAAAAACTGAACATCCAAATGGGTTAATATTGTTTTTATTCACCAAACGCTTTTCTATAAAATACCACAACTGCTTAGGGGTAAAAAACAAGGTATTTTCAGAGGAAATAGTCTGAATAGAATTGTTGAAAAATATATCTGTAAATTTACTTCCTGCTTTTGGGTCAAAAGCAAAAGGATGATTACAATTTTTGCATCTACCCCCAGCTTCTGTTCTTTCTTTTAAATTATTATCTGTGTTACATTTCACGCATTTCATCTATTTACTCCTCAGTTAAAAGTTGATTTAATCAAAAAAATATTCTTCAATACTTCTAAAATAATCTTATATATCAATATTCCTACTTCTTTGCCTTCAAACTGTTGATTTCTGACTACTCCAATCCTAATTAGTTCTAGCTTAACTAGATGAAACTTGTATCAACCAAAACTATCAGATGCAAAAAAACCTACATTTCGATTATTATCATCAATACCAATCAAAATTATCCCATCATTACTACTATCACCAGAATCTAAACTATTATCTGAAGCAGAAGTATAACCATTAGTAACTGCTTGAGTTTTAGCAATACCTTGAGAAACTACTTGTAGTAATTTACGAGGAGAAAAAGACTCTAATTCTACATAAAATCCTGACTCTAACCACTCTAGTTCATCTTTTGATAAAGTTGACTTAACTGCTGTAGGTATTTTTCGCCCTCGTCCTGCTGATACATCTGATTTTAAAATCCACATATTCTTACTAGCAAATACATGACGTGGCAATAATCCTAAATCATAAATAATTAGATTATTTCCGCCAAACCAATTAGGACTATTTCGCAGTTCATTAATCATCGTAACTCCACGGGGGGTAGCACTATGAAAAGCATAAATTTTTAAGTCTGGATTTTGTTTTAACATTTGCATTACTGTACTAAAAATATTCTCGGGATATCCACCAATACTTAGTACAGCGCAATTATATTCAAAGTGGAAATTATTAGCTATTAAAAACTGAGCAATTTCGGCAGTGTCACACACAATAACTCGGTCAAAACTATAAGCTGTAACTTCAGAATTAATTTGCATAGGTTCGCTCATTTCTTTGGAGGGAGCTAAAACATTTGTCACCTCACCATTAATTTCTTCCCAACGACTCAACCATTGGGTAATTTCACTTTGCTTAAACTGAAGTGACTGGGGTATTTTATATTGAATACTTAGTTGTCGCGTACCAAAATAAATTAAGAATATTCCTAAACCAATACCTAACAAAAATAAGAAAAATGCTGTATTTGTCACGGTGGAGAATTTAAAAAACCAAACTAAAACAGCAACTATAATTAATCCTCCAAGAATTTGCATAGCTCTGGCAAAATCTCTTCTGATTTTAGGACTTTCCGATTTACTTGTAGATTTACTTGTAGATATAACGAGCGTAATTATAATAAGAGTAACAACAGGGGATATAAAAATTGTCAATGTACTCACAATAATTAAAACACCTAAAGTTCCCCATGAAGTACTTTTACTCACCAAACACTTTTCTAAGAAATACCACAACTGTTTAGGGGTAAAAAACAAGGTATTTTCAGAGGAAATAGTCTTAATAGAATTGTTGAAAAATATATCTGTAAATCTACTGCCTAATTGTGGGTCAAAAACAAAACGATGATGACAACTTCTACATCTACCTCCAGCTTTTGTTCTTTCTTTTAAATTACTATCCATTCCACATATTACACATTTCATCTATTTACTCCTTAACTAAAAATTTGACCATTCAATAAAATATTATAATCTTCTCTCTGACGAATTAATCTATGCTTACCTTCTTCTAACAAAACTTCAGCAGGGCGAGGTCTATGTAAAAAATGAGAAGACATTGCATAACCATAAGCACCCGTATCCAAAATAGCTAAAATATCTCCTTTTTCTAAAGTAGGTAACTGACAATTTTTACCCAAATAATCACGGGAATAAGTTGTATTGCCACAAACATCCGTCAAATATAAATCTGACTTATTTACTTCCCGAAAACTAACAATTTCTCGATAACCCCCATGGACGGATGGCACAGATAAATTAGCCACAGTTGTGTCAACTCCAACTATTTGTTTATCTCCCTGCCATTTCACAGAAATAACTTTAGTTAAAATTTGACCTGAACCAGCAATAGCAGCTCGACCAGGTTCAATAATTAATTTAATTTTTCTGCCTACTTTTTCTATCACTGCTGTTAACTCCGCGCCAAAAGTTTGCCAGTCAAAAGCTATCCCATTGTGATTATAAGGATAACCAAAACCACCACCAAAATCTAAATATTCCCAGTCGGCTAAAAATTTACCAGTTGCTAATATTGGTTCAATTACTTGAGTAAAAGCTTTCGTAGCATTTGTGCCAGTACCTCGATAAAAATGTAAACCACTCAACTTTAAACCCACTGACTTTGTAATTTGAATTGCCCGGGAAAATTCCTCTGGTCGAACACCAATTCGACCTTCTCCCGTTAGTTCTGGTAAATTCAGTCTCAAGCCTAATTTTGGCGTAATTTCTTTGGCAAATTTATCTATATATATATCGCAAAATAACTGTAGTTGACTCACACTATCTAAATTAAAAGTAGTTACACCCCAATTTAATAGTCGTGAAAATTCTTGAGCGTTTAAATTACTCCCGCTATAGACAATTTTCTCAGGGGAAAAACCAGCTTTTAATCCCAGAAAAACATCCCCCGGTGTATTAGCATGAAGACCCCATTGATACTTTTGAAAAATTTGTAATAAAGATACATTGCCATTAGTTACGCTGGCAAAATGAAATTCTGTGTGGGGATAGGGAATAGATTCAGTAATATGATTTATCGTTTTTATCAGAATCTCACTATCATAAACATAGAGAGGAGAACCATAATTTTCTAGTAATTCGTAGGCAAATCCCAGAGAAAAAAGAGTAACAAAATTTGGCATATTTTCTACCATAGTTAACTAAACGAGTAACAGTCTAGATTATAATCTATGTTATCAGTAGAGAGTATGCCATTGGCTAATATTTTAGTATCAACTAATCATACTAAATCTGGTTTGAAGAAGTAGCTTATAATTTATCCATATGTCAAGCAGCGATAGTTCGTTATACCAATTCTAGTTTATATAAAGAGATTTATTACTCCTCTTTTTATCATTATTTATAGAAAGGATTTATCAATATTTTTCTATCCTGGTAATTTCCCAAGTGAAACCACATTATTCCCTTAATAAAACGAGTTTATGGGGATTCAAATATTGAAGTTTCCCAGTCATAACCTTCATCAACATTTGTCACTTTGTCTATATCAATTTTTATTTTGTAGCCATCAGATAAAGAAGACAAAATTGTAAAATCACTAGCTATACGTCTGTCATTTAATTCTATAACTGCAAAATTCTCTCTTTCTGTTGAAAATTGTCTTTGTTTATCAGCCTTATTCAAGAGTTTTTTTATGACCGATAAAAATGCTTCTTGTGTATGAGTTTGAATGTTTATTACTCCATCCTCATCTTCTTTAAAATGGCATTATACAAAAAACTTCGAGGTAATATTTAGAGATATCACAACGCTCAACTATAACATCAAATTCATCAGTTTATAATGATAAATATTTGACCAATTTCTCTCTAATTAGTGGAAGATATTTGTGGTAAATAATCATTTCAGATATGACAGCTTCGCAATATTTCCATTCCTTCTGTTGAGCTTTTATTCTTTTTGTAAAAGAAGCTGCATGGCTGAGATTATATTGATTAATTTATTGGAAGTATTTAAGAATTTTTAAATAGTTTCAATATGGGTTAATTGGGAAATCATTATTTCTGTGGTCTAAATATTCTTCTTTATGTCGTTTTATGTACTCAGTTTCAAGTAAATTATGGCTGTATAAATATTCTTCTCTAAAATAAATTTTGTTTTTAATCATAATTTATTCAAAGAATAAGAAATAAGGAAGAAGGAAGAAGGAAAAAATAAAAATTTTCGTTGTCTGAGTTTTAAGCTGTTTATATGTCAAATACAGTAATGGCAACTACTATAATTACACATACTCTAAAGCTCTAAAGTTTATGTTGTAAAAATTACAGAGAATAAAATTAAGGTAAGCATTCAGCCGTCAGCTATCAGCTATCAGCTATTTCTTTTAGTAGGTGATAAAAGTTTTATTAATTGAGAAACGAAAAATCTGACTACAAAAGTTAACTCCAAAGTCTATATTCATTTAAACTCTGTCCTTAAGCACAGGGTCTTATTGCTGATAGCTGACAGCTAATAGCTGTTTGCGCAGCATGACCTAGGAAATGCTTACAAATTAAGTAATTAATTTTGCTTAAGTACTTACCGAAAAATTAAGGTATAAAGCCTCTCCATTCATGGAGAAAAAAGAACAAAACTCCTTTTAACCCAATCCTCTTCTTTTCAAGGAGAGTTCATTAATTGATAATTGATAATTGATAATTGATAATTACCTCTGGTTAAAACCGCTACGGAATTGAATATAAGGAAATATTATTTCTTCTCTTGGTCGATTGGATATGGCGAGGAGACCGCTCTTATCAGAGCCGCTCCGCTTTTAGCGCAGCTTTGCGATAGCAAACGCCATCCCTCGACCGCTTTTTTCCCCTTAAAAGGGGAGGCTTTCAACCAGAATTATTTAATTATTAATAATTAATAATTCGGTAATTCTAAATTATAAATTCTAAATTCTAAATTCTTGAAAATTTTTATCAGATCAAATTTAACTTTTAACTTGCTCAACCCACCTCCACCACCAAGGCGGTAATAATAAAGGATTATACCCAGAATTACTAATAGTAGATTCTCCTAAAATTGTTACTCGCCAAATTTCCCAAATCATCAATAACCAGAGAATTTCACCCACCCGTCTACTCCTAATTTTTCCCCCTAATTTTCCTTGAATTATCGTAATAGCTAAATCCGAAATAAATCTACCTTCTGCTTGTAAAACTTCTGGGTTTAACCATTGCCTAATTTCTGACCATAATTCATTTAAACACCAATAACTTAAAGGTACTCCCATCCCCCTTTTTTCTCGCCAAACAACTTCCGGTGGTAACCAAGACTCTACTGCTTTTTCAATATATATTTTTCATTTGAACCTTTTAAATTAAATTCTCCTGGTATTTGAAAAGTCCATTCAGTTAGCTCTAAATCACAAAAAGGCGATCGCACAACTAACCCATTACTAAATGCCAAATTTGTCGCCCTGGGATGAATATTTTGTGCCCCTTTTAAAATCAAACTAGCGCGACGTAATTTATGAATTAATCCCGTACAAAAAGTTTCATCTAAAGCAAATTCCACCCACTTTTCTGCTGAAATATATTGTACTTTTTCATAAATTTTTTGTTGAAAAACTTTCTCTTCATAACCCCATAATTTGTGAAAAGTCTGCAAATATTGTTGAATGAAATTTTCTTGTTTATTGTAAACAGCAGCAGCAATAATTGGTTTATTCGTCCACCCACCAAATAATTGATCTCCTCCTTCCCCATTGAAAATTACAGAAACTTCTTGAGCTGCAGTTTGACACAATAAATATAAAGGTACTGTCACCCCATCACCAAAAGGTAAATCTAAAGCCTTAACTGTATCTAATAAAGCACCTTTAATTAGCTTTGGAGTTACAGATACCTTCATTAAAGGTATATCTAAATGTTGAGCAACTTTTTCTGCATATTCCCATTCTGAAAAACTATTTTTCCCAAAATCTAGAGTATATGCACGCACTTTTATTCCCTCTTGTACTAATAAAGCTGCAACTATTGAAGAATCTAAACCTCCTGAAAGAAAAACTCCTACCGGTTCAGAATTTAAGTCAATAATTTGCCGATTAATCGCATTTTTAAGTAGGGTTTGTAACTGTGTAATTGCATTATTTTTATCTTCAACTTGTATGAGATTTTCTCGCCAGTCATAATGACGTTGAATTTGTATTTCTGGCTCCAAAAAAATTTGTTCTGTTCCTGCTGGTACTGCAAAAATATTCTCCACTGGAGTGAGTGGAGTTGGTACATAAGAAAAACAAGTATAACCATAAAATCCAGGAATACTAATAGATGGCTCATAAATAATAGGTAACAATAACTTGAATTGAGAAGCAAACCAAATAACTTTTTCTATTTTTGCCCAATATAAAGGCACTCTTCCAAAAGGTTCCCTACCTAAAATTAATTGATTATTTTCTTGTTTAACCCAAGCATCAATACTATCAGATAAACCAGAAGCAGATAAAGAAGCAATTAAAGTCTCACCCCTGGCTAATTCCATTTCTTCCCCACCAATATAACTAATTCCACCAACAGTTATTCCCTGATGAAAATTAAACACTTTTGTCTTTTTTTCATCAGTTATCTTGGTGAGAATAGTATTTAATTCTGATGGGGAACCAAATCCCCAATAACCAATAAATTGATATTGCACTTAATCACAAAATTTTACTTAACTGTAAACTCAGTTTTACTAAGAAAGCGATCGCCTAAATACATCTCCACCTGCCAATTTCCCACAGGTGAACCAGAATGAAATTTATACTTACAATAAGTCAGCCAAACTGCTTTATTAATTTGCTTAGTTTGGTAACTATTTTGATGACTAATGTCACCATTAGAATTAATCCAGTTGCACCCTAAAGAAAGTTTTTTTCCTACTGGTGCATCTTGTAGAGTTACCCAATAAAATACTTCTGGATTTTGTTGACTATCTACTATAGTCAAACTTTTTCTACCACTATTTGTTTCAAATGTCAACTGACTTTGTCCTGAATTAGTATAGACATTATTTAATACTTGTTTTTGAGTTTCAAACCATAAGAAACTAGCAGCTATAACTACTAGCAACCCAGAAAACACCCCCACAGTAATCAATTTATTCCGCTTTTTCTCTACTGCCAGTGCTTCTCGCCTTCGCAACTGCATTATTACCTCATCTACTAAATCAGTCGGGAGATTTAGCTCTTGTAAAATCTGCTGCATCTGCTCTCGCTCAATTTCTTCGTCGCGCTGTCTAGATAATTGCTCAACTTCTGCCACCAGTTGAGTAAATTGTACTTGTGTCAGTCGTTCTTCTGTCATAAATATTAAGTTAGAAAAATTATAACGCGCAGAAAAATAAGCAAAATAACTATTTATAAGTAAAGTTTAGTTTTCAATAGTTAAACTATATTAATTATGTGGAAAAAGTTTTAAATATTACTTATAATTTTGAAACTCTAGGGTCATTAACCATTAACTTAGTAAGCTCTTGTTTCATAGGATTTAAAAGTTTAGGATTAGAAATTAAAAAATTTAGTTTTTTCATCAATTTAGTTGTTTTTATTTTCTCTTCCTCAATTATTTATTTCAATGCTTTTATTTCTTCTGATTGGGGATTTAGATAATTATATATTATCCAATATAAATAAGGGAATATTTCTGAATATAGGGTAAATTTTTTTCTCTGTCTCCTATTTTAAAAACATGATTTACTCCACTTCCTGCACTCAAATCAGTCAATAAACCATCAATTAAGTTTAAATTAGAAATACACTTTTGATAACCTTCCCACAATTTTTCTTTTTCCCAACTCTTGCTATCTTTCTTCAATTGATAACGATTATTTAAGAAAGTGACAAATATCGCGATGCCTCCACCAACTAACGAGCTAATAACATATTTCCAAGCATCAGGAATTTCTGGAATAACCATTGATTTTATTTTTCTCAATTCAAATATGCAGCAATTGAATTATCAAAAATTTATTTGTTTATAGTTGCGCTGGATGCCCCCTAAATATATCTGGGAGAGCTAAAGCGCAACAACGACTTTTATTTAGGTAAAAAATCAGCTTTCTGATACAAAGCTATATATAAGGGCAGACAAATAACCTCCATCATAAAGATGAATTGTAACCACGACTATATGACTTTTAACTTTCATTTCCCAAGCATTATTCTTAACTTGTGCCTCTTGACTTTTGACTTTTAACTTTCATTCTTTTGACTTTTGACTTTTAACTTTCATTTCCCAAGCATTTATTCTTAACTTTTGCCTTTTGACTTTTAACTTTTAACTTTCATTCTTTTGACTTTTGACTTTTGACTTTCATTCTTTTAACTTTCATTTCCCATGTCGCTGCTGATGCCATTGCCAAGCATGGCTAACAATTTCTTTAACCTCTGGATATTTAGGAGACCAACCCAATACTTTCCTTACCTTGTCGCTACTTCCTACCAAAACAGGTGCATCTCCTGGTCGGCGATCGCATTCTATTACTTTAAAATCTTTCCCAGTTACATCCTTAACCGTTTCTATCACTTCCCTGACAGAAAACCCATTACCATTACCCAGATTAAATACTTCACTATCACCACCATTCAATAAATATTCTAGCCCCAAAACATGAGCATCCGCCAAATCACATACATGAATATAATCCCGAATACAAGTCCCATCATGGGTAGAATAATCTGTACCAAAAATTGATATAGCATCTCGCTTACCTAATGCTGCCAATAAAACCAGTGGAATTAGATGAGTTTCCGGATTATGATCTTCTCCAGTTAAACCATTAGGATGCGCCCCTGCTGCATTAAAGTAGCGAAAACAAACAGACTTAAAATCATAAGCAACCTCAAAGTCCGAAAGTATTTGCTCTACCATCAATTTACTCGCCCCATAAGGGTTGATCGGATTTTTGGGATGGTCTTCAGGAATAGGACTACTCTGTGGTTCCCCATAAATAGCAGCAGTAGAAGAAAATACAAATTTTTTCACAGATGCTGCCAACATTGCTTCTAATAATGTCAGCGTACCTACTACATTATTATGATAATATTTTTGGGGGTCCTTAACTGACTCTCCAACAAAAATATATGCAGCAAAATGCATTACTGCTGCTATATTGTGAGTGGCAAAAATTTTGTCTAATAGAGAGCGATCGCTTGTATCTCCGACAATCATCTCTACTTTCAGGACATTTTCTACTATATCCCGATGTCCATAGACAAGATTATCCAGAATTACGACTTCATAACCTGCAGTTTGTAGGGCCTGCACTGCATGAGAGCCAATATATCCCGCTCCCCCAGTCACTAAAATAGTTGGCTTAGTTTGTGACACTTTTTTAGTCTTCCTTAATTGCTATTAATTTAGTTATTAGCCGTCCTCAAATTAATCTTCGGTAGGCTTAAAATAACTTTTTTGTCTTCACCCTAGACTATTTTAGTCCTTATAGAACTCATTTGGGAGCTGTTATACCAATTTGAAAAAAGAATGCTATGAAAAGTGCCACTCTATCAGATATGCTTAAAAATAGTGGCCATCGTGGATTTTAGATAGTTATTTATATCGTTTTTACCTTTTTTCAATATTTCCTTCTTCCTCCTTCTTCCTTCTTCCTTCTTCCTTCTTCCTTCTTTCTTACTTCTACTATTTGTAACAAACACTTATCAAATTGGTATTAGGCATTTTTAGAGAAGAGGGAGTAGGGACGTTGCATACAACGTCCGTACATAGTAGGCGGAAAGAATTAATGAATAAGAGTTATGATTATTAATTTGATTTTTTATTATTGGAAAATTCTATTTATTTACTTAAATATCGATATCCTGACCCCTGATTTTTTTGTCAAAAACTCCTACCTTTGCCAATATTCCAAATATAGTTATTCTGAATAAGAATGGGGCACTTTTTCAGCTCAAACCCTTTCACAGCAAGAAAAACTCGTCTCAATCTAAACCAGAATGACTATAGCTTCTATATTACAAATAAACAGCAGAATATTTCCAATCCCCAACAAGAGATTGGAACTAGAGAAACTTACTACAAATTAGCAATCTTTATATGTTATGCTTCTAAACTAAAATGTTTTTCAATCACATCAGGAATTTCTGATGAACTAATCCGGCTATAACGGGCTTTGTTAGGCATAATTACTAGATTAGGTCCTGCTTTACACTTTTTGAGACATCCAGTCTTCTTAATGGTCACATGGTCTTGTAAGCCGCGATCACTTAATGCTTCTGATAATGCTTGACAAACTTTGCCTGCACCCCTTTTTTGGCAATCTGATTTTTGGCATACCAAAATCTGAGCTTTTTTCGCTGCACATTTAGAATTACTTCCAGTGATTTCTTGTGGAGATTTACTACAACTATGTTTAGTTTCAGACAACTTCTGCTCTTTTAGTTGGCTAGATAAAGTTTCAACTAATCCCACACTATGATTCTGACATGGTGTTGTTGCATTTTTGCTAAAATCTGGTATAATCTTTAAAGCCTTTAGTTCTTCTTCACCAGTTTTCCGATAAACTGTTCTTTCTCCAGTTACTTTTACTCCTAAACCAGGTATTAATACTGAGGCAAAAATCTTCCGTAAAGGTTTGGCAAGTTTAACGGTATAATTATTACCCCCTGGTGTTTCTACATTAATGTATTTCAGTTTGTAGCCGTCTTTAACGGTAACTTCTTGTATTTGTCCTTCTAAGATAAATTTTGTCATTTGCTTCTTGGATTTAGACATTGTTGGTTATTTTTGCTTGGTTATGGTCATCGATGCGGCTAGGGGTCGGTTTAAATACTTACTACCGTTTCACTAAAGTCAAAAGTCATGCATTCAAAAGTCAAAAGTAAGAAGTTATATTTTAAGTACTTAAAACCTCTACTCTACAGTAATTTCAGCTTATTATTTGACTTCATCAGTTACCGAAAAATTGTGGGTATGCGCCTCCCCCTTTTAAGGCAGGGGATGAAAAAAAATAAAGTTCAATATTTCAATTCACTTTACTTTCCTGCGGAATGCTGCGCAAACAGGCAGAGGTACTGATAACTGATAACTGATAACTGAAATGGTATTACTAAAAGTTTTGTATTTCTACTGATAAATACATTACTTTTGCCCCTCTCTAACTTATGGTATTAATCAGCATATTAGCTAACCTGCCAACAGCGTTGTAACAATTGCACCAATTCGCAACGATTAGCAGTGAATTGTTTTAAAACACTCTCTAATTGGGTAGCTTCATTTGTGTTTTTGAGCTGTACCCGCAATGGCTTTTCTGCTTCACACCAACAATGAATATCTAACTCTTGTAAGCGTTTATAGACTTCCCATCGGTCTACCGAGCTTATTTGTAAAATTTCTCTAGTGTCTGGCCTTAGATTAAATGTACTCATTTTTTTACAATTGCAATATATTAGCACTAAATTTACTCTTAAGGATTCTAGTAGTCCTGATGTGTCTCTACCAGAGTACCTATATTTTTGACTATACAGTAGCTGCCAAATTTTCTCAATAGTTCAATAGAAAAAATTTGCTAACTTAGAATATCTTCTATCTGCGGTCTTGGCTCAGGTTGACTCTCCTATTAACTGTGATAGACTTAAAACTGTTAGCAATAAATCAAGCTAGATAACTAGCAATAAATTAAGTTAATTGAAAGGAGAATACATTAAAATGACTACAGCTACTCCAGTACAAGCATTTGGTGAAGTTAAGGATAATCCAGTTGGATTAGAAAAAGAGGTGACAACACCAGTATGTGAAGGTATGAACGCTGCCTTGGCCAGTTTCCAAGCTTTATATCTCCAATATGAGAAACATCATTTTGTTGTGGAAGGATCTGATTTCTATCAACTCCATGAGTTCTTTCAAGAAAGTTATGATGATGTCAGAGGTCATGTCCATGACTTGGCAGAACGCTTAAATGGTCTAGGTGGCGTTCCAGTTGCTAGCTTTGCTAAGTTGGCTGAAATGTGCTGCTTTACTCCTGAAGAAGATGGAAGTTTTGGCTCTAGAGCTATGGTCGAACACGATCTAGGAGCAGAACAGGAAGTAATTAAGTTATTACGTCGTCTTGCTGGACAAGCTGAAAGTTTAGGCGATCGCGCTACTCGCTACCTCTATGAGCAAATTTTACTCAAAACTGAAGAGCGTGCATATCACTTAGACCATTTCCTTGCTCCAGATACATTAGTAGTTTTGAACTAGATTTCAATACTTATAGGTAGCAATTCAAGCATTTCTGGGAAAATGAACTATACAAAAGAAGCTGGTAGATGCAACACCTAAACTTTTGTTGTCTTACAATCTTTAATACACTAGCAAAAAACTCTATTTTAGTAGGTATTTGCAAGCAAAGCTTGAGAAATTCAACTTCTTAAACTTTAATTGCCTACAAAACTTTCACTTAGATAGATATAGAACACGAGAATATAGTTGGCAGAGAGATACACCCATCTTCTCTGTCAAATTTTTTTTTGCTAGATAAGTAGTTACTCACTAATTCAAAGTATACCCCTGTTGCAAAATTTTTGCAACTACCCTGAATAAAATTTAATTTTTGTAAAATTAGTTACTGATTTTTGAATTATGAATTATAGCAGAGGGAAGAAGAAAGAAGCAAGAAGGAAGAAGGAAAAGTATTACCTTGTCTGAGTTTTAGAGCTTCTCGATCTGCCCTAACCTTTGTTTCGACTGCTATATATTATTTCCGGATAATTAGTGACAAAAAAACCTTAAGAGCTTCTATTATACATTCCGAACTTCAAAATATAGTATGAAAAATTAGGAGTCATATCAAATCCTTTTAATTGGACATAAAAAAATCTTCAATTGTCATAACTATGCTCATCAAAGTGATTCTCTCTCCTCCTGACTCGGTCCTTCCCCTCCTGGGAGGGGCTAGGGGTGGATTGACTTCCCCTCCTGGGAGGCAGGGCTAATTCTTTGTCGTCAGAGAATATTAAGTTATATCATGTCCGGTAGCATCGATATTGCATAGAGAAGATAAGGAAGAAGGAAGAAGGAAGGCCGATTTTTCAGCCAATAAGCGTCCTTTTTGCTCTGAGAGGATATTTGGGTTTTAGACCCATATTATTTTGATAAATAGCTGATTTGTAAACTTCGCTAAAAGTCTTATATTACCTAGCTGTTAGTAATTTGGGGTTGAATGGACAATTGATCATCAAACCTAAGTATAGCAAGCTATTCAGCGTTTTAATATTTACTTGATATAGCAATGTGCGCTGGCATATTTACAAATTGCAGGAGGTGTTCAATAACTAAAAGTCTTATAGCGCTATAAATCAGCTCTAAGTGACACAAATCACAAAAACACAAAAATATACTCACATTTTGAGATGATATTAACTACAAATTGAGTTGACAACAATTATAAACTAAACATTACTTGAATCACTTTATTTAATTGTCAAACATCTAATAATAAAAATGAAAGCAATGAAAGCTTTAGTTAGTCATTAGTTAATTAATTTGTATGAAATTACTCAATATATCATCCAAACAAAAAGCGCTTGAAGAATTATTTACTCAAATAATGTGTTCCAGTGTTATTACTCCCCATGAACGCCAGCAAATTCAGAACATCTTATTAGCTGGTTATCTGAATGATGATGAGTATGCCATCATTAATAGGTTATTTTATAACCTCCGCCGTGGTTGGATAAAACTTGTTGACTAGCATTTTAGTATTCAATAAGTAAGAAAGGTTCAACAATTGATAATTAAAACGTGAATAATTAATAATTACTTTTGTCTAAAAGGAAGAAAATTGATATAGCCGAAGAAATTGTTAACTTTTTCTTATGAAAAGAATACGCTTTAAATATTGATTAATTAATTATCAATTATGAATTTGCAATAAATATTATGTATCTTAATCAATACTCACAAATCAAAAAAGTTGTGAGGGAGACCAGAGTAGGGAGTAGGGGAAGGAGACGATGGAGAGAATTTAGAAGAGCTTTTTTATTATGTCTAATTAATGAGATTCGGTCCAAGAGACTGTTGTAAAAGGAATGTTAAATCCAGGTGTGGTAGACGCTCCACAGCTAAAACTATGCACTCTTATTTTTGTTTATAGATGTCTTTTTCTCCCCACACTCCCCACACTTCCCACCCTCCCCATTTAACGCACTATTTTAGATGAAACAGTCCAGTAGGGTTGGTTAAGAATCGCACAACATTAAAAGGCGACAATACTTATGAGCCGCTCCCCAAAATCTTAACTGTCCGCTGTAACCCACCTAACATATATTTAACCCACATTCCGCACCACAAAATGTAGTATAAAAAATAAGTCAAAAGTCATGCATTAAGAAGGAAGTAAGAAGTAAGAAGTAAGAAGTAAGAAGTAAATTATAGTGGTCAATAGGAGTCAAGGATTCATTCATTAATTGATAATTGATAATTACCTCGGGTTTTAACCGTTACGGAATTGAATATAAGGAAATATTATTTCTTTATTTCCCCGATCAAGGGGAGGCTTCAAGGCGCGAATTATTTAATTATTAATTATTAATTATTAATTATTCGGTAAGTGTTTATGCTGGCATAAGTAATCTGAGAATTTGACTCTCGATTGAGGTAAATGAAGATAATTTATACAGTATAAATATCTAAGCAAGCTACGGATTTTATACTAATTTTTATGTTACGCTCTTGAAGTGCGGAATGTGGGATTTAAGTTTTAATAAAACAAATTAATATTTATATTGACATCTAAATTAATCAAATTCTACTACTACTGGAAAATGGTCTGAAGGAAGTATTCCATCATATTTTTTATTCTCTACTTTTACACTGTGCAAATTTAATCTACTGTCATAATAAATAGTATCAATAGGCAGAAAAGCTTTGTCTGTAAAATCATTATAGGTCATCTGCTTATTTAATTTTAAATCAGATAAAACATCTCATAAATACAATGCATTTTTCAAAGGATTTAAAAAAGTATTTCGTGCGGTCGATCCTGGTTGGTCATTAAAATCTGCTGTGACAAAAATAAATGATTCTTTGTCAGGATTTAATTTTTCTGTTTGTAGGAAATCAAAGATTAATTTAGCACCCAATTATCTAGCTTTTTTACTGTCATAATCCAAGTGCGTATTAATAATAACTATTTGCCGATTATCTTCAACAATATTAAATCTTGCCCAACTAGCTATTCTAGGTAAATGATTTCCCCAACTAGAAGTAATACTAGCTGGTACATTTGGTGTTTCACTCAGCCAAAAATCTCCATGGTCAAGACAATTTAATCTATCTTTCTTATAAAATATTGCACAGTGTTCATCATCACCCGTACCTCTTCTATCACCTCCAAGACTGTAATAATTAGGCAATAATTTCTGTAAATCTAATAACTGATTTACTTTAACTTCTTGAGTGCCAATTATATCTGGAGCATATTCATAAATTAGGCTAGCTACAGCATTTTTTCTGACCTCCCATCGATAATTTCCAGGGTCGGGTTTATCATATCGAATATTAAAAGTAATAATTTTGATTCCCATGGTTTTTTCATTAATTGATAATTGATAATGGATAATTGATAATTACCTCTGGTTAAAACCGTTACAGAATTGAATATAAGGAAATATTATAGCAATCCTAAATAGGTTGCGACAAATCAAAAAGTAGATAAAAAAACTGAAACTCTTACCTGTTCCCTGTTCCCTCTCTTGGTCAGCATTCCGCAAGCGAGCTAACGGCGACGCGGGGTCTGACCGCTGTTCCCTAAAAAGCAGTAAGATTTTTGACACGAATAAAATAGGATTGCTATATTTATTTTTTTCCCCTTAAAAGGGTAGGCTTTAAACCAGAATTATTTAATTATTAATTATTAATTATTAATTATTCGGTAAGTATTTAGCGGTCAGCTATCAGCTATCAGCTATGAGTTATTAGCCCATTATCACACCAAAGGAGGAATTAGTCTCCAAGGACTGGAAAAAGCTTACAGTACTTACAGCTTTGAATAAAGAGTTTTTAACCCTTAGATCACTGAAAGCCTTAGCTAGCAATAGTTATTCCAAGAACTTTGCACTGTCTATTTATTAATTATTAGTTATTAATTATTAATTATTAATTATTAATTATTAATTATTAAAGGAAAGCCTCTCAGAGAGCAATAGCAACACTGTGAGGCCGATCTATCTATACAGAATCTAGTTATCTTCTGACAATAAATTTTAGGTAAGGTTCCCTAACTACTCAAATTTCTTAAATTTTCATTTATATTCTATCAAAATGCTTAAATATAATCGAAAATAAATAGGCATAATTTATTTAGTGAATTATGACTTTAAAGATAGTAATAAGTATTTTGAGTTTTTGGGAAAATGATAGCAAAAAACAAAATTCAACAATCAATTTTAGCTAGTCAAAAATATCTATTGAATCTGCAAAAAACAGAAGGGTACTGGTGGGGTGAATTAGAGTCAAATGTAACAATAACAGCAGAAATAGTTTTACTACATAAAATTTGGCAAACTGATAATAAAAGACCTTTTGATAAAGCAAAAAATTATCTAATTTCCCAACAACGAGAACATGGAGGTTGGGAATTATTTTATGGGGATGGGGGAGACTTAAGCACTTCTATTGAAGCTTATATGGCTTTGAGATTATTAGGTGTTGCAAAAGCAGATCCAATCATGCTTAAAGCACAAGAATTTATTATTAAAAAAGGAGGTATTAGTTGTAGTCGAATTTTTACTAAATTACATCTGGCTTTAATTGGATGCTACAATTGGCAGGGTATTCCTTCTATTCCTCCTGGCATAATGCTACTTCCTGAAGATTTTCCATTTACTATTTATGAAATGTCAAGTTGGGCAAGAAGTAGCACTGTTCCACTTTTAATTGTGTTTGATAAAAAGCCGATTTTTTCCATCAACCCCACAATTAATCTGGATGAACTTTATGCCGAAGGAATTAACAATGCTACTTTTGAATTACCTCGTCAATACGATATGACGGATTTATTTTTGGGGTTAGATAAAGCTTTTAAATTTGCAGAAAATTTTAATTTAATGCCTTTGCGGGAAGAAGGATTAAAAGCAGCAGAAAAATGGATTTTGTCAAGGCAAGAAGTTACGGGTGACTGGGGAGGTATTATTCCGGCGATGTTAAATTCTATGTTGGCATTGCGGTGCTTAGGATATGATGTGGCAGACCCTGTGGTGGTGCGGGGGTTGGAGGCTATAGATAGGTTTGGTATAAAAACTGAGGATAGTTATTGGGTACAACCTTGTGTTTCTCCAGTTTGGGATACTGCTTGGGTAATACGTTCGTTGGTTGATTCTGGTATTCCTCCTAGTCATCCCGCAGTGGTTAAAGCTGGGGAATGGTTATTGGAACAACAAATTTTGGATTATGGTGACTGGGCGGTTAAGAATAAATTGGGTAAACCGGGGGGTTGGGCGTTTGAATTTATCAATCGTTTTTATCCAGATATAGATGATACGGCAGTGGTGGTTATGGCTTTGGATGCTGTGGAGTTGCCGGATGAGGAATTGAAAAGTCGGGCGATCGCTCTTGCTATGGAATGGGTAGCTTCGATGCAATGTGAACCTGGGGGTTGGGCAGCTTTTGATGTGGATAATAATCAAGACTGGTTGAATGGTATCCCCTACGGAGATTTAAAGGCCATGATAGATCCGAATACGGCGGATGTGACGGCGCGGGTGTTGGAAATGGTTGGTTGTTGTGGATTGTCTATGGATAGTTGGCGGGTGAAACGGGCGATCGCTTATTTGGAAAGGGAGCAGGAAGGGGAAGGTTGTTGGTTTGGTCGGTGGGGAGTTAACTATATATATGGTACGAGTGGAGTAATTTCGGCTTTGGCTGTTGTGGCAGGGGAAAGTCACCGAGGTTTTATTGAGATGGGGGCAACTTGGTTGGTTGGTTGTCAAAATTCGGATGGGGGATGGGGAGAGAGTTGTTGGAGTTATAACGATCCTTCGTTGAAGGGGATGGGGAAAAGTACGGCCTCTCAGACTGCTTGGGCGTTGATAGGGTTATTGGCTGCGGGGGAGGTGACTGGTAATTTTGCTAGGGATATTATTGATAGGGGAATTGATTTTTTGGTTTTGACTCAGAATGATGATGGGAGTTGGGCGGAGTCGGAATTTACTGGTACTGGTTTTCCCTGTCATTTTTATATTAAATATCATTTTTATCCGCAATATTTTCCTTTGATGGCTTTAGGGAAGTATGAGAATTTATTGAGTTAGGAGCATTGACTTAATCAGAGAATAATGATACAATAGTTATTTAAGCATACTTTTAGACAGGCTGCACTCACTCAGGAATGAAATCCATTAGAACAAAGCTGAAACTTAATAATAAACAGAAAACTCTGATGGCTCAACACGCTGGCTATTCACGCTGGTGTTATAACTGGGGTTTAAGTTTGTGGAATGCTGCTTACAAAGATGGTTATAAGCCAAACGCCCGTAAGCTCAGAAAGGTTTTTACCAATCACACAAAACCCCTCTACCCCTGGATGAAAAACTTATCGTCTAAAGTTTATCAATATGCTTTTATTAACTTGGGTGAAGCATTTAAAAGGTTTTTTCAAGGTCTAGGTAAACGCCCACGGTTTAAGAAGAAAGGTAAGTCTGATTCATTCACAATTGATAATTGTGGAAAACCAATAGAATTAAACGGATGGAGTCACAAATTACCTTTTATTGGTATTGTGAAAACTTATGAACCCATTGAAGCAACAACTCAAAAAATAACTATCAGCAGACAAGCTGGTGATTGGTATTTAAGTTGTAGGGGCGAACGGCCGTTCGCCCCTACGAATGAATTTACTCCGACTTCAACACCAAAAACTACAGAAGTTGTAGGTGTAGATTTAGGAATTAAGACACTAGCAACACTAAGTACAGGTGAAGTCTTCGAGAGTGTTAAGCCTTACAAAAAAGCGCAAAACAGATTAGCTAAATTACAACGACAACTAAGTAGGAAAGTTAAGCATTCAAGCAATTGGTACAAAGCAGTAGTCAAGCTAGCCAAACAACATAGACGAGTAGCTAATATCCGTAGAGATGCACTTAATAAATTGACAACATATTTAGCCAAAAACCACGGCATTGTTGTGATTGAGGATTTGAATGTATCTGGAATGTTAGCTAACCATAAGCTAGCTAAGTCTATAGCCGACCAAGGATTTTACGAGTTTAGAAGACAGCTAGAATACAAGTGTCAATGTTATGGCGGTGAATTAGTAGTAGTAGACAGATTTTTTCCATCTTCTAAGACTTGCTCTAGTTGTGGTCATGTACAGGATATGCCTTTGAATATCAGAACTTATGACTGCCCAGAATGTGGCCTATCAATTGACCGAGACTTGAACGCCTCAATTAATTTAAGAAATGCGGTCGGCTTGACCGTGAATGCCTGTGGACGGAGTGCTGCCGACAGTTCCGGTGGAAGCAGGAAGTAAACATTAAAATGTCACTAATTATGACGTTTTATATCGGTTTTATGAAGCAGGTACTCTCAAGTGCTAAGTAACTCTTTTGAGAAAATTGAGTCAGACATTCAAAGGTTTGTCTTGCGAAACTTTTCTATTACAAAAATATGCTTTCTGATACTCAAACGCTTTCCTCATTTGTACATCTTGTCGATGATCGACAATAAAGATCGACATTTTTTGACAAATTCCAAAATCATTGTACAGCAATATATTCAGCATTAATTTAGGTAATATCGACAACAAAATTTTTACACCTTGTCGAAAATCGACAAAATTAAATTATCAGCATGGTTTAATAACAGTTAACAGTTATCAGTTATCAGTTAATAGTTATTAGCCATCTTTAGATGACCTCTGCTGTGGGCTAATAAATGAATTTCTTGGCGGATGAAAAAGAATCATTTAAACTTTCAGGGAGCAAATCCAATGCTAATTCATTCATCTAAACAACAACGCAAAAATTATCAAGGCCGTTCTTTTAAAAATCAAGATTTGAGAGGTGTAGATTTCTCTTATGCAGATATAAGAGGAGCAGATTTTACTGGAGCAAATCTCACGAATGCTAAGTTCAATTATGCTTTAGCAGGATTAACAAAATCTCAGGTTATTAGACTATTTATTATTACAGCTATCCTATTTCTAACTGCGGGTATTGCAGCATTTATTGCCGTCTATGTTTCCTCACATTTTTTCCCTGATAAATCAGATGAAATAAATTCTATTGTTGCAGTCATTTTAACACTTCGAGTATTTGTCAATATTAGTTTATTAGTAATTACTATTCGCAAAGGAATTTCAGAAACAATAAAATATTTCTTTTACCTGATTTCTCTAATTATACTAACAATTCCAATACTTACACAGTTGGGGATGAAGGAGGAAAAAGTTGATAGAGTTTTCCGTTTTTTCGGAATTTCAGAAGCACCAGATTGGGTTGTTTCATTAACAGGAAAATTAACAGTGTTCAGAAGTAGCAGCAGTATTATCAGAAGTGCAAATGATCTGTTAAATAGTAATAGAGATGTAAGTCCGGTTGTGGATACAATTGTCACTATGATTATCTCTATAGCGGCCATATTTGTATTGATTTTCACCTTCAGTTTAGCAGTGGTTTTAGCTGAAATTATTGCTGAAAAATGGTTGAAAAATACAGCAGTAGTAGGAATATTAGCAGTAATTTCTGGAGTATCTACTGTTTCAAATTATTTTAGAAGTCGTCCTCGTTCATGGATTATTATTATCGTATATATAGCTTTTTCTTCAGCTCTAATATTAATAGCTAAACATCTGGCAAAAAAGATATTAGCTGAAGACCAAAATAATATTTTTCTCCGACGATTAGCTGTTGCCATTGGAACTCTAGGAGGCACTTGTTTTAAAAATGCAAATTTAACCGATGCCGACTTTAGTCATGCCATCCTTAAAAGCACAAATTTTCGATTTGCTAATACTACTAGAACATTCTGGCGACAAACCAAATATTTAAAATTTGCCAGAGTCGAAGCAACTATATTAGAAGATATAAAAGTCAGAGAATTATTAATAACCGGATATGGAAAAGACCAACAATATATAAGTGCCAACTTAAGAGGAGCAAACCTCATGAGTGCCGACTTGGGTAACGCCAATTTCAAACTAGCAGACTTAGGAGAAGCTTCCCTCAAAACTGCCAACTTAAACAACGCAAATTTAACCGAAACATTAGCAATAGGCACTAACTTTACCACCGCTCAAATGTCAGGAACTTGTTTAGAAGGTTGGAATATTGACCACACTACTATCCTCGATCATATTGAATCAAAATACATCTATTTATTAGAAGAACCAAAACCAGAAACAGACGATAGAGAACGTCGTCCCAGTAGTGGATATTTCCAAAAAGGAGACTTTACAAAATTATTCACAGAAGTCTTAAATACTGTAGATTTAATATTCCGAAATGGAGTAGATGCCAAAGCATTTATGTCATCTTTCCAAGAAGTACAAGGGGAAAACCAAGACATCCCCATGAAAATTAGAGGTATGGAAAATAAAGGGGATGGAGTAGTAGTAATTACCATTGATGTACCCCCAGAAACAGATAAAGAAAAAATCCATCAGCAGTTTTTCCAATTCTATGATGAAAATCTCAGAGTACTAGATGAAAAATATCAAAAAGAATTACAAGAAACCAAACGACAGATAAATCAAAATCTTCAGGACAGTGAAATAAAACATCAGATAGAGTGGGCAGAAATCAAAAAACAAAATGCTCGCTCAGAAGAACAAAATAAATACATGATGTCTTTAGTTAATCAGATATTTCAAAAATCAACCTCTGCCAATTATTTAGTTACCCTCAATTTTGAAGGAGGAAATTTTCAAACAGGTTTTCCAGTAATTAGAGCAAATATTTGGTCAGACGGTCATCCTTTACCAACTTCTTTTGCCAGTAACTTACCCCCAAACTTAAAAATTCCTCAACTCTATCAATACTGGGGCCAAAAATATGAACAATTAAGAGAATACTATCGAATTTTAGGCTTCCTTCCTAGAATCAAAATGAAGGAAGAGCAGACAAAAAATTTTTCCAAAAAAGATATAGAGAAGAAAGCTCAGAAAATAATTATTCAGATTCGGGAATTAGAGAAAGAATGGCAGCTTCTCCTCAACAACTGGTTAAACAATTCAGATTTTAATCACATAGAAAAGGAACTACGGACTAAATTTAACCCCTCAGATAAAGTCCGACTAATTATCCAATCTGAAGATAATTTAATCCAGCACATTCCCTGGCATTTATGGAATTTTTTCTCAGATTATAAATCTGCTGAAACTGCCATAGGTCTGCCAGAAGCTAACCGAGTAGAAAAGTTAAATACTGCCAGGGAAAAAATCCGCATCTTAGCAATTTTTGGAGACGACAAAGGAATAAATGTTGAAGCAGATAAAGAATATTTGTCTAGTTTCTCCACAGAAGCAGAAATTCTCCCTTTAGTTAAACCAAGTCGCCAAGAACTAGACCAAAAATTATGGGATGAAAAAGGTTGGGATATTATTTGTTTTTCTGGTCATAGTGAAAGTAAGCCTGATGGGAGTACCGGATACTTCTATTTAGGAAATCAAACAAAAATAACAATAGAGGAATTAGAAAATTCTCTGGCAAAAACTATTAGGAAAGGTCTACAGTTAGCAATTTTCAATTCTTGCGATGGATTAGGTTTAGCCAGACAACTTGCTAAGTTACATATTCCAGCAATTATTGTGATGCGAGAAGAAGTAGCAGATGTAGTTGCCCAGAAATTTTTACAGGATTTTCTGGAGTTATTTGCTAGTGGTAAATCTCTATATATTTCTGTGCGAGAAGCGAGGGAAAAATTACAAGTAATGGAAGATAAATTTCCTGGTGCGAGTTGGTTGCCAGTCATTTGTCAAAATTCTGCAGAAATATCTCCGTCATTCCAGTGCGGGCATCTTGCCCGCCAGTAATGTACCTTTATTAATTATCAGTAGGTGCTTATCAATTAAATCAGATAATAACTAATTGCCCAAATTTGATAGGACTATAAAGAGTCAATAATATTGTCACACTTTTACTATTGTTAGACACAAATATAGGTAGAGGTACTGTGGAGCGCTAAGTCATTTCTATTATGAAAATTTAGTCAGACTAGAAAGTATAGTACTGCAACACCAAATTTCAAAAAGGTGCTTACAGTAAAATAATCTACAAAACCCAGACCTTTACCAAAAAAGCATTAGAAATGGATGACTTAAATCACGAACTAAACAGTAAGATAGGCAGGATGCTAGATTCTAAATATTTTCTGGCATTTATTGATAAAAAGCTTAAGCAATTTAGATTACATTCTTATTATGATGCAATTTATATAGTTGTCAAAACCCGTGAAATTGCTTTAGAAAAAATTGTATCTGGAGAAATGCTTGATGCTTGCTTAAAGAGAATTTGTTTGAGTGTTATTAAAAATCTTGAGGAAAAAACAGAGTCTGAAAAATTAGTAGAAAATAAAACTAATGACTTCAATCAAGAAGTAAACAGTAAGATATACGGGATGCTAGAGTCTGAATATTTTCTGGCATTTATTGACCACAAGCTCAAGCAACATAGGCTAGATTTTTATTATGACTTGATGGATATAGTTGTCGAAGCTCGTGAAATTGCTTTAGAAAAAATTATATCTGGAGAAATAGTTGAAAATTTTGATGCTTGGTTCAGGAGAATCTGTTTTAACGTTATTAGAAATCTTGCCAAAAAAACAAAGTCTCAAAAGTTCGTAGAAAATAAAACTAAAGAAGTCAACCGCGAGATATACAGGATGCTAAAGTCTGAATATTTTCTGGCATTTATTGACCACAAGCTCAAGCAATATAGGCTAGATTTTTATTATGACTTGATGGACGTAGTTTTAAAAGCTCGTGAAATTGCTTTAGGAAAAATTATACCTGGGAAAATAGTTGTTGAAAATTTTGATGCTTGGTTCAGAAAAATCTGTTTTAACGTCATTAGAAATTTTGCCAAAAAGACAAAATCTGGAAAATTCGCTGAATCTAAACTAAAAAACAAAAGCAGTCTAACTAACCCAAAAGAAGATTTAATATATGCAACAGAGCCTAACCTGAAATTATTAGGTAAGGGTTGGGAAAAGTTAAGTGAAGTAGAAAAAGTTATTTTGTGGTTGAGAGAGGTTGAAGAATATTCATGGAAAGAAGTGGCAAAAAGCATTGCTGATTTTGAGGAATTAATTATTAAGGATTTAGATGATGAGAAAAAGTTGGTCGATAGGGTTCGACAAAAAGGAAGAAGAGCTTTACAAAAATTACGAGATTCGTTTTAGAGAAAATTATTAGTACAACTCAATTAATTATACGGAAGGTTAAAGGGGATTAGTTAAAATAAATATTGTATACAGTTAAGATATTCTTCTATCTCTAAAGAATTTGGTGGTGGTGATTGAGAAAAGCTAAGGTTTAGTTAGTCTGAAAAAATATTGGGGGGGATAGAGAAATTATTGAGACGAAAGAAATAGGAGTTAATCCAATGCTAAATCATTCATTTCAACAACCACGCAGAAATCTTTCTAGTCGTTCGTTTAAAAATCAAGATTTGAGAGGTGCAGATTTCTCTTATGCAGATATTAGAGGAGCAGATTTTACTGGGGCAAATCTTAGGGATGCTAAGTTCAACTATGCTTTAGCAGGATTAACAAAACCTCAGACTAGACTTATTTTTATTTTGGTAGTTATCCTATCTATAGTTGCAGCTATGGCTGTATATGTTGCTGGTTATATTCCGATCAAATTTATTCTTAATCAAATAAACCAATCAATTCCTATTTATATCAGTTTAGTTCTTTTAATTCTGCAAGAACTTGGAAGTATTGGCTTATTAGTAGTCGCAATTCGTCAAGGAGTTCAAAGAGCTATAGGATATTTATTTCCTGTAATTTCTCTAATGATAATAACAATTCCAATATTGGCAGTATTTGGCGTGCCTGAATATCAAGTTATGGAATGGTTGATTTTTTTTGGAGGATGTTTAAGCTTTTTAGGAATTTTTGTATTAATTTTTAGTCTTAGTTTAGCAGTAGCTTTAGCTGAAATTATTTCTGGTAAGTGGTTGGCAAATATAGTGTTTATTGGAACAGTTACTCTGTCTATTGGAGGAATTATTACTAAAATTTTGCACGACTATGACCGAGATAATATGACTCTTTGGTGGGTAGCTATTATCCTATCTGTAGGTATCTCCTTAACTTTTATATTAATAGCTCAATATCTGGCAAAAAAGATATTAGCCGAAGACGAAAAAAATATTTTTATCCGACAATTAGCTGTTGCCATTGGAACTATAGGAAGCACCAATTTTGAAAATGCTAATTTAACCGATGCCGACTTTAGTCATGCCATTCTCAAAAGCACAAATTTTCGATTTGCTAATACTACTAGAACATTCTGGCGAGAAACCAAATATTTAAAATTTGCCAGAGTCGAAGCAACTATATTAGTAGATATAAAAGTCAGAGAATTATTAATAACTGGATATGGAAGAGGCCAACAATATATAGGAGCAAACTTAAGAGGGGCAAACCTCATGTGTGCCGATCTGAGTAACGCCAATTTAAAACTAGCAAACTTAGGGGAAGCTTCCCTAAAAGCTGCTTGTTTAAACAATGCAAATTTAACAGAAGTATCAGCAATAGGCACTAATTTTACCAACGCTCAAATGTCAGGAACTTGCTTAGAAGCTTGGAATATTGACTACACTACTATCCTCGATTATATTGAATCAAAATATATCTATTTATTAGAGGAACCATTACCAGAAACTTGCGATAGAGAGCGTCGCCCTAGTAGTGGATATTTTCAACCGGGAGACTTTACAAAATTATTCACAGAAGTCTTGAATACTGTGGATTTAATTTTCCGAAATGGGGTGGATGCTAAAGCTTTTGTGTCATCTTTCCAACAGATACAAGTGGAAAAAGAGGGCATACCGATGAGAATTCAAAGTATGGAAAATAAAGGTGATGGAGTAGTGGTAATTAGAATTGATGTCCCCCCAGAAACGGAGAAAGAAAAAATACATCGGGAGTTTCTGCAATTATATGATGAAAATTTGAGAGTGCTAGAGGAAAAATATCAGAAAGAATTGCAAGAAATCAAACGACAGATAAATCAAAATATTCAGGAAGGTGAGAGAAAATATCAGATAGAGTTGGCAGAAATAGAGAGAAAATATCAGATAGAGTTGGCAGAAATAAAGAAACAAAATGTTCGTTCAGAAGAGCAAAAGAATTACATGATGTCTTTGGTTGACCAGATATTTCAAAAATCAACATCTTCTAATTATTTGGTGACTCTCAATTTTGAAGCGGGAAATTTTGAAACAGGTTTTCCAGTTATTAGAGCAAATATTTGGTCAGACTCTCATCCTTTACCAATTTCTTTTAGGGGTAACCTAACCCCCAAATTAGAAATTCCTCAGCTATATCAAGACTGGAGAGAAAAATATGAACAATTAACAGAATTACATAGTCATTTAGGCTTGCTTCCTAGAATTAAAATGAAGAAGGAACAGACAACAAATTTTTCCAAAAAAGATATAGAGAAGAAAGCTCAGAAAATAATTAGTCAGATTCGGGAATTAGAGAAAGAGTGGCGATCGCTCCTTAATAACTGGTTGAACGATCCAAATTTTAACCGCATAGAAAAGGAGCTACGAACTAAATTTAATCCCTCAGACAAAGTAAGGTTAATTATCCAATCTGAAGATATTTTAATTCAGCGTCTTCCCTGGCACTTATGGAACTTTTTCTCAGATTATCTATTTGCTGAAACTGCTATAGGTTTGCCAGAAGCTAACCGAGTCGAAAAGTTTAATGTTGCTAGGGGAATAATCCGCATCTTAGCAATTTTTGGAGATGACAAAGGGATAAATATTGAAGCAGATAAACAATATTTATCTAGTTTATCCAGAGAAGCAGAAATTGTTTCTCTAGTTAAACCAAGTCGCCAAGAACTAGACCAAAAATTATGGGATGAAAAAGGTTGGGATATTATTTGTTTTTCTGGTCATAGTGAAAGTAAAGCTGATGGCAGTACCGGATGTTTTTATTTAGGAAATGAAACAAAAATGACAATTGAAGAATTAGAACAATCCCTGGCAACAGCTATTAGTAAAGGTTTACAATTAGCGATTTTTAATTCTTGCGATGGATTAGGTTTAGCTCGACAACTTGCTAGGTTACATATTCCGGCAATTATTGTTATGAGAGAGAAAGGGCCAGATATAGTTACCCATAAATTTTTACAGGATTTTCTAGAGTTATTTGCTAGTGGAAAATCTCTATATATTTCTGTGCGACAAGCGAGGGAAAAATTACAAGTAATAGAAGATAAATTTCCTGGTGCGAGTTGGTTGCCAGTTATTTGTCAAAATTCCGCAGAAATACCTCCTAGTTGGCAAAGTTTACAAATTTCTCATGCCAATTTTGAGGGTGGTTTGACCAAATTATTATCGTCTATTGAAACTGAAAAGTTTAAACGCCTCGCTTCAAAGCAAAAAAGTCTACTTCAACATTATTATGAATTGACAAATCTCTCAGAGTTATCTAAACATGAAGCCGAACAAATGGAAAAAATACTTGAAAGAGCAGAATCAGACGATTTACTAAATTATTGGATTGAAAAAATAGATCGCTTAGTTTATGAGGATTTAGGTTTATTTACTGAAGAAAAGCTTGACTATTATGAGAAGCAAAAAACAAGGGGTAAAGAATTTTTTGTTGATTAAGATGTAAGCATTTCCTGCGGAATGATGTTGTAGCTAGACAAATTAGGTTTAGCTCAACAAAAAATATATTTGTTGAGTTAATCTTTGGGAAGCAATCTAAGTTTTTCAACTAAATATACAAGAAACTATTTTTCTGATTAGATATCTAGCAGACTTGATAATCAGAAGCAAAAGAAAGTAATTTCTAAATCAATTCCAAAATTACCGAACTTCTGGATAAAATACTCTCCCAGAATCTTGAGAGAGCTAACCAATAAACAAAACTCATTTAATTACTCAAGAACTGTGGCTTTACCCTCCTCCTTAACTTCTTCCTGAATATCAACCTTAATTTCCTTAACAGAATCACTATCACTATTTCTTTTATCTACATCGGTCGTAATTTTCAATCCTTTAGGAGTTACTTCAAGATGAAAAAGATATCGACCGTTAATCATGTGAATTGTGGTTAAAGCTCCAATAGAAAAAATGAGAACTCCGCAAAGTGGTAAGGTCAGTTGCCAGACCGGAAACTTTTGCTTCATAAA
The DNA here is from genome assembly GCF_014132355.1 of Okeania sp. KiyG1. Classification (GTDB taxonomy): domain Bacteria; phylum Cyanobacteriota; class Cyanobacteriia; order Cyanobacteriales; family Microcoleaceae; genus Okeania. The sequence continues at coordinate 156,304 of NZ_BLZO01000085.1, forward strand.
ATACTTACCTCGTGGTTAAATAAATGTATTTTTTAGAGAGAGTTCCTACTAACTTCAGACTTACTTTTAATCCCTCTATATATTTATGTGGCTTTTCAATGAGGTGTCGTGACACTGTTTCCACAAAACTACTAAAATCATCCCGCATTTATGCAATGCCTACTAAATTTAGCGATCGCCAACCAAAATCTCTAACCTTTCACAACTGCTACCAAAATTTTCACTTTCTTCTCAGGAAAGCGATCGCTAATTATCAAAAAGTAGCTTTAAAGCAAAAATTAGACAAGAAGAAAAGTATAGGTTTAACTTATCAAGTAAGCTATTAAAATTGTTTATTCTTATTAAACAAGTCCTGATTTTTCCCAAATCATTACAAAATATTTCACGAACTTGCGTTATTTCAGCAATTTGGTATCATACTGATACATAGCTTATTGTGCCAATGTTGTATTTAAAAATAAGAAATTTTGTCTAAAAAAAGCTACAACCTTCTATTTTTCGTAAATATAGAGTGCAAAAATTTATACTTTCTCCACGGTTGAATAAATCTCAAAAAAACAAATTTTGAATAGGTATTAGTGCTTAAGCAATTATAGCCATTGACAGATTTCTTTTTATAGGGTAAAAAAAAATTTTACTTCAAGATAAAATATGTCAGAAATGTCCAGATAATGCTCGATCTATAATTTTGTTCTTAGAGCGATCGCCAATCAAAATTTTTAATCTCAACTTCAAGAGGCGATCGCGCAAAATTATAGTGGTTTTCATAACAATGAAACACAGACTAAGAACTGCAATTTTTGTAGAGACCCTCTATGGAAAGTCTCTACTATGGTCTAACAAAACTCAAACCTATGCGGGATAATGTGAACAAAGCAGCCAGATTTGTTATCAACTGCTTCATTTAGCATCAAATGGGTACAGTAGTTTTTGGGTGGAATCAACTTAGAATCTAGGGTGTTTTAACCCCTAGAGACATCAATTCTATAAAAAGCAGTAAAAAAATTCTTTCAAATCTTTTGATTCCTAAATTCTGAATTATATCTTAGTGATGAAAAAACCTATACTTCATTATACAGGGCAAATATCCCTATTATGGGACTAGCAAAAAAATAGACTACCAGCTAATTGATAGAGTAGAGATTGCTTCGGCTGGCTTGACTATTTCCGATTGAGATTGAGTCTCATGTTACCGCCTCGATTCGGACAGCCACGGAACTTTTTATACACTAATAATCGGTACTTTATTAAGTTGCAAATCCCTATTCTCGCTCCTTATTCCCTACTCCCTACTCCATTATTTATAAGTATTCAAGCAGACATGATATTATTCTTCTACCAAAGGGAATAATTCTAACTGATAACGATACAAGGCTACGGGATGATTACCTGCTACAAAATAATCAGGGTCTTGAGGTGATAAATAAATAGCAGTTATCTGATTTGCCTCAATTATTTCTCCTTGATTTTCATCGAGAATGTGATGATAATCTGTAGTTGTTTCTACCTCATTTAAGTAAATCATAGTCTCACCCTGAAATAGTTGCTGAGTTATTTCGCAGGTAATAAAATTATCTAGGTTTAATTGTTCCCTTGCCCTATTGGTAATAACTGAAACTAACTCTAGATTATCTCGCAAAATAGTTGTCTGACGATTAGGATTATTTTGGTCAATTTTTACAGATAAAATTGCATCGTCGCCCAAAAGTGCTTTGCCAATATTTAATCCGTTAAATTCTCGATCTGCAATAACTGCTTCTGGGGGTAAGTCTGATTTTTCAGTAGACCAATATATGGGCAAATTAATTAATTTTTTTGGGGATATTTCTTCGATATTCAAGTTTGGCTCGAACTTAAGAAATCGAACTTGAAAATTTACTGATTTATGCAAATATTTACGATTATTTTCAAAGCCTGGCGTAACAATTTCTGGGGCTAACGGTGCAACCATATCTATTAAAGTACTTTTAACATTCCAATTTCCTGCCATCCAGTCTGGATAAATTAAGTCTTCTTTAGCAATGCTAATTGATGGTTTATTTTCCCAGTGAGGAAAATCATTAATTCTGGAAGTAAGCGTTTCTGCTATTGCATTATTAGCCCTCAGCAAAATCATTGTAGTTAAACATAAACTCCAAATTACTTGCCATAATTTTTGATGATTTTTCTAGATTTTTGCATTATTATAGTCGAGATTATTTTTTGAATAATTTCCTAGTGTACCATTTTTATTAGACATCTCCGGAAAAGAGGGAGTAGGGTTCAACAATTAATAATTAATAATTAATAATTAGGGTTTGCGCTCAAAAGTCTTTTTGCTGAGGCAGGGAATAGGGAATAGGGAATAGGGAATAGTTAAGAGTCAGGAGGAACGGGGAGTTATAGAGAAGGTGATCGTTAATGATAGCAAGAGTGATTTTTCTGCCCCCCTCACCCCAAAATCCTCACTTTTTCAGCATGAAGAGCTAAAACAGGCGCACAATTTATAGACCCAAAAAGGCTAAAAGCTTTATCTGTAAATGCTTTTAGATTTAATCAGCAAGCCCTAATTAATAATTACCTCTCCTTGAAAACAAGAGGATTGACAAAGAGATGAAAATTTTTTATCTCTTGGTCGATTGGATATGGCGAGGTCTCCTCACTGGCCGACCATGGACCAAGAGAAAAGAGACTATTCCTTATGTCAAGCTCCTTATTACAGAGGTACTGTTTTGCTACTGCACAACTCCGTTAACGCTCCGCGACTGAACAGCGTAGCTCCTCCGGAAGAGGCTAACTGATAACTGATAACTGATAACTGAAATGACTCATTCCTCCTGACTCCTGAGGACTCAAAACAGTTATTTATTAAATTGATATAATACCTAAACCTACCACTCAATACCTACCACTCAATACCTACCACCTACCACCTAATTATATTCAAGTATCTTGATAATTTAAAAATGAACTTAAAGTAACACAATCTCCTTGTTCTTGAGATTCAAATAAGGCTTCTTCTGCTGCTAAAAACAGACTACTAGGTTCATTTTCGCTAGGAATTGTACAAGCAATTCCCATACTCATAGTTACTATAGAATTAGGTAAATTAGTCAATATATCTCTATCAGGAGATAAAGTTAGTTCTTTGATTTCCCGAATAATTATTTCAGCAATAGAAATTGCTTTTACGCCATCTATTTTCGGCAAAATTATTATAAACTGTTCGTTTTCTTTGTTGAAATGTATATTTTTAATATCCTGTAAAATTAGAGAAATTTTTTTGATATAATTTGTAAACAATTCTGACTAAATTTAGTTCCATATTGATTTTGATAAACTGTATAATTATCTATTTCACCTAAAATCAAAGCAATAGGATAATTTTCAGCGACTATATTATCCCATTCTATCTTAGTGTAGAAGTTAAAAAAATCATGATTACTCATTTTTACAGAATTAATATTTGTAAAAACTTGTGGATGTAGATCGTCTTGATTTTTGTTTTTTTCTGTCACAGTTCTACCGCTTGTAACCCCTAATTTTTGCCCTTGAAAATAGAGAGAATATAACTTACAGCAAGGAACACAAATATTTCCATCTATTTTGACTAATCCTAAATTTTCTAGTTGATAAGTAATAATCGGTTCCAATTGAATATTTGTTGGTTCTGTAATTAGCTGTGTAAATGTAGCTGCCAGTGCTGATTGTTTTTGCAATACCATCCATAAACTGCGTAAATAATCACTATAAATTCCTCTTTGAGTAGGAGCATCTCTTAATAATTCTTCAAAAGTTAAATTGTGATGATATAAATTATCTAAAGCTAGATGTACTAAATAGGGATGTCCGCCTACTAAATTCATCAGTTCTTGTATTTGTTCTTCCTGCAACTTCAGTCCATAACGTTGAGCAAAATCTTTAACTTGTTCTTGTGTAAATTCAGATAATTTAATGGCTAAACCAAGATTAAATGGCGATTGATTCACACTTAATGAAACATATATTTCAGTAGTATGAACTAACACTAATCGTAGTTTTTTCCAAATTTCTACTATCCGAGCTTGTTCATGCCAAAATCGTAATAATGGTAAAAAATCCTGAGTAATTTTAGTATATTTAAAGACGCAATTAACTTCTTTAAAAATCAACACTACAGGAGTATCAATTTCATGTAATAATTCTTCAACAAAAATCGTACAACATACTTTATATCCTATATCTTCGTCCCAATAATCATCTATATTATAAGTAGATTTTATCTGTCTAGTAAGATTAATACAAAACCAACGTAAAAATTTTTCTGTACTCTCAAAAACTGCTGTATCAGTCTCTAAAAAATCTATAGTGATGATTCGGTAATCTAAAGTTTTAGTATAGTTAATCAATCGTAGTAGGAAAGAAGTTTTTCCTACTTGCCTCGGCCCTCTAATCCTAATCAAACTACCTGGAGTAGCAATTTCTTGATATGCATGTTCTTCGCAAGGCGATCGCTCAATATAAAATCTGGAGTTAAGTGCTATAGGTGCTCCGGGACGATCTGGCCTAGGAGCTATACTTTCTGAGTGAGGAATATATGTCATCAGATTTAAAAGATTTTGTATACATTTATAGCAATTTTAGCTTTATTAGACTACAGTTCTATATCAGCTCTCTACAAGGATTATAGTTTTTACTGAGTATTCTATCTTCCTGAAAACTGCTCTAATTTATATTCAGATATAGCTAGTTTAAATGAATCGTGAAAAACTCAAAAATAGGTGAATTTTTTGTAATTCCTACCCTTGCTTTATAGTTCCTAAATTATATGGATATTCTCTAACAGTTCCAAATCTAAGGCTGATTTTATTTGTATAAATCTCATACTATTTGATTTCGTATTTACATTCTCAATTTAACTCAATATCTAATTTTATATTTGTCTTTATTACTAAATACTTAATAATACTAATACTACCGGAAAATTGATAATTTATATGTAAGCATTTCCTGCGGAATGCTGCGCAAACAGCTATTAGCTGTCAGCTCTCAGCTCTCATGAGGCGAATTTAATTAATATAGACTGTTTCAGCCAGCTTTTATAGTAGAATTTAATTCAGACTCAATTAGTAAAGCTTTTATCTAGAACTAAAAAAAAGCAATAGCTGAAGTCCGTAGTTCCTCCGCAGGAGGCTGGCTGATGGCTGATAACTGACGCCTGAATGCTTAGATTTATATATTTTAAGATCGATTATTCAAACATTTTGAATAATACCAAATTCAAGAAAGATTGTTACAGTAAAGTCCCGTGCAAAAGCATAGGAACATTTACACTTGTTCTCTTTCATTTCTACCACCTAACACCTAACATCTAGAAATCAACCAATGTAGCAATATTTTTTGAAAATGGTATAAAAATCTCCAGAAAAGAGGGAGTAGGGAGTAGGGACCCACCCCTAACCCCTACTAGGAGGGGAAAAAGGAACCCACCCTAACCCCTCCTAGGAGGGGAAAAATTGATAATTTATGTACGATAATTGATTTGATTTTTTATTATTGGAGATGTCTAATAAAAATCTATAATGAACAAACTATTTTCTACCTTCCACTCTTTCCTCCTGTCTTGCTGCCATCAAATTATTAGTATTCAGTCGAACAAAATATAACCGGTCAATAAATAGTCACAACCAACAGCACGAATACTAACATTTTCTAACTCAATAGCTTCCGTCATATTAATTAATCCTAAATCTCCCACAGGTGAAGGTGCTCCTTTCCCACCAATAATTTTAGGAGCAATAAAAGTCCATATTTTCTGCACCGCACCATCAGCGATCGCCCTTGCTGCCAAAGTCCCCCCGCATTCCCAAAGTACAGAAAGAAATCCGCGATTGTAGAGATTTTCCATCACCTTTGTCGGAGTCAATAATGAAACTTCTACTACTTCAACCCCTTTTTGCCTCAAATATTGCTGAAATTCTCGATTAGACCCTACTTCTGTAAACACTAAAGTATTAGCTTCATCAACATCCCATAAATTAGCCTCTGTAGGTAAATCTAGACTGCGACTCATCACCACCCGCAAAGGATTATCAGTTTGACTGCTGCGACTCGTCAAAAGTGGATTATCTCGACGCACCGTATTACCTCCAACAATCACAGCATCACAAGCAACCCGTAACTTATGTACTTCACTCCGCGCTGCGGGTGATGTCACCCATGCACTATGACCTGTAGTAGTAGCAATTTTGCCATCAAGAGTCATAGCATATTTCAAAATTCCAAAAGGTTTTTGGTGGAGTATTCGGTGAATAAAAGCTTCATTGAGTTGACGACATTCAGCTTCTAACACTCCAACCACCACTTGAATACCAGCTTCTCGTAATTTGGCGATACCACTACCTGCAACTAAAGGGTTCGGATCGATCGTTCCAACCACAACCTTTGCCACACCTGCTGCAATTAAAGCTTCCGTACAAGGTGGCGTGCGTCCATAATGATTACATGGTTCTAAAGTTACATAGACAGTAGCTCCTTTTGCCTTTTCACCTGCCTCCTTGAGAGCAAAAACTTCTGCATGAGGATGACCTGCGCCAGGATGAAACCCTTTTCCCACAATTTGGCCATTTTGAACGACCGCACAACCTACCATGGGATTAGGGGCAGTTTTACCTAAAGCACGTTGGGCCAGCTCTAGACAATAACCCATGATTACCTGGTCAAATTTTTGTTGATTTTCACTTCGATCTAATTCTGACATCTTCAAATTTTTAGCTTCAAAGTACAAATTAAATAGACTTCTTGCAAAAGTCAGGGAATGGAGTTGAAATCTCCTTTCCGTTCCGGAATGCTTCTTCAACAATTAATAATTAATAATTAATAATTAATAATTATGGTTTGCTGAAAAAGTCTTTTAGTCGTGTTATGAGGCAGGAGAAAGGAGACAGGAGACAGGATAAATGGGAATTAGCGAGGAGGTATAAGTAAGAATTTTCCCTTGATTTTTCTGTTCAACTATGCGTCTAAAATACTAACTTTTTGAGCGTTTTAGACTGAAACAGGTGCACTTTTTAAAGGCCCCAAAAAGGCACTTGTTTTTATATGTCAACTAAGCATTTCCTGCGGAATGCTGCGCAAACAGCTATTAGCTGTCAGCTAGCCTCCTGGGTCGGAACTGCGGACTTCAGCAACAAGACTCTTTCTTATGGGACAGTGTTTAAATTAAAATAGACTTTAAGAGCTAGGGAGCCAACTTTTGTAGTAAGACAATTAATAAAGCTTTTAGTTTTAGATAAAAGCTTTACTAATTTAGGCAGAATTTATACTTAACTATAAAAGCTGGCTGAAACAGTCTATATTCATTAAAACCTCATCATGATAGCTGATAGCTGACTGCTAATAGCTGAATGCTTACGATAGGATTGACTAATAATGAAAATTTTTTCTTCTCTTGGTCGATTGGATATGACGAGGAGACCAGCTCTTGACAGAGCCGCTCCGAATTGCGCCATCCCACCCTACGGGAAGCTCCGCTTTTTCCGTTTGTCATGCTGCGCAAACATGTCGGCGACAGCCGTTAACGTAGTTATGCGAAGCAAAACGGCCGCTTGTTTCTTCTTTAAAGGAGAAGCATTTTACCTTAATTAGGGCTTGCTGAATAAATCTCAAAGCATTTACAGGTAAAGGTTTTAGACTTTTTAGGTCTAGAAATTGTACCTGATTTTCAGCCCTTCATGCTCAAAGAAAGAGCGTATTTTGGGCCAGAGTTGGGCAAAAAAATACTCCCGTACGGACGCCCTTATGCAACGTCCCTACCCTACTCCCCTACTCCCCTTTTCCCCTCCTGGGAGGGGAGGGGCGAGGGTGGGTCCCCTACTCCTTAAAAAAGACTTTTTCAGCAAACCTTAATTAGGGCTTGCGCTCATAAATCTAAAAGTCAGGATAGCTAAAGTAATGAAGCTTTTTATATTCAATTTATCTCCTAAGTTATTGGCTACTTTGGCATTAATTTACTGAAATTTTCTGCTGAAATTCAAGAAAATTTCTTCACATAAAATTGCCGAAACCATTTCCTGTTCCTCACAAATCGACCCGTCCCCGCGTCTGGTGCGTCCCCCTGTCCTACCCCCGCCAACCAATTTTTTCAGCAGACCTTAATTATTGCGTAAGGGAGGGTGTCTCAAAAAAAATCTGCTGATTGCTGTTTGCGCAGCATTCCCCAGGAAAAGCTGACTGCTGAAGTGCTTCTTTAACTATTTTTAAGACGCTCCATTAATGCTTCAAATCTAGACTTAGCTACTGCACTATTGTCTGTTAATTTTTCAGTATTATCATTCCTATAATTATCTTGATAAAGCAAATCTTGATGTTCGCTAAAGCGAGTTACAGTACCTCGTAATCGAGTCGATAAAAATTTAGTAATTGCTCGATAAAATCTTAGAGAAAATAATACATCTTGCTCTAACTTTTCATTTAATTTTTGTTTAGGGATAGACAGAATTAAAGTATTTTCTATCGCCTTTACAGTAGCAGATGGTAATCGACCATCTACAAAAGACATCTCTCCCAAAATTTCACCAGAAGTAATAATACCTATTTCTTGATTTCCCACACCAGCTACATAAGCTTTCATTGTGCCATCAAGTACAATATAAAGAGCATCAATTGGTTGACCTTCATGGATTAATACAGTGTTAGTAGTAATTTTTTCCTTACTACCATTAGCAATCATCCAATCAATGTCACCATTGCTTAATTCCCCTAAAATAGCTAACACTTTACTCATAGGATATTTGTTTAATAATACATATTTCTCAATAGACATCTCCAAAAATCAAAAATAGAATCAATTCTTATCCATAAATTATCAATTATTTCCCCCTGTTGCCTGTTGCCTGTTGCCTGTTGCCTCTTTTCTGGAGATGTCTAATGACTGAACTTAAATATTTAACTGGACATAATACATTAAACCTGAAACGGCGATTTATTCTTACTATACAGATTTTACCAATATTAATACCAATGATCGAAAATGATACTATAAAAAGGAATTTGGAATTTTATGCCTACTAAGAGGCCGATCGTCATATTTCTTACCGAAATATTGTGGTTTAAAGCCTCCCCTTTTAAGGGGATAATAAATAAAAATTTTCCTGTTCGTCAATCCTCTTCTTTTCAAGGAGAGGTAATTCTTAATTCTAAATTATTAATTCTTAATTCTAAATTCTTGAACTCATCTCTATCATTCATTTTTCTTCTTTTTTCTCCCTTACCTTTTTACGAAATTGTTTAAGCCAACAATTAGTACTAAATAACTACTAGGAAAACTTTTTTGCCTTTACCACGCTCCAGTAGAATGCCACCACCATTCCTATTCATTAATGGATAATGGATAATGGATAATGGATAATTACCGAAAAATTGTGGTATAAAGCCTCCCCTTTTAAGGGGATAAAAAGAAAAAATTCTTTTGAGTCAATCCTATCCGTTTTAAAGGAGAGTTCATTAATTGATAATTGATAATGGATAATGGATAATTACCTCGGGTTTTAACCGTTACGGAATTGAATATAAGGAAATATTATTTCTTTATTTCCCCGATCAAGGTGAGGCTTCAAGGCGCGAATTATTTAATTATTAATTATTAATAATTCGGTAATTCTAAATTCTTAATTCTTGAACTCTGGTTAAAACCGTCCTCGATTGAATATAAGGAAATATTATTTCTTCTCTTGGTCTCATGGATATGGCGCAGGTTTCGGAGCCATCCCACCCTACGGAAAGCTCCGAAGATAGAACTCCGTTCCGCTGTCGCGAACGACCGCTTTTTTACCCTTTTAGAGCGACAGCTCGCGGCGTAGCCAAGAGGAGGCTTTTAACCTGAATTATTTAATTAATAATTGTTAATTATTAATTATTCGGTAATTTTGTAAATCGAAGGGCTTGATAAATTATTGATCGCCCTGATGAGCTTAATATTTTAGATATTTAGTTTACAATACTTCACGAAGTTAGTTACTATAGTTTAAGATGAGGTTAACTTTTTCCTAGTCTATCCATAGACCAGATAATTTACCACTTTGAAAAGAGTTATAAAAACTAATAATCCTGATAAGGAGTTAAAATATAACCATGACTTACAATTACCCTTCAACTACTGAGAAAAATTTAGAAAATTATCTTGAGATAGATAAACCAGATAAACCAGAAGAAGCTTGTGGTGTTTTCGGAATTTACGCCCCAGAAGAAGATGTAACTAAACTCACCTATTTTGGCTTATATGCATTACAGCATCGAGGTCAAGAGTCTGCAGGAATTGCTACTTTTCAAGACAATAAAGTTTACATACATAAAGGAATGGGGCTAGTATCTCAAGTATTTAATGAGTCCATCTTACAGCAGTTGCCTGGTAATATAGGAATTGGTCATACTCGTTATTCCACTACAGGATCTAGCCAGATTATTAATGCTCAACCTGCTCTTGTTGAGACTCCTCTTGGACCTTTGGCGATAGCACATAATGGCAATCTTGTCAATACACAAGCATTAAAAAAAGAACTAATCAACCGTGGATGTAACTTTAAAAGCACCACAGATTCAGAAATGATTGCATTAGCGATCGCCACAGAAGTTAAAACTGGTAAAAGCTGGCTAGAAGCTGCTATTAGTGCTTTTCATTTATGTAAAGGAGCTTTCAGTTTAACAATTGGTACTCCAGAAGGTCTGATGGGAGTACGCGACCCCCACGGTATACGGCCCCTCGTGATTGGTACTTTAGAAGATACCAACCCAAAAAGATATGTCCTCGCCTCAGAAACCTGTGCTTTAGATATTATTGGAGCAGAATATCTCCGAGATGTTGAACCTGGAGAATTAGTTTGGATTACAGAAGAAGGTATGGCTTCGTTCCACTGGAATCAGAAACCACAAAGGAAGCTATGTATTTTTGAAATGATTTATTTTGCCCGTCCTGACAGCTTGATGGAAGGTGGTAGTTTATACAGCTACAGACTAAAAATAGGACGCCAGTTAGCAAGAGAATCTTTAGTAGAGGCAGATATGGTAATAGGCGTTCCTGATTCTGGTATTCCAGCAGCCATAGGTTTTTCTCAAGAATCAGGCATTCCCTATGCTGAAGGATTAATCAAAAATCGCTACGTTGGTCGTACCTTTATTCAACCAACTCAACATATGAGAGAATCAGGTATCCGAATGAAACTTAACCCTCTTAGAGATGTATTAGAAGGTAAGCGATTGATTATAGTTGATGATTCCATTGTGCGTGGCAACACCAGTAAAAAAATCGTTAAAGCTTTGCGAGATTCTGGCGCAACAGAAGTTCACATGAGAATTTCTTCTCCACCAGTAACTCATCCCTGTTTTTATGGCATTGATACAGATAACCAGGAGCAATTAATTGGAGCCACAAAATCAGTTGCAGAAATTGCCAAACAAATAGGTGTTGACTCTCTAGCATACTTGAGTTGGGAGGGGATGTTAAGAACAACGGATGAAGATCCTAAGACTTTTTGTTCTGCCTGTTTTACTGGTGACTATCCTATTCCTTTACCAGAAAAATTGAAGCGTTCAAAATTAATGCTAGAAAATCCAGTTCAAGTTTAAATAGTTTGGACTTTGGACAAAAAAAAGTAGTTAGCGTAATAGTTACACTAACTACCAAAATTAAGGTTTAAAGACCGAATTCATACTGGAATTATCTTTGTTTTTGACATTATTTATCATCCCGAAGATCATAGGATGGGTCTGGTTCAATTTCTCCACCAAAACAAATATCTAAATAACTTTCTTGAAGGGAATGAACAACTCTCTCCAACTCATCAATAAGATTCCTTCGACTCATTTTTTCAACTGCATCAATATGAGCTTCACTACCCGCTTTGCCTAAATATTTATATTTAGTTTTTTCTGACTATCAGTAGCCATAGGAAAAATCGGTGAAGCAGATTGTAATTTATAATAATAGTAAAGTTTCTGATTTCTATTGACTTGATAACGGATGATATGAACTTCACGAGGAATCACCTCTCCTTCTCGTTCAATTTTCTTAATTTTCTGCTTCATCTGACGGATTAAACCCTGAATTTGTTTCCCTCTAATGGCTGCAGGTTGAGTGGTTTGCTTGGATTTCGGTGTAGACATGAGACTGAATAGTTAAGAAAGGATTTATGTTGGCGTAAAATATACACTAACATTCAGAGGTGTATTATTCACAACCATGGAAAATCAAGAAAACAGTCAATCAATCAAGGAGTTCTTATCCTGGAGGCAAAACCTTTATCATGGAGTTAATGCAAGAATTGAAACTATTATAGAATTAGTAGATGCCCTTTCATCAAACTCCATCGCAAGTTCGGTAGTAGAATTGTCTGAACATCCTTTATTTCGACGAAATTATAACAGTTTATATAAAGGAATTCAAGAATTTTTACCTGATAAAAATGATGATAATTACTCACAACAAGTTAATTACTTATTAGAGGCTGCGTCTCAAACAATTCCTACTCCAGTTTCCCGACATTTTCATTTATTTGGAATTGATACAACTCCTTGTCCACGTCCTTTTTCAGCTACATTGGCCGACAAAACTTTTATCAATTATCCCAATCCAATTAAAGGAAATAAACCCATTAGTATTGGCCATTATTATTCAGTTATATGCGCTTTACCAGAGAGAATAGCAACAGGTAATGTACCTTGGGCTGTTCCCTTATTAGGAGAAAGGGTTCCCTCGTCAGAAAAGGCTACTAACATTGGTAATAAACAACTGGAAAAAATCTTTAAAACTGCTTCTTTCTCTGGAGAGAAGTTATCAGTTTTAGTTGCTGACAGTTTCTACAGCCAAAGAAATTTTATTGGAGAACAAGTCAAGCATAAAAACTTAATTACCGTGACACGAGTGAGAAGCAATCGAGTCTTTTACCGTCAATTTATCAGGAAAGAACACCAAGCAATTACTTCAGGACATCCCCGTTGGTATGGAGATAAATTTGACCTGAAAGATGAGAATACTTGGCATGAACCTACGGAGGTTAGTCAATCCATTTTTACTACTAGAAAAGGTCGTCAATTGACAGTAACAATTTCGGGTTGGAACCAGATGTTAATGAAAGGAACTCAGAACTATAAAATGAATCGTTATCCTTTTACTTTACTACAAATTAATATTACTGATGAAGTAGGTAATCAGATTGGGAAACCGATGTGGTTAATTGTTATTGGTTCTCGACGTCAAGAGTTAAGTTTGATTGATTGCTATGAATCTTATCGGCAACGTTATGACATAGAACATCTGTTCCGATTTGGTAAACAAAGATTATTAATGACAGCTTATTCAACCCCTGATGTTGAACATGAAGAAAATTGGTTCAAATTAACATTAATTGCTTATGTTAATTTATGGGCTGCTAGGAATTTAGCCATTGTTTTACCCCGTCCTTGGGAACATTATTTGAAGACTAATAAATCAGTTAAAATCACTCCCAGTTTAGTTCAAAGAGATTTTTATCGAATAATTTCGACTTTGGGTACAATGACGACATCTCCTAAACGTCGAGGTTATTCTACCGGACGGATTAAAGGATATAAAACAACACCACGAACTCGTCATCAAGTTATCATCAAAGGCAAAAAAAAATCCAAAAAACAACGAAAAGTTTCTTAGTAGTGGGCGACAACTCTTAATTATTGCCATTTTTCAGTGATTAAATTCACTGGAGACAGAGAAATATTTCTCTAATATAGTTAGCGTAAATATTACGCTAACTGTTTTCTTTTTGTCCAAAGTCCAATAAATAGTATTATGTCTGGTTAATTAGGGTTTGCTGAAAAAGTCCTATGAGCGAGGTTAGGAGTCAGGTTAACGAAGTCAGAAGTGGCCATTCGCCCCTACATAAGTCATTTTTGTAACGGGGATTTGAGCTTCGCTCCAAAAATATTGCGCCTTAAGAGCTGATTTATAAAGTAAATATTAATAAGAGGATAAATGCTTTACAGTGTAAGGGTTCGACACTATCTAAGCCCCCAGGGCATAATTTTCCGCAAACCCATAGTAGAAAGGTGTTTCAACTCAGTTTACAAATCAGCTCTAAAAGGCGGGGTTGCGTTACCCTTATGATTTTGATAAATGGGAATTATAGAGGAGGTAGTCGGATATATTTGTCCCTAGATTTTTCCGCCCTTATCTGCTGAAAAAAAACTACACCTCTTTTCAGATTATGCAGTGGTTTTTTCAATCCAAAGTAATATTTATATCATGTTCGGATAATCAGTTATGTCATGTCCGGTAGCATCGGTATTATATAGCAAAGGTAAGGAAGAAGGAAGAGGGAAGAGGGAAGAGGGAAGAGGGAAGAGGGAAGAAGAGGGAGGAAGGCTACCCTCGCAAGAAAAAAATGCTAAATTTCCTGTAGATATTCACCCTTGGGTTTACACAAACGATTACGTTCGGACATGATTTTATAAATAAAATTTAAGGACTGACAGTACCTACAGTACCAAAGAAATACTGAAATTATCTTTACTTTTCTCCAATATTTAATAAGCATTCCTCCTTTATTCCCTCCTGACATCTGACTCCTCACAACAGTTATTTATAAGTATTCAACCGAAGATGATATAGCGTTTCTCAAAAAGCGTGAGATGCAGTTGTTTTTCTTTTTTTCTATCCCCTGTTTCTCGAATTACTACTCCCTACTCCCTACTCCCTACTCCCTACTCCCTACTCCCTAAAACAAACGATTTTTTTACCTCACCAATATGAAAATTGCTATATTACTTGCTCATATTATCAATTCTTTTTTATATTCATCCTTATTTTCTGTTTTAAATAAATCATTCATTAGCCAATCTAATAACCCCATTTCATCATCATCAACATCATAATCGTCTTTACCAAAAATTGTCAGGAAATACCTTAAACTCTTATTTTCAAGATTATCATAAACTTCTTTTCTGACTTCACTATCAGAAATATTATCGTCTTTATTAGCCTCCTTGGCTTGCTTGATTAACTCTTGAAATTTTTCTCTATCTTCTTGATTACTCATATTTTTCCTCCATTTTTATGTTAATTATAGACTTGAAGTTTAACCTTTCTAATCAATGCCTTACTAAATTATTTCATACAACTTTTACAGTTTTATACTTTTGATAATTTCTTAATACTAACGATTATTTCACATAACCTAGGTATGAAACTATTTGTAAAATATTTGAAAGTTAAATATGATAACAAATATTACTTTGTAAAATCCCCATCAGTAACCTTTGTTGGTCCTAAATATTTCCTAAGATAAGGTGAAAATACCTCATAAATTAATGTCAGTGGCTGGCCATGATGCCAAAATAAGTAATGTCGTCCCCAAAATGGTCCTAACTCTTCAAAAGCTAACTCTAATTCTCTAGAATGACCATAATAAATTCCCTGGACATCTCGATACAATTCAGTCCGCAAACGAGCCAAACTAGCCCAAATAGGCAAAGACCGATTTTGCAAATACTCATCCACATGACTCGCTTCCCACCAAGAAGCAGCATAAGCTAGTCTTTGTCCTGAAGTTGTTCTTAACCATACCTGCCGTCGCAGTCTAGGACCAGGTACAGCATTAATTAAGTCAGGGGCATTATCAAGATTCATACCAATGGGAGACATATCAATTACATCAACTTCTGTCGGTTCAGTTGTCAAAAGTTGTAAGTGACGAGTGGGAGAGCCATCTCCAAGTAGTAATATTTGCCATGCAGGTGAAAGTTGGGAGTGGGGTAGACCTTGGCGAACTACTTTTTCTCCTCCTTGCCATAACGGATCTAGGGAGTACCAAGGCTTGGGTTGTATAATAGGACTTTTGGGTGAAATAGCAGTCAATTTTTTTCTTTACAAAACTTAACTTATTGATTTCGATCATAGCGTCCCTACTCAATTCTTTCTACTAGCATCAAAATAATTAGGGTTTGCTGATGGAAGTCTTATGGGTGAGGGTAGGAGTCAGGAGGACCGAGTCAGAATTCAGGAGGAATGAGGAATTACAGAGGATGTAGTAGGAATAATTGTTCCTCAATTTTTCTGCCCTTGTCTGCTCAAAATCCTTATATTTTCAACTTAAGGGAGCAAAAACCTTGCACTTTTTTAGTAAACGCCTTGACTAATATCTTTAATATATAAATGCTTTTAGATTTAATCAGTAAGCCCTAATTAAACGAAGTAATACCAATTAAATTAAAATCAAGACTGACAGGTATTAAGCCCTAAAATTTTACAGATATTTTGAGTATAGCTTAGTGCTAACCCCTGTACTATTAATTCTCAGACATTAAGTATGAGACAAGAGAGATAATTTATACAAAATCATGAATAAAAAACAACCATCATCCTTATGGAAATCAATGACTGACAAGGCATCAACAGTCAGAGAAAATATTGGTAAAAAAGTATCTAAAGCGGGAAAGTCGATCGGTGAAAAAGCTGCCAAAACTGCTAAAAGTAAAGCTTCAGAAATGGAAGAAATTATCAGTAATAAAACATCAAATGTTGATAACTTTTTTAGAGAAACTGTTAAAGAATCTACCTTGGGAAAACAGCAAACTAATTCTGAATCATCGCCAGAAATAGAAAATGATTTAGAACAAGAAGAAATATATCATATCTTTGTTGCTTATCAGGTTGCTAGTCAGGGAGGTACTCAAAAAGTAACTCTTAAATCAGGTAAAAGCTATAATGTGAAAATTCGCACTAATAGTACTGAAGGTTCTACTTTACGATTAAAAAAATGCGGTTTACAAGGAAATGATGCCTTTTTAGTTTTACATACTTTTTATAATCCTGAATTTAACCTAGACCGTCGGATGAATAATTTGATAATTAATTCATCAATTTATGAAAGAAGCAAAACTAGATGTTTAGAAGCTTATAACAGAATTAATGCTGGTTTATATGTTTATGATTTAGCAGCACTCAATCTATTAGATTTTCTTGTTAACTCTTCAAATATAGATTCTTTAATTGGTTTACGCTATACAATTGCCAGTGAAAATTCGCGGTGGATAGGTATTGATAAAAGTTTGGCAGAAGTTTTAGAGTTTGCCAATTTAAGCGAAGCTAAAAAATACCAAATCAAGAGTATTTATCAATATATTAAAGCAGCAGATCCTTTGCCTAAATTAGATGATTTTCAACAGTTAAATGCAATGATTTTAAATTCAGCGATCGCTTCTGAACTAAAAAATAAATATTTATTGGCAAGTGCTACATCAACTGGGTTAAGGATAGATATGTTAATTGTAGATTTGATTTACAATAGCCCAGAAATAAATGATAATCAGCGTCGGAAATATTTATCGTTCTATCAACAGATTAAAGAAGGTGCAAAAGTGGCAGATAATTTTATTTCAAAAAGTTTAGACGCGATAATTATTCAGGCAAAAATTCCGAGAATATGCAAGATTGTATATCAACTTCTAAGAGAAAGATATTTTGAAATAGAAATAGAATTAGAAAGGCTAGACAGGAAAGAATTTTATTCAGTTTTTAGCAAATTCAAGAAAGTAGAACAGTTTGTCAAACAGGCAGAAAATCCAATCAAAACTACAAATAGTTTCGGGAATATTGCCATTCAGAAAGGAATGTTAATCGAGGAAGCAGATGATGCAGTAGTTAGTGGTGGTGTTGGAGTATTAGCAGGAGTAAAAGTATTAAAAGGAGGAGAAGCTTTAATTGGGGCCGTAGGTTTAGCAGCGATCGCCTCAACTTTAGAAATGAGTACTCAGGAGAAAATTAAATTAGGAATTACTGAGGAGGGAAATTTTTCTGGGGAGGTTGCTTATAGTGGAATTATGAATGCTATTAATCAAGTTAGTTGGATAATTGGTGATGGTGGAGAAAGAAAATTAGAGCAGAAATTAGATATTTTCGGAATGTTCAAAGGTAGTCAGGATAAAAAGCAAATTTTGCAAGAATTGGAAACTAAATTGTATAGTTCAAATTAATCAACAGTATAGGGTTTTAAAATTAGATGATTCTGTATTTATTATCCAAGATTATCAAGGTTATATTTACAGAGATGGCAGTAGTGGAAAAGTATAAATTTTAATCGAAAAAATTAGAGTAAGTAAGGGAGTAAAAGCGTCTACAAAAACAAAAATAGTTACATTGAAAGATGAGCAAATTTTAGATAAATTAAATTCTCTACAGGTAGCAGATGAAGTATATGTGTTTGAGAGTTTAAAGAAAGTTGATGATGTTAATAGTCTGAATTTTCCTGTTTCAAATAATTATTTATGGCCGATATGCTTAGAGGGGGAAAGGTTGATATTTCATGCTGCTAGATTAGAGCAATTAGAAGTAGGAAATAGATACGGAACGGGACAATTAATAGTTATGAAGTTAGTTATTAAGAAATTTTTTATCGATAAACCCCCTTCAATAATTCAAAGGGGTTATGAGATTACAGTGTGTTACAGATGGCCTGTTTATAATGACTTCAGCTTGCGTTTGAGAGTTTAGGCTGTACCTAGTCAGCAAAGCCTTTGAAATAAGAGGGATCTACTGCAAATGTCGGAATAGGCTCACCTTCACGCCGAGCCTTAGCACACTTAATTAGGTAATCATTGACTAAATTTCCAACTGCTTCAGTCAAACTAAACGCTAATCCAGATTGAATAACCGTACCCAACCCTGGAATTAATTTAGTCAAACTTGTTGCAAGCATTGTACCTGCTACTTGAGAAATCATAGGAGCAAAATAAGCTTTTACTCCTTCTTCAGTAAAACCGTACAATACAGTTAAAGATGCTATCATTCCATACTGAATTCCTGTAATCCATAAAGAATCGCTAAGTGGAATAGGATCAGCAGCAGCTACTGCTGCAGCTACTGCTGCTGTATGAATGATAGTTTGGGCCTTTCCCTGTTTGGATTCTAAATCAATTAATTGTGCATTCATAATAGCTTCCTTATAGGCATCAGGCATCATTTTTATAGTTAGATTTAGTAATTTTTTGAGTTGCTTTTGGCTTTGTTTCTTTTTTTCACTTTCTATAGCCTCTGAATAGCCAGAAGTGGTAGATTTTAAACTATCATCATCATCATCATTTAGAAAGTCTAATGCCTCATAAGGTTCTGGTATATAAACAAAAACTGGAATAATTTTTTCTTTTGAAATATTTGCATCTGTCAATGTTTTAATCATCTCTTCAAGTTGTTTTTTACTCGTTCTGTCTACTTGAGTAATAATAGTAATGATATTTTTAAAACTCTTAATAAAATCAGTATCTGACTCTGTTACTCTTGCCAACGGCCCATGAATAGTATACCAAATCATATGAATAGAACTATCAGGATTATTTTCTTTTGCTTTTATCCATTTTTTAGTTTCTTCTGTTAGCTCACTTTGAGCTTTATCATGTTCAAAACCTTTAGAATCCCAAACGTTAATATTAGGATTTTTATATTTTTCAAACCCTTGAGTCATTGGTTTACCATGACCAATTAACTTATCATCTACAGTATCTTTTCCAAATAAACTCTGAATTATTGAAGTCTTTCCAGTTCCCGTATAACCACAAACAAGTATATTAGGTACAGCTTGTTTTTCTTTTTCTTTAAAATACTTTTCCAAAAAATCCTTAAGATTCTCAGAGCTATAGCTTCCGTTCATATATTAATATCCTAAGTTAATATTCTAAGTATTATCAAAACAGTGAGAAGTACGAAGTTTAAATTATTACAGGCTTTTTGAAAATATTGACCTGTTAAATGTCAATTTTTCATCCATAATACATCCAAATGAAAAAGTTAAAAGTGTAATAATTTTACTATCATAACTTACGGAGGGGATTCCGAAAATCTGGTTTTTTCGTAAACCCATTAAACATCAATCATGCTAATAAGCTAAAGTGTTAAATTATTTAGTTCAACAATTTTTTATGTTTGAAAGACAGCTTGCAAAAAAGTTATTGTTAAAACTGCTCTAATCTTCATAAAACATAGTTTTTATCTTCTGACTATCCCCAAAAAATAAGCTATCGCCCCATCCCAAAAACACACCTTGAGGTATTTCTACAGCTCAAACATTAGAACAGCTATAGCACTATAGTTTTTGATTGGAAGCTCACAAAATGTGACTGACTGCCATGAGAAAACTATAACGTTATAGTTGAGACACTTCCACTCCCCAGTTAATCATTCTGAACGCCACCAAAAAATGGAGAGTGAGGTAGGTGAGTAGCAAAAAATCTCCCCTTTACCCATAATAATTGGAGGCTCACAAAATGTAACTGACTGCTATGAAAAAACTATAACGTTATAGTTGAGACACTTCCACTCCCCAGTTAATCATTCTGAACGCTACCAAAAAATGGAGAGTGAGGTAGGTGGAGAGCAAAAAATCTTCCCTTCACCCACAATATTTGGAGGCCCACAAAATGTGGCTGACTGCTATGAGAAAACTATAACGTTATAGTTGAGACACTTCCACTCCCCAGTTAATCATTCTGAGCGCCACCAAAAAATGGAGAGTGAGGTAGGTGAGTAGCAAAAAATCTCCCCTTTACCCATAATAATTGGAGGCTCACAAAATGTAACTGACTGCTATGAAAAAACTATAACGTTATAGTTGAGACACTTCCACTCCCCAGTTAATCATTCTGAACGCTACCAAAAAATGGAGAGTGAGGTAGGTGGAGAGCAAAAAATCTTCCCTTCACCCACAATATTTGGAGGCCCACAAAATGTGGCTGACTGCTATGAGAAAACTATAACGTTATAGTTGAGACACTTCCACTCCCCAGTTAATCATTCTGAGCGCCACCAAAAATGGAGAGTGAGGTAGGTGAGTAGCAAAAAATCTCCCCTTTACCCATAATAATTGGAGGCTCACAAAATGTAACTGACTGCTATGAAAAAACTATAACGTTATAGTTGAGACACTTCCACTCCCCAGTTAATCATTCTGAGCGCCACCAAAAAATGGAGAGTGAGGTAGGTGAGTAGCAAAAAATCTCCCCTTTACCCATAATAATTGGAGGCTCACAAAATGTAACTGACTGCTATGAAAAAACTATAACGTTATAGTTAAGATACTTCCACTCCCCAGTCAATCATTCTGAGCGTTACCAACATAGCACTATAGTTATTCATTAGACAGGACTTAGGTCAAAGTACTATATATAGTAGATAAAAACTATAGCACTATGGTACATATAGTGGTTTTCTCGGAAAAAATCCCTTAGTCCTGACTAGAATAATTTTCGATTATCTAGCCAGAAAAATTTGCTAGGCGATCGCCCCATCCCAAAAAGACAACTTGAGGTATTTCGCCTGGTCAAACATTAAAGCTATAGCACTATAGTTTTAATTCTCCATATCTAACATTAATTCCTGAGTCCAAAAAAGAGAAAATCAGAGGTTAAGCTAATAACCCCCGACCATTTTCCAATGCGGATGGCGAGACTCGAACTCGCAAGGCAAAGCCACACGTCCCTCAAACGTGCGCGTATACCAATTCCGCCACATCCGCTTAAATTAGTATTAATATCCCAGAAACTAAATCAAACCTAAAAATATTCATTAGATTCGAGAATATTACCTAACAAAATATAATAGTAGCACAAAATCATGAATTTTCTACAACAGATTTGCAAATATCTTTTTTCACCTACTTACAACCTACAACCTTCTTCATTTCATCTTCCCTAAAAAGCCAAAAAGTCTTATCCTAGCTGAATATCTAGCGAAAAGCAGAAAATGCGGTTCACTAAAATCTTAATAGCCAACCGAGGCGAAATAGCCCTACGCATTCTCCGCACCTGCGAAGAAATGGGCATAGCAACCATCGCCGTCCACTCAACAATAGACCGCCATGCTCTCCATGTGCAAATGGCGGACGAAGCAGTTTGCATTGGTGAACCCACCAGCAGCAAAAGCTATCTCAACATTCCCAATATCATTTCAGCAGCCTTAACTCGGGATGCCTCTGCCATCCATCCAGGCTATGGCTTTCTAGCAGAAAATGCCCGATTTGCAGAAATTTGTGCTGACCACGACATTGCCTTTATTGGCCCTTCACCAGCAGGGATTAGGGCGATGGGGGACAAATCTACAGCCAAAGAAACCATGCAAAAAGCTGGAGTTCCAACAGTTCCAGGAAGTGATGGTATTCTCACAGATGAAAAAGAAGCAGAAGCGATCGCTAAAAAAATCGGCGTTCCCCTGATGATCAAAGCCACTGCTGGAGGAGGGGGACGAGGAATGAGACTGGTTCGCCAAGAAAACGAACTGTCCAAACTGCTTCAGGCAGCTCAAGGAGAAGCAGAAGCAGCTTTTGGTAACTCTGGAGTCTACATAGAAAAATTCATTGAACGTCCACGTCACATTGAATTTCAAATTCTAGCCGATAGTCACGGAAACGTTATTCACCTGGGAGAAAGAGACTGTTCGATTCAGCGTCGCCATCAAAAGTTACTAGAAGAAGCTCCCAGTCCAGCATTAAGTCCTAAACTACGTCATAAAATGGGAGAAGCTGCGGTAAAAGCAGCCAAGTCCATCAATTATATAGGTGCTGGCACTGTAGAATTTCTCCTAGACCAGTCTGGTGAATTCTACTTTATGGAAATGAATACTAGGATTCAAGTAGAACATCCAGTCACAGAACTAATTACAGGACTTGACTTAATTGCCGAGCAAATTAGAATTGCCCAAGGAGAGAAACTGCGACTAACCCAAAAGCAGGTAAATTTTAATGGCCATGCAATAGAATGCCGAATTAACGCTGAAGACCCAGACCATAATTTTCGCCCCCATCCTGGTCGCATTAGTGGTTATCTACCACCGGGAGGTTTAGGAGTGAGAATGGACTCTCATGTTTATACAGACTATGAGATTCCACCTTATTATGATTCTTTGATTGGTAAATTAATAGTTTGGGGACAAGACCGTCCTACTGCCATTCAGAGGATGAAACGCGCTCTCAGGGAATGTGCTGTGACAGGAGTTCCCACAACTATCAGCTTTCATCAAAGAATTTTAGAGACTCCGGAATTTCTGGAGGGGCAAGTATATACAAACTTTGTTGAGACTGTGATGAAACCTGAGAGTAGTAAATAAGTAGGGCTTGCTGAATAAAAGTGTAATCAATACCTGTAAAGGCTTCCAGGGTTAAAGATTGCTGAGGGGGTGTAAGGTTTTTGGCTCAATTAGTCTCAAAATGCTCATATTTTTCCCCTGAGTATCAGAAAATTTGGCCGTAGTAGATAGTCTAAACTGTTCCCAGTTAAGTGTTCCCTATCATCACCATCAGACTTTTGAGCGCAAGCCCTAAGTAAGTTGACGCAAAAAAAACTAAGTATGTAACAAAAAGTAAAGTGGATCTAAAACCTCTTCCCTTCTGCCTTCTGCCTTCTGCCTCCTGCCTTCATTAGCTACAGCATCATTCTCAATAAACCTTGCTGGCCCAAAAGCAACTCTCGTAATAAGCTGAAAATACCTACCCAAATAATCGGACTAATATCTACTCCACCTAGAGGAGGCACAATTTTCCTAGTGGGGGCTAAAAATGGTTCTGTCGGCCAAAAAATCAAATTAAATGGAAGTTGATTAATATTTACCTGGGGGTACCATGTGAGAACTATTCGGAAGATAAATAAGAAAGTCATTAACCCCAGGATAATGCCTAGAGTCCAATTAGCTAATGTCAGATAGTCCATAAGACAATAAAAAAATTAAATTTAGTCAAGTAAAAATTAGCTTTAATTGATTGTATTTCAAATTATCTCAACGTTGGTTAAAGACCCGCGCTTTCCATCCTCACTTATTTACCTAAATAAAACGGGAGCATGAAAGCCATCGTCTTTTAAGCGATGGATGAAAGGCGAGGAGTCGGATTTTTAATCCGATGTATTTTATTCTACCGAAAAGCAACGTTGAAGGCCCCCGTGTTTGAACTGTGGGGATAAAAACAAGGGAATCGTTGAGACTAGACAACTTTAGTTGTCCTCTGTTACTATAATCGACAATAACTTTTCATTCCGCCCGTTTCAAATGTACTCTTGTCAGCAAGTTTTAGTAGGTAAAAATCCCGAATTAATTCCCATTTTAACGTTCTTGTGCGAACAGTCTCACAAGCTTACTAACATGGGAATATATTATGGTCGGCAATTATTTTTTAAGTCTCACAAAACTCTGGGCAAGTTTGACTTGGAAAAAGTTTATAAACACAA
This sequence comes from Okeania sp. KiyG1, assembly GCF_014132355.1. GTDB lineage: Bacteria > Cyanobacteriota > Cyanobacteriia > Cyanobacteriales > Microcoleaceae > Okeania. The sequence goes on from NZ_BLZO01000085.1 coordinate 180,490, forward strand.
CTATCATTACAAAGTTTTATATTCCCAAGCAGCACAACAAATATTGAGAACTGTAGCGGAATCATTTAGGTCTTATTATAGTCTAATTCAAGCCTACAGAGAAGGAAAAATCTCAGACAGACCAAGGATTCCTAACTACAGAAAAAAAGGGGGAATGGCTGCAGTTAGTTATCCTGCTCAAGCATTAAAACTTAAAGGCAATCAAATCAGAGTACCATTAGGCAATACCTGTAAACGCTGGTTTGGTTTGGATTGCTTTTTAATTCATAAGCCTAGTAATCTAGCATTTTCTACTCTCAAAGAACTGAGGCTATTACCAAGAAACAAATGTTTTTATTGGGAATTTATCTATGAAAAAGAAGTAGTTAAACCTCAATTAGATCGAGACAATGTCTTAGGAATAGACCACGGTTTAAATAATTGGTTGACCTGTATATCTAATGTAGGAACAAGCTTAATTGTAGATGGGAAACAGATAAAATAAATGAATCGTTGGTACAACAAACAAGTATCAACTCTTAAAGAAAATAAACCGACTGGATTTTGGTCAAATAAACTAGCTGCCATTACAGAAAAGCGTAACCGTCAAATTCGTGACGGTATTAATAAAGCAGCCAGAATAGTCATTAATCATTGTTTAAAAAAATCTATTGGTACAATTGTTTTTGGTTGGAATAAAGGTCAGAAAAATCAAATAGAATTAGGAAAGAAAAGTAATTCTGAGTTTGTACCAATTCCTACAGCTAGATTGAAAAAAAGAATAGCTCAATTATGTGATGAGTATGGGATTATATTTATAGAAACAGAAGAAAGCTATACAAGTATTGCTTCGTTTTTAGATGGTGACAATCTGCCTATTTATGGTGAGAAACCCAATGATTGGAAACCATCAGGAAAAAGAATCAAGCGTGGTTTGTATAGAACAGGCAATAATTGGTGTGTGAATGCAGACTGTAATGGGGCTGCAAATATCATCACAAAAGTAAGCAGAAAGCTAGGGTTAAACTTAAGCCGACTGTGTAGGGACACTTTGACTTGTCCCCAGAGAATGTATCTTTGGTCAGCTAAGAAGAAACGGAGCAACACGGATTTATCCTGTTGCGTAGTATCTGCTTAGAATCCGCGTGACTTAAGTCCGGGGAGTAGTCAATACTAACAAAATTTGTACTGAAAAAAATCGCAAACCGCTATAATATTTAAAATTAAAGTAAATTAAATTTTGTGGCAAAGGGCAATAATCCATGACTCCTTCTTTATCAAACTTCTTATTAAGTCTACTGGCGGGAACTCTAATTGTAGTTATTCCTGCTACAATTTTTCTGATATTCGTCAGCCAAAAGGATAAAGTTACTCGTTCCTAGACCCTAAATAATAAACATTTTCCTTTTTGGAGCAAAGGTTAAGTCAGAATACCATTTCCTAGAAGTCTAACAATCACGAATTCTTCTTAGGAATAAACTTTTTTCTGCAATAACTTAACAGTTATGTGAAGAGCCGAAAAGCAAACTATTTTTGGTTTAAGTTTCAGCTAATTTTTTCGACAAAGACAAAGTGAAAGCCTCAGACTATAGAATAGGGGAGACAGTGATATAATTGTCCAAACCTAACAAGCTGAGGTTTTTCTTTGTTAAATTGATGATATAGCAGAAGGCAAAAGGAAAAATATGGCGTTGTCTGAGCTTTTAGCTTTTGATATAACGTTTCTCAAATTGGTCAGATACAGTTTTAGATCCCCCCTAACCCCCCTTAATAAGGGGGGAACCTTCACGCGTCCCCCTTTTTAAGCTATCCCTTATAAGGAACTCCTGAAACCCTTGTGGAAGGGTGGGGGGTGTGGGAAGTAAGAATTTTGTCTACAGTCCTCACTCATAGTGTATTTTTCAATACAATTTTCTCCAGAAAAAGCCGCTCCCAGACTTACAAATAACTTGTCTTTTTGTCAAGTTTTATGTTAAGAAAGATATTTATAAAGCATAGCTTTTTAAGGGGGATAATGGGGGATCGTAAATGTACCTCATCTTTATAAGAAATGCTATATATCAAATATAGTAATGGCGACTGCTATACAATATCCAACAACTCTATTAGACATCTCCAAAAATCCAAAATAAAATCAATTATCACATAGAAATTATCAATTCTTTTTCTGTACGGACGTTGCATGGAACGTCCCTACTGCCTACTACCTACTCCCTCTTTTCTGGAGATGTCTATTAAATAAGCTTTATATCTTTTATATCTACCAAGTAACTTCAAGTCTAGATACCAAGTCAGGGTAGAGATTTTAAACTTGAATTACTAATTTATTACTTAACTTAGGAGATTTATAATGGTCAACTTAGGATTAAATTGGAGTAGTTTGCTGGGAATAATCCTGGCCGTAGCAGGAGCAGGACTATACTTCCTCCGCACATGGCGTCCAAAACTAGCAAGAGACCACGATATTTTCTTTGCAGCAATTGGCTTACTATGTGGAGGTATTCTTATATTCCAAGGCTGGAGACTAGACCCTATTTTAGCTTTCGGTCAGTTTTTGTTAACTGGTAGTGCCATATTTTTTGCAGCAGAATCTATCAGAATGAGAGGTCTTACAACTAAGCAAGCTAGAGAACGTACCCCTATTGTAGATGAAGAAAGACCGGTAAGCCCTGTTTATGGTTATGCAGAATCAGACTTAGATGAGTTAGAACCTTATGAAGAATATCCCGCTAACCGTCGTATCAGAGGTTCTCAAGATTATCGTTCTTCTAGGCCAGATAATTTTGAGGATGACTACCGCCGTCGTCCTCCTAATCGCAGAAGTAGTTATGATAGAGCAGGGGAAACAACCCCAAGACCGCGCAAGCGTAGTCCTCGTTCAGAAGATTATTCTACTAGAGCGTCTTCTGAGTATTGGGAAACTTCTGTAGATTTAGAAGATAAGAGACCTACTTCTCGCAGTCGAGGTAATGTCAGTGATACTAATAGGCCAGAAGATAGACTACCTCGCCCTCGTAGTCGAGATAGTTGGGAGACTTCTACTACTGAAGAAAGGCCACCCAATAACCGTACTCGTCGCCCTAGTCCTGAAGCAAGCTACTCGGAAGAAACATCTCCTAGAACTAGAAAACGTCGTCCACCAGAAGCATCATCTACTGATGGAGGAGCAACATCAGAAAATTATGTAGAGTATACTCCTATGGATTCTGCTGATAGTGATGTTAATGGTTAATTTAAGAAGGCAGATATTCAACAATTAATAATTAATAATTAATAATTAATAATTACCTCTCCTTGAAAAGAAGAGGATTAACGAAAATTTTTTCTTCTCTTGGTCTCATGGATATGGCAAGGTTTCCTCGCCATCCCTCGACCGCTTTTTCTCCTTTAAAGGAGAGGCTTTAAACCTTAATTATTCGGTAAGCATTCAGCCTTCAGCGCTTCCCTGGGGGATGCTACGCAAACAACTATTGTTTTTAGTTTGAGATCAAAGTTTTACGTAAGCATTTCCTGCGGAATGCTGCGCAAACAGCAGTTAGCTATCAACTATTCCTACGGAATGCTGCGCAAACAGCTTTATTACCTTTAAAGGATAAAAAAGCAATTTTATCAAAGCTTCAGAGTACGAATATCTGGTTAAGAATGTAGTAGAAATTAAATGAATGCTTGTTTTATTCATTAGACATCTCCAATAATAAAAAATCAAATCAATTATTGCACAGCAATTATCAATTCTTCCCCTCCTGGGAGGGGAGGGGCGAGGGTTGGGTTCCCTACTCCCTATGCATGGAGGAGATGTCTATTAAAAAGCTGATAGCTGAATGCTTACAGTTTTACTAATTGAAGCATAATTTATACTTACTACCAAAGTCTGCTTTAAAGTCTATATTAATTCCTTCGACTGCTATAAAATGAAACTCTAATTGATTAAATGTATTGTTTAATTTGCTATGCAATTGTATACATTTTAGAAGTTTTCAATTTAGTAAAGAATACAGAATACACATACATTAGCCTCAAATTAGAAGGTACTTATTCTAGTAGTAAAAGTTATTTATTTTACTCAAGTCAAAAGTCTTATTGCTATGATTTTTAGGACTTACCGAATAATTAACTAATTAATAATTAAATAATTCGCGCCTCTGTTGCCTCCCCTTTTAAGGGGAAAAAGCGGTCGTTTGCGTTTGCGATAGCATTCCGTAAGGAAAGCAGTCCGTAGGATGGGATGGCTAGGAAACCTGCGCCATATCCATGAGACCAAGACAGCGGTCGTAGCGGAGCGCACCCGTTGGGTGGGATGGCTAGGAAACCTGCGCCATACCCATAAGACCAAGAGAAGAAATAATATTTCCTTATATTCAATTCCGTTTCTGTTAAAACCAGAGGTAATTATCAATTATCCATTATCAATTATCCATTAATGAAGCACCCATAGGAAATTATAGACCATTTGTAGGGGTTGACGGCCGTTAACCCCTACTATTTGTAGTGGTTATGCGTAAGTCTTGTTATTAATAATTTTATCTACAAAGCTTGCGTGAAGCTAATATAGAGAATATTTGAAAGCCAATTCCAAATACAATAATATAGAGAAATTCAATGTACTATCAATTTTAAGTCTTGTGCTAATAGTTATTAGAAGACGACTGATTGATCTGGGATGTGAAAACCAGATGCTATGAAAGAGGCAATAGAAAATAGTAAAGGAGGGAAAACAGCATTAAATAGTAGCGATCGCTACGGAGATAGGGGGATGGATAAGGGCGCTTTTTTTCTAATAAAAAAACTCAATCTATACTTATATCTCAAATAAAAACACTATATATATATCTACTAAATTTGGCGTTGCATATTTGAGGGATAAATTCTAGTTTCGGAGAAAGGGGAAGTATTAAAGATGAGATTTACCTTTGCCCCAAAAGACATCTCCAATAATAAAAAATCAAATCAATTATCCCACTCTTATTTATCAATTCTTTCCCCCTACTCCCTACTCCCTACTCCCTACTCCCTCTTTTCTAGAGATGTGTAAAGATTCATCCCTTGATTGAGGAATGCCCTAAATTTGATTGACTAAAATTAAACACTATTAACATCATAAGCGCTACACTAAAATCTAGCAAATTTTCAAGGGTTTTACGATGACAATTTCTCCTGCATCTCAGTCATTAACTGACAAATTTCCTCCAATACTTGAATATGATGCAATAGTTATCGGTTCTGGTATTGGTGGTTTAGTTACAGCTACTCAACTTGCAGCTAAAGGAGGCAAAGTTATAGTATTAGAAAGTTATACTATTCCTGGTGGTAGCTCTGGTTATTTTGAAAGGGAGGGATACACATTTGATGTTGGTGCATCAATGATATTTGGTTTTGGTAAGAAGGGTACAACAAATTTACTGACTCGTGCTTTAGATGCGGTAAATGTTAGCATAGAAACAATCCCTGACCCCGTGCAAATACATTATCATCTACCAGATAATTTAGAGTTAAAAGTTCACCAAGAATATGAAAAGTTTATCCAAGAATTAATTCAAATATTTCCCCATGAAAAAAAAGGAATTCGTCAATTTTATGATGAATGTTGGACAGTGTTTAATTATCTCAATTCTATGGAGTTATTATCTCTAGAAGAGTTAAAATATCTCTCCAAATCATTTTTTCAAAATCCTGGTTCTTGTCTGGGTTTATTGAAGTATTTGCCTCAAAATGTAGGTGATGTTGCACGTCGATATATTAGCGATAAAAAATTATTAAAGTTTATTGATATGGAATGTTATTGTTGGTCAGTAGTGCCAGCAGATTTGACACCAATGATTAATGCAGGAATGGTGTTTTCGGATCGCCATTATGGTGGTATTAATTATCCTAAAGGTGGTGTGGGTAAAATTTCTCAAAAATTGGTAGAAGGTTTGGAGAAAACAGGGGGAGAAATTAGATATAAGTCTCGCGTTCAAGAAATTATTATCGAAAAGGGAAAAGCGGTAGGAGTGAAGTTAACTAATGGAAAGGTTTATCGAGGTAAACGGGTTATTTCTAATGCGACGAGATGGGATACTTTTGGCAAGTTAATTCCAGCAGAAAATATACCGTCAAGTGAGAAAAAATGGCGCAGTAATTATCAAAAGTCACCAAGTTTTTTAAGTTTACATTTAGGAGTGGAAGCTTCTGTATTTCCAGAAGGTACAGAATGTCATCATATTCTCTTAGAAAATTGGGAGAAAATGGAAGAATCAGAAGGTACTATTTTTGTCTCTATTCCTACACTTTTAGACTCAGATTTAGCGCCAAAAGGTTATCATATAGTTCATAGTTTTACACCTAGTTATATAGAAGATTGGCAAGGATTAACAATCAAAGAATATGAAGCAAAAAAAGAAGAAGCTGCGGGGCGAGTTATTGATAGATTAGAAAAGATTTTTCCTGGTTTAGATGCTGGTTTAGATTATATGGAAGTAGGAACAGCTCGTTCCCATAAAAGATTTTTAAATCGTGAAGATGGCACTTATGGACCTATTCCTAGTCATAAATTACAAGGTCTATTAGCAATGCCATTTAATCGTACTGCAATACCTGGTTTATATTGTGTTGGAGATAGTACATTTCCTGGTCAAGGTTTAAATGCTGTGGCTTTTTCTGGTTTTGCCTGCGCTCATAAAGTTGCTGTTGATTTAGGATTAAAAAAAGGGGAGTAGGGGAGTTTTCAACAATTAATAATTAATAATTAATAATTACCTCTCCTTGAAAAGAAGAGGATTGACGCGCCACTTTACGGGAAGCTTCACTAACGACCGCTTTTTTCTCCTTTAAAGGAGAGGCTTTAAACCTAAATTATTCGGTAAACATCAGAATAATTAGGGTTTGCTGAAAAGCTGGCACTTTTTTAGACCCAAAAATGCTAAAACCTTTATCTGTCAATGGTTTTATATTTATTCAGCCAACCCTAATTATCAAAAAGGTAATTCAGTCTGTATTAGACATCTCCTATAATCAAAAATAAAATCAATTATCGCACAGAAATTATCAGTTATTTCCTCTTACTCCTTCTTTTCCGGAGATGTCTATTAATTATTTAATAATTGAAGTTTCACCCAGGTATAGCGTGATTTTTGATAATTAGTATAAGAAGAAAAATCCTTGTACTTTCATAGAACTTCTATGGTCTACCAAGGGTGAAAAGTTCTATAATATCTACTCCTTATTCCCTACTATTTTTTCCCTGGTTTCTACTGCCAAAATGTACCCGCTCGACGAGGAAATTTTTGTATGTTTAATCGCCTTAATTTAAGTACACTTAAAATTATTGCAGTGGCAGGATTGATGATATTTGGATTAATTTCTACACTAGCGATCGCTAATTATATTAAAACTGCCAAAATTGTTAAGAATCAATCTATTAATTCTCAATTTGTTCTTAATCAATCTTCTCAAAAAATCTTAAATAATCAATGGATAATTAGCTCTGCTCAAGCTCAGGAATTAGTTGCACAAGGAGCAACAATTTTAGATGCTCGTTCTTGTAAAATATTGAATGCTCAAAGTTTGTTAAATGCAACTTGTATAAGTTGGAAAGAATTTTCTCAGTCTCAATCTCCATTTAAAGGAAAATTACTTACAGATGACAAAATTTTGACAGACAAATTACAATCTATAGGCATTTTTTATAACAAACCAGTAATAGTATTTGGCAATACCATAAATGGTTGGGGAGAAGATGGCAGAATAGTTTGGATGTTACGCACTTTAGGTCATCAAAAATCCTTTTTAGTCGATGGAGGTTTTGCTGCTTTAGTTAAAGCGGGTTTTCCTACAGTTAAGTTTACGAAAAATAATTCTCCACTTAGAGGAGATTTTGTTGTTAATCGGAATAAAAATTGGCTTATGAGTCAGAATGAATTAAAAACAAGTTTAGAAAAAGATAACTTAGTAATTATTGACACTAGACAGCCACAAGAATATGCTGGAAAAACACCCTATGGAGAACAACGTGGCGGTCATATTCCTGGAGCAATTCATATCTATTTTAAGTATTGGTTAGATAATAATGGGATGTTATTATCGCGGGAGAAAATTTTAGAAATGTTGACAGAAAAGGGAATTACAAAAGATAAAATTATTGTGACTTATTGTACGGGTGGTGTACGTTCTGCTTGGTCTACTTCTGTATTGACAGATTTGGGATTTAAGGTAAAAAATTATTCTGGTTCTATGTGGGAATGGTCGGCGAGTAGTGCAGATATTTATCCTTTGGATAGGGAGTAGGGAGTAGGGAGTAGGGAGTAGGGAGTAGGGGAGTGAGGGAGTAGAGGAGTAGGGGAGTAGGGGAGAAATAAACATAAGAATAATTAACATTAACTGAGCTGCTAATTAACAAAAAGGGACTTTGTCTGTATTAATTATTTAATAACTGAAGTGCCACCTAAGTATAGCATTACTTTTGAGAATTGCTATTAAATCCAAAAGAAAAAAAACCTATCCTACTACAGCGCTTTTCGCTCTTGATGAACCACATCGCCATAACCAAAACCCTGTAGGGATGTTGCATGCAACGTCCCTACTGTGGTCTACTGAAATGAAAACCGCTGTAATAAAATTTTTGCTAAAAACCCTAAATATTTTGAGAGCTAAAAACGAAAAATTCAGCTTTTCAAACACATTTTACTTAAACAAATAAACTTGTTAAAAATAGTGGGATAGGTTCAAAAGAAAAAAATTAATGATTAGTGCTTAAGTGCTTAGAGATGAAATTGAATAGTATAGGGTTTCTCAAGTTACTGGGGTACAGTTGTTTTTCTTCTTTTCTATTCCCTACTCCCTACTCCCTAAAACAAAGGAATTTTGTACCTCACGCTTTTTGAGAATTGTTATATCTAATATTTAGATAAAAAAATAGGCAATAATACTGACTAAATAACCATGTATTAAGCAATTATTGCGGTACAGCAATCAGGAATCAGATGTGAGAATTGAAGTGTTCCTTTAAAGCATAGAATATAGCAGTTTTCTTATTCTTATATATTCATTTATTCCCTATTCCCTATTCCCTATTCCCTAGAACAAAAGTCTCCAATATCTCACAACTAAAATCATATTGCTGTATAATAACAAAAATAATTTCCCAGTAAATTTTGAATTTAATTTGGTGCTAATTATGGATGAATTAAACTTGATAACTGAACAGTCGCAGACAACATTAACAGATCCAGATTTTCTACCGCCACCACCATTAGAAGTTTCTCCAGAGATAATATCAGCAAACATAGATTTTCCACCACCACCATCAGAAGTTTCTCCAGATGTAATTACTCCAGTGGAAAATTTTCCAGAAACTAATGATATAGTTTTGATTAGTAATCAAGGGTTAAATTTCGATTCCCAAATTCCCTCAAATAATAACCCAAATATAGAATTTTCTGACCTTTTAGGAGGTAGTAGTTTTGAAGATGGACGAGGCATAACTACTGACGAAGAAGGCAATATTTACATTACAGGTAGTACTAACTCTATAGATTTTCCAGTAACTGCAAATTCTGTACAAAATAGTTTTGCTGGAGGTAATGAATTTGGTTCTGGCGATGCTTTTGTGGCTAAATATTCTCCTGATGGAACTCTGATTTATGCTACATATCTAGGCGGGAGTGGTGATGATTTTGGTACAGATATTGAAGTAGATGAAAGTGGAGATATCTATGTCACAGGTAATACTAATTCTGTTGATTTTCCGACAGTAAATGCTTTGCAAAATACTTATGGTGGCGGTGAATTTTCAGGGGATGCTTTTGTGGTTAAACTATCTGATGATGGTAGTAATATTGAGTATTCTACTTATTTAGGTGGGCAAGATAACGATTTTAGTAGCGGTATTGCTTTAGATGATAATGGCAATGTTTATATAACAGGAGATACGGGTGCTTTACTCCGTTTTCCCATCGTCCCTCTTACTGGTATTGGCGACTTTCCTACTACAGAGAATGCACTACAAAATACTTTAATTAATGAATTTAATCGTGATGCTTTTGTCAGTAAAATATCTACTGATGGTAGTCAGTTAATTTACTCAACTTTATTGGGTGGAAATGATACGGAAGTAAGTAACGATATTACTATAGATAGTAGTGGCAATGCTTATATAACTGGTGATACTCGCTCCGTGGACTTTCCCACTGAAAGTGCAGTACAAAATTCTTTAGGTGGAGACCGAGATATATTCATTACCCAACTTAATAGTGACGGTAGCAACCTAATTTTTTCCACTTACTATGGTGCGGTAGATGGAGATACTGGTAATAGCATTGCTGTAGATGAATTGGGCAATATTTATGTAGGAGGAGCTTCCGGTAGTCAAATTATTGGAGGTGATGCAGTAGTACCCCCAGTTGGAGAATTTCCCACTGTTAATGCTTTGCAAGATAATTTTGGTGGGGGTGAAAGTGATGGAATTTTGATTAAAGTCAATAGCGATCGCTCTGTTGGATATGCGACTTATTTAGGTGGAGCAAATTTCGAGTCTATTGAGGGTATTGATATTGATGCAGTCGGCAATACTTATATTATTGGTAACGATAATTTTGCCGATGCTTTTGTCAGAAAAATATCTAATGATGGTGGAACTGTAGAATATTCAATTTCCTTTGAGAGCAACAATAATTTGGGTATATTTGGCAATGACATTGCAGTAGACGAAATTGGCAACGCTTATATTGTCGGTTCCAGCAACTCCACTGCTTTTCCTGAATTTATTCCAGGTGCTAGTAGTACAGCGAGCGATATTTTTGTTGCCAAACTAAGCTCTAATAGTCAACCTCCAAATATTCCCTCTCCCAATATTCCTAACAGTTTCAACGAAAATCTTTACTTGCTAGAAAATTCCGCTGTAGCAGATGCTGTGGCAAATGGTGTATTTAGTAACGGGTTTGAACATTGGTTAGAATTTGGATTTTTAGAAGGGCGATCGCCTCAGTTTGCTTTTGATGAAGATTTTTATCTGACTACTTACCCAGAAGTTGCTGATGCAGTGGCAAATGGTTTGTTTATCAATGGGTTAGAACATTATATTCGGTTTGGTCAAACTGAAGGGCGTCAAGGGGTTGCTTAATTTGATAGGCGTGAAAATTAAAAATCAAATCAATTATTTCTCTCTGTTCCCTGTTTTCTGGAGATGTCTAATTACAGATAGGGGTAAATTTTTTGGCGTTGGTTAAAAGAGGTATGATATTCTGTCCGGATAAGAACTCGATAGAACTCCGTGACCTTTACGCGACCAAAAAACTTTCTCTTTCTTCTTCTTTATTTCCTCCTGACTCCTGACTCCTGACTCCTGACTCCTAAGTAGTTAAGATTAATATCATACACGCTCTTCACCAACGCCAACTTTTTGATAGTCGTGCATAGTAATGGTAGATGGGGAAGAATAACGTAAGTGCAAGGGAGCAAGATACTCCCACTGCCATTCCCCTTGAGAAAATAATTACAATAGACATAGGAGTGGAAATTACACACATAGATCATTTTTTGTGTCTTTTTTCAGAAATTTTCTTCCCTTTTTCCTACTTCTACAAAAAATCTATTTTTTTCACCAGATATTTAATAGACCACCATTAGACATAGGAGTGGAAATTACACACATAGATCATTTTTGTGTCTTTTTCAGAAATTTTCTTCCCTTTTTCCTACTTCTACAAAAAATCTATTTTTTTCACCAGATATTTAATAGACCACCATTAGACATAGGAGTGGAAATTACACATATAGATCATTTTGTGTGTTTTTTTTCAGAAATTTTCTTCCCTGTTCCCTGTTGCCTGTTCCCTGTTGCCTACTTCTGTAAAAAGTCTATTTTTTTCGCCAGATGTCTATTACAATACACCACCACCAATTTTGTTTTTTTACCCTAATTTTTTCTTCAAATTAATCCTACTTTTCTCAGAGCTTTTTCTGCCGCCCGTTTTTCAGCTTCTTGTTTACGATGACCTTTTCCAACACCATATAACTTTCCCTTAACTCTAACTTCAGCAGTGAATATTTTGGCATGATCTGGACCTTCTCCATTATTAGATTCATATTGAGGATTTTCTCCAAATTTTGCCAATGCCCACTGTTGAAATTTACCTTTAGTATCTACTAAATCATCTGTTTGTGCATCACTTTCTGAATCTGGAAAAATAATTTCATCTGCAACGGGTTGAAAAAGTTTTTTCACAAATGGGCGAACTTTCGTCAAAGTTGAGTCTAAAAAAAAGGCTCCAATTATTGCTTCAAAAGTATCACTCAGTAAGGCCGGGTTTTGACGACCTCCATCTTTTTCTGCTCCTCTACCAAGGCGCATTAATTCACCTATTTCTAGTTGAGTTGCAAATTTTGCCAATTGTTTTTCATCTACTAAAAGTGAACGGAGACGAGTAAGTTCTTTAGGCTTTAAATCATATTCTTCTTTATAACGTCTATAGAGTAGTTCTCCTACTAGGAAACCTAACACGGCATCGCCCAGAAATTCGAGACTTTCGTTATCTTCTTCTCCAGAATTTTCGTTTAAAAAAGAGCGGTGAGTGAGAGCTTGTTTTAGAAGTTCAGGATTTTTAAATTCAGGTAGTTTATTTGTCATATTATAAATTTTAATTTCTTGATAAGCTAGGTGGGCATAAATAAATGTTGAAACGAAGAATCTGAAAATTAAGCCAGCAAGAAGTTTTCCAGAAATTTTCTAAGTTTTGAATTTCCATCACGATTTTATGGATAATTAAACCCTCCTACTTAATAGCAGTTTACTACTCTCTAGAAATACTTATGTTGATGATTTTAGGGAGTAGGGAAGAACGGATAGGGCAACAAATATTTACCCCATCAGTTGTACCAGATTAATTGCCGAATATGCTGTATTTACAGCAAGCAAATTTTAGGATAGTTAGCTACAGTTGAAAATTAATCTATAATTCTTATTACCTATTCTCAGATCCAGTATTCCCTATTCTCTAAAAGAATAAAATTTTGTACCTCCAAGACTCGAAAACTGCTTTATCTATATTAATCTTCTTTGTCTCAACTTAGATAGTGCGTTTTCTGCCGCACATTTTTCAGCCTCTTTTTTACTTCCTCCTTGACCTTCGCCATACAGTCTATTAGCTACAAATACCCGAGATATAAAACTTGGTTCATGTTCAGAACCGCCACATTTTTCAGTTTTATATCTTGGCACATCTGTACCATTTTTTAGTACCAATTCTTGAAATAAACCTTTAGGATTTTCAATATTAAGAGATTCATTTTCCGGCTCTAAATCAACAGATTTTTCCAGAGCTTCAGCAAAAATTGGTTCTAAAAAATTGCGCACTGCTTCAATACCAGAATCAATATAATAAGCACCAATAATTGCTTCAAAAGCATCACTTAATAATGAATTATTTTCACGCCCTCCCTGTGATTATTCCCCCTTACTTAGCAGAATAAATTGTCCGAGGTTTAAATCTATGGCAAATTTTGCTAATTGTTGATTATCCACTAAACTGGAACGTTTTTGAGTCATGTCACCTTCTTTCATTTTTGGGTATTTACGATATAAATATTCTCCACTAAGAAAGTTGAGCAAAGCATCACCAAGAAATTCTAAACGATTATTATCGACGCTGACTTCTGTAGGATTTTCAAAAAAGATAAGTCCGGTGGATTAAAGCAAGTTGTAAAAGAGAAGCATCTTGGAAAGAAATTTTTTTCTAGTAATTCGCTTAATTGTTCTCTAATTTGTCTTTCTTCTTCTTCAGAAACAGAATAACTATGAGGAGTTTCACCACGAAATTGTTGTTGAGATAAAAGTCGTAATACTTCTTGCTTTTCTTTCTCTACTTCCTCCACTTCCTCTGCATTGATAATTTTAAGAATCCGAGTAATATTGTCAAGATATCGATAGGTGTCATCTACAGAGAATGGAGAGCCATGTGCCCAGTCATTTCTGACTTCTATGAGTTCTTCTACTATTAATAAAAATGCTTTATCCAGTTTTATTTTAAATACTTTATCCCACTGCTTCTTGATTAATTTAAGTTGTAGAGATACATCTTCAATTAAAGCCTTTTCGATACTTTTCTTCTTTTTGAGTTGTCTAATTTCACCCTTTAATGTCTCTTGTATTACTTGAAACCAATTTTCTTGATGAAATTCCTTAATTACATCTTCTATATATGGATATAAATTCTTACTCAAAATATTCAAAGCTTTACCAATTATCTCGTGCTTATTATGGATAGTCATGTCAAGTCTACTCCTACATTTTTTATAAAATTATATCAAGTAATTTTTTTAATTGTCTCGACTAATCTTTGGTTAATAGTACTTAATTAAAGTTGAAGTATAAACATAATAAATAGATAAATTTTATCAAAAACCCAGTTAATTTCCCTTTTAAGATAGAAAAGAAACTGGGTTTTTATATTTAGACTTTACCTAAAAACATTTTCCTTGTTCCCAACCAGGAGGATAAAGACTATTACCACGACTATTGTTGCACTTGAAACAACTAAGTCGTAGATTTTCCTTGGAATTAGATCCACCTTTACTACGAGGAAGTAAATGTTCAATTGTTAACTTTTCTGGCATTAAACATTTGCCACACCACCAACAATAACAGCCAAAATCTTCTATTAGTTGCTGTTTCTTTTTTCTTTTCTGTTTAGGATTCATTTTACTGATATTTCCTTTAAGTTGTTTGCAAACAACAGCATTGGAACATCAGATATCTATCACTAATAGTGAAATAGTGAGTTACTCAAAAAAACTCCCTTATCTTGATAGAAGCTTTCCAAAAAATAGGAGTTAATAGTGACAACTAATGTCACTTTTGACTCACTAATAATATTGAGATACTTTTTTACAGGGGATTTCATAAAATGAGCATTACTCAAACTAAATAAGCACTATATAAGTGGTACTAGCTTCAGCTAATGTCTCATCAATGGTAAATATATATAGTGAGTATATATATCTACCACCGATGAGACAGCAGCCAACAACAGACTATAGATACTAATATTCTATGCTATCTTGAGGAGTAGTATAACAAAGAAATAAAATTTTTGTCAATGGTTCTCAGATTTATTTTTTGGACTAGCCTTCATCTCCCTATTCCCTATTCCCTATTCCCTATTCCCTGATTTCTGCAAGTCTAAAGAAGCTTTACAACCAAATGGATAAGGTGAATTATAAGTAGTAGAACGCTTACCAAATATTGTATAACGATTATCTCGAATCTGTTCATAAAAGCGATCGCCCATCCATTTTGCCCCTGGTAAACCCCGATATGCTGCCACAAAAACATCCCCCACAGGCAAAAGTCGCCCTATTTCTTCTGCTGCATCACTACCTTGCCATCGACATTCCGGTGCATTACCATCAATCAAAATCATACCCATTTCGCAATCTTGAGCAGTAATACCAAATTGATTGAGCTTTTCTAAATCTTGCATAGGAATATATTCAAATAGCTCACCTTTATCTATACTTTCCAATACCTGCACCAACGTTACACATAAATTGCAGTTGCCGTCATAAATTACAATATAACTCATACGTCTTAGTTTGATTTTAAATACAACCAAAATTGTAACACCAAAATTAAAGCTCTACAGGTGCTTCCACACCTAACCTTTCTTCTAATAAAAATCTAAGTATAGACTGAGTTGCCAAAACTAGACCTAACCTAGCTTGTGCTAACTCCGGTTTTTTCACCTTCACTTCACCCCAAATACGACAATGACTGTAAAAATTTTGAAAAGCTACACTAATAGCATCAGCTACTTTTTGCCAATTTATAGGTTTTTTGCTACTAGAAACACAATAGATACGATCCAGAGTAGAAGCAATTTGAGCAATTAATTGGTATTCAGCATCATGTAAAAACTGTAATTGCCCATTCGGTTGTTGCCAGGATATAGGTTTAGAACTTTGCCACTGCCAAAATTGACCGCTGGTATCTCCATCCGTGGGAGTAAGATTAATTAGGCGATCGCGTATACCCATCCGCAATAACGAACAACAACGAGCATGACTATACTGAATGGGAAACAAATTTGTAGTTTCTAAAGATTTATAGTCAACACCAACCCGTAATTCTTGTTGCTCAAAATTCAGGGGAAAAGAAGTTAGATAATGTAACCAATTAGCGATACTCAAATCAGTTAAATTAAAATAAATCATGCCAGATGAAATCACCTCAAACTCAAAATTTTCTGTATCTTTCTTAGTATCAGTATTGACTATTTCCCTACAATATTTAACCAAATCAGTCGCAATATATATCGCTGGTTGTTGGTAAACCGAAGCTAATTTCAAAGCGATCGCTGACTTATATACAATTGCTCTATTATTTATAGTTTGATTCATGGGAATTACTTCCTTCTTTTCCCAAACTTCTAATGTATTTTCATACCCGTAAAATAATTTCAATTGCTCCTGGTATAAATTTATAGCTTTTTGTAAAATTTGTATATATATACACCTAAATGATAATTTTGTCAATATTATTACCACCTCAAAAAATAAAATTTCTCTGGAATATTCAGAATTAGATGTATTTTTTGCTACACTGAAACTAAGGATAAAACTGGTATAAGCAGAAAGATAAAAATCTGCTTCTATTCCTTTTACCAAAATGATTTAAACCACAGGCCAATTATTACTACAAAAAAGTACCAATGCAACTATCATCACATCCAGACCTACCAGAAATGTCACTGAATATGCAACCTACCAGCACTTCTGCACCTAGCAGTAGGCCATTTCTTACTTGGCAACTAATCATAGATTGGGCAGAAGAACACTACCGTAGCAGAGCTTTTAGCAAAGATGAACGTATTCCTGCCCGTCCAGGTTTACTGTATCTAGTACAAAAAGGGTCAATTCGTTTAGTAGGTAATGCCCACATTAGTGCCAGTTACAATAAGTCTAGCCAGTCAAAAACAGGTAATATTTCAGACGAAGCTTTCCTGGGATTTGTTGGTGCAGGTCAACCATTTGAACTTATAGCTCAGTCACCATTTACTCTTCAAGCTTATGCTCATGCAGAGCAAACAACTGTGCTTTGGATGTATTGGCATGACTTAGATAATTGGCCTCACTTCCGCAGAGAAGTCCTAGATGCCTTTAGATACCAACATCAAAGGAAACTTCTGTGGCTAAGTACCCTAGGCCAACGTCGCACTATTGACAGATTATTCGGATTTCTGACGCTATTAATTGAAGAATATGGGGAACCATGGAGCGCCCAAGACAAACCAGAAGTAACCACTGGTTATTTTTTACCTTGGCCTTTGACCCATGCTCAAATTGGTAGTGCTATTGGTTCAACCCGCGTAACTGTGACTCGTCTAATGGGTAAATTACGTCAGCAAGGCTTAATATTTATCCAGAATGATAATCTGATTTGTTTACCAACACAGTCTGAACAGTCACAATAGTTAAATAATTTTTGGATAGTTAGTTCTGGGTGACGATCAAACTATAGTATTAATACCTAAGCATAAATTGCTATTTTGCATATTATAATATTATGCTAAATATAGATAATGCTATCTATTAATAATCTTAATTTAGTTAGCATTCATTATCAGATCAAACAATTTGATTGTTATTGCTTACTACTCTATTATTCTGATGCTAATTTCTGTTAGAGCTTGGAATTTTTCTTTTCTTTATTATCTACTGGCGATTAAGTATTTTTATGAACGCCTGTAGCTAATTTTATGTATTTACAGTGGGGGCATATAAATAATAAATAAATATTAAGAACTGCAACATTCAAGAATTAAGAATTTATAATTAAGAATTTATAATTACCTCTCCTTGAAAAGAAGAGGATTGACGAACAGGAAAATTTTTATTTATTATCCCCTTAAAATGGGAGGCTTTAAACCACAATATTTCGGTAACATAAGTAGTTGAATATTATGTATCAAGAGTTGACCATACTAAAGTTAAGCAAATTATCGCATTATGATTATTACCTCCAATCAATATATTTATCGCGTTCAAGCAGATGGAATTTGACTTTGGGTACTTCCACAAACCTAAATTAGAAATATTAAGTCCTTTTGATTAAGCATCATCAAAACTCCTCCTCAGTCTCCCTACCTATCCTCCTTGCCAAATAATTTATTTTTTATTCACACAAATAGAATAATTAATGCTATGGAAAGTACGTTTGTCTCACCCCACAGAGCCTACTGCTGTTGCCTTTTCCCTCCTATAGTACTACGCAAATAGGGCACGAATATTTCTCTATTCCCTACTCCCTACTCCCTCTTTTCAAAAAGAACCGAATATTTGACTTGACACAGAGAAAGTGCCCATCACCCCATCTAGAGAAATAGGCGTTGCTGAATACTGGGATGATTTCGGCACTCCACGGGGACAGGGAGACACACCGGACACGGGTATTATGGTTTCTGCTCTGGTGACAAAATCATCTCGCAATTATGCAATGCCGAGAAATAAAAAATAAAAAATAAAAAATATATTCAAGATAGAGAAGAATATGATGCTTATCACAACAGTTTACTTATCTACTTCACTCGAAGTGAGTTGACTCACTCACCCTATTAAAGTTCAATGACTCACTTTATAAGGATCAAAAAATCACCAGTACCTTCATTCATAAGTCACCATAATAACTAGAAAAAAGTAGATAATCTAAAATGTACAGTCGGCAGTTAAAAGTCAAACAATGATTATTAAAGACTTCAAGCAAATCATATTTGCTACCACAACAACAAGCTTATATCATATCAAATCCGGTAGCATCGGTATAATTAGATAGTTAATTTAGGAGTCAACCCACCCCTCGCCCCTACCCCTTCCAACCCACCCTAACCCCTCCCAGGAGGGGAGGGGAAGGACCGAGTCAGGAGGGAAGAGAATGCGCGAAAGATTTGTACATTTACTGAAGATGAAAAATTTTTTATACCGAACCCGATCTGATTTGATATCATGTCCGGATAATTAACGAGAAAAAGACTTTTTCCCTTCAAATCTTTTCTTCCCTTCTGCCTTCCTTCCTCCAAAGTGTAAGTATTCAACTGGACATGATATTACTTGGTCTTGATGATATAACTGAAACTCAAGCTGCGACTTTTTCCAGTTTTCTAGTCAAGATAAAATATAATTTTTTATTAACTTTTAAATGCTCATATTGTTAAAAAAATTGTAAAAACTAATTTTTTCGATGAATAAAAATTTAATTAAAGTCCTTTTAATAGAAGATAATCAAGACGATTTTGTTATGATTTATGACTTGCTGTCACAGGTAGAATCACCAAAAATATTACTAGACTGGGAAAATACTTATGAAACAGGATTAACAGTAATGAAAAAAATCAACATGATATTTGTTTGTTTGACTATCATTTGGGAGAAACAAAAGGATTAGAAACAGTGAAAACAGCAATTAATCTAGGTTGCAAAACCCCAATTGTATTACTCACAGAGACAGAAAATCAAGAATTAGAGATGGATTTAATGAATAAAGGAGTAGCAGATTACTTGAATAAATCAGAAATTAACGAATATACATTAAATCGAATAATTCGCTACACTCATGAGAAGAGTCAAAGTTTAAACGCTTTAAAAGAAAGCAAAGCGAAGCTACAAGAAGCACAAAAAATTGCTCATTTAGGAAACTGGGAATACGACTTAAAGACGCAAAAAATCACTTGGTCAGATGAAGTATTTCGCATTTTTGGTCTCAACCATAGCACAACAGAACCAACTTATTCAGAATGGCTGGAAATGTTTACTCTCGAAAGCCAACAATTATGGGATCAAAATGTGATTTTCATCTTAGAAAAGGCAGAAAGTTGTGAATGTGAATATGAAATCATTCGACCAGATGGTACATTAAGGTATATTTATATTCAGGCTACTTTAGTTGTAGATAATAACTCAGAACCTATAGGCGTATTTGGCACAGTGCTGGATATTACAGATCGTAAAAAAGCAGAGTTAGCTGTGGAGGAACTTAGAGAAAAAGAGCGTTTATTAGGACTCATTCTAGACCGAATTCATCAATCTTTAAATTTGGATGAAATATTAGAGACTACAGTAGATTCAGTAAGGTTTTTTTTGGAGTGCGACCGCGTCTTAATTTATCGTTTTTTGGAAAATGGAAAAGGTATCGTAGAAAAAGAATCTGTAGCAGCAGGTAGTAATCCAATTTTAGGTGAAATTATTGACGATCCATGTTTCCCAAATACAGATATTATAGAACGCTATAAACAAGGTTATATTAGTATAGTAGAAGATGTTGAAGATCCAAATGTAAACAAATGCCATGTCGATCTACTCAAACAGTTTCAAGTTAAAGCAAGTATGGTATTGCCAATTTTAATTAAGCAAGAAGGGGAAAAACAAGGTTCGGAAATTACTGCATGGGGATTAATAGTAGCTCATCAATGTACTTATAAACGACAATGGCGAATCTCAGACACCGATCTATTGAAGCGCTTGGCAACTCAGATAGCGATCGCTATTCAACAAGCTCAACTTTATCATCGTTTAGAAAAACTAAATCAAGAATTAGAGAAAATAGCTTATATTGATGGTTTGACAGGAATTTGTAACCGTCGCCACTTTGAAGAAAAACTAGACCAAGAATGGAAAAGACTAAGACGGGATAATGCTCCTATGTCAATAATTATGGTGGATATAGATTATTTTAAACCGTACAACGATACTTACGGTCATCAGCAGGGAGACAAATGTTTGCAACAGGTGGCTCAAACTATTAGTGCAGCAGTGAAACGAGCAGGAGATTTTGTTGCTAGATATGGAGGTGAAGAGTTTGTGGTTGTACTGCCAAATACTCCTATAGAAGGAGCGCTGAAGGTTGCAGAAGATATTAGAAGACAAATTGAAGCTTTAAGAATTCCCCATACAGCTTCGCCAGTGAGTAAGTGGGTGACAAGTAGTTTAGGGGTGGCAAATGGTCACTGTTGTACTGAGTCTAATCCTAAAATATTACTAGAAGCAGCAGATATGGCTCTATATGATGCTAAAAATGCTGGTAGAAATCAAGTTTATATTGATGATTCATGTATAATAAATTTTAGGAGCAAAAGCAAGAAATTCATTTTTAGGGAATAGGGAATAGGGAATAGGGAATAGGGATAATTTATCAGAGAAAACATTTTTATTATGGCTAATTAATCAGACTTGATATCAGAGATTACTTTTGACTTTTGACTTTTGACTTTTTACTTATAACTTGCCCATAGCGCTATAACTGTGCTAAGAATTCCTGATGTTCGGATGTTTTTAAACCTTTTTGTAACTCCGACTGTACTTCTAGTAAATTACCTGAAATTAAATTAGAAAGCGATCACCATAAACCAGGAAAAATTTCGCTTTTAATAATACCCTGTTTGTCTATTGGCAAATTAATATATTCTCCCTCTCGCCACCGAAACCAATCAATTTTTGTTCGTAAACTTGCCAGACTAGGTGTCTCGATCTCCCCACACTTCCCACACT